>JAZRCB010000001.1:0-4372 GCA_045635365.1 Candidatus Onthomorpha sp.
CAGGATTCGAACCTGTATTGTTGGATTAGAAATCCAATGTTTTATCCGACTAAACTACGGAGGTTTGTTTTTTCTTTGTATTTTATATTTGTTCTTATTTTTACATAATCCTTTTTTATTGTCAAATTAAATTTTAAAAATACTAAATAAAAAAAGAAGCTCTATACAAGCAGCTCCTTTTTAGCATATATGTCTTGATAATATCAGGAATTACTAATAATAGACTTTGGCATCGGAACTATTATTTTCAAACCTCTCTAGTGGCATATATGAAACGATAGTTAATGCCAACTCCCTATCGTGCAGAAAAACTAGGGCGCCATTTTCACAGCCCCCTTACAAAAAAGATACTTTTTTTCCTAGCAGACTTTTGTCTAACACGGGTTTGCTCCTTTTGAGAGCAAATTGTATCTAATAGATACTGTACTAATGATATAAAGGTTTGTTGTTTGTTCCTTACAACTTCTGCACTGACCGAACCTGTATCCTTATATTCTAGTGTGAATATATGGTACAAACCTTTAGGCTCTCTCTTATTTTATATATCACCAGTACACTACCTACTAAAAATAGATAGTGCTTCCTCTAATCCAAAAAGGTTTAGCACTTATTGATAAGTGCTGTATTAAATAATATAAATTCAAAAACTAGAAAGGACAAGAATTTTGTTTTTATATTATTCAATACACCAATTACCAATTTGCAATTCAATTGCATTTTGTAATCAGTGCTTTATGTGAGGTGAATGTACCTATGACGTGTCTATAAGTACGGTTTTAAATAATACTAAATGTTCTATTCAAAACTCTACATACAGAACTAATAGTACGAATGCCTTTGAAAGATATATATTTATTTAATTATCTATAAAAAGGTTTTAGAATATTTGTTTGGGAAAACAAAAAATGAAAAATAAATTGAACAATTTAATATATATCCCTCAAAGCCATCCGCAATATTTATTTACATATTCATTATATTAGAATAATAATAAAAAGTCAACCATTTTTTTCCATTTTCATTAAAAAAAGAACTTTTTTTAGTTCTTTCTTCGTTTTTATTTCCTATAATATTCTTGGACTTGTATTGTTTTTTTCCCATTTTGGCAATACATTATACCTTTAGTATAGCAGTAATCTGCATTACCTTTGTTGCCGTTCATATCAACATATTCGTAGCCACCATTACCAATAACGATTGAGCCAAGAACAAGCAAACCTATTGCGATTATAATTGTTATCGCCATTATTTCAATTGCTGACTTCTTCATATTATTTACCTAACACACTTGTTATATCAAAAATATTGTTATCGCTTGTTACTTTTGGTAATTCGCCATTCCATTTTTCAATGAATTGTTGTAATAAAATTTCATCAGTTAATGTTTTGTTTAATAATTCGTTAGCTTCTTTTTCTTTTTTTGCTTCAATTACTTTAGCTTCACCTTCAATTTCAGCTTTTTGTTTTTTGTATTCAGCTGTTTCAACTTCTTTTTTAGCGATAGCTTCATTTTGAATAGCCTTTTCTACTTCTTCTCCAGCATCTGTATCAACTAAAACAATTCTTTCAACGATGATACCGTCCTTCATTAATTCTTCTTGTACACCAACAAGTGTTTTATTAACGATTTCATCTCTTTTTTCTCCTAATACTTCCATTACATTATATGTAGTTGTTACTTTTTCAAATTCTTTTTGAATTGTATTAGCTAAAATTGATTGAATATCATCTAAACTTTTATCTCCATACTTTTTAAAATACTCACTTGCACTTGCTTTATCAATTCTTGCTTGAACTTGTAGAATTGAAGTTACAAATTGACTATCTTTTGTTTGGATTGATATGTTTTCAAATTTAAATTCTTCTATTTTTGTACTTAACTTATAAATTTTTTCTAATGGATTTTTAAAATAAAATCCTTCTGTTACTGTTGTTTTTTGTGTTCCTCCATTAAACGGGTTATATCTTATTCCAACGTTATTAGCTGGAACTATTTTAAAGCAACCAAATAATATCATTAGTAACCATAATAACCCACCTAGCATTCTCCATCTTAATTTATATCCTGTTACTTCACCATATTCAAAATCAAATTCTATCCCTAAAATTATTACTGTAATTATTGTTAAAATTAAACTTATTATTATTAATACCATTATTTATTTTCTCCTATTCTTCATTTCCCAACTTAGTTATTACTTTTTTCAAACCGTTTAAAAGCGTTTTTATTTCTTCAATGGGATTATTTGAATATCCATTGTTTTCTCTTATTAGGTCATCTCTAGTTTTTTCTAAATACCACTCTATATCTTTTAATACTAAGTAATCTTTTATTTTCATTCAGCACCTACCCAAACAACACATCTTGGATAATATTAAACAATTCCATAGAACTCTCATTCACTTTTACTTGTGAATCCCACATTTCATCATATAAATCCGTTTTTTCTTTAACTTCAGCCTTAAATTCACTTAATTGTTCTTCCAAATCGTTTGCTTCTTCTTTTAATTCTGCTATTTGCTTCTTATTTTCACTTATTTTGTTTAAACTCACGACATTTAATACCATATTTGTTAGTGCTAGCAGCGTAACTACCCCAGCACCTATTTTAATCACTAATTCTTTTTTCATATTACTCACTTTCTTTCTCTAAATCACTTTTTGTTTTTACTTCCTTACCTATTTTTGATACATCTTGAACCATTAGACTACATAATTTAATGTAATCTCCCATTGTTAAGTTGTGTACCAAAAACTCATGCCACTCATCAGCATTCCACAAAGGGTCAAATTTTCCGATTTCTACAGCCATATTATCTCTCCTATTTCAATTTTTCTAAAATATCTTCTAATGCTCTGTATGTCTCAGTTGATATATTTTCTTCAAGTTGCTTTGACTTGATATATTCTCTAATGTCTATTGAATCTGCTTTTCTAAGCACTATTGAATCTCCTGCTAAAGTCATTTCAACTTCACCGCCACGTTCTATTCCTAGTTCTCGTCTATATTCGACTGGTAAAACTATCCTTGACAAGTTATCCATTTTTCTTTTAATACCCATTTCTGACTCTCCTTTCAATACTATATTATCAAAATTACCATAAATTGTCAATAGATAATTAGTTCTTTTTGCCCACAAAATAAAAAAAGAGCCTTTTTAGACTCTTTTAATGATGATATTCTTTTAACTCTGATATTTCTTTTTCATGTTGCGTTACTTGCGATTCAACACGAGATAGTTTGTCTGAAATATCTTGGATAGTTTTATTTGTTTCTCGATTATCTAATCTCATTTCAGAAACGCTTTGTATAAGAACATCAAGTTTTGCATTTGTCTGTGCTTCGCTTTTTGCTTTAACAATCGCTTCTGCAACTTTTTTATCGCTAGTTTCTTTCCCGTATTTATTCCTATTTAGAACATAAGTCAATACTCCTAGTGTTACTGTTATAACAGATAATAATATTGAAAGTTCTATTGTCATATTATCACCTACCCGATAATATTTCCTGTGTAGTTATAGCTATCACCTGTTGCTGAATGTCGTACTGGCGCTTTATAGAACGTATTTCCTATTAATGAATACTTAGCTCCACTTGTGCTTCCAGCAATTCTTACAGAATCTGTTTGTTTTTTTCCTTCTAATTCTTCTGAAGGACAATCGCAACCAATCATTATCAATGTTTGTGTTGTTGCATCACCGTTTGTTGAAAAACCAGCGGCTATTTGTGAGCTTCCAGCACTCGCGTTAACATATCCTTTTCCGAAACAGTTAATTAAATGTATTTTTTGTGTTGTATCTGCGTTGTAGAATCCAAACGCACTACCTGTTCCTGAGTTTAGTGCGATAGCTCGGCAGTTAGTTAACTTTCCTGAAACCGAAAAGCCATACACTGGGCTTCCTTCTGCACATGTTGTATCTGCATATGCCTTACAATTGATATATCTACAAGTTTTTGCAGAGTTTACATCGTACCCTTTAACTGTTTTGCAACCTTTTGCATAAGCGTAACAATTACTTAAAACACCTGAAGTATAGAACCCTGTTGCTCCTGAATTTGCTGTTCCCGAATTAGTTATGCTCGCTGTACAGTTAACGTAATTACCAAATCCGCTATATCCATATAAATTGTAATTTGTTCCACTGTTTGCGGTTAGATTTACATAACAGTTCTCGATAACAGGTTCTGTATAAGTAGCAGTTTCAATTACTGTTTGATGTATTCCTACGACTGATGTTGCATTTGTTGTTGATGTGCTGGTATTTACAATTTTTACTTCGCAATCTTTAGCAATCAAATTGTTGCTGTCTAGCTTGATTCCTGTAACTATATTTGCCGAATTGTTTGTTACATCAATTGTTATACTTTCT
>JAZRCB010000002.1:0-82798 GCA_045635365.1 Candidatus Onthomorpha sp.
ATATCATATTCAGACTCATTCTCAATAGATGTTGCAGACACTAAACTGGATATGCTTGATGATGATGGCAGAACGGCTGATATGAGAGAGAAAATCCAAAAAGGTAAATATAAAATATCAGCCAGAGGAGTGCAGACAAGAACTGTTCAGGGAGAGTTTAGATCTGCGCTTTTTGTTAAAACTCCGCATAAATGTCCAGTTTGCGGTTTCGACTTTAAAAATTTGTTGATTGCAAGCCACATTAAGCCATATTCCAAATGTGAGGATACATATGATGCTATGAATCCTAATAACGGTCTTCTCATGTGTCCTATTTGTGATAAACTTTTTGAGCAAGCTAATTACATCACTATAGACTATAAGACTGGTAATGTGATTTACGACACAAATATAGAAGATGAAAAGTCTTTACAATATTTACACGATTGTACTGTGTCATATGATTACATTGATTGTGAAAGACGGCATTATCTCAAATGGCACAATGAGACATTTTATGAGAAACATTCTCATATGGTGAAAGAATAATGTTATAATGATTAAGATAATATGACACGAAAAAGAAACAATAAAAATGATAAAATGAACACAAAAGCACACGAATATAAACCTGCTAAAGAACAGCAATTTACTCCTTGTCAAGATTCACGAATTTCAAAGAAAGAGAATCCAAAAATAGATAATCAAGGTATATGGGCTAGGATTGAAAAGTTTCTAAACACTCATCATTCGTTCTGTTTTTGCTTTGTCTTAGTTTTAATTGTAACTTTATTTGGAATTTATTTGTGGCAATCTAATGAGAATCTTAGAGACTCACAGCAAAAGATAGTCGAGTGTTATAAAAATATGCAACAACAAACAACAAGTACTGTTATATCTTACATCAATCAATCTGCTGAGCATAGAAATAACTTGCAATCATGCGTTGACAGGCAAATTATTTGTTTAAGTAATGCATTAGGGCAAAGAGATTCACTAAATGGAGAAGATGTATTCATTAAGTTGTATGCGGATGTAGAGTATATGAGAGGACAAAATGAATATATTACAAAGATTGCATCTGACTCATTAGCCCTCCAGTATAGAGAATTAACCTCAGCTATAATGTCTGAAAAAATGTTAGAGTTGCATTTAGGAAAAATTGAACATGAATACACAAATATCACGATTTGGGCAGCTATTCTCACTATTATTTTCCTTATTTTTAGTTTCTTCTCTCTCTTTAAGATAGAACAATCAAGAAAAGAAATAGAAGATTTAAGAGATAAAGGACAAGAGAGTTTAAATGAATCTATTGCAAATTTAGATGGAATTATGACACAACAAAGTCAGCAAATTGAAAACGCAATAAAACCATACAAATCCGAGCTTGATGCATTGGTAAATCAGTATAAAACAATGATTGATGAATTGTTAAAGAACAATAAATTATGAATAGATTATTTTATAGCAATATAGCAATACAACAGCTGTCTTCGGCGCAAAATAATAAGTTTGAGTTATTACGCTTGGATAGAGAGTTGTCCTCTATTCAAACTAATATATTCATTATGAAGTTAAAAAATAAAGATAGAATAGGAATACTGCAACTACAGTTTGAAGCACAAAGAGTTGAATATGATAGAAAGAATATTATCTCTGCAATTGCAAACAACATATATATGTCCATAGATAATGCTATTAAAGCAATGCTTTTAAGTATGCAGGGAGACAATTATTCTTTGATTATGCTTGATGATCATATGTTGCAAAATATTGCAAGTTTTATAAGTGAGTATTACAAAGATGATGAAATTAAACATGCAATAAAGAATCGTATTAGATTCAGTCTTATATTATATAATATGAAACAATTGGGCACTTCCCAAAAATATGTTATGCCCGGTCTAATGAACCTGCAAAATACTTTAAGATAAAAGTATTATATATATTATAGGTTATGATTTCGAATGCTAACATTAAACAAGTGCGTGAGCCACAGTGATTAAGGATTGTGGCTGATATTAGAGTGAGGTATAATGAGTAAGATATATGCTATTAGGTGGATTATGTTAAAGTGGATAACTATTGGCGTTGGCTTAAAAAGAAATTTATAGCCGATGGTATTCAAATCGCGAGTATCACTCACAAGTTCAAATTTGAAGCTACTGATAGTAAGAAATATGCCACGGACTGCTTTATACAAGACGATATAACCGAATTAGTAAAAGCTATTCCAAGCAAGCGAAATACTGATTTTTTTGAATGGTTTATACAGCTAACACTTTTTGACGAGCAGAGCTGAAAGAACATTTCTCGACCATTTTGCCTACAATTGAAAATAAACCTAAGGCAACCTTTGTGAGATTACACAGAAATATGTTGAGATGAATGTAGCTCATCTATTCATGGAGGGTAATGGTTGTAGTGCTCGCATATTTTTAGACTTTATGTTCAGACGTTCATTGAAGAAATTGTCGATTGGAGTAAGATTGATAAGAACGACTATTTGAACGCTATGCAAAAAGTGTTCAGATATTAAGCGTCTATTAAAGTTTGCTTTGACAGATAAGATCAACGACTGCAAAACCTTTATTAAGGGAATTGATTACTCTTACTACTACGAACAAGAAGAATGATTCTTTCCATCAATATACATCCTTTACATTTTAGCGCTCAATTGCGATAAATCAAACAATTAAACATTAAGCTCAAAAATATAGAAACCAAGGCCTGCAAAGCAGAAAATAAAAACAAAGAAAAATTTGAATTTTATGCTATGTTGGCACGTCCAGGTGTAAATGCAGAAATGTATATTAAAGAGCATTTTCAAGATGTGTTAGGTAAAATATACACTCCATATTCAAATAAAAATATATTTTCATTAGCACTTGAAAACGATGATAAGTACGAAAAAGATAATGAAAAACTTGTACAAGAATTGAGCAAATATTTCTACATTGAAAAATGTGGAATAGGCGAAAATCCAGAAAACAAAATAAATAATCTTATCTCTAATGGTAATGCTACAACAACAATTACAAGAAATGGTGTGCTTATGGTAATGATGGAAAATTACGTAACCAAAAGTGCAAACTTTTTGAGTAATGGTAAATTAGCAATAGGTATGAAATGGACCAAGGATAGTATGGAAATCGTTGAAAATCTTAAATCTATTGGATATGTTCTTTTTCATTATCGTAGTGAAGATAATAAACATTTATTTGCTGTGAATGGTTTTTGTCGTATGCTAAATTCTAATGAAATAAAAGACGATAGATATAAGAATGTTAAAGATAAAGAAATGTATGTGGCAGTTGATTTGAATACTTTGGAATTAGATTCTAATCATTTACATGTAAAACAAAAAGATAAAACAAAAAGATTTTACCTCTAAAACTAGATATGACGCTCAATATGCAAATATTGAAGAATTGTTATAATATTATTTGTTCGTATATTCCTGATTTTAGTATATCGCTTTAAAACTTATCCCTTTACTATTTCCCTTATTTGAGAGTGGATTTGACGTAGTTTTTTCTCTTTTAGGAGTTTTATGTCGGAACGAATAAATCTAAATATTTTCCATACTTCGTGTGCAATGATTGGCGAAGGTAGTAGGAGTATTGTTAAAGGTAGGGCGATTTGCCAAGAGAATAGATTGTAGGCTATGATGGAGTAAACAATCATTAGCAATGGCCATAGAAGAAGATAGATTAAAAATCTTACAGAGTTTTTGAATGCTGGGTCTTTTAGAAGAGTGAAAATGTATTTGCAGATTAAAACCATTGGTAAGATAAGAAGTGCGGTTAGAAGTGTGTAAGGTAGGGTTAGAATTATACATAGGATTTTCACTATTCGCGATAGGATAGGGCGTTTTATGGAAACAGATTCCATGCTTATGCCTTTTTCTTCTCTTAGTGCGTTTGCTTGATTGCCAAGATCAAAGAGTTGTTTTGCCTTTTCTGGATTGCTTTCTTTTAATTCGCTTATGCGTTTTAGTATGTTGTTGTTTGCCTTTAATTGTAAATTGAGTCCGTGTTTTCTCTTGTTGGCTTTCTCTTTTAATAGCTCTTTTCTTTCAATAGGTTGTGCGATGTTGCAGATTTCATAACTTGCTGTGTAGTCATCATCGTTTGGTATGTAAAGAATAGATGACTGAATGCGTTCGGTAAGTAGGTCTTTCATCTTTGTCATTTGCTCTTGTTGTGAAAAATCTGAATGGTTGGCGATGAACTCCCCTACATTGATTGGCTCGCCTATTTGAACGCGTACTGTGGAACGAAATCTGAAAAAGTTTCCGTAAATCAATCCTGTTGGAATGATGTAAAGCGGCATATCGGGCATTAGCTCTTGTGCTTGAAAAGCGATGCGGAATATTCCCTTTGAAAGAGGTAGTGAAGAATATTTTGTTTGGTGTGTGCCTTCTGGGAAAATGCAAAATGGTATTCTGTCTCTTAGTACATCAACTGCTTTGTTGATTGTGTCTTGATTCTTTTTTAGTTCGTTGAAACCATCTCTTTGACGCATTATTGGCATAATCTTCAAAAAAGTAAAAATCTTTGCCAGAGTAGGATTTCTAAAAATATCAGCACGAGCAACAAATACTTTTGGTTTTGTGTCCATTGCCAATATAACCATGGCGTCCATTAAAGCATTTGTGTGATTTGGAGCATAGATTATTGCACCATCAGTTGGGATTTTCTCTTTTCCTACATAGATTATGCTGCGATAGGATAGCCTTAAAGAGAAATCAACATAGTATCGAAGAAACCAATATAGTTTATTAAAGTCTTGTATCTTTTTTTCTTTCTTTTTGCTCATATAATTAACTCTTTCTACGGAAAAAATAGGCTACACAAAGTCCTGAAATAATATGCCAAATTCCCCACCACGCAGTAATGAATAACATTCCACCATAGTGTCCATGCCAAATCTCAGGAGGGAAAATTGCTGGATTGAAAAGCAGAATTAACCCTAAACCCGAATTTTGTATTCCTACTTCTATGGTTAAGGACCTTACGTCATTTTGAGGTAGTTTGGAGAGTCTGCCTCCGAAATAACCAACCGCCAAGGCAGAAGCATTATGTAGCAAGACGATAAAGAAAACATAGAAAATGTTATCGATGAATATTTGAAAGTTTTGAGCAAAAGAAACAATCACCATGCCCATAAAAAGTAGGATAGAAAGATATTGAGCAGGTTTGTTTATCTTTTTAGTGGTCTTAGGGAAGTAATGAGCAAATAAAATACCTAATACAATTGGAAGTCCGAGTAATAACAAAATCTGTTCCAACATAGGAAAGAATGGAATTACTAACATAGGAATATCACTCTTTATATTTACGATGTAGGTGTAGAGAGATGACCAGAAAAAGAAGTTAAAAGGAGCAACGAAAGGCGCTGCAGCTGTTGTGATTGCCGTTAAAGAAACAGATAACTCTACATTTCCTTTTGATAAAGAGGAGATGAAATTAGAAATATTGCCACCTGGACAAGAGGCAACAAGTATCATTCCAAGAGCAATCATAGGAGTGATTAAAGGATTTAAAGCCAACGTAATAAGAAATGTGATTGCAGGAAGAGCAATCCATTGTAATAAAACTCCAACGATTACGGATTTAGGCTTTTTTATAAGGTCTTTAAAAGTTTGCAACTTAATGCCAAGAGCAATTCCAAACATTACAAAGGCGAGAATGATATTTACTATCATCATACCGCTTTCCCCGAAATTGATTGTTACAGGGTTTAGTGATTCTAATTGTTCTTTCATCGGTTTTTAATTGAGATGATTTGCAAAAATACTGAAAAAATTAGTTTTATTTAAGAATAAGACAAAATAATTCAAAGAAAAAATAAAATAAATCAAAGAAACAAATTATTAATTTAAAGAAATAATTTGCTGAAACTTTGTTTTATTTCAACGTTTAAACAAATAAATAAGTTCTGTGTTTAAATTTAAGAATACTATTATTTTTGTTAATAGAAATTTTCTTTTTACTTTTGCACATCTAAAAGAAGAGTATTTGATACTTGTGAAAGAATTAATGAGAAATCTCATTATCGTAATTTTAGTTGCGGTGGCCTTAATGGGCTCGAGCAATAAGTCGGATTTAGAAATAGTAAATAATCCGACAGAAGACTTGCCTTCAGAAATAGTTACTACCTATTATGATTTATCTTCTTTAGAAACAGAGTTTTGTTTTCATCGTCAGGTTGTTTCTTTTAGCGCTGCTCGTGTGCAAAACCTTGCAAAGAGAACAAGTAGTGTAGGGAAAAACAATGCAGAGTTCCTTAAAGATGGAAAGATTATCAATGCAAATGTTTTAAATCTTATTCATAAAAATTCCTTAATCAAACATTCTTGTTTTACCAAGCCTATTCATAGACTGATAACTCTTGGTAAACTCGTTATTTGACCTATCCATAATATTTCGTTTTTGTTTACAAATTTAGGATAATTAATTAGTGTTTAATTAACAATTAAAGAATAATATTATGGAAATACTTCAAATATTTACATTGTTTGGAGCATTGGGAATGTTCCTTTATGGTATGAATTTAATGAGTGCGGGTCTTCAAAAGGCTTCTGGCGATAAGCTTCGCGGATTTCTTTCGGTGATGACCTCAAACCCTTTTAAGGGAGTAATGACAGGACTTGGAATTACTTCAATTATACAATCCTCTTCTGCAACAACGGTAATGGTTGTTAGCTTTGTAAACGCAGGATTGCTTACCCTTTCGCAAGCAATAGGCGTGATAATGGGAGCAAACATAGGAACAACCGTTACAGCATGGCTTGTTTCTTGGTTAGGATTTAAAGCTGATATATCAATACTTGCAATTCCTTTAATGGCATTGGGATTTTTGTTCTCTAACTCAAAGAAAAATCAAAGACAAAACATAGGAGAAATAGTTGTTGGCTTTTGTTTGTTATTTCTTGGTTTGTCTTTCATGAAAGAATCAGTGCCTGACTTGAACGAAACACCACAAGTTTTGGAGTTTGTAAAGACTTGGTCAAGCTATGGTTTTAGTTCTGTTCTTATCTTCTTATCTTTTGGTACTGCTCTTACATTAGTCTTGCAGTCTTCTTCGGCTACAATGGCTCTTACCTTGATTATGCTTAGCATGGGTTGGATTCCTTTTGAAATGGCTTGTGCTATGGTTTTAGGAGAAAACATTGGAACAACAATAACAGCAAATATTGCAGCCTCTGTTGGAAATACACAAGCAAAACGTGCAGCGATGTCTCACACTCTTTTCAATCTATTTGGTGTTTTATGGGCTTTGATATTCTTTAAACCGTTTCTTTCTCTTGTGGAGTTGATAATAGAAAGCTTTGGTGTAACCGACCCGAATACAGCTGCATTATACGGACTTTCAATGTTGCATACTTTATTCAATACAATCAATACATTGATTTTAGTTTGGTTTGTGAAATATATTGAAAAGGCTGTGGTTTGGATTGTAAAAGCTCCTAAGAATCAAGAGTCAGAAGCATTTAGACTAAAATACATTTCAGCAGGCTATATGGCAACACCAGAACTTGCAAGCGAACAAGCCTTAGATGAAATCATACATTTTGCACAAATTTCTCGTAATGGATTGGGATATGCAAAACAAGCAATAGAAGAAAAAAGCGTAGATAAATTTGAAGAACTAAATAAGAAACTTGTTAAGTACGAAGAAATTTCAGACAGAATAGAATATGAAATAGCGACCTTTTTGAATAACCTTTCAAATGAAAGCATTAGCAAACAAACCTCTGTGAAGATAAAAGCGATGTATAAGATAATAGGAGAATTGGAGTCGCTTGGAGATTCTGCACACGCTATTGGACGCATTATTTCAAGAAGAAATTCTCATAAAAAAGCATTTGACGAGGCTACAATAAAGAAACTACATGAAATGGTAGAGCTTGTGGATAAGGCATACGAAAGCATGATAGAAAACCTTATGCTTGCAAAGAAATCAAACATAGATAATATTTCAAATGCTTACAATGCAGAAAACCACATAAACGATTTGAGAAACAAACTTCGCGATAAAGAGATAGAAGAAATTGAAACAGGCGAAAAGAACTATCAAACAAGTGTTTATTATATGGATATAGTAAACGAACTTGAAAGAATGGGAGACTTTATCATTAACATATCAGAAGATTTAGAGAAGTCGTTTTAAGACAAATAAGAAAGAGTGAAATAACTCTTTGATTTAATAAAAATAGACCTAAGAAAAAATAAAATTTCTCTTAGGTCTATTTTTTATGTTTTCTTAATATGCCATTGAGTTTATAAAATCATTGTGGTTTGAAAACCCAAAAAAAGATTGTTAATTTGATAATGTATTTAATAATTTCATATCTTTGCGATAGCGTAGTGAAGATTTTAAAAATATTATTGATATGAAACCAAAGTATTCTGTAGAAACTATTTTACAAAAAGAGAATTGTGATTTTATCTTCTTTTGGGGACATACATCAAAAGAAGGAGTTATTACTAAAACTTGTTTTAGTCAATGGTGGAAGTGTAATTTTGAAATAGATAATGTGTCTTATTGTTGTGCCGAACAATATATGATGGCTCAAAAAGCATTGTTATTTGGAGATGAGCAGGCTTTTGAAAAAATTATAAAATCAAAAGACCCAAGAAAAATGAAACAAATAGGAAAGGAAATTGTGGGTTATGATGATAAAGTATGGAATGAACAAAAATATGAGATAGTATTAAAAGCTAATATAGCTAAATTCTCTCAAAATGAACAATTAGGAAAGTTTTTAATAGAAACAGGAGAAAGCGTTTTAGTGGAAGCAAGTCCATATGATGCTATATGGGGAATAGGATTGAAAGCATGCAGTAAGGGTATTGAAGATCCAAGAAATTGGAAAGGCTTAAACCTATTAGGATTTGCCTTAATGGAAACAAGGGATAAGTTAAAGGGAGAGTAAGTCTTTGACTACAATCCAGCAACCTTTCTTTGAACTTCCTTGACGTGCGATAATGCCTTTGCTTTTTAGTGAAGAGAAAAGTCTTTCGGCTTGTCGTTGCGATAAAGATAATGCAGAAGCAACCTCTGCTATGGTTATGTGATTGTTTTCTAAAATAAGATTGATTATTTCTTTCTCTTGATTATTTATACCGACATTTATACCGACATTTATACCGACATTCTGTGATTCTTGATGATGTTTAAGAGTTGTGAGTATCATATTAAGCATAAATTCTATAAAAGGGGAACTATTTCCTTTTATGTTGCTTTCTGAAATAGCTTTATAATATTCTTCTTGATTAGAAAATACCATGTTTTCCACAGGAAGATTCTCAAAAATAGGATGAAGTTTACCAAGAATTAAAGATTGCCACAAACGACCTATACGTCCATTTCCGTCAGAGAAAGGGTGGATAAATTCAAATTCGTAATGAAAAACACAAGAACGGATTAGTAAATGTTCTTCCGAAGAGTTTAGCCAATTAAAAAGGTTTTCAATAAGTTCAGGTACACGATTGGCAGGTGGAGCCATGTGGACTAATCCTTTTTCTGAAAAAACACCGACATTTCCTTTACGAAAACTTCCTGCATCATCGATTAAACTATTCATCATTAGGTTGTGTGCGTAGAGAAGGTCGGTAATTTTAAATGGATTTAGCCTATTATATGCTTCGTATGTTTTGATTGCATTTTTTACTTCTTGAATCTCTTTTATAGGAGCAACGACTATTTTCCCGTTAATAATGTCTTGAACTTGTGTTTCACTTAAATTGTTTCCTTCTATTGCAAGGGAAGAATGTATTGTGCGAATACGATTTGCTTTTCTTAGCTTTAATCCTTCATTTTCTAAATGAATAGCATAGCGTTCAATCATTGCGGAAATTTCTGCAATTAAATTGACAATTCGTGATGTGATTTCAAAAGGTGGTTTTTCCATTGTAGAATTGTTTTCTTAATACGCCATTCTATTTCTAAAATCGTTACGTTTTTCGTACTTCAAATCTTGAAGCATTGGGGCTTTTACTGATATGGAGAAGTTCCAGCCTTGGCGTGGACCAAAGGGAACCCAATTCATTCTCATTTCCCAGCAGTGTAGGTCGCGATAAAAGTCTATTGATGTATAGGTGAAATCTTTGTTTATGAAATCGTAACCAGATGAAAAGCCAACTTTCCATTTTGAAGTTAGGTTTACATCTCCTCTTGCGGTGAAGGTGGCAGATTTATTGGTATGATAGCCTGCAATACTCACAATATAGGAACTTAAATGCGAATAACTCATTCCTAAGGTTAGGTTCCAAGGAATGGAGAAATCTACATAGTCAGGTAAAATTTCGTTTGGATTTGCAAAAGGTGAGTACATTAGTTCTGTTGGCGAGTAATCGGCTTGTGTTGTTTGGTTTGAGGATTGTTGTTTGGCTTTTTTAGGATTTATATGCCAACTTGCATTAAGTGTCCATTGTGAGTTTTGTCTTTTAAATAGTGTTCCTTCTTTGTTAATTAAAAGTTCGTTGGTTAATCTTCCCAAAGAATCTAAGACGTATGGTGTATAGGATGCAGAATAGTTAATTTGTAGTCTGTTTAATAGGGTTGTTCTTGCGGTGAGTCTTAGTGGTTGCCAATTTAGGCTGTCTTTTGCAAGGTCGTAGCCCGAAGATATGTTGAAACTTTCAAGTAATATGATTTTTCTTTCGCCTGTTATGGTGTCGTTTGCGTTTTTTACTTTCATTTCTAGGTTGTTGCCAATAGAGAAATTAAGTATTCCCGATGCTCCTTCGGCAGGCGATCCATAGATTCCGTTTTCTGTTCTTGAATAATAGACTCTTTTGCCTTCTTTGTCGGTGTAGAAATCGTAGAATCCCAAAGATGGGTGTGAGAAATCGGGGGTGTAAGTGAAGGAAATGTTAGGGTTGATAACATGTCTTATGGCTTTTACAAATCCTTTTTTGAAGATAAACATTCCGTATAGGCGAGTGTTTAAAGAGCTTTTAAAGTTTGCGTTTCTGTTTGCAATGAATCCGTAGATTGTGTCTTTGTCTATTAGGTCTGTTTCTGGGTTATAGGCTTTGGATATACTATTTGAATACCAGCGTTCTGTGTAGTCTATGCTGTTTGTCCAATTTAGGTGTTTTAATGCTTTAACATTGCTTTGTATTGGAATGGAATGTACGATTCCGTTACGGAATGATTTGAATATGTCAGGAGAGGTCAGTAGTGTGTCGTAGGTGTCTATTTTGTTTATCATGTTTACTCTATATGAAAAGGAGATGTCTTCATACCACTTGTTTTTTCCTTGTTTTTTCTTTTTTCTAAAAGGATATATTTGTGTGGTTGAAAGGCTTACAGAGGGTAAATCCAAACTGATCGCTCCTGTATTGACGTTGTAGCTTTCGCCTAAATTTGCTGTCATATTCCAATAAGAACCTAGTTTAGAGGAAAAGGCAATGGAAGATGTAGTTGTGTTGTTGAAATAGTCGGAAAGATTGGTTGTGTATTGATTAAATTTGCTACTTACAAGGTTTACGTTTGCAGAAAAGCTACGATGAGGGTGGGCTTTGCTGTCTTGACGATGAGACCAACGGAATTTAAAAGCGTTAGATGAGCTATAACTTGGTGTGTTTCTTAGTCCTGTGTGGTTGTCTTCGTAACGAAATTCTATTGAGCCTGAGTATTTGTAACGTTTTACATAAGAGGAAGTAATGTTTAGGGCGTATGAAAGATTGGTGTAAATATCTCCTTGCAGGGCAAGGTCCATATAATCGTTGATTGCAAAGTACCAACCGATGTTTCTTAGGTAATAGCCTCTGTTTGCTGCGTATCCGTAAGAGGGCATAAGGAATCCTGATTGTTTTGATTCGGTAAAAGGAAAGTATGCAAAGGGTAAACCTACAGGGATAGGAATTTCCATTATTGAAAACCATGCTGGTCCTGTTACTATTTTGTCATCGGTTATTAGTTTGGCTTTTGAGAAATTTATTCCAAAGTGTGGGTGGTCGGGATTGTCGCATGTGGTAAAGATTCCAGAAGAAATAAACATGGTTTCATCATCAACTTTTTTTACTTTTTCGCCATGAAGATAACCATCGCTTTCTTTGGTAAATACATTGCTTATTACACCTTTTTTTGTGTCAAAGTTATATTTTATTTGCCTGGAATTGTATTCTTGCGCTCCTTCTTTGAAGATGGGATATTGTAAATTTTGTTTCTCTAAACTGTCTTTTGTTTGTTCTGCAACAAGGGTTTTTGTGTCGAAATTCACAGTCATAAAACCACTTTGTAGTTTCATCTTTTCGTAATCAACCTTTGCTTCATTGTAAATATATACATCTTTGGTATTTAGAAAGAATGTTATAGAGTCTTTTGATTGATAATCAACTTTGGCTTGTAGAGTTGGTTTTCTTTTGGGGATAGAATCATTTTGCGACACTACATAGCAGGGTTTTAGTAGCAAAAAAGATGCTATCATTATGAAAAAAACAGATAAGTGTCGCAATTTTGTCAATTTTTTTAATTTTAATTCGTACCTTTGTAACCGATTTGCAAAAGTAAGCTTTTTTTAGATATTTTGAAAGCGTAACAAATGAATAAAAGACAAGATTTTAAAAATATACTTAATTTATTACTTATAGTTTTTTTATGTACTTCTTCTGTTAATGCTCAAGAAGATGGTGCAATAAATAAGTTTGATAAGATTGTTATTGATGCAGGACACGGCGGAGATAAACCCGGTGCAGTAGGCTTAAAGAGTATGGAAAAGGATATTACTCTGGCTGTTAGTTTGAAATTAGGCAAAATGATAACAGAGCATCTTAAAGATATTGAGGTTTATTATACTAGAGTAATTGATAAAGATGTTGAATTATATAAGAGAAGTCAGATTGCCAATAAGATAGGGGCAGATTTATTTATTTCAATTCACTGTAATAGCTCTGCAAATAAAGCTCCAAAAGGAAGCGAAACTTTTGCTTTAGGGGTAACTAAGGCGGCTCAAAACCTTGAGGTGGCAAAGAAAGAAAACAAAGATATTCTTTTAGAAGCTAATTATGGCGAGAATTACGATGGCTTTGACCCAAATTCTCCTGAGAATGATATTTTATTTTCTTTATTTCAAAATGCTTACATGGAAGGAAGTCTTTGGTTCGCAGACAAAATTCAGAAGCATTTAACATCAAATACTCCTGTTATCAATAGAGGAGTTAAGCAAGCTAATTTTGTTGTTTTATTAAAATCTGCAATGCCTTCTGTTTTAGTTGAAATAGGTTTTATTTCTAATGCAGAAGAGGAAAAGTATTTAATGTCAGAAATAGGACAATATGAGATTGCAGCTTCAATATTCCAAGCAATTTGTGAGTACAAAAATCATAAAGACAATAAAAAAAATCCTATTCTAACTGTTGAACAATTAATTCCAAGCAATGTATTAGATAAGGATAAACAACTAAAAGATGCACAATTATTAGCAAAACAGAAAGAAGAAGAAAGACTAAAACAAGAGAAACAAAAAGCTCAACAAGCACAGCAAAAACGTAAGGAAGAAAACGAAAAGGGCACAGGTATAGACATAGTTTATAGGGTTCAGTTCGCTTCAATGAAAAATCAAGTTTCAACAAAAGATAAAACCTTTGATGGATTAGAAGATGTTTGGTCTTATGAGTTTGATGGCTATTGGAAATATTGTGCAGGATTGTTTGCAACTCAAAAAGAGGCTTCTAATTATGTGCAAAAAGTAAGGTCTTTAGGACATAAAGATGCCTTTGTTGTAGTATTTCAAAATGGTAAACGTATAACATTTGAGCAGGTTAGAGCGTTAGAGAAAGGAAAAAGTTAAAACTTAAACAATGAAAACTGAATTTAAAGTAGGCTTGTTTGGACTAATAGTCTTAGTTATCTTATTTTTTGGTATTAAATTCCTAAAAGGAAGCGATGTTTTTCAAAAAGAAAACACTTATTACGCAGTTTATGACAATGTAAGCGGAATGTTAGTTAGCAGTAATGTGTTTGTAAATGGCTTAAGAGTAGGTTATGTAAAAGAAATAGAAGCCACAAACGATAGAGCAGACAATTTCCTTGTAACATTCATTGTTAGAAGCGATATAAAAATTCCAGAAGATAGTAAGATACTATTATTTAGTTCAGATCTATTAGGCTCAAAAGCTTTAAAACTTGAATTAGGTTCATCATCGAGAATTATTTCGGATGGAGATACTCTATCAAGTGGAAGAGAATTAGGAATGCTTGATAATTTAGGAGAAAGCATCAGTCCTATGATGAATAATTTAGATAGTATTCTTTCAAGTCTAAATAAGATTCTTAACACTCAAAGTCAAAATTCTTTAAAAAATACCATAGCAAATTTGGAAACAACAACTAACAAGTTGAGCAGTATTAGTACAAATTTGGATAATCTTATGATTGAGGAGAAAGCAAAGCTTGCAAAAATCATAGAAAATACAGAAAGCATTACAACAAACTTCCAAAACAATAACGAAAAGCTTACAAATATAATCGCAAATGTTGATAATATAGTAGATTCTGCAGCAAAGGCAAATATAGGCACAACATTGATAGAAACAGGAAAAAGCATAGAAAGACTTAACACTGTTCTTGGAGTGATAGAAAAAGGGAAAGGTAATATAGGTTTACTTATAAATGATGAAGAACTCTACAAAAGTTTAGACAATAGTGCTAAAAATCTAAACAAATTGATAGAAGACATCAAAGAAAACCCTAAAAAATACATTAACGTATCAGTATTTTAAAAAATTGAGAGTGATATGCTATTTGAAGAAATAATATTCGGACCAATAAAATCAAGACGTTTAGGAGTGTCATTAGGAGTTAATGTGCTACCAACAGAGAAGAAATATTGTAGTTTCAATTGTATTTATTGTGAATGCGGTTGGAATAAAATAGATACAAGCATAAAAGTACCTTTAAATAAGAGAGAAGATATCAAGGCTGCACTTTACAAAAAATTATCAGAAAGTACAGATGAATTTAATTCAACTATAAATAGTATTACTTTTAGTGGCAATGGTGAACCAACTCTTCATCCAGAAATACTTGGTATTGTTGAAGATGTTATAGCATTGCGAAATCAATATTGCCCACAAGCTAAAATTACAATACTTTCTAACTCAACTAATCTTGTAAGAGAAGATGTTTTTAAAGCACTTCAACTTATAGATAATCCAATACTTAAAATAGATGCAGGAACAGAGAGAATGTATAAGTTAATCAATGAGCCTGTAGAATGTAGTTTTGAACAAATAAAACAAAAACTAATAGAATTTGGTAGTAAATGTATTGTGCAAACTCTTTTGTTGCGAGGAGAACATAACGGAGAAAAAATAGACAATACAAGTGAGGAAGAATTTTCTTCTTGGTTGGAAATAGTAAAGCAAATTAATCCTAAATCTGTTATGCTTTACTCTATAGATAGAGAAACTCCAGAAAAAAATCTTGAAAAACTATTGATACCAGAGCTTGAACAATATGCAGAAAGAGTAAGAAAACTTGGTATTGAAACCAACACTTATTAATTTTTTAATCAATGACTCAAAAACAAACTGAAAAATTAGATAAAATTCTTCTACATCCCATTTTGGGATATCTTATATTCTTTTGTATTTTAGGGCTAACATTCTTCTTTACCTTCTCCATAGGAAATTATCCTATGGAATTGATGGAAAGAGGTGTTAATTATATTGCAACATTGTTGCAAGAAACTATTCCACAAGGCTTTTTTAATGATTTAGTTGTGCAAGGCATTGTTGGAGGAGTTGGAGGAGTAATAGTCTTTCTTCCAAATATTTTGATATTATTTCTATGTATTTCATTAATGGAAGAAAGTGGATATATGTCTCGTGCTTCTCAATTAATGGATAAGTTTATGCACGCAATAGGTTTGCATGGTAAAAGTTTCTCGCCGCTAATTATGGGATTTGGTTGCAATGTGCCTGCTATAATGTCTACAAAATTCATTGAAGATAAAAGAGATAGATTAGTAACTATGCTAATTATTCCTTTTATGTCATGTTCGGCTCGTTTGCCTGTTTATATCATAATAGCGGGAACTTTCTTTCCTAAATATTCTACACTTGTTATGCTTTGCTTATATGTGTTGGGTGTGATTCTAGCAATATTGTTCGCACTATTATTTAAAAAGACATTCAACAAAAGCAATCATATTCCGTACACATTGACTTTGCAAGAATATAGTGTGCCAAAAGCAAAAGCTGTATTAAAAACTATATGTGTTAATGCTAGTGAATATTTAAAGAAAATGGCAGGTATAGTTCTTATTGCTTCAGTTGCACTTTGGCTTTTAATGTATTTCCCTCAGAAAGATACTAATAATATTGAGGAAAGCTACATTGCACATGCAGGAAAGGTTATTGAGCCTATTATGCAACCGATTGGCTTTGATTGGAAACTTTCAGTATCACTTATGACAGGTGTTGCTGCAAAAGAAATCATTATTTCAACACTTGGAGTACTTTATTCAGATAATCCTGATACGAGTTCTGATATTTTAGAAGAAAAACTAAAAGCAGCAACTCATCCAATAAATGAAGAAGGAATAACGGAAAAAGTATTTACTCCACCTGTTGCTTTGAGCTTTCTTGTTTTTACATTGATATATTTTCCTTGTACGGCAGTCTTTGCAGCAGTTAAGAAAGAAGCAAGAACAAAATGGGCGGTTTTTGTAGTAACCTATACAACGGTTGTGGCTTGGATATTGTCTTTTGCGACTTATCACATTGCTGGACTTTTCTTTTAAAGTAGCAACCTCGTTTTTTTGTAACTGAAACCAAGAAATAAATTTACGCGTAATGACTAATATATTAGTAACAGGAGCAGAAGGACAGCTCGGAACTTCATTAAAAAAAATAGCAGGAGAATACCCTCAATATAATTTTATATATACAGACAAGCATAATTTGGATATTTGTGATAAAATTGCACTAGAGTCCTTTTTTGCATCAAATCAAATATATTGTGTTTTACATTTTGCAGCCTATACAGCGGTTGATAAAGCTGAAGAAGAAAAAGAATTGGCAGAATTGCTTAACATAAAAGCTTCAGAAAATATATCTTTACTTTGCAAGCAATACAATACAAAATTAATCTATATTTCCACAGACTATGTCTTTGATGGCAATTCTTCACTTCCTTATACACCAAATCATAAAACTAATCCACTATCAGTTTATGGAACGACAAAGCTAAGAGGAGAAGAAGTTTGTTTACAAAATAATCCATTGACTTTTGTGCTTAGAACAAGTTGGCTTTATTCGGAATTTAAATCAAACTTTGTCAAAACAATGATAAAACTATCTCTTACAAGAGATGTGATAAACGTTGTTTATGACCAAATAGGAAGTCCAACATACGCAAGCGACTTAGCAACATTTGCAGTAAAACTTATAGAATATATAGATGGGAAAAGAATATTGCATTTTAGCAATCAAGGTGTTTGTTCTTGGTATGATTTAGCAAAGAAAGCTATTGAACTATATGGAGAAGGACAAGCAAAGGTTTTGCCAATTCGTTCAGAACAATACCCAACACTTGCAACACGTCCAAAATATAGTGTCTTTGATAAATCAGAATCAGAAGCAATATTAGGAATAGAAATTCCGCATTGGGAAGATAGCCTAAAAGAATGTATCAAACAAATTAAAACAATAGGGTTATGAGAAAAATCACTTACTTATTATTGATTATATGTTTATTCTCTGCTTGTAAAGTTAGTCAGCCACCGCAATCTATTTCTTCAAATAAAGAAAATAAACAAGTTCAAGCAAGGCATAAAGTAAGCGATTTAAGAGCTTATTGTTTAGATTGGTTGGGAACTCCACATAGAATGGGAGGAACAACAAAACAGGGAGTTGATTGTTCGGGTTTTGTTTGTAATGTATATAAAGAAATATATGGAATAGACCTTCCAAGACGTAGTCAAGACATGATAAAGGTTTGTAAACAAATAAACAATAAAAAAGACCTTAAAGAAGGAGACCTTGTCTTTTTTAATAATAAGCAAGGTGGCAGTATAAATCACGTTGGCATTTTCCTTGATACAGATAAATTCATTCACACCTCTTCATCAAAAGGTGTTACAATAGGAAGATTTTCTGAAAAGTATTGGGCTGAAAGATTTAGATGTGGGGGACGTCACCCTAATAAAAGGTAATTACATATTATCTTTTATTTCTTGTATTTTCTCTTTTATTATATCTGCAATATCTTCTTCGCCATTATCTACGGCTTCTTTTAGTAGTATTTCCAATTCTTCTATACTCCAACAATCGTTTTCGGCTTCTGATTGAAAAGCAGGGCTATTGTCTATTTCAAAACCTGCATCATCTAATACTTTTTCTTCTACAAGAATAGGAATTTCAAGTTTCATTGCAACACAAATAGCATCTGAACAACGAGAATCTAAAAGCACTTCTTCGTTTTCAGACATGCAACAGATATTAGCAAAAAAAGTTCCGTCAATAAACTTATTGATAATAATGTTTTTAGTTTCAAATTTTGCTAAAGAAAGAACATTACACAACAAATCAAAGGTTAAAGGTCTTGAAAGCTTTACCTTATCAACGCATAATGCAATATTCTGTCCTTCGTATTCTCCTACAGGTATGGACAAAGCGCGCCTACCATTCTTTTCTATCAATAATAAATCATAAAATTTATCAATATTAGAAGGCATCACAGAAACCAATTCCATTAATACAGCCATATCTTTAAAGTTTATTTACTATTTATTAAAACGAAGATTTGTTAAAAATATTTAAAAAACATAAAAAAATATTTAAAATTTATATTTTCTCATATTTATTTGTAAATTTGCAAGCATATCAATAGGAAATTATTTAAAAAACAAAATATTAAATGAAAAAATTAGCTTTAAGTTTGATTGTACTCTTGCCTACTGTATTACAGGCGAGCGAAGCAGATTTGAAAGTCCCCATTAGCATTCACGAGTTCGGAATATTGCACTGGGGATTTTTTATTGCACTATTGGGAATAGTATTCGGAATTTATCAATTCCTTAAAATTAAGAAACTCCCTGTTCACAAATCAATGTTAGATATCGCAAACGTTATCTACAAAACTTGTTCTACCTATTTGAAACAACAAGCAAAATTCCTTGCTATACTATTTGTTTTTGTGGGAGCAGCAGTTAGCCTATATTTTGGATTTTTAGCAAAAGGCGAAAATGGAGAATCGTTTGGAATAGGTGCAGTTTTATTAATTCTTTTCTGGACAATATTAGGTATTTTAGGTTCATACATTGTAGCGAAGTACGGAATAAGAATTAATACTTACGCAAATTCACGCATGGCTTTTGCTTCTCTTAAAAGAAATCCTTTAAATCTTTTAAACATTCCTTTAAGTGCAGGAATGAGTATAGGAGTAGTTCTTATATGTGTAGAATTATTGCTAATGCTTATTATATTGTTACTTATGCCTGCTCATCTTGCTGGAGCTTGTTTTATAGGTTTTGCGATAGGAGAAAGTTTAGGAGCCTCAGCACTCAGAATTGCAGGAGGTATATTCACAAAAATAGCAGATATTGCTTCGGATTTAATGAAAGTAGTCTTCAAAATAGGAGAGGACGACCCAAGAAACCCTGGCGTTATAGCAGATTGCACAGGCGACAATGCAGGTGATAGTGTTGGCCCAACAGCTGACGGTTTTGAAACTTATGGAGTAACAGGTGTTGCTTTAGTTTCTTTCATATTATTAGCAATAGGCGATGTTTCTATTCAAAAAGACCTTTTAGTATGGATATTTTCTATGAGAATATTAGGAGTAATTACCTCTATAATTGCTTACTATATCAATAACGGATTGAGTAAAGCTTTATATGGAAAGAAAGATGATTTGGATTTTGAAGCACCTTTGACAAATTTAGTTTGGATTAGCTCAATCTTATCTATTATTGGAACATTTTTATGCTCTTACTTGTTGATAGGAAACATTGGAGGAAGCACTAATTTATGGTGGATACTTTCAATAATTATATCTTGCGGAACATTGGGAGCAGCATTAATACCTGAAATAACAAAGATATTCACTTCTCCAAAATCAACTCACGTTAAAGAAGTGGTAAAAGCTTCACAACAAGGAGGAGCTTCGTTAAACATACTTTCAGGATTTGTATCAGGAAACTTCTCAGGATTTTGGACAGGTATAGTATTCGTAATATTAATGTTTGTTGCTTACATCTTCTCACCTTACTTAAGCGAAATAGGAATGCTTTACCCTTCAATATTTGCTTTCGGCCTTGTAGCTTTTGGAATGTTGGGTATGGGACCTGTTACAATTGCTGTAGATAGCTATGGACCTGTAACAGACAATGCTCAATCAGTTTATGAACTTTCTTTGATAGAAGAACAAGAAAATATAAACGAAGATATAGAAAGCAACTTTGGATTTAAGCCAGATTGGGAAAAATCAAAATACTATCTTGAAGCCAATGATGGAGCTGGTAACACATTCAAAGCGACTGCTAAACCTGTATTGATAGGTACAGCAGTTGTGGGAGCAACAACAATGATTTTCTCATTGATTCTTGTAATACAAAAAACACTTGGAGTAGAACCTGCAACACTTCTTAACTTATTAAATCCATATTCTATATTAGGATTTATATTAGGAGGAGCTGTTATCTATTGGTTTACAGGCGCAAGTACACAAGCCGTTACTACTGGAGCATATAGAGCAGTTGAATACATAAAACGCAATATAAATCTTGATGTAAACGCACCTAAAAAAGCAGATGAAAAGAGCTCTGTTGAGGTTGTTAAGATTTGTACTGTTTATGCTCAAAAAGGAATGTATAATATCTTCATTGCTATATTCTGTTTCGCATTAGGAATAGCTTGTCTTTCATCTCCAGCCTCAATAGGTGGTAACAATGCTGTTTCTTTATTCGTAAGCTATTTATTGTCCATAGCATTATTTGGATTATTCCAAGCAGTCTTTATGGCAAATGCAGGAGGAAGCTGGGACAATGCAAAGAAAATAGTAGAAGTAGATATGAGAGAAAAGGGTACACCTTTACACGATGCCTCTGTAGTAGGAGATACAGTTGGTGATCCTTTCAAAGATACATCATCAGTTGCACTTAACCCAATCATTAAGTTTACAACATTGTTTGGATTATTAGCAATGGAAATAGCAATCAGCGATTCATTCAAAGCAATAGCACCTTACATAGGAATATTCTTCTTTGTATTAGCTTGTTACTTTGTATATCGTTCGTTCTACAAAATGACAATTGATAAAAAATAAGAATAATTATGTTTAGTTTAATAGATACTCTTTTTGAAACACAAGAATTAGATAACAATCAATTAAAACAATTAATTGAATTAGAGGATAATTCTCCTCAAGAAGAGTATCTGTTTAAACAAGCAGATAAAAAACGTAAAGAAATTTACGGAATAGATATCTATATTAGAGGTTTAATAGAAATAAGTAACTATTGCAAAAATAATTGTCTTTATTGTGGCATACGTTGTTCAAACCTTAATGTAGAAAGATATAGATTGAGCAGAGAAGAAATCCTTGAATGTGCAAAATATGGTTACTCCTTAGGATTTAGAACCTTTGTAATGCAAGGAGGAGAGGACCTTCATTATTCCGATGATGAGGTATGCAAAATCGTATCTCAAATAAAAGAACAATATCCCGACTGTGCAGTAACGCTCTCTTTAGGAGAAAAAGACAAATCTACCTATCAAGCATATTTTAATGCAGGAGCTGATAGATACCTTTTAAGACATGAAACAGCCATAGAGGAACATTACAAATTGTTACACCCATCTGCAATGAAGTTAAGCAAACGTAAACAATGTTTATTTGACTTAAAAGAAATAGGATTTCAAGTAGGTTCGGGATTTATGGTTGGTTCGCCATTTCAAACAACTGACAATATTATAGCAGATTTAAGATTCTTGCAAGAATTACAACCAGAAATGATAGGCATTGGTCCTTTCATTCCACATAAAGAAACTCCTTTCAAAGATAAAGCTCAAGGAGATTTACACAAAACTTTAAGATTAGTTGCTATTTTGCGTTTATTATTCCCTTATTCTTTGATTCCTTCGACTACAGCCTTAGGCTCAATAGCAGAAAACGGAAGAGAATTAGGCTTGCAAGTAGGAGCTAATGTTGTGATGCCAAATCTTTCTCCAACGGATGTAAGAAAACTCTATAATCTTTACAATAACAAAGCCTTCGTAGGTAAAGAAGCCGTTGAAGGATTGTCAGATTTGAAACTTCAAACTCAAGCCTTGGGTTATAGAATAGTTACAGAAAGAGGAGATGCTCTTACTTGGGAAGACAAAAGATAAACTTTAGTTTTTTATTTTCAAGAATTAAATTATTACAACGCTGTTGTAATACCTCTCCAACGCTGTTGTAATAGTTCTCCAAAGGCTTTGTAATACTTCTCCAACGCTGTTGGAATAATTTATATCAAAGAAAAGAAAGACTGAATCGTAATGATACAGCCTTTCTTATTATGTATTTCGGTTTGTTTCTTAGATTAAACGAATCTATAAGTGATTGTTCCCCTTTGAACTTCTGGTGCATTTGGATCTGGAGCGAACTTACTCTTTCTTGCAGCTTGCTCACACTTTCTATAAAGGTTAGAATTTGTAATAGTTGTTCCTTTAGCTCCGGCTTTTGCATTTACTACATTACCTTCTTTATCAACAAATATCTCCACTACAACCTTTCCTGGCTCGGTTCTAACCTCTGTTGGTGGCACTAATGCCTTAGCACCTCTTCCTCCTAAGTTGAAATCAACTCCTTTTCCGTCTCCGTTTCCTCCTGCTCCTGTGCCACTGCCTTGAGAAATTCCACTACTTCCACCATCTCCTTTCTTTACCCTTCCTTTTGCGAATAAAGCATTTGGATTTACTGCTGGTTGAGTAGGTTCTTCTGTTTTCTTAACAACTTCTGATTCTTTCTTTTTGCTAACTACAGGAGTGTCTTCAATATCTTGTGTAACAGTATTTTCTTTTGAATCATCAGATGCAGATGCACTTGAATTATCTTCTCCTCCTTCTGCGGCATTGTCAAAATCGTTGCCAATATCTGATAGTTCTTCCATATTCATTTCAACACCTTCTTCTGGTGGAGGAGGATCTGGATATGGTAAAGAAAATATAAATAAAGAGCATACAACCGCTGCCGAAACAAACAGAGTAACAACTGCACTTATTAACTGTCTTTTTTGTTTTTCGTCCATTATTTACTTGGCTCTGTTGCTAAAATAACTTTGTGTTTTTTGCCTTGTTGAGCATTGACTTTATTAACAGCATCTATGACTGTTACGACATATTGTACAGGAACTGTTTTGTCAGAATGTAATTTAACCGTTCCGTCAGTTACGTCTTTTAAAAAGCCACCTAATATTTCAGGTAGTTCTGCTTCACTTGTTTCTATGTTCTCAACATAGTATTTATAATTAGCATCTATTGCAACAACAACATTTTGTTTTGCTAATGTTTGTCCGCTTGTACTTTTTGGTAATAATAGTTTTATTGCATTAGGGCTGATAAGTGTTGATGTTAGCATAAAGAATATAAGCAACAAAAACACTAAATCGGACATTGATGCTGAATCGAAGCTTGGATTTATCTTATTTCTTGTTTGTATCATAAGACAAAAGGGCTTTATTTTGCAGGTTCATGCAAAAGGTCCATAAATTCCATAGTTCTTGCTTCCAACATAAAGATGATTTTGTTGATTTGTCCTACAAGAATACTATAAAGGAAGTTTGCAACAATACCAACTATCAAACCTCCTACTGTTGTAACCATTGCTTCGTATATACCACCTGAAAGAAGTTGAATGTCTATATTGTTTCCTGCTGTACTCATATCAAAAAAGGCTTTTACCATTCCTGTTACTGTTCCAAGGAATCCTAAAGATGGTCCTAAAGCTGCGATTGTTCCAACCATTGAAACTCCACTTTCTAATTGAGCAACTTCTAATTTTCCTACGTTTTCTATTGCTTGGTTTATATCGTTCAAAGGTCTTCCTAATCTTGATAGTCCTTTGTCTACCATTTTTCCTATAGGAGTATTATTGTTTCTTGTTAAATTTTTAGCTCCTTCTAAATCCCCACTATGAATGCAGTTTTTTACATTCTCCATGAAGTTCATGTCTTCTTTTAATGCTTTTCTTAGGGCTAAGAATCTTTCAACGAATATGTATATAGCAACAATCATTAAAATTGCTAATACAATCATTATCCAGCCTCCTTTTACGGCTAAATCAAAAACATTTAATTCTGCTTCTGTTTGTACTGCTTCAGAAACTACTTCTGTTGCAGATTGTGATATTTGTAAGAAAATGTTTGATAACATTGATGTCTATTTTTAATTATTTAACTAATACTTTTCTTGATTGTACACCTTTTTCTGTGTAGATATTAACGAAGAAAACTCCTTTTTTGTCTTCAAAGTCAAATGATTCAGGTAATTTTTCTGATTGATAGATAATTTCACCTAAAGTGTTGATTATTTCTATCTTTTCTGCTTTTAGATTATTTTCTTTGAAGATAATCTTTCCGTCAGTTGGGATAGGGTATATGTCAATATTTGTATTCAAATCAGCCTCTTCTATTCCTTGTTGAATTGTATTGAAAACATATTCATCACTCCAAGAGCTATATTCTCCATTAGAACAAATTGCTCTAACTTTCATTTTGTATTCTGTTTGTGGAGTTAAACCTATTGGAGAGAAAACAGGATTGTCATGTATTATAACTCCTGATTCAGGTAGGCTTTGATTACTTTTAGCAAAAACAACTTCCCACATATCTTGACTCATACTGCCAGGATTCCAAGTAATTTTTGCAGAAGAGTGTTGTATTTCTGTAGAACGAACTCCATTTACGTTTTGGCATAGAGGAGGTAGTGTAACAAAATTTTTCATTTCAGTCCATTCGCTATACAGATTTCCACAAATTGCTCTTACATACACCGAATAAGAACGACCACCTTCCAAACTAGTCATAACATAAGTTGTGTCATTTGTTACATACATATTAGCGTTTTCATCGGATTGTCCAATTATTCCACATTTGATTTGCCATTGAGTTTGTCCTAAACCAGGATTAAATGTAATTCTTGCGCTTGTAATGTCTATTTCTGAAATTGAAACATTAGTAGGAATACTTTGACATGCGTGTGCTGTTGTAAAAGACATTTCGTCTGTATAAATAGTATCTGTTACAGCAGTACCAAATTTGATAATAGCAAAGGCTTTTGCGTAATAAGTAACACCAGATACTAAACCTGTGATTTCTTTAGACATAGGGAAAGGTATAGAACTTGCATTTACAGTTCCAGATACAGTAACCTTTGTTGCTGTTGCGTAATTAACATTAGGCGTTGTTGAATAGATAAAACCTTTACTTGTAAATTGTGAAGCATCTCCTTTATCGGTAATTGTACTATTTAAAGTAGCTGAAAATAATTGAAGATTCGTAGCAGTAGGTGTTGTTATAGTAGGGGGAACTGCTATAGGAGTAGTAAATGATAAGATGTTACTTGAATAAGCTGTGTCAGCAGGACCGGTTTTTGTTGCGTATGCTCTTACATAATAAGTAGTATTAGGAACTAAACCTGTTAAATTTAAGGTGAAATCTGCTACAGTAGAACCTGTTTTTTGTTTTAAAGTTCCTCCGTTGCCAACTGTTGGTGTGGGATTTGTGCCATAAATAACACCTTTCTTACTAACAGTCCAACCTCCTGTGCTTGTATAACTAACATCAACTGTCGCAGAATTATAACTTGTTGCAGTTGCTGAAGTCATCGACATTACAGGTTGAGCATTTACTCCTTTTAGTCCTGCGAATACAAGAAATAAACTTATAACTAAATATGATAATTTATTCATAATAAAATATATTTAAAACAAAATTATCTGCAAATATACGAAAAAAACGTACAGAAGCAATAAACTCGCATAAAATTTGTACATTTGCAGAAAAATTTAAAAACAAATCAAAGTTATGAAGAAATTTATCAAATCAATTATGTTAGTGTGTGCAATATTTTCTTTCTCATTTGCATACTCACAACAAAAGCCTGTTGAAATAAATAAACAAGACTTTTTAACAAAAGTTGCTGATTACAAAAACTCTCCAGATAAGTGGGTTTCATTATCAGAAAAACCAATAATAGTAGATTTCTATGCAGATTGGTGTAAACCTTGCAAAATGATAAGTCCTATATTAGACAACTTAGCAAAAAAATATGCTGACAAAATCATTATTTACAAAGTGAACGTTGATAAAGAAAAAGAATTAGCAAAAGAAATCGGTATAAATAGTATTCCAACACTTGTTTTTGTTCCGAAAGAAGGAGATCCTCAAATAATGATTGGAGCAAAATCTGAAGAAGAATTAGAAAAAGTAATTACTGAATTCTTATTGAAGTAGGAAGTAATCCACTTTTTAAAGATTATAAAAATTCGCTTCTATTTAAGATATACAACTTTCATACAATCAATATTAAATATTGTATCTCTATCAGAATAGAGGCGAATTGTGTTTTCTCCCTTTTTAAGTTTGTGTTTTAGACTTACTACGTTGCTATTCTCGTTTGGCGTAAGAAGAATAGGCTTATTGTCGTTTACAACTATGTTTATCGGTTCTGCTTTTCCGAAAAAGAATATCGTAATTTCGTATTCCCCACCCTCTTTGCTGTAAACGTTTCTCCATTGCAAATCATTTTTAGAATTATATCCAAGATTCTTCACTACTGCTCCGCCTGATAATCCCTCAACTTCTTCATATATTGCAGTCTTTGTTGTTTCTCCTGTTTCTAATTCTTGATATGCTGAAAGCCATGCTGTTTCTGCTTCGTATAGACTACGTTCCAATCTTTTGTTTGCTTCAAGTGTATAAATCCTTGTTGCATGTGTGGGAATATTTACAATAAATTCTTCTTTAAATGTGCCAATATCTTTACGCTCATACACATCTCTTACTTTAATTCTTCCATCTAAATCCAGCAAAGCAAAATCCACCGACATAGTTTGTGCTTTTTCGCTTGGATTATACACCGCGACTGCTCTTTTATTGCCATATAGTTTTTCTATATCTTTGACTAATATATAGCAATCGTTCTTTCGCTCCACAACGTATGCTTGCAAGCCGAGCAAATCTTGGTTTAAGGCTATCAACTCTTCGTTTTGCAAAAGTGAAACGGCATTTGGCTGTATGGAATTAAGGTCGCAACCTATCAAAAGTGGAGAAGACATCATGCACCACATACCAAAATGAGTTTTATCTTCTTCTTCGCTTAACCCTCTGCCGACTTCAAGCATATCCATATCGTTATAATGTCCAAAACTTGCGTATGCAGATAAGTAAAGGTTTTGATGAATAATGCTTTTTATGGATTCCCAACCCAAATATATGTCTTCGCTCATACGCCATGAGTCTGCAATTTCGCTAACCCAAGTCCCAGGAAAAGCCCATCGGCAAACATTCCAAGAAACCTCCTTTTTCTCTACTCCTTTTATATGCTTGGCAATTTCCTTAAAGCGTTTTTCTTCCTCTAAATCCAATCTGTCAATATTGTTTCTTGCATCTGCTCCACAATAATCCACTTTCAGAAAATCGAAATCAAGTTCATCAAAAAACAGTCTTAAATCCTCTGCATCATGTCCATAAAGTCCTACTCCAATTCCTATTGTATCTTTTGGATTTCCCCAATATGAAGCACAAGTATTCTTTCCTGCATCGGTGTAAATGCCTGCTTTCAATCCCAAAGCGTGAATATAATCTACCAAGCCTTTCAATCCGTTGGGAAATTTTTTAGGGTGAATTAGCAAATTGCCCTTTTCATCTCTCCCTCCAAAATATCCGTCATCTATATTTATATATCGATAGCCTTTTTCTAAGAATCCAAGCCTTACCATAGCATCTGCCTGAGTCTTTATCAAAGAATCGTTGATTTCCACTCCGTAAGTATTCCAAGAACTCCAACCCATCAAAGGCGGTTGTTGTGCATTAGCATTTACAAATAACAAAAGAATAATCGCAAATATTACAAATAGTTTTTTCATATCAAGAAATAGTGTATTAAAACACAAAATTACTTAATTTTTTCACTCATAACATAACAATCAATCGTTTTTTCCGTACTATATACCAAACAAATATTTATAACATTAACCTATGGCAAAGAAATATCTTTTAATCCTATTGGTGTTTGTTGGATTTGTGTCTTGTCAAACATCATCAAAAGTAATAGAAACAAAAGTTCCTAAACGTCCAAAGGGACAAACTCACGTTGTTGGCTTAGTTGCTCCAAAGATAGATACGGTTCGCATCGGTATAGTAGGACTTGGAATGCGTGGAATAAGTGCTGTGGAAAGATTTATCCACATTCCCGGAGTGGAAATAAAGGCTCTTTGTGATATTCGCCCCGAATTAACCGCAAGAGCAGAGAAAGTATTGCTCAATGCAGGTAAAGAAAAACCTACTTCTTATCATGGAAGTGAGGATTTATGGAAAAAGGTTTGCGAAAGAGAAGATATTGATTTGATATATGTAGTAACAGATTGGGAAAATCACGCAAACATTGGTGTTTACGCAATGGAGCATGGCAAACACGTTGCAATAGAAGTCCCTGCCGCAATGTCCTTAGAGGAGATTTGGAACTTGATAAACACAAGCGAAAGAACAAGAAAACATTGCATACAATTAGAAAACTGTGTTTATGATTACTTTGAAATGACTACGCTAAACATGGCACAACAAGGCTTATTCGGAGAATTGCTTCACACAGAAGGAGCATACATTCACTACTTAGAAGAGTTTTGGACTTACTATTATGATAATTGGCGTTTGGATTACAACAACGAACACCGAGGAGATGTCTATCCAACTCACGGAATAGGACCTATTTGTCAGTTATTGAACATTCATCGTGGAGATAGAATGAAGACTTTGGTGTCTATGGATACTAAATCTGTAAATGGGAAAAAGTTTGCAAAGAAATTAGGTGTTAAAAACAAAGATATAGAATTTCAAAACGCAGACCACACCCTTACTTTCATTCAAACAGAAAACGGAAAGACAATGCACTTGCAACATAACGTAATGACACCACGTCCATACAGCAGAATGTATCAAGTAACCGGTACAGAAGGCTTTGCAAACAAATACCCAATAGAGCAATACTGCTTTCAACCAGAAAATATTGACACAACTATTGTTCCAGACCACGAAAACCTAAACGTACACAGAGCAGTAAGCGAAGAAATCAAAGCAAAACTAATGCAAAAATACAAACATCCTATTCATATTGAGTTAGAAACAATAGCAAAACAAGTAGGCGGACACGGCGGAATGGACTTTATAATGGATTGGCGTTTGATTTATTGTTTGCAAAACGGACTTCCATTAGATATGGACGTATATGACCTTGCCGAATGGTGTAGTGTGATAGAACTTTCTCGCATTTCAATAGAGAATAACAATGCTCCCGTTTCCGTTCCCGACTTTACAAGAGGACATTGGCAAGACATCAAAGGCTATAAGCATGCTTTTGTAAAATAATGAAAAGAAATATAGCAAACGCCCTAACACTCTCTCGCATTTTATGTGGCGTTTGCTTATTGTTTTTTGAGGTTTTCTCTCCAATTTTTTTCAGTCTTTATCTTTTTTGTGGATTAAGCGATATGCTTGACGGCTTTGTTGCAAGAAAAACAAAGTCTGTTACGTCATTTGGCTCTAAATTAGATTCCGTTGCCGATGTTGTTTTTCTCACTTGTGCAAGCATAAAACTCCTTCCCGAAATTGATTTACCAACATGGATTTGGCTATGGATTTTGATTATCTTTATTGCAAAGATTGTAGCTCTTGTTTTAAAAAAGACAATAACCCTCCCTCACAATAAACTAAATAAAGTTTGCGGATTTCTACTCTTTATTTTCCCTCTAACACTATCATTTATTAACATAGAATATAGCGCAATCGCTATTTGCATTCTTGCAAGTATTTCTGCTTTACGGGAAATAAACATAGTTTTAAAGCCCCTTTAAAGACTGTTTAATTAAGAATTAAAACCTTTATTTCTTGTAAGGCTTTCCATTTTTCAAAGATTTCTTGTAGTTTTTCTTTAAGATAATCCATTTTCTTAAAGAAATAATTCATTTTCTTAAAGAAAAAATAAATTTTCATCAAGAAAAAATGATTTTAAAATCAAATTTCATTTCTCTGTTTCTTGATTAAAGGAGTAGATTGTTTTTAAATTTTTAGTCTAATTCTTATTCCCCATTTTCCGGGAGAGGTTTCTTTTTCAAAGGATAATGAACGTATAAGTTCAACTCCTAATGTGCCGAATATATTATCTACTCCTATGCCTAATTCATGGTATGGCATATATTGTCCAAATAAGGATTTGTGGTAGATAAACTCGTTCATTCTATATTGTTTTGTTGATGGAATGTTGTCAAAGATTATTCCTCCAAAGTTTATTTGAGCAAATGTTTGTACGTATTGTTTGTGATATGTTGTTGGTCCGTATTGTAATAAATTTAGTCCGTAGGTAGATGAAATAAAACTATTGGACATTGATGGTGTTAAGTATAGATATGGATTGGTTGAACCAAATATTTTACCTGTATTTATTCTAAAATCTATTGCTAAAATATTGCTTACAAAGACTCTTTCTTGTGCTAAGATATTTATTTGGTCGTATTGTCTGTCTATTGCTCTTAATGGAATGTTGTGAGTATAGGTTAAGGAAATTTTTGTTGGCAATGAATTTAAGCGCCCTGCGAAATTGCTTGGGGTGTTTTTTGCTTTTTTTCTTTGTGGTTGAAAAGATATGTTAGCTTCTCCTATTATGTATTCAATGTCTTGGTGTATTGATTCGGTAATAGTTTTATCTACATAATGTAAACGAGAATAGTAGTTTTTGTAGTGAAGAGCTGGTGTGATGCTTATTGCTGTTGGGAATTCATAGAAGAATTTTAGTGTTGCTTGTCTTAGACTTGAGAGTATGAAGTTATCCCAAGGGCTTAGGGAATATTGAATTTTGTCATAGTCTGCAAGATATGGCATATAAGTGTTGTCGTAATAGGAGAGGCTTATGGTTTTTGCTTTGAATGAATAAAGAGATGTGGCATTTTTTGCAAAATTATATCCTATGCTTGCTCCGTATTTGAATTTTTTGTCGTTGGTTCCGTATGCTAATAGCCACTCAAAAGAGAAGCGTTTGCTGAGAGAGGCGTTGGTTCTTCCGCTAAGTCTTAATCTTACGCCTTCTATTGGGTTGTAACTAAGGAAGTGTTCGCATGGACCTAAATCTACTATTCCTAAACTAAAGTAGGTGTTATTGAATATACTGTTTATTTTGTTTTGAAGTAACAATCTTCCTACTCTTTGAATGTCTTGTTCACTCAAAGGGGTGTATGAAACTTGGCTTTTGCTTATTAATGATGTTAATGTGAATATTAAAAGTATTAATGTCTTTTTCATCGTTTTGTGTTACAAATGTTTTCGCTTGCAAGTGCTGCTGTAGAAAAGGCTATTTGAAGATTAAAGCCTCCTGTATCTGCGTCTATGTCTATTGCTTCGCCTGCAAAATATAATCCTTTTACTTTTTTGGATTCCATGGTTTTGCAGTTGATATCTTTTAAATCAATTCCGCCTTGTGTGATTATGGCTTCTTCCCATCCCATATCTCCAATTATTGTGTCTGTATAATTCTTGAGATAGTTTAGAATGGCTTGTGCTAAAGGTGTTTTGTTGTTTTTCTTTTCTTCTCTATACCATTGTTTGAAATCAAAGCATAGTTCTTTTGGCAGCCATGCTCTCACAATATTCTCTACACTCATTCCTTGTCTTTGAGCAAGTGTTTGGTTGATTTCTTCCAATAGAATATCTTGTTTTATTTTTGGTTTGATGTCTATTTTGATTTGTAAATTGTCGTCTTTATATAGTAGTTTAGTTGTTTTGCGACTTAGTTTTAGTATTGCAGGTCCACTAAATCCGTATTCATCTATTGTTATATCTCCACTTTCTTTTGCAAAGAGTTTGCCGTTGTGTAGTATTTGTACTTCTGTGTTTTTGATTAGGTAATTTTGTAGGCTTTCGTGATGTCCTCTTTCTGTTCTTAATCCAACTAAGGCAGGGTAAAGAGGTGTGATTTTATGTCCAGAATCTTTTGCAAGTTTAAAACTATCTCCTTCAGAGCCTGTTTGTGGATATGTTTTTCCTCCAGTGGCAAGTAATACTTTATCGCAATAGTATTCTTTTCCTTCGCTTGTTTTTACTCCTTTTATGCTATTGTTTTCTATGATTAGTTTTTTTACGCTTTGGTGATAACGTATCTCTGTTAGAGGATTGTTTTCTATTTGATTGATTAGTGCAAGGAATATGTCAAGGCTTTTACCGCTTTTTGGGAAAATTCGTCTTCCTCTTTCTTCTATTAACTCTACTCCAAGAGATTGAAAAAGGTTTATTGTGTCTTTGTTAGAGAAGGCTTTTAATGCAGGTGTTATTTCATTGATATTTGAGCACAATGAACTGCAATGGGAAATAAATTCTTTTAGTTCAAGAGTGTTTGTGAGGTTGCAACGTCCTTTTCCTGTAAGACGTAGTTTTAGTCCTGCTTGTTTTTTCTTTTCTAACAGCAGGACTTTCTTGTTTTTGGATTGTAGCAAGAGCGTTGCAAGTAATCCTGCTGCTCCTGCTCCTATGACAATGACGTCATATTTATTTCTTTTGTTCATATCCAAAGTTTTGTAGTTCTCTTTCGCTATTTCTCCAGTCTTTCTTTACTTTAACAAATAGTTCTAAGAAACATTTTTTAGATGTAAACTCTTCAATGTCTTTTCTGGCCTCTATTCCTATCTTTTTAATTTGTTCGCCTCCGTGTCCTATGATTATTCTTTTTTGACTTTCTCTTTCTGTGAAGATGACTGCTCTGATTCTATTTAGGTTTTCGCCTTCAAGATATTCTTCTACCATTACTTCTGTTGAGTATGGGATTTCTTTTTCGTAGCGAAGAAGGATTTTTTCTCTAATGATTTCACTAACTAAAAAACGCATGCTTTTGTCAGTTAGCATATCTTTGTCGTAGTAAGCAGGAGAGTCAGGAAGGTTTTCTTTAACAAGTTCCATTACTCTTTCTACTCCTATTTTGTGTAGTGCAGAACATGGAATAACTTTTGCTCTTGGTATTTCTGCTTCCCAATAGTTTATTATTTCTGTAACTTTTTCTTGTGTTGCGTTATCTACTTTATTGATTACAACAATAGTCGGTGTTTTGCTTTGTTTGATTTTGTTTAGTATGTCGCTATTTTTTAATGTCTCACCCAAGTCTGTTACTAATAAGTAAACGTCTGCATCTGTTAATGCTCCTTCTACTTGTTGTAACATGCATTGTTGTAATTTGTAATGTGGATTTAAAATACCTGGTGTGTCGGAAAAAACTATTTGAAAATCATCTCCGCTTACAACTCCTAATATTCTGTGACGTGTTGTTTGGCTTTTTCTTGTGATGATACTTATTTTTTCTCCTACTAAGGCATTCATTAAAGTGGATTTCCCTACGTTTGGATTGCCTATTATATTTACAAAACCTGCTTTATGACTCATTGTTATTTGTTTTAAATTATGCCTTCTGTTATTAAATCGTGAATGTGTATTATTCCAAGATACTTATTATCTGTATCTGTAACTATTAATTGTGTTATGTGATGTTGTTGCATTATTGTAAATGCTTCAACTGCAAACGCATCTGCTGTAATTGTTTTTGGATTTTTTGTCATTATTTGCTCTGCCGTTTGCGATTTTGTGTCAATAATACTTATGTTGTTTAGCATTCTTCTTAAATCACCATCTGTTATTATTCCTAATATATTATCATTTTCGCTAACAACTGTGCAACCTAATCGCTTGCTTGTTATTTCCATTAGGGTTTCTGTAAGAGGGGTGTTTGCAGAAACATTAGGTTTTTCGTTTTTAACGTATAGGTCACTTACTTTTAGATATAAGCGTTTGCCTAAGCTACCTCCTGGATGGTATTTTGCAAAATCCTCTGCTGTGAAATTTCTGCAATGAAGCAAAGCAACTGCAAGAGCATCACCCATTACAAGTTGAGTAGTTGTGCTTGAGGTTGGTGCTAAATTGTTTGGACATGCTTCTTTATCAACTGTGCAATTCAAAATATAGTCAGCAGATTTTGCTAAATAAGAATCTGTACTGCCAACCATAGCTATTAATTTATTACCTCTTGCTTTAACAAGTGGTGTAAGTACTTTTATTTCTGGTGTATTTCCACTTTTAGAAATACATATTACTATATCGTCTGCTTGAATAATTCCTAAATCTCCATGTATAGCTTCTGCTGCGTGCATAAATATAGAAGGAGTTCCTGTTGAATTAAGAGTAGCAACAATTTTATTTCCAATTATTGCACTTTTACCTATTCCGGTTATAACAACTCTTCCCTTGCTATTAAAGATTTCTTTAACTGCACAAACAAAATCATTATCAATGTAATCTAATAATTTTTCTATACACTTACTTTCTTTTTGGATAGTGTCTTTTGCTATCTCTAAAATTTCAAAATCACTTTTCACAATTTTATTTTTTTTTAAAAGATTTGTTTAATAAAAAAAAAGGTAGTACCTTTACATATTCAAAAGCACGTTATAAAACGATTGAATTTGACAGCAAAATTACACATTATTATTGAATAATACTCGATATATGGAGAGTTGTGAAAGTAATGAAATGCAAAAAAAGATAAATTCGGCATTAAAAGATTTGTTCGGATTTGATAAATTTAAGGGAAATCAACAACAAATTATAGAAAAATTGTTGGAAGGAAATGATGTGTTTGTCATAAAGCCAACAGGTGGTGGCAAGAGCCTTTGTTATCAATTGCCTGCTTTAATATCTGAGGGAACTGCTATAGTAATTTCTCCTTTGATTTCTTTGATGAAAAATCAAGTGGATTTCCTTAAAAGTATGAGTCAAGATAATTCTGTTGCTCATTTTCTTAATTCTACTCTAAATAGACAAGAAATTCAACAAGTAAAAGATGATTTGCTTTCGGGTAAAACAAAACTATTGTATGTTGCTCCAGAATCTTTGACAAAACAAGAAAACATAGATTTACTAAAAACAATAAAAATAAGCTTCTATGCCATAGATGAGGCTCACTGTATAAGTGAATGGGGACATGATTTTCGTCCTGAATATAGAAGAATACGTCCTATTATAGATACTATATCGGCAAATGTGCCTTTGATTGCTTTGACAGCAACTGCTACTCCTAAAGTGCAACAAGATATTTTGAAAACTTTAGAAATGAATGAAGCGAAGATATTTATTAGTAGCTTCAATAGAACTAATCTTTACTATGAAATCAGACTTAAACCAAAAGATGAGAAACTTTTGAATAAAGAAATCATAAAGTTTATCAATCAAAATAGAGGAAAGAGTGGTATTATATATTGTTTAAGCAGAAAGAAAGTTGAAGAACTAACAGAGACTTTAGTTATAAATGGAATAAAAGCTTTACCATATCACGCAGGATTAGATTCTTCTGTAAGAGCTGCAAATCAAGATATGTTTATTAAAGAAGACATAGATGTAATAGTTGCAACAATAGCATTTGGAATGGGAATTGACAAACCTGATGTTAGATATGTAATACATTACGATATGCCAAAAAGTTTGGAAGGCTATTATCAAGAAACAGGAAGAGCAGGAAGAGATGAAGGAGAAGGGCAATGTATAGCCTTTTATTCAGAAAAGGATATGGAAAAATTAGAAAAATTCCTAAATGATAAACCTGTTTCTGAAAGAGAAATTACTCAACAATTAATTGACGAAACTATATCATACGCTGAAACCTCTCAATGTAGAAGAAAGCTATTGCTAAAATATTTTGGGGAAGATTACCAGCAAGATAATTGTGGTAATTGTGATAATTGTTTGCATCCAAAACCACAAGTAGAAGCTTCTTCTGAAATAGTAGATTTCTTAGATGTTGTAGAGCAAACAAAACAACAATATAAATCTAACTATTTAATAGATGTTATAATGGGAGAATTAACTCCTAATATTAAAACAAATAAACATCATAAGTTAGAATGCTTTGGTATAGGTAAAGATAAACCTGCAACATTTTGGAAGGCTGTTTCTAAGAATTGTATAATCAATAACTTTTTACGAAAAGATATTGAAAGATATGGAGAGTTGAAACTAACTCCATTAGGACTTGAATATAAAGAAAAACCATATCCAATAAAGGTTGCAGGAGATAGGAATTTCTCTGAAGATGAAAGTGAATTTGCAGAAGAGTTTGTTCCAATGAGTTCTGCAGATACTTCAACAGACCCTGAACTATACAACATATTAAAGAGTATTAGAAAAAAAATAGCAGAAAAGGAGAAACTCCCTCCTTATGTTATATTTGAAGACCGTTCGTTAGTTGATATGTGTGTGCAATATCCTATCACAGAAGAAGAGTTAAAGAATATAATAGGAGTAGGAGCTTCAAAAGCAAAAAAATATGGTAATGATTTCTTGCAAGCAATCAATGCTTATGTTGAAGCAAAAGATATAACACGTCCTCAAGATTTAGTTATCAAGTCTTTAATCAATAAATCATCGGGATTAAAATACTTTATTATACGCAATATTGATAAAAAACTTCCTTTAGAAGATATTGCTCAATCAAAGAATTTAGATTTAGATGAATTGCTTACTGAAATCGAAAGTATTGTTTCCTCTGGGACAAAAATAGATATAAGCTATTATATAAATGAAACAATAGACCCTTATCATCAAGAAGAAATAAGTGAACTTCTTAGAGAAATGGAAACAGATGATATAGATGAGGTTTTAGAAGAATTGGGAGAAGAAGAATACTCAAGAGAAGAGGTTAGATTAATGCGTATTCAATTCCTAACAAAATACGGACATTAAAAATGGAAAGAATAATAGATTTTGTAGGCTTAAATAATATCTTAAGACGCAAAAAGAATTCTCAAAAAGTAATAATATTAGACTCTAATACCTATGATAATTGTCTTGCAACACTGATAGGAGAGGTTGAAAGCCTTTGTGATGCACAAATAATAGAAATAGATCCAGGAGAGGAAAACAAAAGTCTTGAAACTTATACAACAATAATACAAACACTTATAGAACAAGGCTCTGATAAAACCACTCAATTAATAGCTTTGGGTGGGGGAATGATAACAGATTTGGCGTTGTTTATAGGTGCAACATACAAAAGAGGAATAGATACATATTTAGTTCCAACCACATTACTTGCTATGATAGATGCAACAATAGGAGGAAAATGCGCTATCAATTTCGGGGAAGTAAAAAATCAAATCGGTACTTTCGTTAAAAAAACAACAATATGTTTAGAACCTGTCTTTTTAGAAACACTTTCTGAAAGACAAGTTCTTAATGGATTAGCTGAAATGTTAAAGATTGCTTTGGTATCAGATGCAAATCTATTTGAAACAATACTTCAAAACAAGCCATTAGAAATAGTAAATAATGAAGAGCTAATCCATAGGGCTATAAAATTGAAACAAGAGATAGTAAAACAAGATCCTTTTGATAAAAACTATCGTCATATACTTAATTTTGGACATACAATAGGACATGCTTTAGAAAGTATTGCAATTAAAAAAGGAGAAGACCTTCTTCATGGAGAAGCCGTTGCAAGTGGAATTTATTACACACTTGATTTATGTAAGAATTTATCAAAACAAACGACTAACAGAGTTAAACAATACATAGAAAAATACTACAAAATACAGCCAATAAACGATGTTCAAGAATTGTTTAACTATATGAACAGCGACAAAAAGACAATAAACAACGAATATAACTTTGTCTTATTGGAAGAAATAAGCAAAGCAACAATCAATAACAAAATAAGTAGAGAAGAAATAGAAACAATAATTAAAAATTAAACAAAGATGAGAAAATTATTTTTAGTATTAGCAGTATCGCTAATGTGCTTTACAGCAAAAGCACAACAATTTACAAATCCAAGTTTTGAAAACTGGACAGCAAATATGCCACAAGGTTGGTCAACATTAGGGTTTATGGGATTTAACCTTTGCACAATGGAGCAATCAACAGATGCCAACACAGGAAATTATTCAGTTAAAATTGCACCAAAATTTTTAGACCCAACTATTGCAGCAATAATGCAAATGGATTCAATAGCATTTCCTGGATTTTTAACAAATGGTAATTTTAATATAGAAGTTTTGATGCAGTTTATCTCAAGTGCGGGATCTGAACTCACAGAAGAAGATTATATGAATCTATTAACAAATGTTATAACAGAAGGTGAACAAATAGAAGAAGATAATCAACCAACAAGTGTAAGTGGTTACTATAAATTTAACTATCAACCAGAAACAGAAACAACTTATGACTACTTTGAAATGATGGCCTTGATGTTTGGAGATGTAGAAGGACAAAGAACAATCGTAGGAATGGGAGCATTTTACAGCGATGATATGTTTGCAAAAACAGGAGAATTTCAACAATTTGAAATGCCAATATATTATTTAACAGAATATCCAGCAAATGAAATAGTTTACATTGCAATAGTTGGTTGTGAAGAAACACGAATAACTAATTTCCCTGAATTATATTTAGATGATATGATGATAAACTATTCTTCTTCATTAGAAGACGTTGCAAACGCTAACCCAATCAATGTTTATCCTAATCCAACAGAAGGAAAACTTCGTATTAACTGCGAAAACAACTCACACATACAAATAATAAATCCATTAGGACAAGTAGTAAAAGAAATAAACAACTACACATCTAATTCTCTTATAGAAATAGAACAATCTGGAATTTATTTCGTAAAAGTGAACGGAAGAAAAGCAACAAAATTGATTGTTAAATAATGAGATTTTACAAAACAATAATATTGTTAGGTTTGATAGGCACTCTTGTAAGTTGTGTAGGAGGTTATTCCTTTACAGGAGCGTCTATCTCGCCTGATGTTAATACCTATCAAGTAGAACCATTTGCCAATCGTGCAAGTATAGTTCAAGCAACTCTTGCTTCAGATTTAACCAACGATTTGGTAAGTAAAATTAATTCTTCAACCAATTTATTACAAGTACACTCTAACGCAGATCTTGTATTTAAAGGAACAATAACAGGATATAGCATAACACCAACATCGATAGGAGCAAATGATAGAGCGGCTAAAAACCGTTTGACTATAACAATAAGAATCACATTTGAAAATACAAAAAATCCTAAAGAGAATTATCAAACACAATTCAGTAGATTTAGGGATTATGATAGTAATTTCTCACTTTCAGAAGTTGAAGAAAGTTTGATAAATGAAATAAGTGAAGAATTAGTAGAAGATATATTCAACAAATCATTTGTAAATTGGTAACAAACAAATGCAACATCAAAAGACCATAAATATCATTGGTTGGATAATAGCAGCAATTAGCACTTTAATTTACACCTTTACTCTCTATCCTACAATATCTTTTTGGGATGGAGCAGAGTTTGTTGCAACCTCTTCTACACTTCAAATACCTCATCCACCGGGAGCTCCTTTTTATCAATTATTAGGAGCAATCTTTTCAATATTTGGTTTAATAGACGCTTCCTTTGTAGCAAAAGGAATAGGCTTTTTGTCAGCACTAAGTAGCGGATTAAGTGTTATGATGCTCTATCATATTTCCGTTTATGTGTTATCACGTTTTACTCAAATGTATCCTGGGATAATTGCATCTTCAATAATAGGAGCTTTAACCTTTGCAGTATTAGATTCACAATGGTTTTGTGCAAATGAAACAGATGTTTATCCTCTTTCATTATTTATAAGCTTACTCTCAATTTGGTTGGCAATAAAATGGACTCAAAATCATAGAGTAAACAATCTTATGTTAATATGCCTACTTATGGGCTTATCTCTTTCAGTACATCAACTTACATTATTATCTTTACCTGCTATTTGCTTAATTATTTATTTTGACAAAAGACGAACAACCTTAAGAGGAGCATTACTTTATCTGCTAATCTCTTTTTTACTAATACTTTTCATTCAATTCCTTTTGCCAATTTTTTTAATATGGATGCTATCTGAATACGCAATAATAAAAACAATAATTTTTGTACTCTTACTTGCATTACTAATCTATCTCGCTTACAAGAAAACAAAACCTATATTGTTATACATTACATTAGGACTAATATTTATCATTATAGGTTTAAGTACATATTTAATCATACCAATAAGAGCCAATTCTGGTGTTCCACTAAATCAATATGACCCAAGTACAGCCTCAAACTTTAAAAACTATTACAATAGAGAGAACTTTACAAAAGCACCACTTATTTACGGACAATATTACACAGCCTTGCCACCAAAAGGTTTTGAAACAACTGAAAATGGACAACTAAAACCTATATTTGCAAAAGAACAAAAAACAATATTTCCACGAATGTGGAACTATGAAAACATATCTTATGAAAATGGTTATATAGAATGGGTAGGCCAAGCCGAAGAAATAGTAATTATAGATGGAGAAGAAAGGCTTAAGCCTTCATTTAAGCAAAATTTACAATTCTTCTTCTCCTATCAACTTAACTATATGTATTTCCGTTATCTGCTAAATAATTTTGTAGGTAAAGTAAACGATATACAAGGTTATGGAGACTACAAAAATTCACAATGGACCACAGGAATAAAATACATAGAAGACAAAACTAATATCAATTCTCAAACTATTAATCCACAAGCAAGAAAAGGTCATAATCTTTATTATGCAATACCATTGTTGCTTGTATTAATAGGAATCTTCTCTCATTTGAGAAAGGATTCAAAATTCTTTCTTGTAAATACAACACTCTTTTTATTTACCTCTATAGCTCTTGTGATTTATCTTAATCAAGCAGCGTATCAACCAAGAGAAAGAGATTATGTCTATTTGCTTTCCTTTGCAGCATCAATCATTTGGCTGACAGTAGGGGTATTTTCAATTGCACAAACTATTGCAAACATATTGCGATTAAGACGTCCTATTTACATAACACCTATTTTCATTGCATTGCCAATTTATATGTTTGCAGAGAATTTTGATGACCACAATCACAAATCTCAATACACTGCACGCAATTTTGCAGTATCAATGCTTGAAAGTTGCGAAAAGAATGCAATACTTTTTGTAAACGGAGACAATGACACCTTCCCGCTTTGGTATGCTCAAAATGTAGAAGGAATCCGTACAGATGTTAGAGTAATAAATCTACAATTACTAAATGATGATTCAAATATTAAGCAATTATCACAAACACAATATGAATCCTCTCCAATAGAAACTAATCTAACGCAAGAACAATACTCAAAACAATATAATTACAATCAAATATATCCAAGTTTTGATAGAGAAAACTTAAATAAAGTAATAAAAGACTCTTACAAAAACACTACCAAACTATACGAACAAGATATACATATTCTCAATACACATAAATATTACTTGACAATGGATAGCGATACCATTAAATGGCAATATGGAGCATTGGAAATAAGTAAATCAACACTTGTCGCATTAGATATAATAGCAGCAAACATAGAAAAAAGACCAATATATTTCTCTTCATATTCAATAGACGATTATTTTGGATTAGACGATTATCTGCAATTAGAAGGATTTGCTTATAGGCTTACAAGTATCCCAAGTCCACAACAAGAAATCATAGCATTGAAAGCAGGGACTATAAATGAAGAAAAGATGTATGAAAATCTTATACATAAATTTCAATGGGAGGGATTTACAAATCACAATTCCTATTATAATGAAATAGAAAGGGAAATTGTGAATCAATATCAAGATAATATAATTTGTTTAGCTTATAAGTTATTGCAAACCAACAAAACCGACAAAGCTCTTATTGTAAGCAATATTCTCACGGATAACATTTCACCATATCATTATTATAACCCTATTGCAACAGCAGATTTAGCCATAATCTATGCATTGTTGGATAAAGAAGAAAAATCAAAAGAGTATATTCAATATGCCACATCTCAATTTTCTCAAATTATGCAACAATATTTCTCGCTTAACTCTTCGCAACAAGCACAAGAAAGAGTGAAAATACAAAAACTGGAAAACCAATGGTATAGACTATTACTTCAAAGCCAAGATTGGAATCTTGAAAACATACGCATACCACTTGCAGATACTTACTTTTCAATGATAAACAAATATTTGAAAATAAGCTTTGCTCAATTTGATAGAATGAAAGACAATCCTGACTACTACTATCAAGAAATGCAAAACATAATAAAACAAATCAACAACATATACGCACTTGCCGAAATCTACGAAGAGCAAGTTGTATCTATACCTGAAAATTTTTCAGAGTACTTTGAGTAAAATAAAACAAAGAATCATTTTACTAAAACAAAGAAATAATTTTTTAAAACAAAGAATTATTTTTTTAAAACAAAGAAATAAAATTCGATTGCAAAGGTTGTTAGATAGGAAAGGGAGGCTGTGAGGGCTGCTCCTGTGATTGCGTACTTTGGAATAAGGATTAGTCCACATATTATGGTAACTACCAAGCCTATTAGAGAGGCGTAAGTGCTTATTTTAAAGTTTCCTTTTGCGTAAAAGTACTGTGTGAAATTGCTTGCAATGCTTAAAGGTAATATTCCTATGCTTAAAAGCCTTATTACTTGACCTATGTTTTCAAATCCTTTGCCAAAAACAAAAGAATAAAACTCTGCTGGTAACAAACTCAATACTAATAACGCCAAAGCAGTGAATACACCATTTATTTTGCACATTTTCCAAGAAAACTCTTTAGAGGATTTTTCGTTATTGTTGTTTGAAAGGGAGGAATATTGCACTAAGGCGAGCGAAGAGCCGAAAAGCATTACTGCTTCGCTAAGACTGACTGCGTTTGAGTAAACACCTACAAGTCTTTCTCCACAATAAAAGCCTAAAATGTAGAAACAAAGCCTGTAATTCATACTTTGAGCAATGTAACCTATTTGCTTTGTGAAGCCAAGTTTAAAAAGATTTTTAAAATCTGCCTTTAACTCCTTTGCCGATAGGAGTTTTATGTTTCTGTATTCGTCTTTTAGAACAAAAACTCCATAGAATAAAGAAACAACATAGGCAATAAACATTGCTGTTATAAAGTCTTCAACCTTTGTAAAACGGTCAAAAAACCACAAGATTAGAATATAGGAAAACGAAACAAGGGGATAGAGTAGTTTTAAGATGTTTGCTTGTGCTACTTTTTGCTTTCCGAGTAGTATAAATTGGTTTATTTCGCTTATTGCAGCAAGCAAAGCAATCAATACACATATATTAGGAAAGAATAAAGAGACTACAATAGCCGAAAGACCAACCCAGAGAAACGAAGGAATTATTAGGTTTGAGAAGTCTTTTCTTGGCATCAAGTAAATTAAGGTAGAATTGCCTATAAGGGTAAACAACATTAGCATAAGATTGATGTTGTACACCATTATTGCTTGTTCTCCTTTTGCTTCTACACCAAGAATTTGTGAGATTAGGATAATAGTTAAAAATCCTAGTCCCGCAGAAGAGAATTTCGTAAAGATAGTATGTAGAATCTTTCGTATCATGGTTGCAAAGATAAGAAAAAATGAATAAAAATTTGGTGGTATTAAATTTTTTGTGTAGTTTTGCAAACTCAAATACGGTGCGAGTAGTTCAGTTGGTTAGAATATCAGATTGTGGTCCTGAGGGTCGTGGGTTCAAATCCCATCTCGCACCCAGGGTTTGAAAAGAAAGGTTTTCCAAACAAGGAGAACCTTTTTCTTTTTTTGTAGTTTCGCATATTTTTCTTTACTTTGCACCTTAGAAACCTTAATAACATATTTATAAAATGAAAAGAATCAAATTATTTATTGCTTTTTTGATTTGTGCAGTTCTTTCTTTGAACGTTTCTGCTCAAACATTTAAGTATGAAAGTGTAAAGAACGATGCTTTGAATGCAAGGATTTACACTTTGGGAAATGGACTTAAAGTTTATATGTCGGTGAATAAATCTGAGCCGAGAATACAAACCTACATCGCTGTAAGGGTTGGAAGTAAGAATGACCCAAGTGCTACAACAGGATTGGCACATTATTTTGAACACATGATGTTTAAAGGAAGTGAAAAGTTCGGTACAAGCGATTGGAAAAAAGAAAAAGAATACATTCAAAAGATAGAAGATTTGTATGAGGTGTATCGCAAGGAGAAAGATCCTACAAAAAGAAAAGGATTGTATGCAGAAATAGACTCTTTGTCTTACATAGCATCAGGATTTGCCATTGCAAATGAATATGACAAGATGATGAGTTTCATAGGCTCACAAGGAACAAACGCAGCAACAAGTAACGATTACACATTCTATCAAGAAGACATTCCTTCTAATCAATTAGAAAATTGGGCTAAGATTCAAGCAGACCGTTTTGCTAATCCAGTTTTGAGATTGTTTCATACAGAATTAGAAACCATTTACGAAGAAAAAAATATGTCCTTAACAAAGGATTATCGTAAAGTAAACGAAGCAATGTTGAAAGCTTTGTTCCCAAGTCACCCTTACGGACAACAAACAACCTTAGGAGAAGCAGAACATTTGCGTAATCCAAGTTTGAAAAACATTAGAGAATTTCACGCTCAATACTACGTGCCAAACAATTATTGTATTGCAATGAGTGGAGACTTTGATCCAGATCAAGCAATCAAAATAATAGATAAGTATTTCGGCGGATTGAAGGCCGTTGAGTTACCAAAATTTGAAATTAAACCAGAAAAAGAAATCACAAAAGTAAAAGAAATAGAAGTTAAAGGTTTAGAAGCAGAATATATTACCATAGCTTATAGAATCAATGCAGGCTCTACTTCTAAGGAAGCAATGATGGCAGAATTGATTGATATGATTTTAAACAATGGCTACACAGGATTGATTGACAAAAACGTTAATCAAAAACAATTATGCCAAAGAGCAAACAGCGGAGTGTATGGATTGAACGACTATACTGCTTTTATACTTAGAGCTTACCCTACAAAAGGACAAAATCTTGATGAGTTAAAGAAAATATTGCTTCAACAAATAGATATTTTAAAGACAGGAAATTGGGACGAAGCTATTTTACAAGCAGGAATCAATAATATGAAATTCCGTGAAATACGTTCCTTGGAATCAAACTCAGCAAGAGCAATGAAAATGGCGATGAGCTATTTGTCAAACGTTGATTGGAAAGATGAGGTTAATTACATAGATAATCTTTCTCAAATAACAAAAGATGATATTGTAGCTTTTGCAAACCAAATCTTTAAATCAAATAACTATGTTGTTATAAAGAAACTAAAAGACGAACCAGAAACAGTTGCAAAGGTAGAAAAACCAGCAATAACTCCTATTCAAATCAACCGTAGTGCAGAAAGTGATTTCTTTAAAAAGGTAAAAGCTACAAAAGTAGAAGACATAAAACCTCAATTTGTAGATTACAAAAAGGATATGAGCATAAAGAAAATGCAAAACGGCACAGAAATCCTTTATGTTAAAAACAACGACAACACACGTTATAGTTTAAGTTTCCGTTACGAAGTAGGAACATGGGAAAACAAGTATTTAGGATTATTAAGTTACTATCAAGATTTCCTATATACTCCATTTATGAGTCAAGAACAAATAAAAGAAAAACTATACAACATAGCTACTACATTTAGAATAAGCACAAGCGGAGACGAAACAGTAGTTACAATCGAAGGATTAACAGAAAACCTTTTAGAAGCTTTGGACGTAGTTGATGGAATATTGACAAATCCTTGCCTTGATGAGAAAGCATTAGAGAATATAAAACAAAAATTATTGAAAGAAAGAGCAGAAGCAAAGAGTGCACAACAACAATGTTTCTCTCGTTTGTCTTCTTATGCCCTTTACGGAAAGAAAAATGCTCATCGTACACTTTTGAGCGATAAAGAAATAGAAAAACTTTCTGCAAAGCAACTTTGTGAGCAAATAAAAGACTTAAAACTTTACAAAGAACAAATAACCTACTACGGAGACTTAAACATAGATGCAGTAGAAGACTATTTATTCCGTCATCACCGCATGAGCGAAAAGCCAAGCAAAAAAGCAGATACAAAACCTTCTGAAAAACAAAAAATAAGCAAAAACAAAGTTTATTTTGTCAATTACCCAGCAAATCAATCCTATTGTAGAATGTTCATTGTTGGCGATAAATATAACGAAGACCAAAGAGCAGTTGTAGCAATGTACAATGAATATTTCGGAGGCAGTATGAACAGTATCGTTTTCCAAGAAATGAGAGAAAAACGCTCGCTTGCATACCAAGCATCTTCACGTTACTTGATGGGATATGACAAGAATGACAAAAATTATAACCTTGCTCACATCGCAACTCAAAACGATAAAGTAGTAGAAGCCTTTGATGCTTTCAACTCATTGTTAGATTATATGCCTATTGCAGAGAATAACTTTGAGCTTGCAAAACAATCGCTTTTGAAATCAATAGCAACAAACCGTACAACAAAACAAGGAATTATTTCTTCTTACCTTAACGACAAAATGTACGGAAGAGCAGACAACAGTATGAAGAAATACTACGAAGCATTACAAAAAATCACTTTTGATGACATAAAAGCATTTAGCGAAACTAAACTTAAAGGTCAAAAAAGAGTGTATGTAATCCTTGGAAGCAAAGAACAAATAGACTTTGAAGCCTTAAAGAAATTCGGAGACATAGAAGAATTAACCTTAGAAGAGATTTTTGGATATTAAAATATTTTTTCCTAAAACTAAAAGCCCGAAATACTGCAAAAATTTCGGGCTTTTGTTTTTTCTTTGCAAATTCTTTAAGCATTTGGAGTTAAGCAAAACACTGCTAATCAGTGATTTAATAATTTTAAGCCTTAATTTATCCCATTTTTAAGCCTAAAAACCCTGTTTTTTTCCTTGATTTTGGCAAAATTAAACGGCGTTTCGTTGAAATTAAACGGCGTTTAATTTTTTTTAAACGGCGTCTGGTGAAAATTAAACGGCGTTTGGTGAAAACGACTCTTCGTTTTAGTCAATTTTACCCTCAATTTTCGTCAATTTTTTCAAGGAAATTGACGATTTTTTGTTAAGAAAATATATTTATTAGGTATTTAAAACCCATTATAAGAAACATTAGAAATTTTTGTAGTTATTAAAATTTTTATAACTTTGTAGGCAAGTTGATTAATCATAAAAAAAAGAGAAGAAAATGAAGAAATTATTTATTGTTTTGATTGCTATCGTTGGTGCAATAAGCGTAAACGCACAAGAAAAGAACGACAAAGAAAAAGATTTAACTGCTGTGGTTGATAGTCTCTCAGCTAAATTAGATAAATTGCAAAATGATTATGATTATTTGTGGTGTGAGTATAAATTAAACGATTTAAATCATAATTTAACAATTGAGGCAAATAATTTAAATATTAGAATTAATCAATTAAAAATTATGATTTATCACGAAAGATTTAATTATGATTTATATAGTGCAATGAAGCAAAATCGTAATGCGTCAGTTGATAAATATAATAGTACAAAGGAGATGGCTGCATCTTTAAAAATGAATGTTGGTCTTATTATGCTTACTTCAAACTTTAACGAAAATCAAGTGAATGTGTTAAAAGGGTGTATGAACGTTGTTGATCATGCATTGAACTCTATGGAAAGTTCTCTTGAATTGTATAAATTATATCTTGAAGAGTATCATAAAAAATGGTAAAGTAAAGAAAATAATAATTAAAACTTGTAAGTATGAAAAAAATTATTGGTTTATTTTTTGCAATTTTACTTTCATCAGTAGCAATTGCTCAATCGCAACAAAAAAAGCAAGATGTAATGTCCGAGAAAGATAGTCTGCTATTTCAATATTTAGACGCATACATTGAGCAACTAAGAGAGCCTTGTTACAAACTTTATCCTACTGACAATATGTGGACGTTTTTAAAACTAAATACAGCAACGGGACAAATTTGGCAAGTGCAATATTCTACAGAAGGCTCGGATTACAGACTTGAATCAGAACTTAGTACTATTCAACGAGTATTTGGAGATGCCAATATTTGCGGAAGATTTGAACTTTACAAAACACAAAATAAGTATAATTTTATTCTATTAGATAAATTTGACGGAAGATGTTGGCAAGTTCAATGGAGTATAGAGAGAGATTATAGAGGTGTTTGGCGAATTTACTAATTCGTGTAATAACATTCAAAGAAAAACGCTCGTGAGTCTTAATTTCCTTTTGACAAACGAGCGTTTTTCGTTTTTTTCCTTTGAATTTTGTGTAGCGATTACTTTTCTTTATCTTTGCAAAATGGATTTAAAGGAAAGAAAAAAGGAACTTAGAAAGCTGATTCGTGAGAGAAAGAAATTGCTTTCTATGGATAATAAGAATTTACAATCGGAAAGGATTTTCTCTTCGGTTGTAAATTCTTCTGTTTATAAGAATGCTAATACCATTCTTTTGTATTGGTCAATGGACGATGAGGTTCCGACTCATGATTTCATACTTGCAAACTATGAAACTAAGACAATTCTTTTGCCTTGTGTGGTTGGAGATGATTTAGTGCTTAGAAAATTCTCTGGAATGCAGTCAATGAAAGAAGGAGAACAATTCGGGATTCTTGAACCTACGGGAGAAATCTTTTCAGACTATGAAAAAATAGATTTAATGATAATTCCAGGGGTGGCTTTCGATAGAGAAAAAAGACGCATCGGTAGAGGTAGAGGATTTTATGACCGTTTGCTTTCGGTAAATCAAAACAAGAAAATGGGAATTTGTTTTGATTGTCAATTAGTAGAGCAAGTTCCTGTTGAGGAGTTTGATGTTAAAATGGACTATGTTATAAGTCCCGATGAGTTTATAGGCAATGAGTAAGAGAAAACTAATATTGATTTCCTGCCTTTCGGGAGTGCTTCTCAGCCTTGCTTGGTTGGATTTGCTTTTTGCACCACTTATGCTTGTAGCTTTTGTTCCTATGCTTTGGGTTGAAAACTACATTGCAAACAATAATGAGGACAAGAGGTTTTCTCCCTTTGCAGGTTTTGCCTTTTCTTATTTGCCTTTTCTAATATGGAATGCTACTACAATTTTTTGGGTGGCTTTTTCAACCTCTGCGGCATTGGTGCTTCCTTTCTTTCAAGCTGCTTTAATGGCTGTTGCTTTCCAATTATTCCATTGGACAAAGAGAGTTTTTGGAGTGGAAAAGAAAATAAATTATGTGTTTTTCATTATTTTCTTCCTTGCTTTTGAGTTTATGGAATTGCATTGGGATTTCAATTTTCCTTGGCTTAACTTAGGCAATAGCTTTGCAAAATATCCAGCCTTAGTGCAATGGTATGAATTTACAGGCGTTGCGGGTGGTAGTTTTTGGATTTTGATTTGCAATGTTTTTGCTTTGTTTTTACTAAACGGCATTTTAGAAAAATCTTTCAGTAGAAAAAGAATCTATTCCTTAGGTTTAATAATTTGTTTGCCTGTAATAATTTCGCTAACGCTTTATTTTACCTATCAAGAAGAAACTTCGCAACCCTCAGACGTTGTTGTGGTGCAACCAAACTTAGACCCCTATTCAGAACAATACAATCTGTCGCCACAAGATGTTTGTGAAAGAATAGAAAGACTTACTTTGCAAAAGGCAGATAAAGAAACGGATTACGTTGTCTGTCCAGAGAGTTGCATACAAGAATATGCGTGGGAAGAATACATTGAAGAAATTGGTAGTGTTGTTTATTTGAGAAATCTTTCTAATGCTTTTCCTCGCTTGGAGTTTGTTGCTGGGATTTCTACTCGCAACAAGGTTGAGGAAAGTCAAAGAACTATTGCAACAAGAGAGCATAAGAGATATGGTTTCTTGTATGAAAATTACAATACTGCAATAAAAATTGATAGAGATACAGTAAATCCTCACAGTCAATTAAGACATAAATCGGTGCTTACGCCTGCTGTGGAGAAGATGCCTTTGCAAAAATATCTTGGTTTTATGGAAAACTTTATTCTTGACTTAGGTGGTACGGTTGGCTCTTTGGGTACGGATAAGGGTTATAAGGTATTTACCTCTGAAAACAAGCCTAAGGTTGCTGCTGCAATATGTTATGAAAGCGTTGATGGGCAATATGTGGCTAATCTTGTGAAATCGGGTGCTGAAATCTTGTTTGTGATTACAAATGACGGTTGGTGGGAAAATACTCCTGGACATCGTCAGCACGCTGCTTTCGCTTCTTTGCGTGCAATAGAGAATAGGCGTTATATTGCAAGGAGTGCTAATACGGGAATTTCGTCTTTTGTTTCTCCAAAGGGAGAAGTTTTGCAAAAGACTAAGTATTGGGAAGAAGATGTAATAAAAGAAACTTTATATGCTCAGAAAAAAATTACTTTCTACACAAAACACGGAGATTACGTTTATAGAACCTTCTCTTTCCTTGCTGTAATGAGTATTTTGTTGAGTCTTGTTTATGGTGTTTTGAAAAAGAAAAATCAATTAATAAAAGATTAATATAGAAATTATGTTTAAAAAAGTTCCACACACTTATGTGATAATATTTTTCTTGATTGCTTTGGCTGCGGTTGCTACTTGGGTGGTTCCTGCTGGCGAATTTGAGCGTCAAGAAGTGGTTACAGAATCTGGAAAAATTGTTAATCAGATTGTGCCAGGCTCTTTTGAGAGTCAAGAACAAAATCCTCAGACTTGGGAGATTATGTCTGCCTTTTTCAAGGGTTTTCAACGCGCTCCGGGGATTATTGCTTTCCTTTTGATTTTGGGAGGAGCGTTTTGGATATTGAATGAAACGAAAGCCATTGATATGGGTGTGCAAACATTTTTGAAAAAGTCCTCTTCTTTGGAGAGATACGCGCTATTTAGGAAGATAGGCGTGAATAATCTTATCATTGTTGTGATAATGATTATGTTCTCTTTGTTTGGGGCGATTTTTGGAATGAGTGAGGAAACGATTGCCTTTGTTGCAATCTTTGTTCCCTTAGCAATTTCAATGGGATATGACTCAATTACGGGAGTATGTCTTTGTTTCCTTGCAGCAGGTCTTGGCTTTGCTGGCTGTATTCTTAATCCTTTCACTTTGGGAATTGCACAAGATATTGCAGGAATTAAGATGTTTTCTGGTATAGAATACAGATTGGTTGTTTGGTTTGTGATTACCTTTGTGGGAATTGCATTTGTGTTGTACTATGCAAACAAAGTGAAAAAGAATCCTAAGAAATCAATTATGTATGAAGAAGATGCTTATTGGAGAGCAAATCAAGCAACAGTTAATGACTTGGTTGCAATCAAGGCTTCAAAGACTTGTTGGATTGCTTACTTTGTTACACTTCTTATTCAAGTTGTTTTCTGCATTCAAACTCAAAGTATTCCTTTGATTGTAACGACTGCTCTTTATGCTATCATAGGTTATTTTGGTATAAAGAAATCTATGCAGATGTTCTCTTTGTCTGTTCTTATCTTTACCATAGTTTATTTGGTAATAGGAGTTATGGTTTTTGAATGGGGATTTGAACAAATTGCTGCTTTATTCTTCTTTATGGCAATAGTAACAGGAATGGCTCTTGGAAAATCGGCAAGTGATATTGCAAAACTCTTCATTGCAGGTGCGAAAGACATGCTTTCAGCTGCCTTAGTTGTAGGTTTGGCTTCGGGAATTATTATAATATTAGAAGATGGTAAAATAATTGATACTTTCCTTTCAGGTTTGGCAAGTGCGATTTCGGGCAGTGGACAAGTTGGTGCTTTGAGTATTATGTATGCTTTCCAGTCTGTTTTAAACGCAATCATAACTTCGGGTACTGCAAAGGCTGCAATGCTTATGCCAATGTTTGCAGAAATTGCAAATATGACAGGAATGTCTTTGCAAGCTGCTGTTACTGCTTTCCATATTGGTGATGGATTTACAAATCTTATTACTCCAACTTCGGGAGTGTTGATTGCAGTTTTAGGGCTTGCTAAAATCCCTTACGCAAAGTGGGTTAAGTTTTCTTGGAAATTTATTTTAGCAATGGTTGTACTTGGTTGGTTGCTTTTAATTCCAACAGTGGTTATGCAACTTCCAGGATTTTAAAAATATATATGAGTATGAAAAAATTATATTTAGTATTAGCGTTCATAGTAACTACTCTTTTTGTTTCTTGTGAGGCTTTTCAGGAAACAACTTATCAACTTTATTATGATAGTTTTTCTGGAACTGATGAAGTGAAAAGAATAGAGGTAAGAGAGTTTAATGAGGATAAAGGTTTGTATGAAAATGTTAAAACTATTAATCTTTTAAAGGGTGAAAGGTCTCAAATTTATGAGATAAGTTCTGATATTGCTTTTTTGGAAATAACAATAGTGGGACAATACAATCCAACGCAAGAGATATATTTTATAAAACACTATTATCCAACAATAGGAGAGGATAATCTAGTAAGGTTATCTTCTTTGGAATAACAAAATAATAAAGACTTGATTTCTTGAATTAGCAATTTTTTCGTAATATTGCAAATTCGCAAAAAATAAAAACTATATATAATGGCATTGTTAGAAATAAAGGATTTACACGCAAAGATAAAAGATAAAGAGATTTTAAAAGGAGTAAATCTTACAATTAATAAGGGAGAGGTTCATGCAATAATGGGGCCTAATGGAAATGGAAAAAGTACATTAGCTTCTGTAATTGCAGGTAAAGATACATTTGAAGTAACCAAAGGAGAGGTTTTGTTTAACAATAAAAATCTTTTGGATTTACCAATTGAGGCAAGAGCAGCTGAAGGAATATTCCTTGGATTTCAATATCCAGTAGAAATTCCTGGTGTAAGTATTAGCAATTTTATGCGAACAGCTATCAATGAGCAAAGAAAATATCGCGGATTAGACCCAATGTCTGCAAAAGACTTTCTTGCGCTTATGGAAGAAAAGAAAAAAGTTGTAGAACTCACTAGTAAACTTGCTAATCGCTCTGTAAACGAAGGTTTTTCTGGTGGAGAGAAAAAGAAAAACGAAATATTTCAAATGGCAATGTTAAATCCAACATTGGCAATATTAGATGAAACAGATTCTGGTTTGGATATTGACGCTTTAAGAATAGTTGCAAACGGAGTAAATGCTCTTCGTTCTCCAGAAAATGCTACAGTAGTTATCACTCACTATCAAAGATTGTTGGATTACATAGTTCCAGATTATGTACACGTTCTTTATGAGGGAAGAATTGTTAAAACAGGAGATAAAACTCTTGCTTTAACTTTGGAAGAAAAGGGATACGATTGGATTAGAAAGGAATTAGAGTTAGGAAAGTAATGGAAGAAAATCTTAAAAATATAAACTTTAGTTGTAATATTCCTCAATTCAATACAATAAGAGTAGTACAGTTGAATGGAAAGCTGTATGAAGATGTTGTATTGGGAGAAAAATTCAAAGGGCAAATACATATAGAGCGTACGGAAGAAGGAATTTCTATTTGCATACAAGAAAATGCTGTAATAGATACTCCTTTACAAATAATAAATGTTGTAGGTAATCAAGAACTTGCTGATACATCTTCTTTGAGTACTGTAAAATTAGGACGTAATAGTAAAATACGTTTGATACATTGTGATGATTCTATTTCAGAAAGTTCATGTAATTTGACAAATAAACTACAAATAGAAATAGCTGATGGTGCGAGTTTAGATTACTATAAAATGGAAAACATAAATGACTATTCCACAATAAGCACTGAGGTTTGTTTTGAAATGGGAAAAGAGTCTAAGCTTACAACATTTGGATTGAGTTTAAATGGAAAGCTAATTCGCAATAAAGTTATAGTTAATTTCAATGATGAATATGCAGTTGCAGATTTGAATGGTTTATATCTAATGGATAAACAACAAGAAACTGAAACTGAAATCAACGTTTATCATCATAAATCAAATTGTAGTTCTAATCAATTGTTCAAAGGTATTCTTGATGATGTAGCAAAAGCAAGTTTTGTAGGACATGTCTTTGTTGATTATGGCGCAAAAGGCACCGTTGCTTTACAAAACAATAAGAATATGCTTTTGACAGATAAAGCAAAAGTAAATACACGTCCTTTCTTGGAAATATACAATGATGATGTGAAATGTTCACATGGAGCAACAATAGGGCAGTTAAATGCAGATGCTCTTTTCTATTTAAGAACTCGTTGTATTAGCGAAAGAAGTGCAAAAATGCTATTGATGTATGCTTTTTGTGAAGATGTGTTATCTAAAAGCGACATACAAGAATTAAAAGAAAGTTTAGGAGATTTGATAAAGAGAAGATTACAAGGTGAATTGACAGCTTGTGGCAATTGTGTCTTCCAATGTTCTAATCCAAAAATAGAATTGCCTTTTGGTTCTACTAAAATCTAATTTGCAATGCGAATAGCCATCTTTGGAAAAAACTGCAAACAAGAAGACTTATGCTATATAGAAGACTTATTGAATCAAATAAGTCTTTACTCAAATGAATTATTCATCTCCAGTGAATTTTATAACTATTTAGAACACAAAATCAATTTTCCATCTTCTTGTAAGTTAATAACTTTTGCAGAAAATCAAATTCCTGATAAAGAAATAGATATTCTCTTTTCTTTGGGAGGAGATGGCACATTATTAGATACATTATCAGTAGTTAAAAATACTAATATACCAGTTTTAGGAATAAATCTTGGACATTTAGGATTTCTTACCAGTGTTGGACGAAAAGAGATTAAGACTCTTTTGTCTGAAATAAAGAAGGGAAATTTTAAATTTGAGAAACATAGTATTCTTAAAGCCTCTTATTTGTCTTCAAAAGAAGAACGCTTTGCTATAAATGAAGTTTGCGTGCGTTCTCTTTCACCGGGGGAATTATTAGAAATAGATGCTTATATAGGAGAAGAGTATTTAACAACATATACTTCAGATGGATTGATAGCAGCAACACCTACGGGTTCTACTGCTTATTCAATGAGTTGTGGTGGGCCTATAATATCTCCAAACTCTCGTTGTTTGTGTATAACACCTATTTCTCCTCATAATTTAACTTTAAGACCGCTGATAATACCTGATGATTCTAAAATAAAATTTGTAATAAACCATTCGTGGAAAGGAATATCTCTACATTTAGATTCTCAAGTTTATCCGCTTGAAACACCAATTACTATAGAAATATCAAAAGCGGATATGGAATTAAGTTTAATAAGAATGCAGAATCAAAGTTTCTTTTCTGCTATTAGAAATAAACTAATGTGGGGAACAAATCTTAGACAAAGGGAAAGTAATGAAGAATAACAAATCCATAGCAGTAATAGGTTCAACAGGCTCAATAGGCCGACAAACTTTAGATATTATTGCACAACATCCAGATAAATTTTCACCAGAAGTACTAACTGCAAACACTCAAGCAGATTTACTTATAGAGCAAGCTTTACAATTTAATCCTAATGTAGTTGTTATTGCAGATAAAACGCAGTATGCAAAAGTAAAAGAAGCATTATCGCATACCGATATAAAGGTATTTGCGGGTAAAGAAAGCATTGATGATGTTGTTCAAATGGAATGCGTTGATATAGTGCTTATGGCACTTGTTGGGTTTGCGGGATTATCTCCTACGATAAAAGCTTTAGAAAAAGGAAAACTTGTAGCATTAGCCAACAAAGAAACGCTTGTTGTAGGAGGAGAGTGTGTTATGAGACTTGCAAAACAAAATAATACAGCAATTCTTCCTGTTGATTCAGAACATTCAGCAATCTTTCAATGCTTAATAGGAGAGATTGGAAACAAAATAGAAAAAATATATCTAACCGCTTCAGGTGGTCCGTTTAGAACTTATAATAAAGAAGAATTATCAAAAGTTACAGTAGCGCAAGCTCTTAATCATCCAAATTGGTCAATGGGTAAAAAAGTAACGATTGATTCTGCTACTTTAATGAATAAAGGCTTTGAAATGATAGAAGCACGTTGGTTATTTGATATAGAAGCTGATAAAATAGAGGCAGTAATACACCCTCAAAGTATAATACACTCTATGGTGGAATTTGAAGACGGAAGTATAAAAGCACAATTAGGGGTTCCTGATATGCGTCTGCCAATTCAATATGCTTTGAATTTTCCGGAAAGATTGCCTAATACAAGTGAAAAGCTAGATATTTTTAAACATTCAACTCTTACATTTGAAAAGCCTAATATGGAATTATTCCCATGTTTAAGCCTTGCATATCAAGCAATCAAAGAAGGAGGAAATGCTCCTGCAATAGTAAACGCAGCAAATGAAATAGCGGTAGAAGCATTTTTGAAAGAAAAAATCAAGTTTATAGAAATACCGAACATAATAGAAAACGCGTTGAATACGTTTACTCATATAAAACAAGCCACAATAGAAGACTATTTTACAACAGATCAGATAATAAAAGAGAAATTAACAAGAGAAATAATAAAAAATAAAAGAAAATGCAAGTAATAGCTTTAATACTAAGTTTGTCCATATTAATAGTAATACATGAGTTTGGACACTATTTATTCGCTAGATTATTCAAAACAAGAGTTGAACAATTCTATCTATTTTTTAATCCTAAGTTTTCTATATTAAGAGCAAAGAAATACGATGGTAAATGGCATTTTAGTTGGTTTTCAAAAAAAGCACCTGAAGCCTTTGCACAACATCCTGAGAAAACAGAATGGGGCATTGGTTGGTTGCCTTTTGGTGGTTATTGTTCAATAGCGGGAATGATAGATGAAAGTACAACCTCTGCAGATGCTTTACCAGCAGAACCACAAGAGTGGGAATATCGTTCAAAGAAAGCATGGCAAAGACTTCTTATAGTATTAGGAGGAGTAATAATGAATTTTGTTGGTGCAATAGTGATATTCTCAACAATATTATTTGTTTGGGGTAAAGAAGTATTGCCAATGCAAAACGTAACACAAGGTTACAACTACACAGAAGTAGCTTTGAAGAATGGATTTCAAAATGGTGATATAGTAAAAGCGATAGATGGTAAACCAATAAATGATTTAAAAGAAGTAGTAGAACAAGTTTTATTGGAATCACCAAAAACTATAAGTGTAAAAAGAGGAGATAGCATAGTAAACTTTACACTTCCTCAAGATTTTGCAAAACAAATGTTGGTAGCAAATCCAAAAGAATTTGCTACACCAAGATTTCCGTTTATAATAGATAATTTCGCCATAGGTTCTCTTGCTCAACAAGCAGGTTTACAAATAGGAGATAGTATAACTGCGATAAACGATGTACCAACTCCAACATTCTTTGACTTTACTCAAGAAATTGCAAACAAGGCTAATCAAGAAATAACATTGACTTATTATCGTAATCAACAAGCATGCCAAGCTAAAATAAAACTTGGAGGAGATGCTAAAATAGGTGCAGTAGTTAAAAATCCAGCAGCAATATACAAAACAGAGAAGATAGATTACAATGTATTTGAATCAATACCAGCAGGAATACAAGTAGGAACAGAAACATTAGTTAATTATGTTAAACAATTTAAACTTGTATTCACAAAAGAAGGAGCATCACAAATAGGAGGCTTTGGTGCAATTGGTTCAATGTTCCCAGAAACTTGGAATTGGGCTATATTCTGGAACTTAACAGCATTTATTTCTATCATATTAGCGTTTATGAATATTCTTCCAATCCCTGCATTAGACGGAGGACATGTGATGTTTACTCTATGGGAAATCGTAACAGGAAAGAAACCTGGCGATAAATTTATGGAGAGAGCTCAAATGATAGGAATGATTTTACTGTTCGCTTTATTGATATATGCAAACGGAAACGACTTAATTAAGTGGATTTCTTCTAAAATTTAATAGCGTGTAAATCAGGCTATTTATAAAAAAGACGGAAAAAAAGTTTGAAAAAAATTTGGTAGTAATAAAAAAGGTCGTATCTTTGCACTCGCTTTAAGGGAATAAAGAACGCCTCCTTAGCTCAGCTGGTTAGAGCACATGACTGTTAATCATGGGGTCCTAGGTTCAAGTCCTAGAGGGGGCGCAAGAGAAAAGAGAGAGAATTTGAAAAGATTCTCTCTCTTTTTTTATTGCTTTGTTTTACCACAAAGTCTCTTTTACGATTTTATCAAAAACGATTTGATAGCCGAAGTCTGCAAACACTCTTCTGATATACTCTTGTTCAGTTGGCGGAATAGGCGTTATGCCGTTTCTTCTGCTGTAAAAATACTTCCTTCCAAACTTTGAAATCAATATTTTCTTGATATTGACAATGTCGCAAGCTTTTACCTCGTTAAGAGCCTTCATCATACCGTATGCCATATCTACTTTCTGTATTTCAACATGGTATTTGCAATTTGTTTCATCAAACATCTGATGATTCACAACTCGCAACAGCTCCGATTTACTCTCGTTTCTTTCAGCGGCAATATGACGCAGACAATTTTCTGCAAGCTTACATTTGTCGCTAAAACACAACCAATAACCATTAGGCATGTTTTCCAAATCCGATTTCGTTATTTCAATATCACTCATATTTTCATTCGTTAATCTATTAGCAAAACGAAGAATTCTAACATTTGTTTTTCAAATCTGAAAAAAGAAGTCAAATAAAGACAGAAATAAGGAAAAAGGGCAATAAAACAAAGCTTTTGAGCAATCAAAGCAATGTTTCCAAAGTGTTTCATCAAGAGAAACACTTTGTTTCATTAAGAAAAACACTCTGTTTCATCAAGAGAAACATTTTGTTTCACAAAGAGAAACACTCACTATAACTTGCTTTTCGTTTTTTTTGAAACCTAATATTTCGTTCTGCAAGCTTTGTCAAAGAATCTCTTTGTTGAAAAGAAAACAGACTATACTAAGTTTAGTTGTTTGCAAACCTTGAAAGGACATTCAAGTTGGGTGAATTCAGTTGCATGGAGTCCCGATGGAAGTTATATTGTCAGCGGTTTCATCGGACGAACGCTCGTTTTAGTTTTCTTTTTCTTTGTTTTGTTTAATTTATATTAGGTTTGATTCTATTTTTTGTACCTTTGTAAAAAAATAGAGTATGAAATCAAATAGTATAAACAAATATATAAGGATTTTAATCTGCTTTTTCATTTGCTTGCAGTTGTTTCCACCTATCTTAGTCTTGGATAGTACATCTTTAAGACATTTTCTAATAGCATTATTTGATATATCGGCTGTAGGTTTTATTGTTTACTGGGCTTTCTTTAAAAAAGTAAACATATTAAAACGGGAAATCTTTACCTCCTCTGCTTTAATGCCTCTTTGGGGAACTTTAATTGCTTTTATGGGGCTTTCTATCTTTTGGACTATTAATCCTGTTGAGGGATTTGCAGTTTGGAATAGGTGGATTATTATCTTTATTGCTATGATTGTTGGCATAGGTTTTATGGCTAAAGACAATCATGTGTTAAAGAATTTAATAATCTGCACCATTGTAATAGCCACAATAAACGTGCTTTCTTGTATTATTTGTTATTATGTCTTTGATGTACATATTTCTCAAAGGAATAATTTAAAATTAAATGGCTTTTACGGAAACAAAAACATCTTTGCAGTAGCCTTGCTCTTTAAACTCCCATTTCTTTATTATGCAGTATTGAGGTTTAAAGGCTTTTTAAAATACTATAGTTTAGCCTTAATCTTTGCAATAGCTTTTTGTTTGGTTATAATCAGTACACGTTCTACTTTTATTGGTTTGTTTTTGCATTTATTGCTTTTAGGAGTCTTTGCTATAAAGAATCGCTCAAAATTATCTTTCCTAATAATAGGACTTGCTGTGATAGGATTCTTTGCAGGCGACGGTTTCTTAAAATATAATTTCAATAAGTATTCTAAAATAGAACAAAACAACTACTCAATAGAAGCAAGAGTAGGCTCTATTGCAGAAGGAAATAGTAAGGGAAGATTATTAATTTGGCAGAATACTTTAGAAATAATCAAAGATAAACCTATTTTAGGTCATGGAGTAGGAAATCATAAATTAGCAATAATGAAAGTAGAGTGTGCAAAGAAGCATGACTTTGTTGTTTCGGATCATGCACACAACGATTTCCTGGAAATGTTTTCTGAACTTGGAATAATAGGACTATTGTTTTATATAGCAACATATCTAATCTTTGTTATAATGGGATTAAAACAAATGTTTACTTACAAACATTTGCAACATAGACTTTTGGCATTAATATCTTTATGTCTATTGTCAAGTTATGCAAATGATGCTTTATTTAATTTTCCATTAGAAAGAGCAGATTGCCAAATTTATTTGGTATTAGCAGTAGTTATTTTAATGACAAACAAAATTCGTAATACCAATACAAAGGAAAAACCATTGTCAAAATTCATATTAATCTTAATAGCAGTAATAAGCATTCTGTGTTTTGTTATAGAAGGTATGCATTGTTATTCTTCTGCTCTTCAAAAAACAAGAATAAAACAATACAATGGAGACAAATCTATTAAATATACTCCAGAGGATTGGGAGCGTATGATGCCATGTTTGCCAAATATTGATGAGAGTTCAAAACCTATAGCAGTAAATGTTGCAGAGAGATTTGCCAATGTAGGTAATTATAGAAAAGCAGTAGATATTCTTTTAGAAGATAACTCAAATCCTTACTACGCATTAAAGGAATATAGAATAGCAAACTATTATGGAAAAATGGAAAATAAAGCCGATAGTGCTGTTTATTGGGCTGAGAAATGTATGAAGATGAAACCTCTTTGCTATTCTCCTGTAAGGGTATTGGTAAATATAGAAGGTAAAAAAGGAAATTGGCAAGAACAATTGAGGTTAATTGATGATTATTTAGAGAGATATCAATTAGAAACACTTGCTTGGGAAGATAAAATCACTCTTCTTTTAAAGAGAGAAATGAAAGATGAAGCTGAGCAAACTATTGAAAAAGCCAAGGAATTTATGCCTCATAGCCCTAAAATAAGGCAATTAGAGAAAAAAGTTAATGATTTTTTTCTTGCTATAAATCAATGAATTAACTTTTCTTAAGGTATTTTTGTTAAAAAAAAGTCCTGTAATTAAAATTATGTTCGTACTTTTGCAGAGTTAAAAAGGAAAGAATTGTCAATTTTTAAAAATTTTACAGAAATGAAAAAAGCATTGTTAGTATTAGCAGTAGCAGGTTTCTTCGCTGCTTGCGGTGGAGCAACTGAAACAGCAACTGAAACAGCAACTGAAACTCCAGCAGTAGAAACAGTAGCAGAAACAGCAGTTGAAACAGCTACAGAAACTCCAGCTGCTGAATAATTTTCAGATTAGCTTAAAAGAGAGTTAAGGCAGTCCCAAGTAAAGAGACTGCTTTTTTTGTGCCTTTTTGTTTCTATAAATAGTTTTTCTTAAAACCCAAATGCCGAAATAAGACGAAATTTTCACTCTTCGGTTTTCCTTATTGTAAATTCTTTAAGCATTTCTACTTAAAGCAAAAACTTGTTAATCAGCATTTTAATAATTTTAAGCCTTAATTTATCCCATTTTTAAGCCTAAAAACACTGTTTTTTCTCTTGATTTTGGCAAAATTAAACGGCGTTTGGTTGAAATTAAACGGCGTTTAAAAAAAATTAAACGGCGTTTGGTGAAAATTAATCAGCGTTTGGTGAAAACAACTCTTCGTTTTAGTAAATTTTTCCCTCAATTTTGCTCAATTTTCACAAGAAATTTCAAGATTTTTCTTTAAGAAAATATATTTATAAGAGGTTTAAAACTGCTTTAAAATACCTTTAAAGAAATATTTGTAATTAAAGAAAAATGTTGTACCTTTGTGGGCAGAAATTTAAAACGTAAAAAAGGAGGACAAAAAGGAGACAAAGAATAATTATTATTAAGACTTAGTATTTTAATACGACATAAAAGCGTTTTTGCTTATACTTGATTGTACGAAATCTGGAAAATTTCATCAAAATCAATGGAAATGTAAGCCGAAAACGCTCACGAGTAATATCGTGGGCTTTTCTTATTCCATTGATTAGGTAATCCAGAACCTCGTACAACGATAAGATAAAAAGTCCCACGTTTTTTTATACCTTGAAGTCAAAGAAAGAAATTAAGTAATCGCCATTTGGGACTTAGGCAAAGAAAGTAAAATTATTAAAATGAAGAGAAAATATTGGATATTGATTTTGTCAATAGTGTTAAACATTTCTTTTATAGGAATAATATATTTAAAAACAGATTTATTTCAGAGAGTAGGACAAAGAATTGGTTTAGTTGAAAGGAAATCTCAAGATAGACCAGATTTTTATTGTATAAGAGGTTGGACAAATACATTGAAAAAATTAAATATTGATTGTGATGTTGTTTTTTTTGGCAATTCAATAACTGCTGGAAGTTCGTTTCATGAATGTTTTCAAAGTGTTTCTATATGTAATCTTGGTTATCCAGGTGATGGACTTGACGGAATGTTGTTGCGAATAGAACAAATAAAAGCTGTAAAGCCTGAAAAAATTTTTATTATGGCAGGAATCAATGGTTTGTATATGCAATCCTTATCAGTGTTTGAAGATAAATATGAACAATTGTTAAAAGCTATAAAAAAAGAAAATCCATTAGCTAAAATTTATTTACAAAGTATTTTACCCGTAAACAATAATGTTAAAAAACATCATTGTGATAATGACAAAATTATTGATGCAAATAATATAATTTCAAATATAGCAAAAGAAAATAATTGTGTTTATATTGATATTCATAAGCTTTATATTAAAAATGGTGAACTTGACAAAAAATATACAAAAGATGGGGTGCATTTAAAAACTGAATATTATAATCTGTGGGCTGAATTATTAAAAAAATATATAGAAGAGTAGAAATTAACCCAAAGAAAAACGCTCGTAAGTCTTTGAAATATTCAGACAAACGAGCGTTTTTTATTTCTTAATCACTTTCTTCAAATCTAATACAAAGGCAAGGGCTAAGAAAATTAGCACGCATAGGGTGTTGATTCCTAATCTTATTAGATTGTTTTCGTAATCTTGGAAGAGATTCATTACAAAGAATAAGCCTAATGCAAGGATTAGGTAAGTGAAGAAACGTTTTATTGGATATTTTACTGGATAGAATTTTTGTCCTACCGCCCAACAGATTATCATTATTGCAGCATAGCAAATCAATGTGGTGTATGCTGCTCCCATATAGCCAAAGTGTGGCACCAAGATAAAGTTTAGAATCAAGGTTATTGCGGCTCCTATTGCCGAAATATAGGCTCCGTATATTGTTTTGTCGCTTACCTTATACCAAATAGAGAGATTGTAATATATTCCTAAGCAAAAGTTTGCCAATAGCAAGATTGGTACGACTTTTAAGCCGACTCTATATTCCTCACTAACGAAATATTGAAATAAATCCATATAAGCGATTACTCCAAGAAAGATTGTGAGCAAGAAAATAGTGAAAACAAGCATTACAGAGGAGTATGTTTGTTTTGCATCATTGGATTTCATTTTTGAGAAGAAGAAAGGCTCGGCTGCAAACTTAAATGCTTGTATGAAAAGGCTCATTACGATAGAAATCTTGTAGCATGCGCCATAAATTCCTATTTGTTGCATTGCGTAAGTGTTGCAATCCGCAGTCGTTTCAGGGCAAATCAAAAGTCTTTTCAATGCAATGCGGTCAAAAGTTTCGTTTATCATTCCTGCCAATCCGCCAATCATTACAGGAAGTCCGTAAAGCAACATTTCTTTTAAAAGAGGGAAACTGATTTTTAGTCTGAATTTAGAATATTCTGGCAGTAACATCACAACGGATATTGCACTTGCCAAGAAATTTGAAATAAAAATACATTCAACAAGGTTATCTGGCTTGATAATAAAAAAGAATAATAGATTGAAACCTATATTTGAAAAAATATCTACGCTTTTTATCAAGGCAAATCGTGCTGCCTTGTTTTCTTGTCTTAGTTTTGCGTAAGGAATTGCACGAAAGGCGTCAAGTGCAACAATGATTAAAAACCATTTTATGTAGTTTTGCTCGTTTTCATATTGCATATATTCGCTTATGCTACCAATATTGAAAAAGGTTAGCAAGAGAAATAGCGAGGTTGTGCAGAATAGAGAAAATAAAGAGGTGTTAAAAACTACGGACTTATCATCGTGTTTTTGGCAAAAGCGAAAATATGCCGTTTCCATGCCGTAGGTGAGAATTATCATAAGGAAAGAAATATAGGCATAAAGCTCTGAAACCACTCCGTATTTGTCTGCTGTTAGCGAATAGGTGTAAACCGGTACTAAAAGATAGTTTAAAAATCTTCCTAATATGGTTGGTAATCCGTAAATCGCGGTTTGTCCTGCAAGTTTTTTAATATCGCTCATTTTCTCTTAAAAATAATATGTTAAACCAAAGAGAGTTTCTTTGTAAGTTATCTTTACATCTTTGTTATATCGGTCAAGAAATCCGAATTTATTGCTCATGTTAAATCCAACCTTGCCAAAAATAAATTTAAACCCACAAACAAAACCAATATCATAAGGGTTAAACTCTCCTTGTTGTAAATCTACCTCGTTTAATTGTGCTTTGAAAATATAATCGTAAGCAAGCCCAAGATTAACTCCTATTCCTACATCTGTACCAAAGTAACCTAAATTCCAAGTCAAAGGAACGGATAGTTTCATTGCTTGAAATTTTCCTTCAAGTTGCTTACTTTGTTCCATATTTGCAAGAGCGCCAAGTTCCAAGCCTTGCCAAGGGTTTATATTGTAAAGGAACATAAAACCACTATTTAGAGTCCTTCCATTTTTTCCTGTAATGTTTCCACTATGATAGTATTGATTACAACTACCTAATGCAAAACTCAAACCAAATTCAAACTTGCTTCTTTCATCTTTATGTTTGTCTGCTTTCTTTCCCGAAAAACCTAAATCTTTATAGTTGCTTGCATTTACGGTAAGATTGAAAACAAAATCGCAAATCCTATCCATGCCTTCGTAGTCTATCAAATCTGCATCGTCCTCTGGTTTATGATAAGGCGAATTTAAACCTGTTGTCATTGTAATGGCAGGAATGTCCATTCTTGCAAAAGAAGAGTAATCAGAATCTGTGAAAACAGATTTTTCATACTTAGAGGTTTTTATTTTTAAGTCGGTTTCTGTGTTTTTATATATGTCTTTCCAACCATTAAGCATAGCAACATTTGCAATTTCCAAAGCACCGTTCTTATACCAACCTACCATATCAAGGTTAATCATTAACTTAATATCAGAAAGTGTATCAACAAACATAGGATTATGTGCAAAAGCTTTACTACCAACAAGACCTCTCTCTTCGGCATCAAACCAAATTAAAATAATATGACGATTTATTTTGTCTGAATTTGCATTTAGCAAACGAGCTAATTGCAAAAGCATAGCACTTCCCGATGCGTTGTCGTCAGCTCCGTTATAAATTTCTCCGTTTCTTCTGCCTATATGGTCATAGTGAGCACCTATTACAATGTATTCAGGATTATACAAAGGCTTTTCTGCACGTATTTCTGCAACTATGTTTTTCCCATCATTGAAATCAAATTCTTGAATATAATGACTAACATTTGCTTTCTCTAATTGCGAGCAAATATATTCCCTTGCAAGAGAGTTTCCAACGCTTCCAACCTCTCTTCCTTCCAAAGCATCAGAACTTAAAAAATAAACGTCTTTCTTTAAATTTTCTCTTTGTTGGCTTTGTGCAAAACCAAGATTTAAACTCAAAATTGCGAGTGTTAAGACAAAAAATCTTTTCATTTTTTCATTTTTTTCGCAAAGATATGAAGAAATAACGTAATTTTGTAGGTTGAATATGTTAAAATAAGAAATGGAAATGAAAAACTTTGTAGAAGAATTACGTTGGAGAGGAATGATTCACGACATTATGCCGGGCACAGAAGAACAATTCTTAAAACAAACTGCAACTGCATATGTAGGATTCGACCCAACAGCGGACAGTTTGCATATAGGACATTTAGTAGGCATTATGATGCTTTCTCATCTTCAAAGAAGTGGACACAGACCTATCGTTTTGTTGGGCGGAGCCACAGGAATGATTGGAGATCCTTCGTTTAAAAGTCAAGAAAGAAAGCTCCTTACATTAGAAGAAATACAACATAATCAAGCTTGCATAAAGAAGCAATTATCGCATTTTATGGATTTTGAAACCGAAGCTGAGAATAAGGCTTTGGTGCTTAACAATTACGATTGGAATAGCAAGTGGAGTTTCTTGGATTTCATAAGAGACATCGGTAAACACATAACTGTAAACTATATGATGGCTAAAGACTGCGTGAAAAAACGTATTGAAACAGGTCTTTCTTTCACTGAGTTTTCTTATCAGTTGCTTCAAGCCTACGACTTTAAATATTTGTATGAAAATTACGGATGTAAACTTCAAATGGGAGGCTCTGATCAATGGGGAAATATTACTTGCGGAACTGAACTTATAAGAAGAACTCTTGGAGGCGAAGCTTTCGCAATGACATGTCCTTTGATTACAAAAGCAGATGGCACAAAATTTGGAAAAACTGAAAAAGGTAATGTATGGTTAGACCCAGAAAAAACATCGCCTTATGCTTTCTATCAATTCTGGCTTAATGTTTCTGACGAAGATGCTAAGAAATTCATTAGAATATTTACATTCTTTACAAAAGAAGAAATAGAAGCTTTAGAAAAAGAACATGATGTTGCTCCAAACTTAAGAGTGCTTCAAAAGGCTCTTGCAAAAGATATCACAATACGCGTTCACGGAGAAGAAGAATATAACAAGGCTGTTGAGGCTTCTGAAATTCTTTTTGGTAAAGGAACAACTGATACATTAAAGAAATTAGATAGCGAAACATTCCTTAGCGTTTTTGAAGGCGTTCCTACATTTGAGGTTAGCAAAGAAGAAATTCTACAAGGAATAAACGTAGTTGATTTATTAGCAGAAAAGACTCAAATTCTTGCCTCAAAGGGAGAAGTTCGTAGAGCATTAAAAGAAAATTCACTTTCTATAAATAAAGAAAAGATAAAAGAAGATTACACAACTTCTGCTGAGAGTCTTTTAAACGAACAATACATTTTAGTTCAAAAAGGAAAGAAAAACTATTTCATAATAGTGGCTCAGTAGAAAAAGCCTTAGCTTTATCAAAATAATCCTAAGAGAAAATATTTTTTTTCTTAGGATTATTTTTTTAAAGTAAAGAAAAAATTTATACTTTTGCAGAGTTATTTAATAGAGTTATTAAATAGGTTAAATAAATAGCGTATGCAAAAGAATAATATGGAAGAACAAATTCTTTTAGTGGCAAAAGAATTATTTATGCAAAATGGTTATGAGGGTGTTTCTACAACTCAGGTTGCAAAGGCTGTGGGTTGCAATCAAGCCTTAGTGCATTATTATTATCGTACAAAACAAAATCTTTTTAAGATTATATGTCAGCAAGAAATACAAAAGATGTTAAAGATTCTTGCCGATATTCCACAAGAGGATATTGCGTTTGAAAATTTTATTGAAAAGATTATTGAAGTTCAAATTGGTTTTTTGAAAAACAATCCCGATGCTCCATTTTTTTTAATTGGCGAATTCAGACACAATAGCGAGGTTTTGAAAATGATGAAGGAACTTTTTTCTGAATTTGGCAAAGAAATTGTTGGTAAGATTCGTATGTTTGTTCAAATGAAACAAAGTAAAGGAGAATTAAATGATGTTTCAGTAGAGGATTTGCTAATAGATATTGTATCCTTAGACGTTATGTCGTTTGTAGGACAAATATTGTTTACACAAATCTTAGAAATGGATTCTCAAACACAAGAAGACTTTTTGGAAAGAAGAAAGACTCATATAAAGAAACTAATATTATCAAGCATAAAATCATAGAAAGATAATGTATAGATTAGGAGTAGATATTGGTTCAACAACAGCAAAAGCAGTCCTTGTTAATGATAAAAAAGAAATTGTTTATTCTGAATATTTAAGACATAATGCTGATGTTAAGGGAACGCTTTTAACAATCCTTGAACGCATAAAAGAGAAAACCGATTCAAAGGCAGAAATTGAAATTATAATTACAGGCTCTGCTGGATTTGGAATTTCAGAACGTTTAAACGTGCCATTTATTCAAGAAGTCATTGCTGTGTCAAATTTTGTTAAGCATTTCGCAATGGATATTAATACTATAATTGATATAGGTGGCGAAGACTCAAAAATAATCTTCTTTTCAAAAACTTCTTCCTTACCTGTGATGCGTATGAATGGTAATTGTGCGGGAGGAACAGGGGCTTTCATAGACCAAATGGCGTTAATACTTGGAGTAGATGTAGATGAACTTGATAGACTTGCACAAAACTCAAAACATATTTATCCTATTGCTTCGCGATGTGGCGTTTTTTCAAAGACAGACGTGCAAAACCTTGTTGCAAGAGGGGTTTCAAAAGAAGATATAGCAGTTTCAATCTTCAATGCCATAGCTTTGCAAGTTGTTTCCTCGCTTTCAAAAGGTATGCAGATAAATCCAAAAATATTATTCTGTGGAGGACCTTTGACTTATATTAAATCCTTAAGAGAAGCCTTTGCAAGAGTATTAGAACTTGAAGAAACAGATTTTATAAGACTTGAAAACTCTAATCTTATCCCTGCAATGGGCTGTGTTTTCACAGATGGAGAGCAAGGACTTGCAATAAATATAGAGGAATTGATAGAAAAAGTTTCAAATACTCAAACAACATCTGAAAATATTAATAACAGATTAGATGTAATCTTTAAAGACGAAGAAGAATTACAAGAGTGGAGAAAAGAAAAAGCAAAAGGAGAGAAAGTAAAGTCGTTAAAAGATTTTAAAGGTGATTGTTTCCTTGGATTAGATTCGGGTTCTACAACAACAAAGCTTGTTCTTACAGATAGCGAAAGCAATATAATATTTTCTGATTATAGTAGAAATGGCGGTAATGCTTTGAAAGCAGTTGAACAGGCGATAGAACGTATGATGCAAGCTTGCAAAGAAAACAATGCTAACATAAATATAGTTGCTGCTTGCTCAACAGGCTATGGAGAAGAGTTGATTAAGACTGCTTTTTCTATGGAATGTTCGGTTGTGGAAACGATTGCTCACTATAAGGCTGCAAAAACTTTATGTCCAAACGTAGATTTCATTCTTGATATTGGCGGACAAGATATGAAAGCCTTGTTTATAGAAGATGGAGTTTTGAATAAAATAGAGTTAAACGAAGCTTGCTCTTCTGGTTGTGGTTCTTTCATAGAGAATTTCGCTAATTCGCTTTCTTATCCCGTAGCAGAATTTGCACAAATCGCTTGCTTGGCAAAAAATCCTTGCGACTTAGGAACACGTTGTACGGTTTTCATGAACTCTAAAGTAAAACAATCTTTACGAGAAGGTGCAAGCGTTGCAGATATTTCGGCAGGATTAGCGTATTCCGTAGTAAAGAATTGCCTATATAAGGTTTTGAAACTTAATTCTCTTGATATTGGAAAAAATATTGTCGTACAAGGTGGAACAATGCGTAATGATAGTATTGTAAAAGCTTTGGAAAATATGGTGGGAGTAAAGGTTTATCGCAGTCAAACGCCAGAACTAATGGGTGCTTACGGCTGTGCTATTCATGCAAAGGAGAAATACGATAATAATTCTTTGAAAACAACTTTCACAAATAAGGTTTCTGCTTTCACCTCAAAGGAATTGAATTGTAAAGGATGCGAAAACCAATGTCTTGTTACGAAATACACTTTTGAAAACAATAAAACATATCATTCAGGCAATAAATGCGAAAAAGTTTTCTCCTCAAAGGCTGAATCGGAAAAAGGAGATAATATCTATACTTATAAATTGGAAAGAGTATTTGAAAACAAAGAACTTCCAAATCCAAAATACCGATTAGGCGTTCCAAGGGTTTTGAATATGTTTGAGGATTTTCCTTTTTGGCAAGCTTTGTTTTCTGAATTTGATATAGAACTTGTGCTTAGTGATTTATCGACTTACTCTAACTATGAGAAAGGTTTGAAACAAGTAATGAGCGAAAACATTTGTTTTCCTGCCAAGTTGGTCCACTCACACATAGACAATCTTGTTGCGAAAGGGCTAAAACATATTTTCTTTCCATACGTTGTTTTTGAGAAAAAGGAAAGCGAAAACGTAGCAAACTCATATAATTGTCCTATTGTTTCATCTTATAGCGTTTTAATTAAGAGTCAATTATCTGTTTACGACAATACTGATATTAAAATAGACAATCCTGTTTTTACTTTTAAGAATAAAAATCTTCTTTTTAAGAATTGTGAAATTTATTTTAAGACTTTATCTAACGAAGTTAAGAGTTTTAAATACTCAAAAGCACAATTAAAAAAAGCATTTGAAAAGGCACTGCAAGCACAGCATCAATATGAAATTGATTTGCAAAATAAAACGAAAGAATACTTTGAAAAAGCAAAGGCAAACAAGCAACCAATAATTTTATTGGCAGCAAGACCATATCATACTGACTCTTTAATTCAACACAAATTAAGTGATATTATTTCTTCTCTTGGAGCTTGTGTTATAAGTGATGATATTGTGAGAGTGGATAATGATTTTGATATGCAGGATACTTATATGCTTTCGCAATGGACTTATATGAATAGAATAGTTAAGGCTGCTAAATGGGTAACTACGCAAAATGATGAGGTGAATTATGCTCAGATTACTTCTTTTGGCTGTGGCCCTGATGCCTTTCTTCTTGATGAAGTAACACATCTTTTAAAACGTAACAACAAATCGTGTACTATAATAAAAGTTGATGATATAAATAATGTAGGCTCGATGCGTTTGAGAATAAGAAGCCTTTTGGAAAGTTTGAAACAAAAGGCTGTAAATACTAAAACGGTGGAAGCATTTGTTGATACAAAGATATTCGATACAGAGGATAAGGAAAGAACAATTCTTGCGCCATTTTTCACTGATTATGCTTCGCCTTTGTTGCCAGAAGTCTTTGCATTGAGTGGTTATAAGTTAGAGGTGCTTCCTTTAAGCGACCAAAAGTCAGCGGATTTAGGCTTGCAGTATTCTAATAACGAAGTTTGCTATCCTGCAACTCTTATTGTAGGGGATATGATTAAGGCACTTTCTTCTGGGAAATATGATTTGAGTAAAACGGCTGTGGGAATTACTCAAACAGGTGGGCAATGTAGAGCATCAAATTACTATGCTGTTATACGCAAAGCACTTGTTGATGCAGGCTTTTCGCAAGTTCCTGTTATTTCAGCAACAATGTCAAGCAATGTTCATACAAATCAACCAGGGTTTAAGTTGGATTATAAATCTATAATAGTGATTGCGTTTGATGCAATGTTGTTTGGTGATTGCTTGTCAAAGATATATCATTCTACTGCGGTGAGAATAGATAATCCAAACATAGCATTAGATTTGAAAAATCAATACTTGGAAAGAGCAAAGCCTATTGTATTGAAAAAAGATAGAAAAGCCTTGATTGCTTTGCTTAAAGAAGCAGTAAAAGAGTTTAATTCATTATTGCCAAGCGAATATATAGAAAGAAAAAAAGTGGGTATAGTTGGAGAAATCTTCTTGAAATTCCACCCATTTGCTAATCAAAATATAATTTCTTGGCTGATGAGTCAAAAAATAGAGGTAATTCCGCCGACATTAACGCCATTTATGACTCAATTCTTCGTAAATAGAGATGCGAAACTTGAAAATTATTTAGACACTTCAAGCATTCCAAATCCTATTATGAAGTTGATTTACAAGATTGTTAAAAAGGAAATATCAAGATTTAACTCTATAATGTCTAAATTTAGATACTATTCTCCATTGGAAGATATTTATGAATTAGCCGATGATGTAAAGAATGTAATTCCATTAGTTGCACAATTCGGAGAGGGATGGGCTTTACCTGCTGAGATAATATCTCTTGCTAAAAACAAAGCTGACGGAGTTATTAGCCTACAACCTTTTGGCTGTATTGCAAACCATATAATCAGTAAGGGAGTTGAAAACAAAATCAAACAACTTTACCCTAATTTAAGTTTGCTTTCATTAGACTTTGATTCAGGAGTAAGTGAGGTGAATGTAGTAAATCGTTTGATGTTGTTAAAAGATACAATTACCAAAAAACAATAGAAAATAAGAATTCTTTAAAGAAAAATTGTATCTTTGCAGATTATAATAGAGTAATTGTAGAATAATTAAAAACTAGTAAGTATGAAAAAACAATTCATTTTGTTTGCACTTATGGTAAGTGCGTTTTCTTTAGGCTTATTTGCTCAACAAGGTAAATGGGCAGGAACAATTAAATATCAATTAACTTGGTCTGGTGATGTACCACAAGGATTACCTGCAGAATACGAAGTAAAAGTATTTGAGGAAAAGACTAAATATATGGATATGACAATGGGTGCAGTTGTTATAACTGACGCTCAAAGAAAGAACATTACACTTATGTTCGACTTTTCTCAAATTCCATTGGAAGATGTTAGCGGAAAATGGTACATAAGAGAAAAAGTTGCTGATTCAGCTTTTGCTCTTGTTTCTTACAATTTCACAGGTAAGACAAAAGAAATGGCAGGAAAAACTGCACACGAAGTTGTTGCAACTTACAAAAATGCAGAAAACATTGAAGAAACAGAAACTTTCTGGGCTTGTAAAGATTTAGGTCCTTCAGTAGAAATGACAAACTATCCAGGATTACAAGCAATGCCTTTTGAATACACTGTTCAATATGCAGAAACTCTTTCTTGCACATTTACAGCTGTTGAAGTAATTGAAGGAAAAGTTAAAAAGACAGACCTATTGTTAGAAACAGGATATGAAGAATTAACAATGGAAGAATTCCAAGAAAAGATACAAATTCTTCAACAAGCAATGGGTGGTGGAGCAGAAGAAGACTTTTAATAAATAAGGTTTAAAAAGATAATGCGTAAGACAAAGGATACAAAAACAAAGAAGAAAGCAAGTAATACTAATGAGAATTCACTTTCAACTTTTATAAAAAGTGAACAGTTTCCAAAAACACTAGCGGTTTTACTTGCTATCTTTACTATTTTCTGTTTTGTATCCTTTGTTTCTTTTTTTTGGACATGGTTTAATGACTATAACCTTGTTCAAAAACTTTCATTCTCTCAATTATTCTTTGGAGAACAAGATATAAAGAATTGGGGAGGTCCTTTGGGTGCTTGTGTAGCATATTTTTTCGTTAATAAGACTTTTGGAATTGCATCTTTTGGATATCTAATACTATTTGCTTTAGGGGTATTAAGATTATTCAAAGTAGAAATTCAAAATATCCGAAAATGGATTATTTCCACGCTTGTAATAATGCTATGGACCTCTTGTTTCATAGGTTTTTTTGTAGTAGCGTTTCCAACAACATTTTCAAATTTAGATGTTTTTGCAGGTGTAGTTGGTACGGTAGTTAATCTTTGGCTTATAAAATTAATAGGAGCATTTGGCGCTGCTTTATTCAATTTAGCATTCACCTTTATATTCCCTATGATTCTTTTTGGAGTAAGATACACTTTTGTAAAGAGAATGATAGTAAATCTATACAAGAAAGCAACAGCTCCAAGACCAGCTAAAGTAAAACCTGTAAAAGAAACTCCAACACCAAAAACTCCAACACCTATAATAGAAGAAGAAAAACCAAAAGTAGAGGAAGTTATAATAGAGGAAGAAGAAACTATTATGCCTCCTATTGTAGAGTTTGATATAAATTCACAAGAAGAAATAGAAAATCAAGCAGAAGAAAGTGAAGTTGAATTTGAAATACAAGGAGACTTACAAACAGAAGAAGAAACTATAGAAGAAACTCCTATTGAAGATGAGGAATCATTTGAAGAAGAGGAACAAGAACACTATGGAATAGATACTCCATACGACCCTAAATTAGAATTAGCCTCATATAAACTGCCAAATGTAGATATACTCATAGACTACGAAAAGAATAATAAACAAATAGATGAAAGAGAACTGCATTCTAATAAAGATAGAATCGTAAGTACTTTAAAGAATTACAAGATAGATATTGTAAAAATATCAGCAACACCTGGTCCAACTGTTACACTTTATGAAATAGTGCCTGCACCGGGTACAAGAATTAATAAAATCAAAAATCTTGAAGATGATATTGCCCTAAGCCTTTCTGCTTTGGGTATAAGAATAATTGCACCTATACCGGGCAAAGGAACAATCGGTATAGAGGTTCCTAATTTTAATCCTCAAATTGTATCAATGAAAACAATGCTTACTTCGCCTCAGTTTGTTGATACAAAATATGAATTACCAATAGCAATAGGAAAAACAATTTCTTCTGAGCCTTACGTTGCCGACCTTGCGAAAATGCCTCACTTACTTATGGCAGGGGCAACAGGACAAGGTAAGTCTGTAGGATTAAATGCTATTATATCTTCACTACTTTTTAAGAAACACCCGGTTGATTTAAAGTTTGTGATGGTGGACCCTAAAAAGGTGGAACTTTCTCTTTACTCTAAAATAGAAAGACACTATCTTGCAAAACTACCAGATAGTGAAGAAGCCATAATTACTGATGTTAAGAAAGTAGTTCGTACACTTAACTCATTGTGTATTGAAATGGACCAACGCTATGACTTATTAAAAATAGCAGGTTGCAAAAAGATTACAGAATATAATGCAAAATTCTGTGCAAGACGTTTGTTGCCTACAGAAGGTCATAGGTATTTACCATATATTGTTTTAGTGATTGATGAGTTTGCTGACTTGATAATGACAGCGGGAAAAGAAATAGAAATGCCTATTGCTCGTCTTGCGCAGTTGGCAAGAGCCGTTGGAATACATCTAATTATTGCGACTCAACGTCCAACAGTAAATATTATTACAGGTACAATCAAAGCAAATTTCCCTGCAAGAATAGCTTTCAAGGTAAGTAGTAGGGTAGATAGTAAAACAATCCTTGATACATCGGGAGCAGAGCAACTAATAGGACGAGGAGATATGCTTATATCTGCGGGAAGCGATTTAATACGTTTGCAATGTGCTTTGATAGATACAGAAGAAATTGAAGAACTTTCGGAATACATTGGCTCACAAAGAGGATTTGCTGAAACCTTCCTTCTGCCTGAATATTTAGATGAAACATCTGAGCCAAGTAAAGAGGTAGATATGAAACAACTTGACCCTAAGTTTGAGGAATCGGCTCGCCTTGTAGTAATGCATCAACACGGAAGCACATCTTTAATTCAAAGAAAACTATCTTTAGGTTACAATAGAGCAGGAAGAATTATTGACCAATTAGAAGCAGCTGGTATAGTAGGGCCATTTGAAGGTAGTAAAGCAAGAGAAGTCTTGGTGAAAACCGAAGTTGAATTAAATGAAATCTTAAAAGAATACCTAAAATAAACAATATGAAAAAGAGTTTAGTGTTTCTTCTTTGCATTTGTTTCTTTACAATAGCCTTCGCACAAAGAGAGATGGTGAATGGAGTTGTTGTAGATAAGCAAGCACAAAGCATAATAGAGAGCGTGTCAAAGAAAATTTCTACTGATTCGCCTTTGCTTATTAACTACACTATGACAATAAAAACAAAAGATAAGAAGAGCGAAACTCAAAAGGGAAGCTTGTTGTCTAATGGAGATAAATTCCGTTTAACAACTCCAATATTTGAAGACTATTGCGATGGAACTAATCTTTGGCATTATGTAAAAGAAAACTCAGAAGTAGAGCTTTCAGTAATAGAACAATCAAACAACTTATTCAACTTTCCAAATCTAATAAAAACCTACTCAAAAGACTTTCGCCCAAAGTTAATTAGAGAAGAAGAAACAAATTATGTAATAGACCTATTGCCAAAGAAAAGTACTAACGTTTCTAAGATTAGAGTTGTTAGCAACAAAACTAATAATAGAATCAAGGAAATGACAATTTACGTCAGAGAAGGCAATACATATATTATCACTTTCACATCATACAAAGTCAATCAACAAACCCAAACAAAAGATTTCATTTTTCCACAAACGACCTATCCACAAGCCGAAATTATAGATTTAAGATAGGGTTAAGAGAAATAGGTTTTTGCTTTTTTAACATTTTTTAATTAAAATTAAAGCCCGAAATACTACGGAATTTTCGAGCTTTATTTTTTTCTTTGCAAATTCTTTAAGCATTTTAAGTTAAACGAAAAATCTATTAATCAGTGATTTAAAGCGTTTAAACGCTGTTTAAACATCCTTTAAAGCCTAAAAAACGCAGTTTTTTACTTGATTTTTGCGAAAAAAACGCTGTTTTTGGGGTGAAAAAACGCAGTTTTTTGAATTTTTTTCTTTGTTTTTTCAGATTAATTCTTTGTTTTATTTTCTTAAAACAGCGTTTTACTAAAATAAGTCTTAGTTTTAGTGGATTTACCCTTGAATTTTGCTCAATTTTTAGCAAGAAATTTAAGATTTTTTATTAGGTAATGTTTTTTTATGTTATTCTTTTTAAAACTATATAAAAGAATTTGATTTTTTTGTTGCTATTGAAAATTTGTTATATATTTGTAATCTCTTGAGGATAGAATTATAAACTTAAAGATAAAGTATTATGAAAAAAGTGGTATTATTTATTTGTACTTTGTTATTTGCAAGTGTGCTTTCTGCACAAACATTTTTTGATGATTCAGATACTTGTTTTGTTTTACGATATGAGATAACTTCTACTAATCCTCCTGAAGTTAAGCTTGATCGTTATTGGTCTAGTTGTTATACCTTTGATGTAGATATTCCTACAACGGTTTATAATAATGGAGTGGCTTATAGTGTTACTGCTATTGGAGAAGGCTCTTTTCAAAATAGTTCTGATTTACTTTCAGTTATTATTCCAAGTAGTGTTAGAGAAATATGTCCTTCTGCGTTTATAAATTGCAGTTCGTTAAGTTCTATTACTATGGCTAATGGTGTTACTACGATTGGTCAAGCCGCATTATCAACTTTGCCTTCTTTAACATCTATAGAGATTCCAGCAAGTGTTACTTATATTGACCTTGTTGCCTTTGCTGCTTGTAACAATTTAATGTCTGTTAAATGTCTTGGAACAACTCCTCCTGTATTAGGAGCTTCTGTTTTTTATTCAACTCCTGCTGAAAAGACTTTAATTGTTCCTTGCGGTTGTTCAGAGGCTTATGCAAATTCTGATTGGAATGATAGCTTTGCGACTATAGAAGAGGATTGTACTGCTTTAAAAGATGTAGAAGAAGCAGAGTATTCATTCTATCCTAATCCTACAAATAGCAAAATTACTTTTAATGCTATGTTGGAAAAGGTAGAGGTGATAGACCTTACAGGAAAGTGTGTTTTGATGTTTTCAAATGTAAGAGAAATAAACATTGAAGCATTATCTACGGGTACTTATTATTTAATATTGCATAATAATGATAAGGCTATAATGCAAAAGGTGATTAAAAAATAATTTAGTTTTTAATTGGTGTTTAATTAATTTTTAAAGCGGTTTTGCATGTTCAAAATCGCTTTTTTTACTTTTTCACTTTTGCGTGTTGAAAAAATGTTATTTGTTTAAATTTTTTCATTGATTTTCTTGGTATTACAAAAAAAAGTTGTAATTTTGCAAATTGAAAAAATTAGCGTCTCTGTATAGACTCGTTACATAACAAGTTGATTCTTATAGTTATGAAGGGTTGCGTGTCTTTGGAGATATTATTCTTAGGACCAATTGGCTGTGGTTTTTTGAACGTTGAATTTTTTTAATTTTATTAGTAAAAACAAAGTTTAATTAAAAAAGAAAAAGAACATATTTCGATATGCCAACAATTCAACAATTAATCCGTAAAGGACGTACAAAAATGGAGTACAAGAGTAAATCTCCTGCATTGGATTCTTGTCCTCAACGTAGAGGTGTTTGTACAAGAGTGTACACTACTACACCTAAAAAACCTAACTCAGCGATGAGAAAAGTTGCCAGAGTAAAATTAACAAACGGAAAAGAAGTGAATGCTTACATACCAGGTGAAGGTCACAACTTACAAGAACACTCTATCGTAATGATTAGAGGAGGTCGTGTTAAAGACTTACCAGGTGTTAGATATCACATCATTCGTGGAGCGTTAGATACTGCTGGTGTTGATGGTAGAAAACAAAGACGTTCTAAATATGGTACAAAGAGACCTAAAGACGGTGCAAAAAAATAGTTAATTGAGGAAATTTACACGTTAAAGGAAACATGAGAAAAGCAAAACCAAAGAAGAGAATTATTCTTCCAGATCCTAAGTTTAATGATGTTTTAGTTACAAAATTTGTAAACAACATCATGCTAAAAGGAAAGAAAATGATAGCTTACAATATTTTTTACGAAGCAATTGATATAGTTACAGAACGTTCTAACGAAAATGGTTTAGATGTTTGGAAAAAAGCTTTAGCTAACGTAACTCCACAAGTTGAGGTTAGAAGTAGAAGAGTGGGAGGTGCTACTTTCCAAATCCCTTCTGAAATCCGTCCTGAAAGAAAACAATCTATGGGAATGAAAAACCTTATCGGATTTGCTCGTAAACGTAATGAAAAAACAATGGCTATTCGTTTAGCTTCTGAAATATTAGCTGCTTACAAAGAAGAAGGTGCAGCATTCAAAAAGAAAGAAGATATTCACAGAATGGCTGAAGCAAATAAAGCATTTTCACACTTTAGATTCTAATAAGTTATGGCAGATTTAAAGCTAACTAGAAATATAGGTATTATGGCTCACATCGACGCTGGTAAGACAACAACTACTGAGCGTATTTTGTATTTTACAGGAAAGAGCCATAAAATAGGGGAAACTCACGATGGAGCAGCAACAATGGACTGGATGGCTCAAGAACAAGAAAGAGGTATCACAATCACATCTGCTGCTACAACAGTTTTCTGGAATTACAAAGAAAAACAATTTAAAATCAATATCATTGATACTCCGGGCCACGTTGACTTCACTGTAGAGGTTGAACGTTCTCTTAGAGTATTAGATGGTGCTGTTGCTTTATTCTGTGCGGTTGGTGGTGTTGAACCTCAATCTGAAACAGTTTGGAGACAAGCAGACAAATATATGGTTCCTAGAATAGGATTCGTTAATAAAATGGACCGTGCAGGTGCTGACTTCTTTAATGTTATCAAGCAAATTAAAGAACGTTTAGGAGCTAACCCTGTGCCATTGACAATTCCTATCGGACAAGAAGATATGTTCAAAGGAGTTATTGACCTTATCTCTAATAAAGCATTGATGTATGATGAATCAACTAATGGTACTACATCATACGAAGTTCCAATGCCAGATGATTTAAAGGAAATAGCTGCTGAATACAGAAGAAAATTGGTAGAAGGTGTTGCAGAAGAAGATGATGAGTTGTTAATGAGATATATGGACGATGAAAACTCTATCACAGAAGAAGAAATGCTTTACCATATTCGTAAAGCTACTTGTGAAATGAGAATCGTTCCTGTATTATGTGGTTCATCATTCAAAAACAAAGGTGTTCAAAACTTAATCAACGCTATTTGTGAATTCTTACCTTCTCCAGTAGATGTTCCTGAAGTAGAAGGAACTGATCCTAACACAGGAGATGTTATTACAAGAAAAGTAGATCCTAAAGCTCCATTCTCAGCTTTAGCATTTAAGATTGCTACTGACCCTTATGTTGGTAGAATTTGTTTCTTCCGTGTTTATTCAGGTGCATTAGATGCTGGTTCATACGTTTACAATGCTGCAACAGGTAAAAAAGAACGTATATCAAGAGTAATGCAAATGCACGCTAACAAGCAAAATCCTATGGACAGAATTGAAGCTGGAGATATAGGAGCAGCTGTTGGTTTTAAAGATATTAAAACAGGAAATACTCTTTGTGACGAAAACAATCCTATCATATTGGAATCTATGACTTTCCCAGAACCTGTGATTTCAATTGCGATAGAACCTACAAAACAAGCTGATATTGATAAATTCAATAACGCTTTAATGAAATTGTCAGAAGAGGATCCAACATTAGTTATATCTACTGATGAAGATTCTGGTCAAACTATCATGAAAGGTATGGGTGAGTTACACTTAGATATCATCATGGATAGATTGAGAAGAGAATTCAACGTAGATTGTAACCAAGGTGCACCTCAAGTTGCTTACAAAGAAGCAATCACAACAGAAAGCAGCCACAGAGAAGTATTCAAAAAACAAACTGGTGGTAGAGGTAAATTCGCTGATATCGTATTTACTCTTTCTCCTGCTGATGAAGGTGTTAAAGGTTTACAATTTATCAACGAAGTTAAGGGAGGTAATGTTCCTAAAGAATTTATCCCTGCTGTTGAAAAAGGATTTAAGGCTGCAATGCAAAATGGTGTGTTAGCAGGATTCCCATTAGAAAGTATGAAAGTTGTATTGACTGACGGTTCTTATCACCCAGTCGATTCAGATGCTCTTTCTTTCGAATTATGTGCTAAAATGGCATTTAAAGAAGCTGCTAAAAAAGCAAAACCAGTATTATTGGAGCCAATCATGTCTGTTGAAGTTAATACACCAGATGCATACTTAGGTGATGTAACAGGTGACTTGAATAGAAGAAGAGCAATTCTTGATAGCATAACAGCAAAAATAGGTGTTCAATCAGTTAGAGCTAAAGTTCCTTTGGCACAAATGTTTGGATATGTAACTTCTTTAAGAACTATCACTTCTGGTAGAGCAAACTCAACTATGGAATTCGCTCACTATGCAGAAGCTCCAAAAGACGTTACAGAAACAGTATTGAAAAGTAAAGAAAACAACTAATAAGTAATAATCGTGAGTCAAAGAATCAGAATTAAATTAAAATCATACGATCATAACTTAGTAGATAAATCTGCTGAAAAGATCGTGAAAACTGTAAAATTGACAGGGGCACATGTGAGAGGACCAATTCCTTTGCCAACAAACAAGAAAATTTTTACAGTTAACCGTTCTACTTTCGTGAACAAAAAATCACGTGAGCAGTTCGAATTAAGTTCTTACAAAAGATTGTTAGATATAGACAGTACTTCATCAAAAACTGTTGATGCATTGGTAAAATTAGAATTACCAAGCGGTGTTGATGTTCAAATTAAAGTCTAATTAAACTAAATTTAAAGTAAGATTAAATTAAAGAATATTCAGCCGATGTCGTGAGATAAGCTGAGAATGTAAATAAATTAATTAAATTAAATGTCAGGATTAATCGGAAAAAAAATTGGAATGACTAGCATCTATGATGCCTCCGGTAAACAAATGCCGTGCACAGTTATTGAAGCTGGTCCTTGTGTTGTAACACAAGTAAAAACTCCTGAAAAGGATGGTTACAGTGCTATACAATTAGCATTTGAAGAATTAAAGGAGAAAAATTGTACAAAACCAATGAAAGGACATTTTGCAAAAGCAAATACTACTCCTAAGAGATATGTTGCAGAATTTTCTCGTTTCGAAGAAGGTTCTAAGAAAGCATTCGGAGAAGTATTAACTTGTGATGTTTTTGCAGAAGGAGAATTCGTTGACGTAGTCGGAATCTCAAAAGGTAAAGGATTCCAAGGTGTTGTAAAACGTCATGGCTTTAGCGGAGTTGGTGATAAAACTCACGGTCAACATGATAGACTACGTGCTCCAGGTTCTGTAGGAGCTTCTTCATACCCTTCAAGATTATTCAAAGGTCTAAGAATGGCTGGAAGAACAGGTGGAAGAAGAGTAAAAGTTCAGAATTTACAAATTTTAAAAGTAATTGCTGAAAAGAATTTAGTATTAGTGAAAGGATCTGTACCAGGTCCTAAGGGTTCAATTTTAAAACTTGAGAGATGGAGTTAAAAGTTTATGGCATAAATGGCAATGAAACTGGAAGAACAGTTATTGTCAATGAAGAGTTATTTGGAACTGAACCTAATGACCACGTTATTTGGTTAGCAGTTAGACAATATTTAGCAGACCAAAGACAAGGTACTCACAAGTCTAAAGAACGTTCAGAAGTTTCAGGTTCAACTAAAAAATTAAAAAGACAAAAAGGTACAGGTGGAGCAAGAGCTGGTGATACAAATAGCCCTACAATAAAAGGAGGGGGACGTGTTTTTGGACCAAGACCAAGAGACTATCGTTTTAAATTAAATAAGAAAGTAAAACGTTTGGCTCGTTTATCAGCATTGACTTACAAATCAAGAGAAAACAACATTATAGTTGTTGAAGATTTCAGTTTTGAAGCTCCAAAAACAAAGAGAATGATAGAAATTCTTTCTGCATTGAAGGTTCAAGATAAAAAAACTCTTCTAATTATTGATGCAGTTAAAGAAAAATTCGTATCTTTGTCAGCTCGTAACTTACAAAAGGTTAGAGTAATGAGTCCTGAGTTAATAAACACTTATGAAGTTTTAAATGCTAATAAGTTAGTTATCTCAGAATCAATGGTTAAAGAGTTGGAAAGAGTGTGTACTAATTTTTAATTAGCAATTTTATAAGAAAAAAGAAATGAACATCATTGTAAAGCCGATTATTACAGAAAAGATGACTAAAACGACAGAGAAATTCCCTAATCGTTTTGGTTTTATAGTTGATAAACGTGCAAATAAAATAGAAATAAAGAAAGCAGTTGAAGAACTATACGGAGTTAAAGTTGAAAGTGTAAATACAATGAATTATAGCGGAAAGAATAAATCAAGATATACAAAATCTGGATTTATTCAAGGCCGTACAGCTGCTTTTAAGAAGGCTATAGTTATGTTAGCCGAAGGTGATACAATAGATTTTTTTAGCAATATTTAAAAATAAGAGATGGCTTTAAAAAAATTAAAACCAACAACACCAGGACAACGTTTTAAAGTTGTTAGC
>JAZRCB010000003.1:0-55654 GCA_045635365.1 Candidatus Onthomorpha sp.
AACAACAAAAAAAACAACCGCTACAAAGAAAACAACAACAGCGAAGAAAACAACTACAACTAAAAAGACTACTGCGACAAAACCTGTTGTAAAAAAGACAACAACAGTTGCGACAACAACAGAAATTTCTGTTAATGGAAACAAGAAAATAGATACTCTTAGAAAAGAATTTAACAAAAAGTTCCCATATTTGCGTCTTGGTATTTATTATAGTTATGCTCGTAATCAAGTTGCAAAAGGAGAGACTATAACACCTATTGACGGAAGTAAAACATTAGCCTCTGTACGTAGAGCTGATTCAGGAGGTGATATTTCTATTTCTGGAAACAAAAAAATAAAATCATTAGAGAAAGAATTTGATACAGTATTTGGTCTTTACTGCCAAGTATGTTATACTGAAAAAGATGGTCACCGTTATTACACATCAGGTAGTTCAGATGAAATGACTTTATCTGCTTTTAATAAAAAATGCGAAGCAAATGGTTGTAAAAAAGGAGTATGGAAATAAGTTGAATTAAATATTATGAGTAAAGAATATTACCGTAAGAAAATTATAGATATTAGAGCGGATATTCAAAGAGAGAAAGATGCAAAGAAAAGAGACAACGAACGTTATGCCTCATATATTAAAAGTGCATCATCTCCTTCATCAAAGGCGAGTTATCGTAAAAGAAAAATTGATGCAGCAGCTTCTCACGATAGACGTATTGAAAGTTTGAAACGTAGTTTAGAGTCAGCAAAAGATAGTTTAAAGCGTTGTAGATAATCAATTATTATGGGACTTATTAAAGGTTTATCTTTTTCAGTAAAGCGTGCGGTTGGTATTTCTGGATTAAAAACCAAGGCCGCACGTAAAACTGGCATTACAACTACAAAACAAGGATTGGAAAGAAAGATTGGAGCAAGCATTTTAAGTGCTGTAACTGGTAAAAAAAAGAAAAGAAAGTAATGAAAAAATATTTTAGAGAATTTGTCTCTTGCAATAAAGGAATAACACTATAATTATGAGAAAAATCATCTGTAATTTCTTTCTCAACGATAAGCTTATTTTAATTTTTATTGTAATCAATGCGGGAATTATTTTCTTACAAGAGAGCGGTTATAGTCCTTCTTGGCTTTTGTATACTGATATTGTTATTACGTTTATTTTCCTTGTGGAGATGATTGTAAAGCATTTTTCTTTTGGCTTTAAGAATTATTGGAAAGATGCTTGGAATAGATTGGACGGAGTCTTGGTTATTATTTCTCTTCCTTCTTTATTTGAGATTTTCTTTACAACAGGCCTTAACCTATCGTTTGTTTTGGCTTTGAGAGTTTTTAGAGTGTTCAAATTTTTTCGCATAATAAAGTTTCTTCCAAATATAAAAGAACTATCAAAAGGCTTGAAAAAAGCATTAAAAGACTCTTATGCGGTTTTTTTAAGTTTTATAATTATTATTTTTATTTTCGCTTTGTTGAATTGTTCTTTGTTTGCAAAGTCAGCTCCTGAATATTTTGCAACTCCTTTGGACTCTATTTATTCTATTTTTAAGTTATTTACTATTGAGGGTTGGTTTGAAATTCCCGAAGTTATTGCTGATTATTACTCTGATGCTCCTTTTGTGGTACATATCGTGAAATTATATTTTTCTTTATTGCTTATCGTTGGAGGAGTTATTGGTTTGTCGTTGATAAACTCGGTGTTTGTTGATGCAATGGTGAGTGATAATAACGATGAACTAAATAAAGAAGTAGCCGATTTGCACAAAAAGATAGATTCTCTTACAGAAAAAATAGATGAATTAAAATTAAAAAATAAATAACGAATAAAAAACGATTAGATTATGAGCATAATAATACTTGTTATTTCTTTTTTACTTAATTTGACAGGACGTATTGTTGTGCCTGTTGGTTTGATAGCGTTTTTGGCTAATATTGGAATGGGTAATTTTGATATTCTAATGCCTATGGGAGTGTTGGGAGTTATTGGTATTGTTTATGGAATCTTAGCATACAAATATGATATTCCACCTCGTTGGTTTTGGTCTGAGTCTGCAAATTCTATTTTTGAATATTCAGTTGGAGCAGTAATAGGTTATGGGATTTTATTTGCCTTATGGGTACCTTTTCTTATAGTCCTAACTTATTTAATTGAATATTTTGGATAATTGAATAACTATTATAAACTACCCTTAGTAGCAAAGGATTTTTACAATCCTTTGCTTTATTCTTCTAAAAGCTCTTTATTAACTTCTAAAGGATTGTATTTGTGATGTGAATCGCATTTGTCTTTTAATACATTGCGTTTTCCACATACGCAGTTACTTCTATCGCCTGTGTAAGGGTCCACATTTGCACAGCGACGTTTGAATTCTCCGTTCTTTTTCAAGAACATTTTGATTCCAATAAAGCAAAAACTCAATCCTAATACGATAAGGGCTATTATAAATACTGCTAATAGTGTTTTCATTCTTTTATTCCTTGTTTTTAGTGTCTATAATTATTGTTGTAGGGCCGTTGTTTATCATTTCTATTTGCATATCGGCTCCGAAAACTCCTGTTTTAACTTCTTTGCCAAACAACTCTGCGGTTTTTTCTACGAATTTTTCGTACATCGGTTTCGCAAAATCGGGTTTTGATGCACGAATATAGGTTGGACGATTGCCTTTTTTGCAACTTGCGTGTAGGGTAAATTGGCTTACTACCATTATTTCTCCTCCTATGTCTTCAACAGAAAGGTTCATAACTCCGTTTTCATCATCGAATATTCGCATTTTGCAGATTTTTGCACTCAACCATTCTATGTCTTCTTCGGTGTCTATGTCTTCAATGCCTAAAAGTATCATCAATCCCTCATCTATGTGAGAGTATATTTCGTTTTCTATTCTTAGGGTTGCGTATTTTACTTTTTGTATTACTGCTCTCATTTTTTTTATTTAGTTTTCCATTCTTCTTGTTGTACTTCTTCGGTGTTTATTATGCTGATATAGTTTGTGTATCTTTCTTCTGAGATTTCTCCTTCTTCAACTGCTTGTTTTATTGCACAGCCTGGCTCGTGAATGTGTGTGCAATTATAGAATTTACATTCTGAAAGGAGTTTTTTCATTTCAGGAAAGTAAAGTGCAACTTCTTCTTTTTTGAAATCAACCATACCAAACGAGCGTATGCCTGGGGTATCTATTATGTCTGCTCCAAAATCGAGGTGATACATTTGTGCAAAGGTTGTTGTGTGTCTGCCTTTTAGGCTACTAAGTGATATTTCTGCTGTTTTTAAGTCTAAGCCTGGTTGTAGTGCGTTTACTAATGCGCTTTTTCCTACGCCGGAATGTCCTGAAAGTAAGTTGATTTTACCTTGCATTTCGGCTTTTAGGTTTTCTATTCCTTCTTTTGTGATTGCTGAGGTGTCAATACATTTGTAGCCTAATGGTTCGTAAATGCTTTTTAAGTAGTTTGCGTATTCTATTGTTTCGGGTTCGTAAAGGTCTATTTTGTTAAAAACTATTATGCAAGGGATTCCGTATGCTTCACAGGTGAGGAGAAATCTGTCTATAAAGCCTGTGCTTGTTCTTGGTAAGACACAGGTTATTATCAATAAGGCTTGGTCAAGGTTTGAGGCGATTATGTGAGTTTGTTTTGAGAGTTTGGCTGATTTTCTTATGATATAGTTCTTTCTTGGCTCTATTTTGCAAATCAATCCTTGAGAGGTTTCTGTTTCAGGTATGTATTCTACTCTGTCGCCTACGGCAATAGGGTTTGTGGACTTAATTCCACTGATTTTAAACTTGCCTTTTATGTAACAATTCTCTTCTTTTCCTTCTTCATCTCTAACGATGTAGTTGCTTCCTGTGGTCTTTATTACAATGCCTTTTTTCATTTATTTTTGCTTGTTTCAAGATTCAAAGATAGTTTATTTTTTTATAACAGAATAAGTTTGCGTTTTTTTTTGTATTTTTGCCAAGATGAGAAATAGTGATTTGTATTAAATTTTTTAATATAGCGAATGAAAAACATAAGAAACTTTTGTATTATAGCACATATTGATCATGGTAAAAGTACTTTGGCAGATAGATTGTTGGAGTTTACTAATACTATCTCTCAAAGAGACATGGAGGCTCAGGTTTTGGACGATATGGATTTGGAAAAGGAGAGAGGAATTACGATAAAGAGCCATGCTATTCAAATGAATTATAAATATGAGGGAGAGAATTATGTTCTTAACCTTATTGATACTCCGGGTCACGTGGACTTTTCTTACGAAGTGTCTCGTTCTATTGCTGCTTGTGAAGGTGCTTTGTTGATTGTAGATGCAACACAAGGTATTCAAGCACAAACAATTTCTAATTTGTATCAAGCAATAGATAATGATTTGGAGATTATTCCTATTCTTAACAAAATGGACCTTCCTGCTGCTATGCCAGAGGAGGTAATGGATCAAATAATTGATTTAATTGGTTGCAAGCCTGAGGATATTATTCCAGCGAGTGGTAAAACAGGAATGGGGGTTGAAACAATTTTAGAAAGAATTATTAAAACTATTCCAGCACCAAAGGGAGAGCCAGAAGCTCCTTTGCAAGCTTTGATTTTTGACTCTGTGTTCAATTCTTTCAGAGGTATTATTTCTTATTTTAGAATAATGAACGGAAGTATTAAAAAGGGAGATAAGGTTAAGTTTGTCAATACAGGAAAAGAGTACATAGCAGATGAAATTGGAGTTTTAGGATTAAAATTGATTCCAAGACAAACTCTTTCTTGTGGAGATGTTGGATATATTATTTCTGGTATTAAAACTTCTTCTGAGGTTAAGGTAGGAGATACTATTACTTCGGTTGCTAATCCTTGTGAAAAAGCGATTGCAGGTTTTGAAAACGTGAAACCAATGGTCTTTGCAGGTATTTATCCTGTTGATTCTGATGACTATGAAGAGTTAAGAGCTTGTATTGAAAAGCTTCAACTTAATGATGCTTCACTTACTTTTGAACCTGAAAGTTCTTTAGCTTTGGGATTTGGATTCCGTTGTGGTTTCTTGGGACTTTTACACATGGAAATCATACAAGAACGTTTGACAAGAGAGTTCAATATGGACGTTATCACAACTGTGCCAAACGTTAATTACAAGGTATATACTACAAAGGGAGAAGTAATAGATGTTTATAACCCATCTGGTTTGCCAGAACCAAATTACATAGATTATATTGAAGAGCCTTATATCAATGCTTCTATCATAACAAAGACAGAATTCATTGGTCCTATTATGACGCTTTGTATAGACAAGAGAGGTATTTTGAAAAATCAGCATTACCTTTCAACAGACAGAGTTGAGATAACTTTTGAATTGCCTTTGGGAGAAGTTGTGTTTGATTTCTATGATAAATTGAAATCTATTTCAAAAGGTTATGCTTCTTTTGACTATCACCCATCAGACTTTAAACGTTCTAAATTAGTTAAGTTAGAAATCCTTTTAAATGGTGATGGAGTAGATGCTTTATCTACTTTGACACACTTTGATAATGCTTATCCTTTGGGACGTAGAATGTGTGAAAAATTAAAAGAACTTATCCCAAGACAACAATTTGATATTGCAGTGCAAGCAGCAATAGGTTCAAAAATCATAGCGAGAGAAACTGTAAAAGCAGTTAGAAAAGACGTAACAGCGAAGTGCTACGGAGGGGATATTTCTCGTAAAAGAAAATTATTAGAAAAACAAAAAGAAGGTAAGAAGAGAATGCGTCAAGTAGGTAACGTTGAGGTTCCTCAATCAGCATTCCTTGCAGTTTTAAAACTTGATTAAAAAACAAAAAAGATATGTCAGTAATATTAGTAGTAGCATTGATGTTAGTTGTTTTTGCTATTGTAATGGTAGTTTTTATCTATTACAACAACAAAACGACAAATACTTTTGTTGAAAACGAGCAAAAGAAAACAATCCTTGAAATACAAAAAATTCAAGAAAGCGAAGTAAGAAAAGTTGTAACTCCTATTCAACTTCAAGCTTACGAACGTTTAGTTCTTTTTTTAGAAAGAATGACTCCAAACAACTTAGTTTTGCGTTGCTATCAAGCAGGAATGACAACTCAACTCTTAAAAGACGTAATGATACAAAACATAAGAGATGAGTTTGAACACAATCTTTCTCAACAACTTTATATTTCAGAGCAAGCTTGGGTTTACATCAAAAATGCAAAAGAGGATATGATAAATACAATCAACTCAATACAACCAAAAAGCAAAGAAGAACAATTAACACCTACTGCTTTTGCGGGAGCATTGTTTGAGTTGTTGGCTGGAAGAGAAAGTCAAATAGAATTAGCACAAGACTTCTTAAAGAAAGAAATACAACAAAAGTTTCAATAAATGAACTTGCGTGAGCTTGTCAAAAGGTTAAATCTTAAAGTCTTTTCTTGCGAAAATCTTTTAGAAAGAGAATTTGAAGGAGTCTATGTCTGCGATTTGTTAAGTGATGTATTAGGAAATGCAAAGCCAAAACAAATTTGGGTAACCTTGCAAACTCACAAAAATATCGTAGCAATAGCACAGCTAAAAGAGTTATCGGCAATAGTTTTGGTAAAAGGGCTTGAACCAAATCAAGCAACAATTCAAAAGGCCGAAGAAGAGAAAGTAATTCTCTTAGTCTCAAAGAAAGAAACATTTGATTTAGTTGGAGATTTGCATGCTTTATTTTGTCAAAGCTAAAAGATATGAAAACCTTATCGCTACATCTTTTAGACTTACTTGCAAATTCTGTTTCGGCACAGGCAAATGAAATAGAAATAAGGGTAAAAGATAGTCTTAAAGAAAACATTTATTTGTTTGAGATTAAGGATAATGGTTGCGGAATAAAGCAAGAAGATATTGAAAAGGTAACAGATGCTTTTTTTACAAGCCGTACTCAACGTAAAGTTGGATTAGGTTTAGCTCTAATAAAGATGAAAACAGAGCAATGTGTGGGAGGAATGAATATAACAAGCACTTGTGGAAAGGGAACTAAATTAACTTATTGGTTTGCTCACGACAATATAGACAGACCTCCATTAGGAGATATTGAAGAGAGTCTTGTTATGGCTTGTGCAATGAATGAAAATATAGACTTAAAGTATGTGCATATTACAGACAAGGGAGAATATGTTTTTGACACAAAAGAAATAAAAAAAGTTTTGGAAGGCTTACCTTTAAGCAATATAAAAATACAACAAGCTTTGAAAGAATTGATTAAAAACAAATTATTAGATATATCAGTAAACGAATAAAAAAATATAAAACGATGAGTTTAGAAGAAAAAATAAACGCTGACATCAAAGCCTCAATGTTAGCAAAAGATAAAAGAAAATTAGAAGCATTAAGAGCAGTAAAATCAGCACTTTTATTATTAAAAACAAACGGTACAGGCAAAGAAATTACAGAAGAAGACGAAATAGCACTTTTACAACGCTTAGTAAAACAAAGAAAAGAGTCCGCCTCACTTTATAAAGAACAAGGAAGAGAAGACCTTTATGAAGAAGAATTTTATCAACAAGGCATAATAGAAGCATATCTTCCAGAACAACTAAGCGAAGAAGAAGTAACAGAAACTTTAAAGCAAATAATAGCAGATACACAAGCCACTTCAATGAAAGATATGGGTAAAGTAATGGGACAAGCTCAAAAAATATTTGCAGGAAGAGCCGATAACAAACTTGTATCTACCTTAGTAAAACAACTTTTATCATAAATGAGAAAATCTATTCTAAGCCTTACTTTAACGATACTTGTACTTTGCTTTTTTGCTTCTTGCGTTTCTACCAAGAAAACCGCAGCCCCAGAAGTTATAGAAAAGGAAAGTGCTTACAAGACTTTCACTGCTCGATACAAAGGCAATTATAATGGAATCCCTTTTAAGGTTCAGTTTAGGGTTAAGCACGATAGTGTTATTTGGTGTAGTCTTAGTGCTTTGTCAATGGAGGCAGGCAGAATGCTTATCACTAATGATAGTTTGTTTGTAATGGATAAAATCAACAAACAAGCCTATAAATTTTCTAAAAACGAAGTTGCCTCTTATGTAAACGAGGATTTGAATAATAAATCTTTGGAACATATCATTTTAGACACAATCCCTTTGAATAAACACTTGATATTTAAAACCAAACCTTCCATTGAATTAAAGATAAATAAGACTTACGAAAACGACTTGCGCAATTTCAAAATAGAAGCCTTGTTAAATAAGTCTAAATACAAACTTAATCTTTTGCAAGAAGGATTAGAATACGACAAAACACAACAATATCCTTTTAATATACCGTCTTCATTTTCAATAAATCATCTTCTTGCAAAGTAAAATCAGACAATGGCAGAAAATTACATAACATTAGAAAATGTAAGTAAGAGTTTCGGAGAAAAAGAACTATTTTCCTCTATCGGCTTTGGCATAAACAAAGGACAAAAGATAGCTTTGGTTGCCGAAAATGGTAGTGGAAAAAGTACACTGATGAAAATAATTGCAAATAAAGAAGATGCAGACAATGGACTTGTTTCTTTCCGTAAAGGAATAGCTGTTTCATATCTTGAACAACATCCTTTACAAACGGAAACTTCTTCAATAATGGACGTATTGTTTAATTCGCCTACACCTTTGATGAAAACGGTTAAGCGTTATGAAGAAGCTTTGTTAAGAAGTACGCAATTTGCAGATGAAAATTCGGAAAAAGAATTGAGTGAAGCTATTTCCGAAATGGATTGTCAAAATGCGTGGAATTACGAAAGTCAAATAAAAGAGATATTAGGTAAATTAAATATTACAGATTTAACAAAAAATGTTTCCACCCTTTCGGGAGGGGAAAAAAAGAAAGTTGCTTTGTGTGCAACCCTTATTAGTAAGAGTGAAGTACTTCTTTTAGATGAACCAACTAACCATTTGGACATAGAAATGATAGAATGGTTAGAAGAATATCTCAACACAGCCAATCAAAGTATTTTATTTGTATCTCACGATAGATATTTTATAGATAAAGTCAGTACAGAAATATATGAATTAGATAGAGGACAAATCTGTAAATATGAAGGGAAGTTTGATTATTATTTAGAAAAAAAAGCAGAACGTCTTCAACAAGAATCAGTTGTTTTAGCCAAAGCGAAGAATCTTTACAAAAAAGAATTAGAATGGATACGCCGAATGCCACAAGCAAGAGGTACTAAATCTAGAGCAAGAATAGAGTCTTTCAATGAACTAAAAGAAACTATATCTAATACTACTATTACTCAAAGTGCGGAATTTACAGTAAAGGCTCAAAGAATAGGAGGAAAGATATTAGAAATAAATAATATCAATAAAGCATTTGGAGAAAGAACTATAATAAACGATTTCTCACATATATATAAGAGAGGAGATAAGATAGGAATTATAGGAAAGAATGGTAGTGGTAAGACAACCTTATTAGATATTATTACTGAAAAAATAAAACCCGATTCAGGAAAGGTAACACTTGGACAAACAATTCAAATAGGCTATTACACACAAAACCCTTTGGAAGAAAAATCTGATATAAAGGTTATAGACATTGTAAAGAAGATAAGCGAAAGTATAGAATTGGCTGACGGAACTTCAATGGGTGCAAGTCAATATCTAACACATTTTGGAATACCTCCTTATAAACAACATACTCATTATGGTAATCTTTCGGGAGGGGAAAAAAGGCTTTTAAATCTTCTTTGTATTCTTATTGCTAAACCTAACTTCCTTATACTCGATGAGCCAACTAATGATTTGGATATTCATACACAAATGAAATTAGAAACATTCCTTGAACAATATCAAGGTTGTTTAATGGTCGTTTCTCACGATAGACATTTTTTAGATAAGATAGTTTCTCAGTTATTTGTGTTTGAGGCAGAGGGAAAGATAAGAGAATTTCCGGGAAACTACACTGATTATCTTACAAAGGAGAAAGAGCGTAATAAACAAATAAAACAAGAAACAGATAAGAAAGAAACGCCTTCTGTTTTAAAGAAGAAAGAAATAAAAGTTAAGCTTACATATAAAGAACAAAAAGAAAAAGAAGCCATAGAAGAGACTTTACCAATTTTAGAATCACGCAAGGAAGAAATAGAACAATTATTATCTTCTGGCGAATTGGGAAATGAAAACCTTTTAGAAAAAACACAAGAGTATCAAGCGCTACTTAGCGAAATAGAGGAAAAAGAATTTAGGTGGTTAGAACTTTGCGACAAGGACCAATGAAAAGAAAAAATAAATTAGAAGACAAATTAGAGTTCGAACTAATACTTCAATCAATTAGAGATTGTTGTATTTCTAATTCTGCAAAGTATCTTGTAGATAAGATAAAGTTCAATCGTTCAAAAGAAGCGATTGAACGAGAGTTAGGATTAGTAGAAGAATTTCTTAATATGATTCTTTCTAATAAACAATTCCCTACGGAAGACTACTTTGATATGACGGAAGAGCTTGTGAGAATAAAAATTCCAGGTACTTTCATTTCTCAAATTGCTCTTTTTGAATTGTGGCGTTCGCTAAGAACTATCACAAATTGGCTGAAATTTCTTTCTAATTCACAAGAGAATTTCCCTTTACTTTATTCTTTAAGCGAGGGTGTGGAAATAGATGATGCAATACTTAAAAATTGCAGAACAATACTTTCTGAAGATGGAGAGATATTAGACAATGCTTCAGACGAGCTTTTTGTTATAAGAGTAAATATAAGACGAAAACAAGCAGAGGTAGAAAAGAGAATAAGAAAACTATTAAATCATTCTAAACAACAAGGTTGGACTCCTGCTGATGCAGAACTTACAATTAGAAATGGAAGGCCTGTTATTCCAATAACATCTTCTAACAAACGCAGACTGCAAGGTTTTGTTCACGATGAGTCATCTACAGGACAAACCTCCTATATTGAACCTGCTGAAATAGTAGAATTAAATAATGAATTAAGAGAATTAGAATTTGCACAAGCAAGAGAAATTGCTAAAATCTTAACTCAATTTACTGAAACTTTAAGACCCTTTATTGATAGTTTAATCTATGCTTATAAATTCTTAATTCGTATTGATTTTATTCAAGCAAAAGCAAAATACGCCTACAAGATAAAAGCAGGAAAACCGATAATAAAAACAGAAAGTAAAGGATTTATTTGGTATGATGCAAGACATCCTTTGTTAGAAGAAGCATTAAAGGCAAATAACAAAGCAATAGTACCTCTAAAAATAGAACTTAGCGAATCAAATAGAATACTTATTATTTCAGGACCTAATGCTGGTGGAAAATCTGTTTGCTTAAAAACAGTAGGATTGCTACAATATATGTTGCAATGTGGAATATTAGTTCCTATGAAGCAGACTTCCGAAGTTATTATATTTGATAGGATTTTTATTGATATGGGAGATGAGCAAAGTATAGAGAATGATTTAAGTACATACTCATCTCACCTTTTGAATATGAAGAATCTGACTGAGAAAGCAAATAGTGGCTGTTTGTTTCTTATAGATGAATGTGGTACAGGTACTGACCCAAGTATTGGAGGCGCGATTGCCGAAGCTGTTTTGGAGTATTTAAACTCCAAAGGCGCTTATGGCATAGTAACAACTCACTATTCAAATCTTAAACTCTTAGCAGAAAAACATTCTTCCATTGTAAATGGTGCAATGCTTTTTGATACTACTAATATGAAACCTCTTTTCCAACTCTCTATTGGTAAACCTGGAAGTAGTTTTGCTTTTGAAATTGCAAAGACTATTGGACTTAATCCACTTATTATAGAATCTGCTTCAAATAAAGTAGGACAAGGATTTATGGATTTTGAGCAAAGTCTTCAACAACTTGAAGTAGATAAAATAGAAATCAAGAATAAACAAGAGATTATAAAGGTTCAAGATGAATTATTGAACGATTTGGTAAATCAATACAAGGCTAAGCTCGCGGAAATTACACAAAAAGAAAAAGAAATATTGCATCAAGCTAAAATACAAGCAAAACAAATTTTACAAGGAGCCAATAAACAAATTGAAAATACCATAGAGCAAATTAAAACTTCTAAAGCAGAAAAACAACAAACTCAACAAGCACGTCAATCTTTACAAGAAGAGGTAAAAACAATAGAGAAAGACATACAACAACTAGAACAACAATTAGAGCAAACCACAATCTCAAAACAAGAAACACAAAGTCCTACAAATATTCCATTTGACACAAGTCCATTACAAGTAGGTGATATTGTTTTGATAGAGAATAGTAAAAATTATGCAACAGTAAAAGAAATAAGACGCAACAAAGTTGAGGTAGAGTGTGGTGAAATGCAATTAAGTTTAAACCTCTCTAAAGTTAAAAAAGTAAACAAACAATCATATTTAAAGCAACAAAAAAGCAATAAATCCGTAAAAATAAAAAATACCAATGTAAGTTCGATATTTGAGGATATAAATAATTTAAGAGCGAAATTCACCTATCAACTTGATTTAAGAGGTTGTAGGGCAGATGAAGCTCTTGATAAACTATCAAAACATATAGACCAAGCAAGACTATTAGGCGAAAGCGAACTATCAATCTTGCATGGGAAAGGCGATGGCATACTAAAAACAGTTATAAGGAATTATTTAAAAGAACATTCCGAAGTAGAAAGTTACAAAGCAGCAGCGGTAGAGTTTGGAGGAGAAGGAATAACACAAATAAAACTAAATTAGAAAAACAAAAGACAAAGAAATAGTGTCTTAAATTAAAGAAACAAATTTTTGAAACAAAGAATAAAAATATTAAAATAAAGAAATGGGTAATCTATTCAAAAACACAAGGAAAGCGATAGCGATTACACTATCAATATTATTTGGCTTAAATATTCAAGCCCAAGTTCCAACAGGTCACAATCTTGATTTCTCAACAGGAGGTTACATAAACTGGTCTGCTAAAACAGGGAACTATGGTAGTTCTTCCTCAAATAATGCAGTATTTAACTGGACATCATCGTGGTCAGACCCAACAGTCCCATCAGATAATGGAGGAAAATTTTTCATTGTTTACGACCAAAGTAGTGGTACAGACTCTTATTCAGGAGGACAATTATCTAAAGTGCCACCAGGATATACACATTCATCTCAAATTAATAATTCATACGGAGGAACAAACTGTTCACAACTTGAATATACAATGGAAGTAACTTTGGAAAACTGTTTATTGACATTCAAATATTCAATGATATTGGAGGCTCCTAACCATAGTGGATATGAAAATCCAACATTCCAAATTGATGTTATGAAGCATAACTCAACAAATGGGGCTATGTTAAATGAGTTAGTTGACCCTTGTGCATTCTTTGAAAACGTGGGAATGACAACACTTCCTCAAACACAACCTGAAGTTTGGCATACATCACCATCAAGTAGTAACTGGATATGGAGTGAATGGCAAGAAATCAAAATTAACCTTGCAAAATTCGTAGGAGATAGAGTAACAATAAGAGTAAGATTAGGAGACTGTAGTTTCTCTGCACACGGAGGCTATGGCTATTTCACAGCCAAAGCAGAGCCTGCATTGATTAGTACACCGGGTTGTGCAGGTAATGGCGACACCGTAACAATAGCATCAGCTCCAGAAGGTTTTGACACATACAAATGGTTTGAAGTATCTTCAACATTCTTATCACAAGATGAATTAGCAGACTTAGACGCAAACTCAGCAGCGATAAGCGAAAACCAAAACCTAGTAGTAACCGAAGCCATGATGGGTAACGCCCAAGAAAAATTCTATGCGGTAAAACTAGTATCTCCAAGAACACAAACAACACGTCCAAACTGTGTAGCCTATATTACAACAAAAATCCTAGACGTACGTCCAATCTTTGACAACCTAACTTACATACAATCTACCCCAACAAGCCCATTAGGACAAACAATCTTTATGGTAAATGACGTTCAAGCCTCAGCCGCACCACTATATTGGCAAAAATACGACTTTGGAGACGGAACAACCCCAATAGAAATAGAATATCGCTTTGATGTAAACGCATATAAATGGTTACCAACAAACGCTGACCAAAACACAGCTACTACATTTGAATACGATGCAACAGGAAGCGTAGAAAGAATTCTTCACACCTATGCCACACATGGCACCTACACTTACACAAGAACTTGTCGTTCATCAGAAAACTTTGAAGACGAAAACGCAGAATACTGTGAAAAAAGCGAAACATTAGAAGTCATAGTACCAAAAGTACCTTCGTTATTATTAGAAGGTGATGATGAAATATGCGTTAATACAGAAACCACTATCACAGCCTCTTCACCAGAAGACGAGAATACGGCTAACTTTATTTACCAATGGTGGTATTCTACCCAAGATATTACTACAGAAACACCAATCTTTGAAGGCACACAATACACTCAAGTATTCACAGGAGAAACTACCTTCAAAGTAAAAGTAACAAATACAGAAACAGGCTTCAACAGAATAGGAGAATTCACAGTAAAAGTAGAACCATTCCCAGAAATAACACTTACAGGAGCAACAAAACTATGTATGGGAGAACAAGCAAACATCACAGCCTCAGACGCAACAGGCGCAACAGTAGCTATGCAATGGGCTTTCGTACAACCAACAGAAAACACAGTAATCACAAACCCTTCAACTTCCCCAGTGCTAACCTTCACACCAACATGTGACACAACAGTATATCTACTTGCAGAAACAGCACAAGGTTGCTTTGCATGGAAAAGTATAAGAATCTACATCACAAACCCAGTAGCCAAAATCTCAAGAACAAAAATCTGCGAAGGAGAATCAGTTACCCTAACAGGAGAATCAGCAGAAACATATAGTTGGGAAGCAGAACCAGCCGATGCTGCATTATCACATAACAATCAATCAACAAGCCCTGTTACAGTTAGCCCAGCCCAAAGTACAACCTACATAATGCGAGGCTATGGCGAAACAGGTTGCTTCACAGAACGCACAGTATCAGTTACAGTTTTACCATACCCAACACCAGTTATTACTTATTCACCAGGCTATGTAGATGTTGATGATCCAACCCTTGCATTAAGAGACGAATCACCAAATTCAGCAAGTTCATTATGGACATTTCCTGATGGTTCAACCTCAAATGCACGTTCACTAAACCACAGATTCAATGACCTTAGTGGCGAATCAGTTTATATCCAATTAAAAACAGCCAATGAATTAGGTTGCTCAGACACAACATCCGTTACAGTACCAATAGAACTATTTGCAGTATGGGTGCCAAATGCCTTCACACCAAACGGAGACGGAGTAAACGACTTATTCTACTTTGTAAGTCTAAACCAATTAGAAGACGTAACTTTTGACATCTTCAACAGATACGGAGAAAGAATCCACAGCGCCACTGCAAAAACATTAGACTCATCAAACCAACAAGAAGTCATAGATATCTTTGCATGGGACGGTACTTACAAAGGCAACAAAGTACCAACAGGCACTTACATTTATAGACTCTCATACAAGAGACTTGGTAACACAAGAGTCTATGACACAACAGGCACAATCAACGTAGTACAATAATAAAAAGGAAAAGCCCGAGAGAAATAACTTTCGGGCTTTCTTTTTCTTTGTTTTTTAAAATCAAGTTTTATTCAAATATTCCTAAGTAATACATTAGCAAATCTAAGACTTAATTTTTAAATTTGCACACACATAACAATATTACATGAAATCACCCAAAAGAAACTACTTCTTCCTGCCACGAATAGGCGAAAACTATCAGCAAGGCTTCAATGGAGCGAAGACTCTCATAGTTGGAGCATATCATATCTGCTACGAAAACTGTCAAAACAAAGATTTATGTTGCAATATTCATACAATAAAACAAATGGACTACAAATGCCCATGTTATTCTAATATTCCACTCTCAGAAAACTTAGAAGACCAACTTTGTTTACATAACAGCAATATCATAGAAGTAAGTTCCTATTGCGAAGACGAAGCACGTTATCCCGTTTATTCTGCATTCACACGCTATATGTTAAATAGCAAACAAGGACTTACCACAGAGCAAAAATATAGCTTTTGGGAAAATGTTGCATTCTACAATTTCTATCAATCTTTCTCACCTTCTGACCTTTTACCACAAGGCGTAGAATTAGAAGACATGAATAAAAATGCCCTAAAAGCCTTTTTTCAACTATTAAAAGAAATAAACCCACAACTAATCTATGTTTGGACAAAAGGAGTGAGCGAAGCAATAGACAAAAACCTTAAAAAGATACCAGGATTAAAAAAAGAATCCATAGTACGCGAACACTCCACAATGGAAATCTATCTTTACTCCTATAATTACAAAACAAACACAGTTACACTACAAGACATACAAAACTATTTGCATAAAACCCTACCACAAAGACAAATCACCCTCAATCAAGACGGCGAAAAGAAACAATATCCTTCAATAGAAAAAGTTATTTTCAATGCCATAAAAAGAGGAAGTATGCAATTTGAAAATGGAAACTTAATAATTCCACAAGGAATTGCAGAAAAAGAAGCGGGATATTTGCTAAGGCAGTTAATAGTGCATTACAATTTTAACGATTGGGAAGAGATAGAAACCATAATTTCAAGATATAAAACAGACGGAGCGAAAACTCAGAATTTAAGACAAGTACGTAGATATAACAATACTGCAAAAGAGAAGTCTAAATGCGAAGAATTAGACAAGCAAATCTTTGAAATATAAAACCATCAATTTGCGACAAATAAGCGACAAAGTTATTCCTTATATCAATATATTAAATAAAATTTATACTTTTGAAACAAAAAATCAAAAGTATTATGTATAATTTATCATTTCTTCCATGGGTGGGGGCAAAGTACGAAAACGGCATATTAGGATACGATAACAATAACGCAATCCTTTATGGTAAAACCCCTAATCAAGGTAAAAAAATAATGGTCTTAGGAGAAAGCCATTATTGTGCAAACCCTCAAACAGAAGCAACAAAAGATATAACTATTAACGTAATAAAAGACTTGATGAATCCTTTAAGTGAACACGAGGGATACAAGAATACCTACACCAAATTCGCAAAATCATTTATTGGTAACATAGAATATAATCAAAAAAACAAGGAAGAATTTTGGCAACACGTCTTATTTTACAACTATGTGCAAACTCCAATCACAGGAACAAGAATTGCTCCAAGCGAAAGCCAGTTTCAAGAATCTGAAAAAGCATTCTTTGAAATTCTTTCTAAATATCAGCCCGACCTTGTAATAGTTTGGGGTAAGAGACTATACACTAATCTTCCTCAAAAGGGAAAACAACTTTCTGATTTAGGGATAACACAAGGCGAATACGCAGGTAATGCCACTGAAATATGGAGCTATCAAATCGGGACAAAGACAATAGCCCTTATGCCAATCACACACCCATCGGCAGGCTATGAATTAGAATTACATAATGCCTTTATAAGAGAATTTATTAAACAATATTAAAGCGTAAACTATGAGTCGTATAGAAGTAAGAATGGTACGTTGCCGTGATTGTGGAGAAGTCTTTCCTGTAACGGGAGGATTTATCCCCGCAGAGTGTGTTGATAAAACTTGTCCTAAATGTGGCAGTAAGAGAACGCACTTTTCTACAATAGAAGACATAAAATATAGAATTAGATTTGCAAAAGATTATCTAAAAACAAAGAAAACTTCCTCTGGCTCGAAATAGTCGTAATCAGAGCAAGTAAACAAGAGTTTTTAGTCAATTTTTCAAAGGAGCTTTTTATGTATTTTGAATAATAAAATTCTTTTTTCTTAAAATCAAAATCCCAAATACTGCGAAAAAATCGAGCAGTGATTTTCTTCCTTGCAAATTCTTCAAGCATTTCAATTTGATCAAAATGCTGCTAATCAGTGATTTATCACTTTTAAAGCCTTTTTAAACACCTTTTTAAGCCTAAAAACACTGTTTTTTCCTTGATTTTGGCAAAATTAAACGGCGTTTGGTTGAAATTAAACGGCGTTTAATTTTTTTTAAACGGCGTCTGGTAAAAATTAATCAGCGTTTGGTGAAAACAATACTTCGTTTTAGTAAATTTTTCCCTCAATTTTGGTCAATTTTTTCAAGGAATTGAAGGATTTTTCTTTAAGAAAATATATTTATTAGGTGTTTAAAATGAATGTAAAATACCTTTAAAGAAATTTTTGTAGTTATTATTTTTTTTATACCTTTGCAAGTAAGTTATTAACCCTTAAAATAGGAGGAAACAAAAGAGAAAAAGAATAATTACAATTAAGACTTAGTAATTTAATACGAAATATAAAAGCGTTTTTGCTTACAATTAGGCGTGTGAAATCTCGACAATTTCATATAAATCCGTTAAATGTAAAGCAGTAAGCGCTCGCGAGTAATATCGTGAGCTTTACTTATTTGACGGATTAGGTAGTCGAGAACCTCACACCCCAATTAAGATAAAGGTTCACGATTTTTTTATGCCCTTTTCAAAAGTAAAAAAAATTAAGATTTGCGACAAATTTGCGACAAATAGCATTCGGACTTGTAAGGCAAAGAATGAACTTGTAATTTTGGAAACTTAATTTTTTAAAATAAAGATATGAGTCAGTTAATTACACACAACGGAGAATTAGTAAGAATCAATCCAGAGCAAAGAAACAGGATTGAAGTTTCCAAAGACGGAGGTCGCATTTGGCGATTGAGGTATCAAGCGAGTGTTTGCGGTGATTTTATTGAGCTAAACGATGCAGGCACAGAAATAATCGCAACAACAACAAAAGGAATTTACGCTTCCAAAAACGGAGGTATGGTTTGGTTAAAACGAAAATAAAGAAATAAATATATTTTTAACATAAAAATTAAAAAATTATGGCAAAGTTTAACAGCGAACAATTAGATGATTTGCTAGATCAATTAAAAGATTGGTGGGACGTAGCAAAAGAAAAAATTAATGTTGATACAGAAGAATTGAAACAAAGACTCAAAGATGAAGTAATGCCGGAATGGGATAAGGCAAAGCAAGAAATGATGGAGTGTTATCAACAAGCAAAGGCAGATTTCTTAAAGAAAATCAGCGTAACTTCAAAAGATAATATGACAGTTTATGAAGTAGATACCTTGACTTCAAGAGAAATGCTTCAATATGCAAAAAATCATATTGTAAAAGGAGCAAATATGGTTGCAGCCTTTAAACAACAAGGAATAATCAATGAAAAAGAAGTAGCCTTTGTTTATCTTTCTTACGGAAAAGGAAGAGAATTGTTAGCAGATGAAAACAATCATTATGTAATCATTAAAGCTAAACAATTAGAACAAGATGTATTGAATTTATTTGTTGAATCAGATTTAGTAATATTAAATTAAAAAAATATGGGATTTATAAGTAATATAATAGAAGCGATAAAAAGTGCTATTAGATGGATAACAAATTTAGTAAAACGTGTAATCAACGGAATATTTGACTTTTTAGCACACTGCGTAAATTGGTTTAAGAGCCTACGTCTAAATAAAGAAAAACACGTTCCTTTTGTGGCAGATGCGAAAGCGTTTAAAGAAATGCTTAAAACGGCACCTACAAAAAATGTTGGCATATTCGAAGGAGTATATGACGAAACGACAGATGAGATTATTGCAAATCAATTTATAGAAGCTGATGCGGTAGATGCAAAAACAAGAGAAGTTTTAGGCAAAGAAGATTTGGTGGTATTATCTTAAAGAATTATAAAATCAAACCTTATGAATACATACTTAATTTTAGGAATTATAGCATTAGTTCTTGTAATAGTGTTTGCGATAGCATTTTCAAAAAAGCCAACTCTTGTTGAAAAAATAAAGAAACTCTTTAAAAAAGAAAAAATAACCCCTCCTGTAAAAACAATAGATGGAAGTGTTAATTTTATGGAAGTAGTTAATTACTTTAAGTCTTTGAAATTAGATAAGGAAAAGCACATCCCTTTTGTGGCAAAAGCAGAAGCGTTCAAGGAAATTTTGATTTTTGAACCTAAAAAACAAGTTGCATTATTTATTGGTGTGTTTGATGAAACGACAGATGAGATTATACACCCTCAAATTATGGAAGCCGATGAATTAGATGCAAAAACACTTGAGGTATTAGGTAACGAATATTTAGTAGTATTAAATTAAAAAAACAAAACTATGTGGGGAAATCTTTTAAAAATAGCATTAGGTTTAGCTGCCGTTGGATTAGCAGCTTATGGAACGTATAAAATATACAAAAAGATAACAGCAAGCGAAATTAGTCAAGCTGTAAAAGAAAAATGTCCTGCTGCCTTTTCGGCAATGATAAAAGAGAAAAAACGAAATGCTGTTAATGTAGGAATATTTGATAGTAATAATAAAGAAATAGGGGAAATGACAGTGAAATCTCAAGAAGGTGTTGATTCTTCTTTAAGAGAAGGGCAAATGATATATGTATTCTAAATAAAAACACATTATGAAATATCTTATAAATAAAGAAACGCTATCGGAACAACAAGTTTTGTATATTGAAAACTTAGAGGGAGGGTTGATAACTTTCCTTCAAGGAAAAATAAACAATTATCCTAATCTTACAATTCTTCCAAAATGGGAAGTGAAAGAACATAATGGAGAATTTATTAACATAGAGCATAACGCAAGTTTTGATTTAGACGGAAGTTTTGCTTTATTAAATTCTGCGGAAAGCTATTTGGATAATAAGGTAAGCATAAAACTTTCCGATTGTTCTTTGTTTCTTAATTTGACTTTCAATAAAAAAGAAGATAAAACCACAAATCAAAATTCTGAAACTAAGAAAGAATCTCCTAATTCAAATGACGGACTTCCTACATTCTTGCCTGTTACTCCTCGATACAACTTTGAACAGATTATAATACCAGAAGAAACAAAAAAGACAATATTTGATGCTCTTAATGTTATAAAACACAAAGACCTTGTTTACAAAACATGGGGATTTGAGAAGATTGACAGCAAGCCTCGTAGTGTTTTGAATTTTTATGGTCCTCCTGGTACGGGTAAAACAATGTGTGCTCACGCTATTGCTAAGCATTTGTCAAAGCCATTGTTAGCATTAAATTATTCAGAGATAGAATCAAAATATGTAGGCGATGCTCCAAAGAATTTAAAGAAAGCATTTGATACAGCAAAAGAGCTAAATGCTGTAATGTTTTTCGATGAGGCAGATTCATTCCTTGGAAAACGTATTGAGAATGTAAGCCAAGGAGCAGAGCAAGCTTTGAATTCTTTACGCAGTCAAATGCTTATACTTCTTGAAGACTTTGAAGGAGTAGTTGTATTTGCTACAAACTTGGTAACAAACTTTGATAAGGCATTTAATTCTCGAATATTGGCAAACATAAAACTCGATTTGCCAAACAAGGAAGCAAGAGCCGAAATAATAAAAGTTTCATTGCCTCCGTTTATGCCTAAGGAACGTGATTTCACTGATGAAGAAATTTTAGAGATTAGCGAAAATATAGAAGGCTTTGCGGGAAGGGAAATAAAGAATGCAATACTTTCTATGTTGCTTAAAAAAGCTGGCGAATCAGGAGAGGAATCTATTTTTGTGATTGAGGATTTGAAGCAAGCAATGTTAAGCAAGAAAGAAGAGATTAGCAGACTGAAAGCCGAAGATAACGAGCGTTTGAAGTCAAAAATCTCGAATAAATTGCAAGAAAAGGCAATGGAGGAAAGCGAATTATCGAAAATGCGAAACAAATCTAAGAATAAAAAGAAGAGAAGAAAATAAGAATTAAAATTTTTGGCGTATGAAACTCTCAATAGCATATAAGGAAATAGAAGAAAAGGTAAAGGATTTGACAAAGGTTGGTTTGCTGGTAAGCAAAGACAGTGAAAAAACTTTGAAACTTAAATACAACGCTGGTATTCCGTTTTTGCCTAATGTGGAAGCGTTATTGAAAGTAACGAATGTGTATTCCGATAAAATAGAGCTTACATATAGTTGCAAGCCTTTAATGGAAATTGCTATTGAAAAGCTGTTGCCAAAACTAATTTCTTCATTACCAGAAAATGTTATTGAGATAGAGGGGAAGGTTATTGCGGTTAATTTATACAGAATAGATAAATTAGAACAAACTCTTGAGCATTTAGCCTTATCAGATATAGAAATAAATGATGAGGTTATAGAGATAGTTGCACGATTCAAGTAAATAAATTATTACAAGGCTGTTGGAATACTTCTCCAACGCCTTTGGAATACTTCTCCAACAGCGTTGTAATACTATTACAAAGGCGTTGTAATCCTATTAAAAGAAGTAAACTAAATGTAGGTTAAAGCCTCGCCATTTGTAATTGGTGGTATTGTTGATTTTATTAAAGCCAAAGGTGTAGTTTGTTGCGATTTCAAAGTGTTTATTGAGATCATAGCCTATGCCTAACTTAAATCCGCCATCTTTTTTGTTTATATAGCCAAAGTCTTTTGAAGTAATGGTTTGATTATATTCAGGGGAGTTTGGGTTAATGTTTGTTCGGCTACTATTTACCGAAATTCCTCTTGATATATATGGAGTTATGGAAAAAAACAACCCCCTTTTGAGTCTGTCATCGCCGAATTTCAAAAGCAATCCTGCATCTATTTCCAAGGCATTGTAGGTTGTGATTTCGTGAAATCCGTTTATGATTTCGTATTCGTAGCCTCTTTGAGAATATTGCACAGAGGGCTGAAAGTAAATCATGTATAGCAAATGCTTTTCGGCAAGAAAGCCCAACTTGTAACCAAGTTTGGACTTTCCACCGTTTCTTATAGATACTTTATCGTAGCTTCCGCTTGTTTTGATACCAAATTGCCAAGAGTCTTCGTTTGAGTTTGCCCACGAAATCGTAAAAGCAAAAAGGCAAATTAGAGTGATAAGAAATCTTTTCACTATTTGTTTAATTGTTCTAATTGATGTATTGTTTTCAAAAGGCTTTCTCCTGAGCCTATTCTATAGCCTGTTGAAAGGAAGTAAATCTTTCCTTCTTCTGATACGAAACAAAGTATAGGATAGTTGTTGCTGAAACTGATTTTGCTACTACTTATGATTTGATTTTGTAATTCCTTCTCATAGTCAAAGGCAAATAGTGATTGTTTTGGTAGGTTTTCGTATAGTTCTTTTGGAGTTTGTTTTGGTGCTTTTGCAAAACAGAATACTATTCCGCCACCCCATAGTTCTAAGTCTGATTTTACTAATGGTAAATCAGCCATTAAATGTCTTACGGGTTCAGAATAAGGGTCTATTATCGCAAGTATCATTCCTTTTTTGCCTGCAAGGTCTTTTAAAATTGCGCTATTCTTATCCCAGGTTTGTATTTGAGAATTCATATCTACTTTTCCAAGAACTTTTAATTCGCTTTTTATTTCTTCCATTTTTAGTTCTACAACTGTAATCTTGTTGTATTCTATTGTGAAGTAGTCTTCTCTTACATAAATGTTGCCATCTACATCACGATTTCCTGACATTAGTCTATAAGTTCCTACTGCTAAGTCTAAGCCTTCTGGGAATCTTTGGAATTTAGGGTCATATTCAAAGTCAAGTGTTTGCCATATTCCGTCAAGTAGGCGTTGTACTGTGAAGTTTATGTAATATTCTGGTTTTATTCTATTGTTCTTAGAATTATCTACTATCAATCTTCCCATAGGTTCGTCTTGGTCTGTTTCAAAGATAGGATATTGCCAATCATCTTGTGAAGATATTTTGAATTGTGCTTTTCCTACTGCCCATTCATAGCGAGCTGCTACTCCAAAGCTTCGTGCTATTGCAACAAAAAGTATTTCGCGTGATAGTTTGTCGCATTCTTTTATTTTTAAAACGCCTTTTGGAGATATTTGTACTCCATAATAATTGTCTGTATTGTTGATTTTGATGTTTGAGTTAATCCAATCTGCTATTGTTTGAGGACAGAAAGTAAATTGTTGTGCGTAATCTTTGAAGTAATCTTGTAGGTATTCTCTGTAAGGAGTGATTTTTTCTAATTGAATGCGAGGATTCAACACCCATTCTACTAATGCTTCTTCTTTTGCAGGGTAGTTTTTGTATGCTTTTAAGTGAGAAAGTAATACCTCTGCGTTTCCATCTCTTAGGTCTTTGTCATAAACAAGCGAAAGCATTTTTACTGCGTTTTCATCGCCACTTTCCAATACTTTTTCTATTTCATCGTAATTTCCCCATGAACGATTGATGAAATCTTCTACTACTTCTTGTTTTACATTCCAAGTATTTAGGTGTTTTATCCAACGATTTGAATTGCGATTTGTGGCAAAGGTGTTGATATATGCTGTTCTTATTGAATCTTCAAAGGCTAATCGTATTGCGTTTGCTGCGATTTTTTCTGCTGGAAGGCTGTCTATTGATTTTGCAACAGGAGGATAAAGTATGAATGTGTTAGTGTGTGGAACGAATTTTTCGTTTTTCAAAACAAGGGTTAAACTTTCTTGTGTGCCTTCTGCTTTTGCACTTGCTGTTAAGTTGCCTTTGCTTGCCCAAATCATCAAATCTCCAAATCCTGTTTCGAGTGTGGTTTTCCCTTCTTTGTTAGAGGTAAGCGTTGCCAAAGGATAGTATTCCGCATAGTTGTAAAGTCCGTATTCTATCTTTGCTCCCTCAATAGGATTTCCGTTTTCGTCTTTTACAATTACTGATAATTTTTTAGTGGCTGTGTAGTTTGAAAGAAGATTTATTTTACTGTATAACTTATCTTCGTAGTTCTTTTGTTCCTTCCCGTTATATTTTCCGAAAACTGTTGTATGTACCATCATAGCTCTTTTAGCTGGTGCGTCAAACCACGCAACGTTTAATTCAGGTTCTGGTTCGCAAGCTCCAAGATAATACCATGTTCCGTCAATCCAAACCTCTACCCAAGCGTGGTTGTCATCTGTGTGTGCCCAACGTGGAGTGTAGCATTGTCTTGCAGGGATTCCAACAGAGCGAAGTGCAGTTACTGTAAATGTACTTTCTTCTCCGCATCTTCCCCACGAGGTTTTCATTGTTGCAAGCGGAGATGAGGTTCTTCCGTCTGCGGCTTTGTAGTTTACTTTCTCATGACACCAATGGTTTACCTCAAGTGCAGCCTCATACATCGACATTGATTTTATTCTGTCTTTAAGTTCATTGAACATATAGGTGCGTGCTGTGTCAAGGTTTTCGTTATTTACTCTGTAAACTAAGACATAGTGTTTGAAAATATCTTCTGGAACTTTCTTTCCCCAAGAAAAAGTCTTTTTTGCTTTGATTGCAGTCCTTACTTGTTCAAGAAAGAAATCTGTATCGTAATCAGCTATGTCGTTAATAGGCATATAATCATACAAGAACTTTAAGTAAGTCTTTTCTTGTTTTGTTAATTTGTTTGTTGTCTTTAAATATTCTTGCCTATAGTCTTGTGCGTTTGCTGTAAATAAAAACGCAATGGCTAAAACCAATGATAATGCTTTTTTCATCATAATTCTTTATATTCTTTTGTTATTTTCCTAATGTTTTTTCGTATTCCTTTTTATTGTAAAGTAGCTTTATTGCATCTTCTACCTCATTATCGTGTTTCAAAAGGGCTTCTATCTTTCCTTTTTGATTGTAATATCTTACTACTATTTCAGATAGCAAAATGTCTTTAATATCTTTTTTGAATTTTATAAGGTCATTTTTCTTTTCTTCTGCGATTTGTGTTTTTATTAGTTCAATTTCTTTCAATGTATTTTCTCCTAATTTTTCTTTCTTTGCAGAAGCAAGTAAGTCATCTAATATTTTTTCGCTTGTTGTTGTGTAACTATAGTCTTTGTCTTTTAGATATTCTATAAAATCATTGTAGATTTCATCTGTTATTTCAAAGTCTTTTGCCGGTGCTATGCTTGGATTTTCTTTTACGAATTTTGTAGCATAGTTAAAACAATGAAATTTATTTATAAGCGTGATAGCAATATTACTTGCGTATCTTAAATCTATTGTTATATCTGGTTCTATTCCTAATCCGTCATATACTGTTCTTCCATTCTTTGTCTTAAATGCTGTTCTTAAAGAATCAGGAATTTTATTCGCTTTTCCACTTTTATCTCTATGAGAATAATCTATAGCTTGAATACATCTACCACTTGGAATGTAGTATTTAGAAACAGTTACTTTCATTTGCGAGTTGTAAATCAAAGGTAAAATGTTTTGTACTAAACCTTTTCCAAATGAACACTGTCCCATAACAACTGCTCTGTCGAAATCTTGCAAGCTTCCTGCTACAATTTCAGAAGCAGAAGCAGAACCTCCGTCAATTAAAACTACTATTGGAATTTTTGTGTCTAAGGCTTTCTTTGTAGTTTTGAAAACACTATTTCTATCTGCTGTTTTTGCCTTTGTACTTACAACGACTTGTCCTCTATCAACAAATAGATTTACAATATTTACTGCCTCTTGTAATAATCCTCCACCATTTCCACGCAAGTCTAAAATCAAATATTGCATGTTTTGACGTTTTAGATTTTCAAAGGCTTCTTGTACATGTTTTGCTGCATCTTTTGTGAATTCGTTTAGCTTAATGTAACCGATATCTTCTTTAATCATTCCATAGAAAGGAACGTTTGGAAGTTGTATGTCTTCTCTTCTAAATGTTTTCTTTATGATTTTACCATCTCTTTCTACCTCTAAAACTATTTCAGTACCGGCTTGTCCTCTTAATCTTTCTCTTACTTGATCGTTAGTTTTTCCTTTAGCACTTTCTCCATCAACACTAATTATTGCATCTCCTGCTTTTATTCCCGCTTTGTATGCAGGCAAGCCTTCGTAAGGTTCAGATATATAAACTACTCCATTGTCATAATGTATCAAAGCTCCTATTCCTCCATATTGTCCAAAGAGTTGAAGTTTTACATCTTCCATATCAGATTCTGGATAGAAGTTTGTATAAGGATCAAGCTTTGCAAGCATAGCGTCAATTGCTGTTTTTACTAAATCTCCCGAGTTTATTTCATCAACATAATTGCCATGCAAAGTTTTAAAAACAGAACCGAATGTCTCTATCGCTTTGTTCATTTCAAAATACTTGTCATTGTCTATTTGAGAAAACGATTTTGTTGTTGCAAACGAACAAATAATAATTGCAATAAGACTAAAAATGAATTTCTTTACCATAAAAATGTTTTTTAATTTAAGATGCAAAGATAATTAAACAAGCTAAAAAAATACTAAAACAACAAGTTTTTTTAGTAAATAGTTTTATTCTCTAAAATTTCTTTTTATCTTTGCAAGCTTAAAAATAGGAAAATTTCAAAATAAAAAACAAAAAATAAATTTAGTAATGGCTATAATAGGTACAATTAGAAGAAAAGCAGGAGTATTAGTAGTTGCCGTTATTGCGTTGGCAATCTTAGCGTTTATTTTTACAGATTTGTTCTCAAATAGAGATACACGTCCTGCAAAAATAGCGTCTATTAATGGTATGGATATTTCATTCCAAGAGTTTGAAGCTGCAACAGCTAATGCTGAAGAAAGTATGAAACAACAATATAACGTTGCTTCACTTACAAATGAACAAAATTTCGTTGCAAAACAACAAGCATATCAAAGTTTGGTTGCAGAAAAGATTTTAAGACAAGAATGCGAAAACGCAGGACTTGCAGTTTCAGAAGCTGAAATGAATGATATGTTCTTTGGAACATTTATTCACCCAATGGTAAAACAAAACTTTGCAGATCCAACAACAGGACAATACAATCCTCAAGTTGTAAAACAATACATAGCACAATTTGATAAATTACCAGAAGAACAAAAATTACAATGGTCAAACTTTGAAAACTATGTAAAAGAATCTCGTTTACAAGAAAAATACAACGCACTTGTTATAAGTAGTTTTTATATGCCTGCAAAGATTGCAGAACATATGAGTAATGTTTCAAACAAGGTGGTAGATTCTCGTTATGTTGTAATGCCTTTCTCTTCTGTTGAAGACAATACAATCAAAGTTACAGAGGAGGATTATAAAAAATACTATGACCAACATAAAAACGAATACACATTATATGAAGATTTAAGAGATATTGAATTCGTTAAATTCGCAGTATTACCTTCACCAGCAGATGTGAAATCAATAAACGATTCAGTAAAGAAAACATTTATTGACTTCCAAGCTTTAGAAGCATCTGAAATAGCAAGCTTCGTTTCAATTTCTTCTGACAGAAGATACGACAGCGCTTACTATAAAAGAGATGATTTAAAAGGTGTATTTGCTGATTCATTACTTGCAGGAAAAACAGCAGGAAGTTTCATTGAACCATTCCAACAAGGACAAAATTGGATAATGGGAAAAATCACAGATATCCAATCTCGTCCAGACTCAGTTCGTTTTTCACAAATCTTAGTATTGAATAATAATGCAAGCAAAGATATAAAGAGAACTCCAGAACAAGCAAAAACATTAACAGACTCTTTATTAAACGTATTCAAAGCTAACTCGACAGCATTTGAAGCAGCAATAGCAAAACATTCAGATGACCCAGAAGCAAAAAATAACTTTGGAGATTCAGGTTGGATATTAGACGGACAATTACAATCAGACTTATTTGACCAATTAAAAGCATGCAAAGAAGGAGATGTATTTGTTTATGACCTACCAAACCAAATGGGACACTATCTAATCAAATTAAAAGAAAAAACAGCTCCAGTAGAAAAACTACAAGTAGCAATGATAGTAATGGGAGTTAGAGCAAGCGACAACACAATCAACGAAATAAGAGACAAAGCTAACATTTTATTAGGTAAATCAAAAACACTTGCTGAAATGAAAGCTCAAGCTCAAAAAGATAATCTAAACATACTTACAGCAACAGTAAGAGAAATGGATTACCAACTTAATGGTACACCATATTGTAGAGAAATTATTCGTTGGGCATTTGATGAGAAAACAGAATTGAATGATGTTGCTCCAGAGGTTTACGAATTAACAGATATGTTCCTTGTAGTTGCATTGAAAGACAAGAAAGAAAAAGGCGTTATGTCTTTAGAACAAACAAAGAACTACATAGAATCACAAGTTAAGATGGAAAAGAAAGCAGAAGTGTTAATGGAAAAAGCTAACAAACTTTTAGCAACAAACAAAACAATAGAAGCTTTCGCCTCAGCAGCTAATGCAACAATAGATTCAGCAATGGCAGTAGATTTTGCAAATCCATACTTTGCAGCAGCAGGTCCTGAAATGAGAGTTATCGGTAGCCTTTCAGCAGCAAGCAAAACAGGAATACAAAAACCTGTTAAAGGATTTAACGGAATATATGTTTTGAATGTAGATAGACAATACACTCGTCCTACAAAAGAAGATCCAAAACTAATCCAACAACAATTCAAAACAAAATCATACCAAAAAGCACAAATGATAATGCAAGCACTACAAATGGAAGCAGATATAAAGAATCACTTTACATTCTTCTATTAATAGATAGCTTAAAACATAGAAATAGCGACTTTGAAACTTCAAGGTCGCTATTTTTTTATGCTGTTTTAGAAAATTACTTTAAAGAGGTAATACTTCTACCTTCAAGAAGTAAAAAATTAAAACGAAGAATTATTCAGCTGAAACAAAGAAAGAATTTGTAATAACAGCTTTACATGAAATGAATAGCTAATAAACAATAAAAAATCCTTATCTTTGCATAAAACATTCTTAAATATGGCAAAAGATAAAACTTCAACTACTCCTTTGATGAGGCAATATAATGAACTGAAAGCACAACATCCTGACACTATTTTGTTGTTTAGGGTAGGTGATTTCTATGAAACGTTTGGGCAAGATGCAATAGAGACTTCAAAGATATTGAATATTACCTTAACCAAAAGGGGTGGCGGAGATGATAATCCTTTAGCAGGATTTCCTCATCATGCTATTGATACTTATTTGCCAAAGTTTTTAAGAGAAGGAAAGAAGGTTGCAATATGTGAGCAATTAGAAGACCCTAAATCTGTAAAAGGATTAGTAAAGAGAGGAATAGTAGAAATAGCAACTCCTGCTTTGACTTATTGCGAGCAATCTATGCAAGGAGATAGAAATAACTTTCTTGCTGCTATTCATTACACTAAAACACAAATAGGTTCTGCTTTTTTAGACCTTTCTACAGGGGAGTTTTTTATAACAGAAGGAAGTTTACAAGATATAGATAAGATTATACGTTCTTTTGCACCAAGCGAAATAATTGTACAAAAGAAGTATTTAAGAGATTTAGAAGCTTCAAACTTTAATGTTAAAAGCATAAAAACGTATGAAGATTGGGTGTTTACAAAGGATTTTGCTTACGAAATTCTAAACAATCAATTTGATACATTAAGTTTAAAAGGCTTTGGTGTTGAGAAAATGGAGAGTTCAATCATTGCTGCGGGAGCAATAATGAACTATTTAAAAGAAACAATGCACAATGAATTAAAGCATATTTGCACCATAAAGAAGATTGATAATAGTAATTTTATGTGGTTAGATGGATTTACTATTAAAAATCTTGAATTGATTTATGCACATAATGGCACTTCTCTTTTTGATGTTTTGAATAATTGTTCTACTCACATGGGTAGTAGATTGTTACAACGTTGGATTGTTTTACCACTTATAGATAAAACCCAAATAGATTGGCGTTTAAATATAGTTGAAAGTTTTTATAATAATACAAATGTTCAAGAAAATACAATAGACTCTCTCAAATCCATAGGAGACCTTGAAAGAATGGTTTCTAAAATTGCAATGATGAGAGTTCAGCCAAATGAATTGCTTGCATTAAAGAATATTCTAAAAGAAATAGCGTCTATAAAACACAATCTTGAGGTATCTAATTCAATAAATCTGCAAGAACTTTCTCAAAATCTTATTATATCTGATGATTTAAGTCAGCTATTAGAAAAATATATTGCCCCAACAGCACCAAATAATATTTCAAAAGGTGGAGCTATTGCAAGTGGCGTTGATGAAGAATTAGATTATTATAGAAGAATAAGTACTGATGCGAAAGAATTAATCAATGATATTCTTAAAAGAGAGATAGAAGCAACAGGAATTAATTCTTTAAAGATAAGTTATAACAATGTTTTTGGTTATTACATAGAGGTAACTAATGTACATAAAGATAAGGTTCCTGAAACTTGGGTAAGAAAACAAACACTTACTAATGCAGAAAGGTATATTACAGAAGAATTAAAAGATTTAGAGGTAAAAATACTTAATGCTACGGAGTTTGTTTCAAAGAAAGAAAATGCAATATACTATGAATTGCTTGAACAACTTAAAAAATGGATTGAGCCATTACAAAAGAATGCAAACATACTCTCGCAAATCGATTGCTTGCTTTCATTCTCAATAGTTGCAAAGCATAATAAGTATATTAAACCTCAAATAACAGAAGACTATATTTTAAATATAACGGAAGGAAGACACCCCGTAATTGAAAAAACATTGCCTATAGGCTCTCAATACATATCAAACGATATTTATTTAGATCAAGAAAATAGTCAAATAGGAATAATTACCGGGCCAAATATGTCAGGTAAGAGTGCTTATTTAAGACAGACTGCTTTAATTGTTTTAATGGCTCAAATAGGTAGTTTTGTTCCTGCACAAAGTGCGCAAATAGGAATTGTAGATAAAATATTTACAAGAGTAGGGGCAAGTGACAATCTTTCAGCAGGCGAAAGTACGTTTATGGTTGAAATGAACGAAACAGCTTGTATTCTAAATAATCTCTCGCAAAGAAGTTTAGTTCTTTTAGATGAAATAGGTAGAGGAACATCTACTTATGATGGAGTATCTATTGCTTGGGCTATAGGCGAATATCTTCATGAAAGTAAATTTAAACCTAAAACTCTTTTTGCAACGCATTATCATGAATTAACAGCTTTAGCAGATAAATATCAAAGAATTAAAAATCTTCATGTGAAAGTAAAAGAGCAAGGCAAGAAAGTAATTTTCTTGAGAAAGATTGCAGAAGGAGGTTCGCAAAAAAGCTTTGGAATACATGTTGCACGACTTGCAGGAATGCCTAAAGAGGTGTTAAATAGTTCTGAAAAAATGTTGGCAGTTTTGGAAAGTGAATCACAAACAAAACAGTCAATACAAGAAACTGTAAAAAGTAAAATTAACGAAAAACCAATGCAATTAAGCTTCATTCAACTTGAAGATCCTATACTTTTACAGCTAAAAGAAGAGATTTTATCAACAGATATTGATAATTTAACACCGATAGAATGTCTTGTAAAACTGCATGATATAAAAAAAATGTTAGAAAAAGTTTAAATTTATTTTGGTGTTCCAAAAAAAGATTATATCTTTGCAGACGCAAATCAAGCGGAAATAGCTCAGTTGGTAGAGCACAACCTTGCCAAGGTTGGGGTCGCGAGTTCGAGTCTCGTTTTCCGCTCAAAGAAAATCCGATTCCAAGGATTTCTTTAAATGATGAGGTTGCTCTGGTGGTGGAATTGGTAGACACGCAGGACTTAAAATCCTGTGAACATTGCGTTCGTGCGGGTTCAAGTCCCGCCCGGAGTACGAAAAGAAGGCTGTTGAATTTTTCAATAGCCTTTATTTTTTATCTAATTTGAGTTTTGTTTCTCCATTTCTTTAAATCAAACAAATAATTCTTAGAGAGAATTTATTTATTCTTGAATTTATTTTCGTATCTTTGGCGATTCATTTAAAAATTTAGTAATGAAAAGATTTATTTTATCAGTTTTAATTATGCTTTTCTTTGGGCTGACTAATCTACAAGCTCAAAAGCAAGTTTCTACTTCAATAGAAGAAACATCAAAAGGGATTAAAATCTCGCAACAATTCAATTTCTTAAAATTAGAAACCATATCAGAAAATGGTCAATCTTTCTACAAGATTGATATGGGAGAAGAATTGTTAGGCTCTAATAAGGTAGGACAAGCAGATTTACCTACTTATAATTGTTTAATAGAAATTCCATTTTGTTCAGATATAAAAATAGAACAAAATATTCTTTCTAAAGAAACAATAAATCTTAAAGAAGGATTAAAAATATATCCAAAACAACCTTCTCAATCAAAACAAAATGAAGAAGTGCCTTTTGAATTAAATACGGATTACTATTCTCGAAATAGTTTTGGTTCGACAGAACTTGCTCAAATTGAGGTTTTGGGAGTAATGAATGGTGTTAGATTGGCACGATTAAGTATTTGCCCTGTAAGATACAATCCTGCTACAGCACAAATTGAATATATCAAAGATTTGAATATAGAACTTACATATATAAATCCTGATTATGACAAAACAGTTAAAACAAGAAATAAACTAACAAATAGCTTCAAGCAATTTTTAGGAAAAAAGGTAATCAATTTCAATAAATCTACTGCTGCAAGTACATTTAATTCTCCAGTAAATAGACCATTGAAAATGATAATACTTTCAACTCCAGAATTTAGTGAAGAATTGCAAACATTTATTGAATGGAAAACTCAACAAGGTTTTGAAATAGTAGAATTGACTACAGACCAAACAGGTACAACAGAGTCTTCTATTAAAACTTATTTAAGAAACCTATGGCAAAATGACAATGAAATACCAGCTGATTATCTTTTAATTTGTGGAGATACAGGACAAATTCCAGCTTGTGCAGGAGTTCACATGTATTATTCAAATGATAGTCAACCAACAGACCTTTATTATGCAGAATATACAGGAGATATTTTACCTGATATTTTCTATGGAAGATTCTCTGCAACAAATACAACTCAATTAAGAAAAATCATAGAAAAGACAATCAAGTATGAAAAATATGCTTTTGACAGTGATGAGTATTTAAACAAAATATTATTAGTTGGAGGTAAAGAAACAAGTGGCTCTGCTCCTACTTGTGTAAACGGACACTTAAATTATGTAAAACAATATTTCACAGCCTTAGATACTTCTATTTATTACAATCCATCTTCTGCTAATTACACATCAGAAATCATAACAAAGATAAATGATGGTCAAGCTTGGATAAATTATTCTGCACACTGTGATGAAACAGGTTGGTCAAATCCTTCATACGATAAATCAGATGTTACCTCAATGCGTAATGTAGGTAAATATAGTTTCTTTATTAACAACTGTTGTTTGTCAAGTAGATATAATCAATCTGAATGTTTTGCAGAAAAACTTTTGAGAGCAGAAGATAAAGGAGCTATAGGAGTAATAGGAGGAAGTAATTACACTTATTGGAGTGAGGACTTTTATTGGGCAGTAGGAGCAAAAAATCCTACTTTAAACCCTTCTTACAATAGCAATAAGTTAGGTGCTTATGACAGATTCTTCCATACACATGGAGAAAGTTTTGGAGATATGTACATAAGTGCAGGAGAACTTATGATAGCAGGGAACTTAGCCGTAGAAACATCTGGTTCAAGTCTTTCTGAATACTATTGGGAAATATACACTCTTCTTGGAGATCCTTCTTTAATTCCTTATGCAGGAGTAGGACAAGAATTCAATGCAGAATTACCTGAGCTTTTAAATATTGGAGACAATAATTTAGTTCTTTCAAACTTACCAGCATATACATATGTTGGTTTATCAATGGGAGGAAACTTGTTAGGAGCAGCTCAAGCTGATGGAAATGGAGATGTGTCTATAAGTTTTGACCCAATCAATGAGCCTACATATTTAAACATTGTACTAACTAATCAATTCTATAAAACACATATAGATTCTGTTCTTGTATCTCAAAGTGATGAGCCTTTTATAACACTTAAAGATTTATCGTTTGTAGATGTTGAAACAATGCAAGAAGTATCAAAACTTACTCCTTCGAAAGAGTATTATTTGAACTTTACAGTTAAAAACGTAGGAAATCAACCTTTGTCATCTCTTGCAATTACATTGAATGATGCAGTTAATGCAACTATTGTTGCAAATACACAATCATTAGGAAATATTGCTTCTAATGAAGAAAAACAATCAACAAATGTATTCAAGATAAAAGTTGATAATGCTTTAATAGATGGAACTGAAGTTTCATTTGTGGCGAATATAACAGGAAATAATTATTCAAAAATAAAGGATATAACAAAGAGAGTTGCGGCTCCAAAATTAACAATTGAATCTATTAAGCTATCAGATGTTGCAGACGGAAAATTATTAAGAGTAGCTTTAGGAAATAAAGGTAGTGTTGATGTAGCAGAAGGTACATTACAACTTCTTGATATGTCAGATTATGTGACAGTATCTTCTAATATAGTTGAGGTTCCTTCATTAACACCTCAAGCAGAGGCAGAAGTTTCTTTCACATTAATGATTGATGATAGCACTTTTGCGCAACAAGATTCTTTATACTTTACTTTAGACTATGCATCTGGTTATTATTTAGCTTCAAAATCTTATGTTATTAGCCTTATAAATGAATTAGAAACTTTTGAAAGTGGAGATTTTTCTTCTTATGCTTGGGAAATGGATGCTTCAGCTCCTTGGATTATAGATTCTACTACAGCTAATAATGGAACATTCTCTGCACGTTCTGCTGCAATAGATCATAATGGATTAACAACTCTTACAATGGTAGTAAATACTGCTTTCAGAGATTCTGTATCTTTTTATTACAAGGTTTCATCTGAAAGCAATTATGATTTCTTCCGTTTTTATATCAATGGAGTTTCTAAAATATCAGCATCTGGAACAAACAATGTAGATTGGCAATACAAGAAATTTACATTGAATGCAGGAGAATATATTTTGAAGTGGGAGTACAGCAAAGATTATTCTACAAGTTCAGGTGAGGATTGCGTAAGAATAGATGATGTGCAATTACCTCGTAAAGCAAATTGTGTAGGATTATCAGAATTGTCTTCTTTGGATAATATTTCTATGTATCCAAATCCTGCAAAAGATTTTGTTGTATTGAGTAATTTAAACGGAGATAATCAAATAACAATTACCGACCTTAATGGAAGAGTGAGATATTATCAAACAACATCTTCTAATAGTGTTGAGATAGATTTGTCTTCTTTAGAAAGTGGTGTGTATAATTTGAATATAATCAAAGATAACACTGTATTATCAAAGAAATTAATCATAGCAGAATAATAAATGCAAGATAGCCTATCCATATCGGTAAATCCTGTTCAAACACAGTTAGACACTCTGAAACCTTTATATATATTTAAAGATTCAACGGCGGCTAATGCAGATACCGATATGGATTATGGCTTTATGGAATATACAACCCAAACTTTAGGTCAGTATTTACCTGAACCAGTTTTAGAAGAAAGCCTTTTAAAAGAAAAGACTTACTACATGACAAAGCCATTAAAACTTCATGAAAGAGAAGTGCAAAATTCCTCTCAAAATTGGACTTTCTCTATATTGATATTGTTCTTTGCTGTAATAGCGATAGGATTTAAGTTCTTTAAAAAAAGATGTGTGGATATTGTACATTCTTGTTTATCCTTAAAGTCTTTTGAAATTCTTACCAAGACAAGCAATCCTCTTGTATTGATTTCGTCATTTTTAATAATTCCAATATTAGGATTATTAGCTTATGCAGTTGCTTCACATTGGTTTGTGGCAGAATTAAATCAAATTGGAGAGTTAAAATTCTATTGTTTTTCGCTTTTAGCAATATTATTATTCTTTTTCATAAAGATATTGTTAATTAAATTTTGTGGACTATTATTCAGATGCAATCAACAAGTAAATATGTATATAACAAATCTATTAGTTTATCTTGGATTTGCTTCTGTTTTAATGTTTTTGCCTGTATTTGCGTCTTTATTTGCATTAGATTCTTATAAATTAATATTGATGATAATATCAGCATCAATATTCGTTTTAATCACCATTATAAGGGCTTTAAGAGGCCTTTATATAATTATAAAATTCCCTAAATTTTTCAATGTCTATCTTTTTTGCTATCTTTGCACCCTTGAAATTGTGCCTTTATTGTTTTTATATAGGTCAATTTTTTAAGCAAATAGCATAAATATTTATGACAGAAAGAACAATTAAAAACATTTTAATTTCTCAGCCAGAGCCAACAGATTTGTTGAAAAATCAGTACAAAGCTTTATCAAGTAAGTATGGTGTAGAGTTTACCTTTTTCAAATTTTTTGACGTTGTAGGAATAAGTAATAGAGAGTTTAGGGATTCAAAAATTGCTATTTTGGATTATAGTGCGGTGATTTTTACCAGCAAGTTAGCCGTTGATAATTATTTCCGTTTAGCAAAAGAATTAAGATTAACCATTCCAGAAACTATGAAGTATTTTTGCATAACAGAAGCTGTTGCTAACTATATGCAAAATTATGTTCAATATCGTAAACGTAAAATATTCTATGGTAAATTAACATTTAAAGATTTAGTAGATGTAATAGTAAAACACAAGGAAGAAAATTTCATTATACCTTGTGCTGAAGATTCTTCTATTGAATACTTCAAGATGTTAGAAGCAGCTAAGATAAATTATACAAAAGCTGTTATGTATCGTTCAGAAACAAAAGACTTAACAAATATAGATATCAATAAATTTGATATGATAGCGATGTTTAGTCCAATAGGAGTTAAGTCATTTGTACAAAGTTTCCCTAAAATAACATCTGATAATATCTTTATAGCAGCCTTTGGAACAACAACTCAAGCTGCACTTAAAACAGCAAAACTTAAAACATATATTCCCGCTCCAACAAAAGAGGCTCCTTCAATGATTATGGCAATAGATAAATTCTTGTCATTAAATCAACAAGAAAGAGCAGAATGGATGGCAGAAATAGATGCAGAATATAAAAAATCTACAAAAACCACAAAGAAAATCACAACTGCATCTACTACTAAAAAAACTACTACTACAAAGAAAGCAACAACAACTAAAACTACTGCTACTAAAAAAACAACCACAAAGAAAACCACTAAAGCAAAAGATGAATAATTTCCCAAAGGGAGAAAGAATAAACAACGTAAATGAAATAGATGAATTATACGCTAAAGGAGATAAGTTTATGGCTTATCCTTTTAGCGTAAGATTTATCTATAAACCATCACAAAGTGAATCAAAAATGTCGGTGCTTATTGTAGCTCCAAAACGTTATCAAAAGCTTGCTGTTAATCGTAATAAAGCAAAACGTTTTTTAAGAGAAGCATACAGACTAAACAAAGGTGAGCTACAAACAAAAATAATAAACCTTTCCTCACAATTACTAATAAGCATTAGTCTTGTCTCAAAAACAATGCCAGATTTTCATCTTACAGAACAAAAGATGAAAGATATTCTTAGTACAATAGAAAAAAAGATATTTAGTGAAAACAATTAAGAAAGTCTTTTCTTTTGTATTTTTAGCCTTGATAAGATTTTATCAAGTAGCGATTTCACCTCTAAAGCCACCTTCATGTAGATTTACTCCTACATGTTCACAATATGCAATAGAGGCTATTAAAAAGCATGGTCCATTCAAAGGACTTTACTTGGCAATAAGAAGAATTCTTCGTTGTCATCCTTGGGGTGGAAGTGGATATGATCCCGTTCCGTAAATGCTTTTCTTTGTTATATAGGTTTTATTTCAAGTAATACGTTTTTCTTTTTAAAGATTTCCATCATTACCACGCTGTGATAATTGATTATCACAAAGAGAAAATCAATTATCACAAAGAAAAAATGGATTATCATCAAGAAAAAACGTTTGGTAAATCAAGAATCAGTTTCCTAATTCTTTGATAAAGCTATTTGATTATTAGAAATCTCTTTGATTTATTTCTTTAAATCTAAAATACAAGGGTCTATTTCTTTGTAATTATTGAATAAAATATTCGCTACTTCTCTACAACCACAATCACAATTTGTTATTTCTTCACAACTTTTACATTGTTGAGGCTTGTAATTTGATTGAGCAAAGTCATTCCAATAATCAATATCAGAAATAATATCTTCATTGAAGACATTACCAACTATTTTTGGTGAATGATTACAAGTCCTTACCTCTCCCGCAGGCCCAATTACAAAAAACATTTTAGCAGCAGCACATTTCATTCCAATGTTTATGCGTTTATATTTCCCTGGGTTTTTAATAACACAATAAGGAAACTCTGTCCCTACACTACCTCTTCGGTTTGACAATTCCAATACTTCTTCTGCAACATCTAACATTCCGTTTAATTGCTCGTTGTTTAGTTTAAGCCTATCCATATAAGACAATCCTCTACCACCAGGCAAAAAGCGATTAAGCAAAATATTACTTGCTCCATTTATTAGCCCTAATGAGATTGTTTCAAAGAGTTCGTGATAGTTAATTTGAGTAACGGTAACATTAACCGTGGTATTTAATCCAATTTCTTTTGCTTTTTGAAACCAAGAAAGCACACCCTCTGCATTATCTACGCCAGTATGGTCTTTAAATGTTGTGTATCCGGGCAAGCTCATGCTCAAATGTACATTTAACTCTTTAAAAAGATGAAGGTATTCTTCTTTCATGGCAAGCCCATTAGAGATTAAAGTAATTACATTATTAAAACCTCTTTTATTTCCTTCCTCTCTAATGTGTAGAAGTATTTCTTCAAAACCTTCTTTTAAAATAGCCTCCCCTCCTGAAATAGAAAACACTTCTACGCCACTATCATAAAGACGATTTATTGCTTGTTTCCATTGATTGATGTCAAGCTCTGTTTTAACAGGATAAGAAGAATTAGGAGCATACCAAGGACAAGAGCAAAACAAACATTTATGATTGCATCTATAAGTTAATTCAAGCACAGCTGCTTTAGGAAGACGATATTTCATTATTCAGAAAGTTTTAAACCAGTCATTCTTTCAATAGTGTAAATTTCATCTTTGAGCAATTGAGTCATACCCCTCTTTTCCCATTTCCTTACATCTTTTAAAAATTTCAAAACAATATCATAATTATATGAATTATATGATTCTGCTAAATGATATTTTTCGTTTTCATTTGTTCTAAAATAGAAGCAAAATAGAGGTTCTCTATTTTTGAAATCATCAATGTTGCATATATATTTCCCGCTTTCAATTTCTTTAATCAAACACTCTTCACACAAAACCTTTATTTTCGCATCATAACCTAAATTACGAATTTCATAAATTGTTTTACGCATCCACTTATAATCGGATTCGTACATAGTATCTTTTATTTCCTTATTGCATTCTTCACATTTAAATGTAAGAGTAGGAGGTATAGCAATAGAATAACACATTGCACTCAGTTTATTGTCTTCAACCTTAATTTCCTCGTTTGCTATTTCCTTCAAACGTTTAATCAATTCTTCTCTACTTTCTGACATATTCTTTTGTTTTTTGAGATTTATAGTGCAAATATAAAAAAAGCTCATAAACAATTATGAGCTTTTCTTGTTTTATTTTTACTTTGCTGTTATTGTTTGTCGTATTTCAATACTTCATCATTAAAGAAATCTAATTGAACTCCTGCTTGTGCAAACATTTGTTCTGAATCAGCTCCTGCGTGATATTTCTTTTCGCATACAACTCTTTTGATTCCACAATTTATAATCATCATTGCACAAGTGCGACAAGGAGTCATTCTACAATAAAGTGTTGCTCCGTCTAATGCAATTCCTCTTCTTGCAGCTTGACAAATTGCATTTTGTTCTGCATGTACTGTTCTTACGCAATGATTACTTATACTGCCATCTTCGTTTATCATTTGTTTAAACAAGTGTCCTACATCATCGCAATGTGGTAATCCTTTTGGAGCTCCAACGTATCCTGTTACTAATACTTGTTTGTCTTTTACTATCACGCAACCACTTCTACCTCTATCACAAGTAGCTCTTTTTGCAGCTGCATTAGCTAATTCCATAAAGTATTCGTCCCAAGAAGGTCTTTTAAATTTATCTAATTGTTTCAATACCTCCTCTACTTGTTGAGAAAGTGATTCTATATCTTTGTCATTATTGAAAGTGTAATCTGCTTTTTGCATACAGATTGAAATGTTTTGACTATTGTTATTATTAGATAACATTTCTCTTTTTTCATTCTCAACAAAGGTCTCAAAACTTACATTATCCGTAGCACTTTTCCTTAGAGAGATTCTTTGATAGCGTGTTTTGATGTCTGCATCTACTGAAAATAAATAGAAATTGTGAATATTTCTTAACAATTCTATTTCTTTGTCATTACGTATGCTTTCTATTACGCAATCTTCTCCATTTTTTATTGCAGTGTTTAAAATGGTCTTTACTATGTAATCGCTTCCAAATTCTTCTCTTAGAGAATTAGCAGTTGAAGTCATAGTGTCGCGATTTATTTCTAAACCACGTCTCTTTATTTCTTCAACAAGAAAATCTCTTACCGAATAATGTTTGAATCCTTTTTTGATTAACAATTCTACAATGGTGCCTTTTCCGGCTCCTATTGTACCTGTTATTCCTATTATTATCATACTTTAAATTTGTAAGATAGGTTATCAAGTTCTTGGTTCGCTTTAACTATTTTGTCTTTTAGAGATTCTTTATAGTCAATCATTTTCTTTTTTAAATCATCATCTGCTGTTGCAAGTATTTGTAGTGCTAATATTGCGGCATTTAATGCTCCGTTTATTGCAACGGTTGCAACAGGTATTCCTGGAGGCATTTGCATCATTGCAAGTGCTGCGTCCATTCCTTCTAAAGAAGCCTTGATTGGAACGCCAATTACAGGTAGTGGAGTCATTGCTGCAATTACTCCTGGTAAATGTGCTGCCATTCCTGCTGCTGCAATAATTACTTCAATTCCTCTTTTGTGTGCATTGGTTGCAAATTCTTCTACTTCTTTTGGTGTTCTGTGGGCAGACAAAGCATTGATTTCAAATGGAATTTCCATTTGGTCAAAGAATTTAGCTGCACTTTCCATTACGGGAAGGTCCGATGTAGAACCCATAATTATACTTACTCTTGCTTTCATTTCTATATCTTATTAAATCATTCCTTGTTCTTTTAAGAAGCTCATGTATTTCTCCGAAAAATATTCTGCGTCTTGCTTTTTATATCTTACGTTTGTAAAGACTTGTGCAAGGTTTTCTTGTTTTGCTTCTTCTATGTATTTCTTTATTTGAGGTAATTGTTCAAATTCTTGATATAATTCTTCTATTCTTTCTTCGCTGTAGTCTTGATATGTTTCGTAGTGAACAACGGCTTCTAAAGGTAGACGCTCTGTTAAAGGAGGATTCTCATCAGGATATCCTAATGTAAGAGTTGTTACAGGTACTACGCCTTTTGGTAAATTCAATAGTTCTGCTATTTCTTTTGCTTGATAATTTACCGTTCCTATGTAACATATTCCTATTCCAAATTCTTCTGCTGCAGTTGCTATTGCTTGAGTGCAGATTGTCGCATCTATTGTTGCAACATTTAACCACAAGAAATTATCATAACTTTTTGGTGCATTTCTTTGTTCACAAAACTTATGAAATCTATTTACGTCTGCACAAACTGTTATTACAACAGGAGCCTGTTTTACCATTGGTTGGTTAAAATGTAATTTACATAATTGTTCTTTACGAGATTGTTCTTGTGTTACTATTATGCTGTAGATTTGCATATTACCACAATTAGAAGCTCTAACTCCTGCTTGAAGAATTTGTTCAAGAGTTTCTTCCTCTATACTTTTATTGCTATACTTTCTGATAGTTCTTCTATTTAGAAGAGTGTTTAATTTATTGCTTTCCATAATGTCTATTATACGAACTTATTACTTAAACGTTCCTGTTTTTGTAATTATTTTCTGATAAAATAAGTTTTGCGATTTTGTCAAGTAAATCAAAAGTAGTAATTTTGTATTATGGATAAAGATAAGAATATTATAGAAAGCGTAACAAATAACGATTATAAGTACGGCTTTGTTACTGATATAGAGACTGAATTTATAGAAAAAGGATTAAACGAAGATGTTATTCGTCGTATTTCTAAAATGAAGCAAGAACCTGAATGGTTGTTAGAATTTAGATTAAAAGCTTATAGAAAGTTTATAACTATGAAACAACCTGATTGGGCTCATTTAAACATTCCGCCTATAGACTATCAAGACATAATCTATTATGCAGCTCCTAAGAAAAAGAAAGAACTTGCAAGTCTTGATGAGGTAGATCCTGAATTGTTAGATACTTTTAATAAATTGGGTATTTCTCTTGACGAACAAAAAAGATTGACAGGAGTAGCCGTTGATGCGGTTATGGACTCTGTTTCTGTAAAAACTACTTTTCATGACACACTTAGCAAAGCTGGAGTAATATTCTGTTCATTTAGCGAAGCCGTTAAAAATTATCCAGATTTAGTAAAACAATATTTAGCAAGTGTTGTGCCGATAGGAGATAACTATTTCGCAGCACTTAACTCAGCAGTTTTTTCAGATGGTTCGTTTTGTTATATTCCAAAGGGAGTACATTGTCCTATGGAACTTTCAACCTATTTTAGAATAAATGCAGGAGGAACAGGACAATTTGAAAGAACATTAATAGTAGCAGATGAAGGAGCATACGTTTCTTACATGGAAGGTTGCTCTGCACCACAAAGAGATGAAAATCAACTTCACGCAGCTATTGTAGAAATAGTTGTAATGAAAGATGCAGAAGTAAAATATTCTACAGTTCAAAATTGGTATCCAGGAGATAAAGACGGAAAGGGTGGAATTTACAACTTCGTTACAAAGAGAGGTATGTGTAAAGGTAATAACTCAAAATTATCTTGGACTCAAGTTGAAACAGGTTCTGCAATAACTTGGAAATATCCTTCATGTGTATTAATGGGAGATAATTCTGTAGGAGAGTTTTATTCTGTTGCAGTAACTAATAATCATCAACAAGCAGACACAGGAACAAAAATGGTTCACGTTGGACGCAACACAAAGAGTACAATTATAAGCAAAGGTATTTCAAGTGGTAAAAGTCAAAATTCATATAGAGGATTAGTAAAAGTAAATCGCTTAGCAGAAAATTCAAGAAACTATTCTCAATGTGATTCTTTGTTATTGACAGATACTTGTGGTGCACATACGTTCCCTTATATAAAGGTAGATAATCAATCTTCAATAGTAGAACACGAAGCGACTACTTCAAAAATATCAGAAGACCAATTATTCTATTGCCGTCAAAGAGGAATAAGTCAAGAAGGAGCAATAAGCTTAATTGTGAACGGATACGCAAAAGAGGTTTTAAATAAATTGCCTATGGAGTTTGCTGTTGAAGCTCAAAAATTATTGTCTATTAGTTTAGATAACAGTGTAGGATAATGGGACAGAAAATATTAGTAATTAGGTTTTCATCAATAGGAGACATTGTATTGACAACACCAGTTGTTAGAGCCTTAAAACAACAAATGCCAGAGGCAGAAATACATTATTTAACAAAAAAAACTAATTACTCATTACTACAAAACAATAAGTATATTGATAAAATCCACTTGTTAGAGGATATAGACTTATTTCAAAAACTAAAAAAGATAAAATTTGACTACGTTGTAGATTTACATAAGAATCTTCGCTCGTTTAAAATTAAATCAGTCCTTAGAGTAAAGAGTAAATCTTTTAAAAAATTAAATCTTAAAAAGCTTTTGTTGGTTAAGTTTAAGATTAACAAAATGCCAAATCTGCATATAGTAGATAGATATTTAGAGGCTGCTAGTAAATTAGGTATTAAAAATGATTACAAAGGTTTAGATTATTTCTTACAAGAAGAAGATTACATCTCTCCAGACGCTTTACCATTAGATTTTCAAGGGGGCTATATAGCTATTGTAGTAGGAAGCAAACACTACACAAAACAAATGCCTTTGGATTTATTAATTAAAATCTGCAAAGGAATAGAAAAACCTATTATACTTTTAGGAGATAAAACCGATTTTGCAAAAGCAACGCAAATAGAAAAAGAAATTGGGATAAAGGTATTTAATGGTTGTGGAGCATATAATATCAATCAAAGTAGTGCATTAATTCAAAATTCAATAGGAGTAATTACTGCCGACACAGGATTAATGCATATAGCATCAGCTTTAGATAAAAACATAATATGTTTATGGGGAAACACTGTAACAGATTTTGGAATGTACCCATATCGTTCAAAAGATTCGAAAGCAGAAACTCATAATTTTGAAGTAAGTAATCTTTCTTGCCGTCCTTGCAGTAAATTAGGTTACAGCAAATGTCCTAAAAAACATTTTAACTGCATGAATAAACAAGAAGTAGATAAAATCATACAAATTGCCAATAATTGGAGTTAAGATGGAAAACAATAAATACGTAGAGGCTCAACAAAGTTTTGCAAAACTCTTAGAAATAATGGACGAGTTGAGAGCAAAATGTCCTTGGGATAAAAAGCAAACAAACCTAAGCCTCAAATCCAATACAATAGAAGAAGTATATGAATTAGCACAAGCAATAGAAGATGATGACAAGCAAGAAATCAAAAAAGAACTTGGCGATTTACTATTGCATGTTGTTTTCTATTCAAAAATTGGTAGCGAAGAAAACGAATTTGATATAAAGAGCGTAATAGATTCTCTTTGCGAAAAACTTATAAGACGTCACCCTCACATATATGGAGAAGTTAAAGCTGAAAATGCAGAAGATGTAAAAAAAACTTGGGAACAAATAAAAATGACAGAAGGAAGAAAATCTGTGTTTTCAGGCGTTCCAAGAGCCTTAGATAGTTTAATCAAAGCATATAGACTACAAGAAAAAGCAGCAGGAGTAGGTTTTGATTGGGAAAAGAAAGAACAAGTGTGGGATAAAGTCAAAGAAGAAATAGGCGAATTGCAAGATGAGGTTGCAAAAAACACTTCACAAGAAAAGATAGAAGAAGAATTTGGAGATGTGCTTTTTGCACTTATCAACTATGCACGTTTTCTAAAAATAAAACCTGAACACGCTTTAGAGAAAACAAATAGAAAGTTTATAAAACGTTTTCAATATATAGAAGAGATAGCACAACAACAAAATAAAAAATTACAAGATATGAGTCTTGAAGAAATGGATAATATTTGGAATCAAGCAAAAACAATGGAGGAATAAAAAATGATAGAAATTATACCACAAAACCACTTTGAAGTAAATACATACATTCTTTTTGATGAAACAAAGGAATGTGTATTAGTAGATGTATGTTCACAAGGAGCTTTACAAGAAAAAGAAATATGTGATTTCATAGAAAGAAACGAACTAAAAGTAAAACACATATTATTGACTCACCCTCACGTTGACCACCTTTGTGGAACAGCATTTATTACAAAAAAATATTCTCTACCTATCACAATGAGTATGGAAGCTGTTTCTATGTTTGAAACAGCAGAAAGCCAAGCTTCAATGATGGGATTCAATCTTGGAAATATAAGGGATGTAGAAGTGAAGACAATACTTCCAGGAGATACAATAGAGTTTGGAAATAGCAAGATAGAATGTCTTGACACAGCAGGACATTGCGTGGGAAGTTTAAGTTTCTATAATGCAAAAGAAGGATATGTAATCACAGGAGATGCATTGTTCGCTCAATCAATAGGAAGAACAGATTTGCCAACAGGAGATTTGGATTTGCTTCTTTCTAACATAAGAGAGAAAATACTTACCCTTCCAGAAGAAACAAAAGTATATCCAGGCCATGGACCATATTCAACAGTTGATTATGAAAAAACTCATAACCCATTTCTATTAATGTAATTATGAAAAAAGTATTAATATATTCATTAAGTCTAATAATCTTGTGCTTGCCTTTGTGTCTTAAAGCACAAGATTTTAAATTTGGTTTGCAATTTGGTATAACTCCTTCTCAAGTAGATGGAGACGGAATGTCAGGATACAATAAAATAGGATTAACAGGTGGAGCCTTTGTTTCAAGAGATTTAAAAGACAATATCTTCCTTTTTACAGATTTATCTTTTACAACTAAAGGAAGTAGAGTTGCAAGTTCTAAAAATGTAAATTACTCACAAATAGAAATAAGTGCAAATTACATTGATTGGGGAGTATATGCAGGATATAAATTCACGGATAAGATAGATTTAAAAGCAGGTTTAGTACCTTCAGTCTTGATATACGATAGTGAAAAAACTGTATCTGGCGTGGAGGTTGGAGAAGAAGACACTTTCCGTCCATTTAATATGCTAATCTCTGGAGGATTACACTATCGTTTTTCAAAACATTTTGCTTTAAATGCCACATATAACTATTCTATATTTAGTATAAGAAAGGGAGATTACGAAATATTTAACTACGATGTAAAGGTTCGTAATGCTCAATATCATCATTACATAAATTTATCATTGATGTATCAATTTTAAAACAAAGAATCAGTAAATTCTTTCTTGAATTCAAAAAAATAATTCTTGAAAAGAATAATTTAAAACTTGATAAAATTTGGTAGTAAAAAAAAATTTATCTAACTTTGCCAATTATTAATCAATTTAAATTAATTGCGCTATGAAAAAAGTATTATTTGTAATGGGAGCTTTCTTAGCTTTCGCTGCTTGTGATCCAGTATCTGATTGTAACTGTACAATATCTTCAGACATGGGAATTACATTTGATTTATTCACAGAAGAAGCTGCAACAATCGTTGATTTCGAAGGAACTTGCGATCAAGTAAATTATGCAGACATCACTCTTCCAGAAGAATGGATAGATGCTGAAGAATTAGGATTAACTTTAAGCTGCGTAGAAAACTAATCCCTAAAATAAGGAATATAATTAAGGAATACTCTCCAATAGAGTATTCCTTTTTTTAAATAAAGTAGATATGAAAAAAATAATATTAGTATTGAGCATAGCTTTTGCTAGTGTTGCTTTTACTTCTTGCGCAGATACATCAGATTGTGAGTGCACATACGGAAATGAAACATATCAATATTATGACTGGCCAGGAAGTTGTTCAGAAATAATGCTTGATGCAAAGAAAGCAGAATTTGGTAACTTTCCGTTTAATTGTGTAGAAATATAAATTTGTTATGGGTTTCAAGAAAATAATTCCAACAATTATTAGAATATTCATAGGACTTGTATTTGTCGCTTCTGCTGTTACAAAGTATATTTCAATAGAAGCATTTGATATGTTCGTGTTTGAACATGAGTTATTTTCTTGGAATCTAACTAATTTCTTAACAAGAATACTAATTTCTTGTGAGGCTTGTTTGGGATTGATGTTGATTTGTGGCATTTATCCTAAACTGTCGCGTTGGTTGACGGTTGGAAGCCTTGCTTTCTTTACGATTTACATTTTGCTTAAGCCGTTTTTCTTTGAGGTAAACTCAGAAAACTGCCATTGTTTTGGAGAAGTTTTGATTTTATCGGATAGTCAAACATTAATCAAGAATGTAGTTCTTTTATTGCTTTCAATAGCCTTGTTTTTTGATAAAGGGTGGAAAATAAAATATACAAAATATATTCTTATAGCATCTTTTATTGCACCACTTGCAACAACTTTCATTATACGTCCTCCAGATGTGATTGTACACGCTATTTATGGTAAAGAAATAGAGTTAGATATGGAGAGCTTTGATATGCTTGTGAATATGGAGAAAGTGCAAGATATGAAAGTAAGTGAAGGAAAGAAAGTGCTTTGTCTTTATTCTACAACATGCAAACATTGTAAGCGTACAGCAATAAAACTTGATATTATAATAAAACGTCATAATCTTGACAAGAATAACTTTGTCGTTTTGTTTTGGGGTAAAGAAGAAAACATAGATGTTTTTTATAAAGAAACAGGTGTTGAATTGTTATTAACCAATAAAGTTCCGCCATTGTTATTTCTTTCTGCTACAAAAGGCAGACAACCAATAATTGTTTTAATGGACAATGGTAAAATTGTTGATTTATATAAATCGACAAACGTAAATGAACAAAAAATCGTTGAATTCCTTAAATAGTTTTTTTTACAAGGGTTTATAACAATTTACCTTTTGATAACGTTCTATTCTCATACTGAAAAAATATTTGGATATGGTTAGAATACTTTGGGTAGATGATGAAATAGACTTATTGAAACCTTATGTTCTTTTTCTTGAAACAAAAGGTTACGCATTTTCTCTTGCAATAGATGGTAATGAAGCTCTTGATATATTAGCAGAAGAAAAAGTGGACATAGTGTTTTTAGATGAAAATATGCCAGGCCTTTCAGGCTTGGAAGTATTGACAATTATAAAAGAACGCTATCCTGCTTTACCTATAATAATGATTACAAAGAGCGAAGAAGAACAAATAATGGAGCAAGCCATTGGTTCTAAAATTTCCGATTATCTTATCAAACCAGTAAACCCCAACCAAATATTATTGACTCTTAAAAAACACTTAGATACAAAGCGTCTTGTAAGCGAAAAATCTACAATGAGCTATCAACAAGAGTTTCGTCAAATAGGAATGAAACTACAAGATAGATTAGATTGGAAAGAATGGGTAGATATTTATAAGAAATTAGTGTATTGGGAATTGAATCTTGCAGAATCTAATGATGTAGGTTTATTTGAAATTCTAAAACAACAAAAGCAAGAAGCCAATAATCTTTTCTCAAAATATTACCAACAAAACTATGTAGATTGGATAACAAAAAAAGAGGAAGATGTACCTTTGCTTTCCCACACTCTTTTAAAGGATAAATTGTTTCCTGTTTTAAAAGAAGATGACAAGTCTAACTTTTTGATAATTATAGATAACTTTCGTTTTGACCAATGGAAGGCTTTGCAAACTCAAATTGAGCAATATTTTAGAGTAGAAAACGAAGATATTTATTATAGTATAATTCCAACTACTACTCAGTATGCTCGTAATGCTCTTTTGTCGGGATTGATGCCTTCAGAGATTAAGAAAACCTATCCAAACTTATGGGTAGATGAAGATGAAGAAGGATTGAAAAATCAAAACGAATACATATTCTTTCAAAAACATCTTTCGAGATATAATATCAATATAAAGACTTCTTATCATAAGGTTTTGAATATGAATTATGGTAAGAAAATGATAGATAATTTGCCAAACCTTTTACAAAACAAACTAAATATAATAGTTTACAACTTTATAGATATGCTTTCTCATGCTCGAACAGAATCAGTTTTAGTAAGAGAATTAGCAGAGGACGAAAATGCATATAGAAGCGTAACAAAAGCATGGTTTGATCATTCTCCTCTTTTAGATGTAATAAAATATTTAAGTTCTAAAAAGGTAAATATTTTCATAACAACAGACCATGGTTCAGTCAAGATAAACAACCCTATAAAGATACGTTCTACTAAAGATGCATCTGTTAATTTAAGATATAAGGTTGGCAAATTAATGGATTACAATCCTAAAGAAGTATTTGAAGTAAAGAACCCTGAAGATATTTTCTTACCGAGATTACATATGTCTTCTCCATTTATCTTTGCTCGTTCTAATGACTTCTTTGCTTATCCTACAAATTACAATCACTATGTACAATACTATATGAACACTTTCCAACACGGAGGAATTTCTATGGAAGAGGTAATGATACCATTCATTAAATTGACAAATAAATAGACACAAATGAAAAAACAATACATACTAAACAACTTAGAATCTATTGATAAAGTAGCAGCAGAAATACTAAATGATTTTCCAAAAGCTAAATTGTTTTCTTTAAAAGGACAAATGGGAGCAGGGAAAACTACTTTGACAAAATCTTTGTGTAAGGTTATGGAAGTAGAAGACAATGTTTGTTCTCCCACTTTTGCAATAGTAAATGAGTATTTTTCAGAGAAAGAAGGCACAATTTATCATTTCGATTTTTATAGAATAAAGAATCTACAAGAAGCAATAGACATAGGATTTGACGATTATGTTTATAGTGGAAACTATTGCTTTATGGAATGGTGTGAGAACATAAGTCCTCTTTTACCAGATAATATAACTGAAATAAGTATAGAAGTTGCTGAAGATAATTCAAGAATAATAAATGTTATTGATTTATAGCATTTATTATTTCTTGGTAATGTTCTTTTACTGTTTCACTCCACTCATCTTTTGAATCTAAAAACTTATCTAAAATCTCTTTTGCTTTTAGATATTCTCCTTTTGTGAATAGAATCCAAGCATAAGTGTCAGCAAAAGTTATGTTTCCGCTTTCTGCATCGTAGGTTTTCTTTGACATTTCTTCTGCTTTGTCAAGATCTTTGTTTTCTAAGCATAGATAGTATGCGTAATTATTTAAAACCATTAGATTATTAGTATCTTTTTCTAATGCTTTTTCAAAATAGTCAAAAGCCCTTTCTTTGTTTTCTATTCTGTAATACGCTTCTGCTAAATTAGAGTAAATATCTATGTAATCGCTATCGTTTTTTGCGTATTTCAAGCCTTTTTCTAATGTTTCAATGGATTTTTCATATTCTTTTAAGTTTACCAAAGAGTATCCTTTAACTATGTAAAAAATACACTCTCTTGGGTAAAGTTTTATAGCGTCATCGCAAGTTTTTATTCTCTCTTCATCACTTGCATTAAACTGTTGCGTAATTATATAGTTCTTATACAAGCCTAAATCTTTCACTCCGTACTCTACAGCTTTCTTGCAAGCTTGATAAGCTTCCTCCATACGAAATGTTCTCATATATCCTATTGATAGAAACTGCCATAGACGTCCTTCTTCGGGATACATTTTTGCCATAGACTCTAAATGCTTGGTGTAATTTCTTAGAGTTTCTAAGTCTGTATCTACTTTTTCTTGATAGAGTGTTAGGATTAGTTGATTCTTTTCTTCGAAATTCATTTGCGTATTTCTACATAGTTTGTCTATATAGACTTCTGCTAAATCTATTTCATTTCTTTTATAATACAATTCTAATAGTGCAACAATATTTTCTATATTATTAGAGTCTATTTCTTCTACTTTCTTCAAAAGGTTTAAGGCTTTTTTGTCTTCTTTCTTTGATAAGTAATTTTGGGCTAAGATAGATAGATAAGATACGTTACTTGGATATTCCTTACATAAGACTTCTATTTCTTTTATAGCTTTTTCAGGTTTTTCTAATTGCTTATAGACTTTGTATTTCAACATTGAACAATATTCATTTACGCCTTGTCTTTTTTCTAATAAGTTTACAACCTCTATTGCTTTGTCATGCATATTTGCATTGCCATAAATACTGGCTAATTCCATGTAATATTCTGTTACGTTAGGTTGTAAATCTATTATTGCTCGATATTGTTCTGCTGCTTTTTCTATCTGTTGAGTTTGTAAGTAGATTTCTGCTAATTGAGTACGATACCAATGATTTTTTGGACTCAATTCTATTGCTTTAAGGTTATATTCAATAGCCGTAGCAATATTTCTTTGTTCATAATTTATGGAAGAGAGTTGATAATATGCAAGAGCATTTTCTGGCTGTTGCCTAATAATGTTTTCATACAAGGCAGATGCCTTTTCCATATTACCAATCTCACGTTCAATAGCGGCATCAATAACCATTTGTGCCACTTTTATTTCATCATTATTAGGTTGTCTAACAACATTCTCTTGACTCTTACAAGAGAATAAACAAATAACTATAGACAATAAGGTTAAAATGATGCCGCTACTTTTCATTATGTTATTTAATTTATGCAACTATAATCTCCTAAGTTCAATGCTTGTTCTTTATTCTCAATTTTTGCAAATGAACCTATCATACTATCTTTTAAAATAGCATTTTCTATAATTGTTTCTTTTCCTATCATACTATTTTTTATGCAAGAATTGCTTATTTTAGCGTTTTCTCCTATACTAACACGAGGTCCTATGATAGAGTTTTTAATTACAGCTCCTTTTCCTATATAAACAGGTTGAATAATCAAAGTGTTGTCGTTTATAACACATTCATCCAATAATTCTTCTGCTAATTCATAAATTCCATTCTTAGCAGACTTTAATTCTAACACCCTTCCGCAAGTTTCAACAGTCGCTTTAGGGTTACCACAATCTAACCATTCTTTTACATCATTTGTTTTAAACTTCAAGCCTTTATCAAGCATGTTTTGTAAAGCATCGGTTAATTGATATTCTCCAGATTTTGTGATGTTGTTATCTATTAAATATTGAAGTTCGTTTCTAAGATTTTCTCCATCTTTGAAATAATAAATACCAATTATAGCTTCGTTGCTTACGAATTCTTTTGGCTTTTCAACAAATCCGCATATTGTTTCGTCAGCGTTTTTCTTCACAACGCCAAATGCACTTGGGTCTTCTACTTTGTGAGTCCAGATAATTCCATCTTCATTTGTTTCTAAAGTAAAGCCTGCATCAAAAAGTGTATCTGCAAAAGCTACTGTTACTTTTCCTGAAAGGCTTTCCTTTGCACAAAGAATAGCATGTGCAGTTCCAAGAGGTTCGTTTTGATAATAGATTCTTCCTTTTGTTCCTAATTGTTCAGCTATTTTCAAAAGGTTTTCTTCAACCTCTTTTCCGAAATCTCCAATTATGAAACCAATTTCTTCTATTTCTTCTCCAACTACTTCTCTTATATCTTCACATAAATGTTGTACTATTGGTTTACCTGCTAACTCTATCAAAGGTTTTGGCGTTACTAATGTATGAGGACGTAATCTTTTTCCCATACCAGCCATTGGAATTACTATTTTCATAAAAATACAATTATAATACGTTTATTAAACGACAAAAGTACGAATTATTTCGAGAATTAAAATCTATTTAGAAGAATTAAATTTAATAAAAAATAAACCTTTCTTCATTTGATTTGTCAAATTTTTGTAATTTTACAACTCGTTTTTTTGATACAAAGCAATGAAAAGAAGAATACAATACCTTATATATATATTATTTATAAGCCTTTCCTTATCTGCACAAGAGTTTGATAATGCAGAAATCTATCCACAGTTTGAAAGAAACTATGATAGCTTGCTAAACAGCTATTATATGAAACACAACTCAAAACTGATTAGACAAAGATATGGCCAGCCTGATGAGTTCGCTCCAAGAATTAAAGCTGCGGACTTGCCTGATAGTGTACTTGCAAAAAGATTAAGAAGAATTCCATCAGCAATAGATTTAAGCTATAACGACAAAGTTCGTAATCATATAATATATTATGTAGATAAAATAGGGGATAGAGTAGGTGTTATGTTAGGACTAAGCAAATATTACTTCCCTCTTTTTGAAGATATATTAGATAGAGCAGGCGTTCCTGAAGAATTAAAATATCTTGTAATCATTGAGTCTGCTCTCAATCCTATGGCAGTATCTCGTGCAGGTGCAACAGGACCTTGGCAATTTATGTCTTCAACAGGAAAGATGTATGATTTAAGAATCAATTCCGTATTAGACGATAGACGCGACCCAATCAAATCAACACATGCTGCAGCTCGATATCTAAGAGATCTATATAAAATATATGGAGATTGGACCTTGGCATTAGCAGCCTATAACTGCGGACCGGGAAATGTAAACAAAGCTATGAGACGTTCGGGTAAAGATACATTTTGGGAAATGTATGATTTCTTGCCAAGAGAAACGAGAGGATATGTTCCAGCCTACATAGCAGCAGTCTATGCCATGACTTATTACAAAGAACACGGCATAGAAATAGCACCACTAAGCAAACCACTATCTCTAATATCAGACACTGTAATGCTGAAAAACGATATCCACTTAAAACAAGTAGAAGAAGTGATGAACATTCCCATAGAAAGACTAAGGGAAATGAATCCTCAATATAAAACAGATATAATTCCAGGTAGTAAAGGTAGCTATAGTTTAAAGCTTCCTTCAACACACCTATACAATTTCGTATCATTAGAAGATAGCATTGCGAACTATAAGAAAGATGAATACTTTGGAGAAGGTAGAAGCAAAGAAGAATTGATAGCATCTGGCGAAATAGAATACAGAGAACGCACAGTATATCATAAAGTCAGAAAAAATGAAACATGGAATTCAATAGCTCGCCGTTACGGAGTAAGTGTGCAACAACTAAAATCTTGGAACAAAAAAGCAAGTAAAAGAAAATATCTCAAAGTAGGAGAACTCCTTGCTGTGAAACAAAAACAAGCCTTTCGCAAAGAAAAACCTGCGGAGGAAACTACTGCAACCCCTGATTTCAATACAGAAACCCCAATAGTGTCATCAGAAAACGAAGCAATCAGTACTCAACCTACGGCAGAGGAAATAAAAGAACAAACAACAGGTAAAAAACCTGTTCAACATATAGTAAACCATAAAGTAAAACAAGGCGAAACCATAGCCAAGATTGCAAAGAGATACGGAGTGTCAATAGACCAAATACTTCGTTTAAACAATATTTCAAAAGCTCAAGCTTCAAGAATCAAGATAGGACAAATCCTAAGAATTAAGTAGAATACCTATTAATAACAAATCAAAATACATTTAGGGTTAGCGAAAAAGACAATTCACTAACCTTAAACTATAATTATATGGAATTATTCTCAATCACTAATACCCTATAACCAATTCTTACTTTCAAAAAACGCAGAAAAAAAAGATTCCAACGCTGTTGGAATACCTCTCCAATGCTGTTGGAGAACCTCTCCAAAGGCGTTGGAAACATACAAAACGCAGAAAAAGCAATAAAAAACCAAAAAACGATAACACTAAAACCACGAAAACAGTTCGATTAGCCCCTATAAAGCACTAAAATAACCCAAGAAAGCGGAAAAAAGAATAAAAAAGCTTAAAAAATAATCTTGCACAAAATCAATGAGTTAAGTAAAGACACTAAAAAAAAGCTTAGAAAAAATTTGGTAGTAAAAGAAAAAGCAGTACTTTTGCAATCCCAAAACGGAAGAGAGGGAGTGCGAGAAGGAGCGGAGAATTTTTGGGGAGAATGATCTTTGAAACAATAGGAACCAAGGTAGC
>JAZRCB010000004.1:0-18671 GCA_045635365.1 Candidatus Onthomorpha sp.
TTGAAAGCTTCTGCAAAAACATCTTGTATTGGCGTAGAAGTATTGGATTTTGTTATGTTTATGTAGTGTTCTCCTGGTTTTGTATCAAATTTTATGTTTGCAAGTCCTGCTCCGTCTTGTCCTCTATTGTGTTGTTTTTCCATTAAGAGGTACATTCTGTTTAACGCCCAAGTGTTTCCGTATTTTTCTTGGTAGTATTCTAATGGTTTTAGCAATCTTAACATTGCTATACCGCATTCGTGTTTAATTTGGTCGCTCATATTATTTTATATTATGATATTGGCATTATTCTATCTATTCCTAATGCACTGTTTGACATTTTCAATGCTGGGGCTACTTGATGACGCTTCCATTCATTGATTTTAACTAATCGTAAGATTTTATCTACTATTTGTGGGTCTATGCCCTCATTTATTATTTCTTGTCTGCTTTTGCTTTGTTCTAAGTGTAGGTAAAGAGCTTTGTCAAGTACGTCATAGTCTGGTAAAGAGTCGGTATCTTTTTGGTCAGGACGTAATTCGGCGGATGGAGCTTTGTTAATGGAGTTCCAAGGTATGATTTCTTCATTGCGATTTATCCATCTTGACATTTCCCATACGTCTGTCTTGTATATATCTCCTATTGTTCCTATTGCTCCATTTGTATCACCATAAAGTGTTCCGTATCCTACTGCAAGCTCGCTTTTGTTTGTGGTATTTAATACTGCTGCTCCTATTTTGTTTGCAATTCCCATTATTATCAAGCCTCGTATTCTTGATTGTAGGTTTTCTTCTGCTACATTTGGTTCTTTGCCTTCAAAAATCGGTTGCAAAGCTGTAAGAGCTGCGGTAAAGTTTTCTTTTATTGGAATGATGTGATGTTCTATTCCTAAACGTTCTGCGCTTGCTTTTGCATCTGTTATGCTGTGAGAAGTTGAATATTCGCTTGGTAATAGTATGCCTATTACGTTTTCTTTTCCTAATGCTTCTACTGCAAGCACTACTACTAAGGCTGAATCTATGCCTCCTGATAAACCAAGCAAGGCTTTCTTTATGTTATTTTTATGAAAATAGTCTCTTATTCCAAGTATAGCAGCGTGATACATCTTTTCTATTCTTGGAAGTGGAGATTGATTATATTTTTCTGTCTTTTCGGTATCTATTTGTAAGGAGTTTTCTTCAAATAATGGTAATTGCTTTGAAAGGTCTCCGTTTGCTAACATAAAGAAACTACTACCATTAAATATGTAACTACCTTCTGCTCCACATCTGTTTACTAATATTATTGGAGTTTTTGCTTTTCTTATCTTTGGTTGCAGTTCTGTTAAGAGTTCTTTTTGTGTTTCTGGTGTAAAAAGTATGTTTGAACAGCATATTATAACATTTGCTTTGTCTTCTTTTTTCAAATAATCATCTAAATCTTCTAAGAATCCAAAGGCAATAGTTTGTTTTTTGTATTCTACAAGTGTAAAGCCTTCCCCTGATGTAAAGCCTTTATCAAATTGATTTAAGTTTTTCTTTGTTGATAGTGCTTTAAGTTCTCCATTTTCTACGAAAGCGAGAGAATTGAAGAACTCACCATTTTGATGAATTGGTAATCCAAAGATAAAGTCTTTCTTTTCCTGAGATAAGGTTTCAGCAAAAGAAAGACTTTCTTCGTATGTTTGTGTATATTTTGTAGCATCATAAAGTGGTGAACCACTCAATGCCAATTCAGGAAATACAACCAAGGAATCAACATCTGATTCTTTTAATCGCTGCTGAATTAGAGTAAAATTATACTTAAAATCTAAGGTTTTTGGATTTATTTGTGATATTGTTATCTTCATTGTATGAATCTAAGCGTATTTTATTCTGTCTTTTCTTTTAAGTATTCTCTGATTTTTGTTTCTATTTCTTCTTGTAGTTCTGGATTGTCTGCTAAAAGTTGTTTTACAGATTCTCTTCCTTGTCCTAGTTTTGTTTCTCCGTAGCTAAACCATGAACCACTCTTCTTTAAAATACCTGCTTCTACTCCTAAATCTACTATCTCTCCTATTTTGCTTATACCTTGTCCAAATAATAAATCAAACTCTACTTGACGGAATGGAGGCGCTACTTTATTTTTTACGATTTTAACTCTTACTCTGTTTCCTATGTTAGTATCTCCTTCTTTTATTGCTTGAACTCTTCTTATATCCATTCTAATTGAAGAATAGAATTTCAAAGCATTACCTCCTGTAGTTGTTTCAGGAGAACCAAACATAACACCAATTTTATCTCTTAATTGGTTTATAAAGATACAACAACATTTAGTTTTGCTAATTGTTGCTGTCATTTTTCTTAATGCTTGACTCATTAAACGAGCATGTAATCCCATTTTGCTATCTCCCATTTCTCCATCTATTTCGCTTTTTGGAGTAAGGGCAGCAACAGAGTCTATAACTATTACATCTACTGCTCCAGAACTAATTAGGTTTTCTGCAATTTCTAAAGCTTGTTCTCCATTATCTGGTTGAGAGATGTATAAATTATCTACATCTACTCCTAATTTTTTTGCGTATGTACTATCAAAGGCATGTTCTGCATCTATGAATGCAGCAAGTCCTCCTTGTTTTTGACTTTCTGCAATAGCGTGTATAGCTAATGTAGTTTTACCTGATGATTCAGGTCCATAGATTTCTATTATTCTTCCCTTTGGAAATCCTCCTACTCCTAAAGCAGAGTCTAATGAAATAGAACCTGTGGAAATTGTTTCTATGTCTTCTACGGCTTTATCTCCTAATTTCATTATGGAGCCTTTACCATAATTCTTTTCTATCTTTGAAACAGCTGCCTGTAACACTTTTAACTTTTCTAATTTCTCTGCTGATAAGTCTTGTTCCTTTGCCATAGATTATTTATTTAATGTATATTAAGACTACAAAGGTAATAAAAAATCATTTTACTTTGTATAAAAATTCAAATGTTTTGTTTATTCAATAGATTTTCAAAGAGTTATTAAATTGTTTCTTGTGAAATATTTTCTAATTCTTTAAAAGAAATGATTGAATGCAATATTCTACCTCCTCTTCAGACATAAAGCCTTGCATCATTATAGGTCTAGCAGGTGGAAGTGGGAAAAAGATTAAAGTAGGTATAGCAGAAACATTCAAAGTATTGGCTAAATCAGGAGAGTTATCTACATCTATTTTGTAAACATAAAGAGAGTCTTTGTATTTCTTAGATAATTCTTCTAATATTGGAGTTTGCTTTTTGCAAGGTCCACACCAAGTCGCATAAAAATCTATTATAGATGGTTTATCCCCTAAATATTCAAGTCTATTATCTAATTTGGCAATTTTTTCAATAAAGAACTTTGTATCTACCTCTATTATATTTGAAGCAAGTTTCACTTGTTTCGTTTCTTCTTTTAATTCCTGTTTTGAGCCACAAGAAAAAAATAAAGCAATCAATAGAATTAACTTTATACTATTTAATATCTTCATTTTTTATAACCATTTTTCTTTTTTATACCATTGAATAGTTTCTTCTATTCCTTTTCTTAAATCATATTTTGGTCTATAATCTAAATCTCTTTTTAAATCTTCAATATCGCAATCCCAATTTCGTGCTGACAAAATAGCGTATTTATCTTTATTTAGAGTGAAGTGTTTTCCAATTAGGGTTCCAAAATAATCCAAAGTATAGGATATCCATTTTACTATAAAGAGTGGAAATTTAATCTTTATAGTCCAAGTTGACAACACCTCTTTTGAAATTTTTGCATACTCTAAATCCAAATACATATTTCCATCACTAACAAAGTATGTTTTGTTTGAGATTTCGCTTTCAAAAGCTCTAATACATAAATCTACAAGGTCTTTAACATAAACAAAACTCAAATGTTGTGAAACAAAACCTAAATATGGTTCTATATGATTATCAATAGTTTGAAAGAAAAGATAATAATCTGTTTCACGTGGACCATACACTCCCGTTGGCCTTAAAATAATATATTTACCTTTAAAATTTGCATTAATATAGGTTTCAGATTTTAATTTTGAGTAACCATAAGCTGTATTAGGGTAATTTTCATCTGTAACCTTTGCTTTTGCGAAAGTTTTTTCATTTCCTGGTCCATGGGCTGCAAAAGAAGAAAGATATATTAGCTTTGTTGTTTCAGGGTTTATTGCATCTACAAGATTTTTTGTGTATTCAAAATTGATTTTATCAAAGTCTTGTTTCTTTGCTTTTGTAACACCAGCAAGATGAAATACACATCGGAAATTATATTCTTCTAATTGTTCTTTTAATTTTAAAGGATTAGAATAGCATAAGTTTATAAAATTAATACGAGAGTCTTGAAGATATTTTAAATTTGAAGATTCTCTTACGCCAGCGTAAACTTGATATTTCCCATCTTCAAGTAATTGTTCTACCAAAGTACTTCCTATAAATCCATTTGCTCCTGTTACTAATACCTTAGGACGATTATCAAGAGATGTTTCTTTCATTAACTCCATTTTAAATTAAATAGGTTTATATCTCTTTTATATATGCACGTCTTCTTATTGCAATATGCGCATCTTCGTATTTCTCCCAAATTCTTGCAGCAAGGTTAGTTTCTAATTGCGGATTTGCTATTGCTATTTTAGAACCTAAATTTATGTATTGTTTATTCATTTCTGCATAATAAATAGAGTGTATTCCCCTATTCTGCCATTTAGGATGAACTCCATTAAATAACAACTCTATATTATCATACTTACGTATAGCTTTCAAAAAATAATACCAACCAAATGGGAATAATCTTCCTTTACTTTTTCTTAAAGCTTCTGTCAAAGAAGGCATAGAAACACCAAAGGCAACTATGTCATCATTCTCATCTACTATTAAACATATTAACTTCTTATTTAAAAAAGGAAAGTATTGGTCAATATAGAATTTTACTTGTTTTTCGTTTAAAGGAACATATCCGAAAAGATGAGAAAAGGCTTCATTAAGGGTGGCAAATAATTTAACACCATATCTATCTGCTATCTGCTTCACAGGAATACCTTCTACTATTTTTAAATTGTATTTCTCTTTTATTAGATTATTTATTTTTAAAATCTTTTCAGGTATTTGTTGATCAGCTTTTAATTTATATTGTATCCAATCTACTTCTTTTCTATAAGAAAGCTTTTCTAATTGTTTTGGATAGTACGAAGGATTATAATAAGTGGAGATAGAACAATCTTCATCAAATCCTTCCACTACCATACCTTCTTTATCCATATCTGTAAAACCCATAGGTCCTACTATTTCTGTCATACCTTCTGCTCTACCCCAATTTTCTACTGCTTCTAATAATTTTTGACAAACTTCTGTATCATCTATAAAGTCTATCCAACCAAATCTAACCCTTTTTTCTTTCCATATTTCATTAGATTTCTTGTTTATCATACCAACTATTCGGCCTACTACTTCACTACCTTTATACGCTAAAAAGATTTTATATTCACAAAACTCTAATGCTGGATTTTTCTTTTTGTTAAAAGTATTTTTTTCATCAATTATCAAAGAAGGAACCCATTGTTTGTCATTTTTAAAGAGTTTATAAGGAAAATTTAAAAACGCTTTAAATTCTTTCTTTGTAGTTACTGTCTTTATAGTGATAGTGCTCATATTGTCTTTATTTGGTTATTATTTTTTTAATATCTCTAATTGTAATTTTTCAAATAACTGACTACAACCTATTCTAAATAATTTATTATCCATATTTGAAGAAATAAACAATTTATAAAGATTCATATATTGAATAGCTTCTAAAGGTGTTCTTATACCTCCTGCTATTTTTATTCCTTTTAAAAGATTGCTCTTATGATAATATTCTCTCAATGCAAGCATCATTACAATTGATGAATATATATCTGCTCCTTTTTGTATTTTTCCTGTAGATGTTTTAATGAAATCTGCTCCAGCGTCTAAACATAAAAGAGAAGCTTGATATATTTTAAAATATTCTTCCAACTCCCCTACTTCTAATATTACTTTTAGAAGGATTTCTTTTCCTGAATTATTAATTAATTCTTTGATACTACTTATTTCTTGAACTATTTCTTCTATCTGTCCTTCAAAAAACTTTCCTCTATTTAAACAAATATCTATTTCATCAGCATTATTTTCTATACAATATTTTATTTCTTCTAATTTGGCAGACAATGGAAGTTGAGAATGAGGAAATCCTGCTGCTACAACAACTGTTCTTATCTTTTTTGAAGGTTTATATTGATTGATTTGAGGAATAAAATTAGAAAAACAACATATTCCTCCTGTGTAATAAGCTTTGTTATTAAACAAAAAAGTAGATTTTTTTACAAATTCGGAAATAGTTTCTCTATTATCCGTATTGTTTAAAGAGGTTAAATCTAAATATTGAATTAAATCTAATAAATCTTCTTGTGTGTAAACAGACAATTTATCTTCACAAAATATATTTTTATCTATATATTCTCTGAATTTTTCATCTTGTTTATTGTTTATGAATTCTAATAATTCATTTTCATTCAAGATTTGCTTTATTTTGTTGTTCATTCTGATTAAAAGTCTTTTTAGAAAATGAAGGTATTTTAATACTTTTTTTAACAGTATTTGGTAGCATTTTTCTCAGTAAATATTTCTTTACCCAATACCTCCTATTCATATTTTTTCTACTAATTAAGAATTTTTTTAAACCAAGAGTCAATAAATTGTCTTCAAGATTCATTATTTTAGATTCAAAAAAGAATTTTCTGTTTTCAAGAATTAAATCAGTAATAGGAATATTGACAGGACACACCTTTGAACAATTACCACAAAGTACTGAATTAAAACTTAAATGTTTATAACTATCATAATTTTCTAAAAAAGGTAACATAACATTTGCAAGAGGGCCTGTTAAACTATTGTTATAAGGCTGATCTTTAATTAACTTATATACTGGGCAAACCTTCTTACAAGCTCCGCAATTAATACACCACAAAGATTTTTTCTGTTCTTTTAAAGATAATAAGTTACTTCTACCATTATCTACTATAAAAAGATGAGTTTCTGACTTGTTTTCAGCAGAATTTGGTGTAAATATATTAGAAAGCTGTGTAAATTTTGCGTTATCTTTATAAACAGATAATATATGTGCAAATATATCTATATCAGCAATATTACAAATAAACTTATTAATAGGAAGAATGAAAATTTTTATTTTAGAATCTAATAGAAGTTCCATTTCAAAAATGGAGTTAAAAATAGAAAAAAAACTTCCGGTATCAACAATACCAAAATTTGGTTCGTGAATGGAGCAAATATTATCTTTTGAAAACAAAGATATTCCTTCTGATTTTAACATTTTTTCTAAAGATAATTCATTGTTAAAATCAGAAGGAAAAATATTAACAGACTTTATTTTTTTCTTATCTAAAAGCTTTAATAAACTATTATAAAAATCATCATAAGACAAACACCAATTAATATAACTCTTATTGCTTATGAAATTTTTTTCAAAGTCTAATAAATTATCAGCTATATTATCTATGAATTTTTGCCTAACTTTTGAAGCCTGTAACTTAAGTTTATCTATATTATCATAAACAGAGTGAACCGTATTGTCTGCATCAAACAATTTTACATCAAAATCGTTGATATTCTTACTACAAGTGTGTAAAAATTTCTTGTATTCACTCGTATTCATTTAATAAAATAAAACTTATTTTATAGAAATCTTATCTACTCTATTTTGGTGTCTACCACCCTCAAATTCAGCGTTTAAATAAGCATTTACAATAGAAACAGCTTTTTCTTGAGAAATAAAACGAGCAGGTAAAGAAATTATGTTAGCATTATTATGTTTCTTTGTTAATTCTGCTATTTCTTCTTCCCAGCAAAGTCCACATCTCACATTTGGATATTTATTTGCTACCATAGAAACACCATTAGCACTACCACACATTATAATACCAAATTTATAAACTCCATCATTAATTTCTTTTGCTAAAGGATGAATCATATCAGGATAATCAACAGAATCAGTTGAATAAGTACCAAAATCTTTAATTTCAAAGCCTTTTTCTTCTAAATACTTTTTTAAAAATTCTTTTAACTCAAAACCTGCGTGATCGCAAGCCATAGGAATAATGTTATTCATAATAAAATCAAAATTTATACTTACTGCAAAGATAAGATATTTTAAAAAAATATCAACAAAATTATTGTTAATTATTGTTGAAAAGTCGTTTAGAAGCATTTAATAATTATATCAATGTTAATATTTCACACTTATTTAACAAATAATTCAATATGTTATTAACCACTAAAAAAGAAAATCACAGATTCAAATTTATTAACAAAAAGGTGAAAAGTTAATTTTGTTAATAAATATATAATTTACTGATATATAAAACTTTAAATTGTAAATAAATTACATTGTTTTGTTAATAAAAAATTGTATATTTGCAACAATTTTTAGCTTAAAAAAGATATTAACAATTTCCACAGAGATATAATAAATATAAAATTAAAATAAATTAATAATAATATGGATAAGACATATTTTTTTGAAAGGATTGAGAAATTAAAAAAAGAAAAAAATGCTGTAATATTAGCACACTATTATTGTTTACCTGAAATACAAGAAGCAGCAGATTATGTTGGAGATAGCTTAAATTTAGCTCAAATAACTAAGAATACAACAGCAGATGTGATACTTTTATGTGGTGTACATTTTATGGGTGAAACTGCAAAAATATTAAACCCTAATAAAAAAGTTATAATTCCAGATTTTAATGCAGGTTGTTCATTAGCAGATTCTTGTAAATATGAAGAATTTAAAAAATTCAAAGAACAATATCCTGATCATATAGTAATATCATATATTAATTGTTCTGCTGAAATAAAGACTCTTTCAGATATTATATGTACTTCTGGAAATGCAGTTCAAATAATAAATTCTTTAGATAAAGATCAAAAAATTATATTTGCTCCAGATAAGAATTTAGGAGGATATATAAATAGAATAACAAATCGTAACATGGTTCTTTGGAATGGAAGTTGTGAAGTTCATGAGTTATTAACAGCAGATTATGTAAAAAAATTAAGAAATAAATACAAAAATTATACTCTTATAGCTCACCCTGAATGTAATGATTCTGTTTTACAACTTGCAGATTTTGTTGGTTCAACACAAGCAATGATAAAATATGTAAAAGAATCTGAAAATACTAAGTTTTTAGTTGCAACAGAATCAGGAATAACTCATAAATTAAAACAAGATAATCCAGAAAAAGAATTCATAGTAGTTACTCAAAATGACACAGCTCCTTGTAATGATTGTCGTCATATGAAATTAAATACTATGGAAAAGGTAATTAATGTTCTTGAAAATTTAGACAATGAAATAGAACTTTCTGAAGAATTGATAGCAAATGCTGAAAAACCAATATTAAGAATGTTGGATATATCAAAACAGTTAGGAATAATCTAAAAAAAATCAATTTTCGAAAAAAATCACATAAAGTTAAAATTGATTTTTTAAAAGTATAAATATAAGAATAACAATTAATTACAAAGTATTTTTTTAGAATTTAGACGATTTTAAGCACAAATATTTCGAAAAAAATAAAGCAACCTTATACTTTTACTTGTTTTCTTTAGTATTTAAGCGTTAAAATCTTGATATGAAAAAAATATTTTTTTTGATTTTACTTAGTTGGTGTATTACTACACCTTCTTTCACTCAAAATAAAAAACTTTTGTTTGAAAGTTTAACTTTAAAAGATAAAGTTTGGAGTTTATGTAATATTAACGCAATAAAGAAAAGTTTAAGTGAATCTAAAGATGTTTTGAATATTATTGATAGTTTATCAAGATTTGATGAAAAGTTTTATGATAAAAAAATAGAATCAGGAAAGTGTGATGCGTTTAGACATTTATTATGGATGTATAAATTATCTTCAACTATAGGAGTTGAAAAAGCAAGACGCATTGGGAATATGTATGAAAATTATAATGCTTATATTTATAAAATAAATCCTCAGTCTGGGTATGATAAAGTTTCTATGGACATGGATTTATATAATAATGAAGTAGGTATATATTTGTACTTGAAATATGGGAAAAATGAATTAATAATAGATTATTTAAAACAAACTATAGAAGAAGGTTATGTTAAAATAGTATCTAAAAATAAAGAATTTCAAAATTTAGATATTAATAATTCAGTAATAGAAAATAAAAATTGGAAAGGAAAATGGGAAAATCAAAGATGTTTAATAGATTCAAACAAGTCAATATGCGAATAACAGTATTTGTTTTATTATTGTTAATTAGCACTTTATCTTATTCTCAATCTTATAATTATGCTATTTATTGTAAGGATACTTTAAGTAGTAAATATATGGCTGGAAGAGCTTATACAGAAGATGGAGATAGAAAAGCAGCTACTTTTATAAGGAATGAATTAGAAAAAAGTGGAGTGAAATTATTAGGAAATAATGGTTTTCAATCAATTACGTTTCCTATTAATAGTATAATAGATTTAAAACTTTCACTTTCTTCAGAGCAAGATACTTTAGAGATAGGAAAAGATTATTTAGTTTTTGGCTCCTCTCCTACTGTAAATATTGAATTAAAAAATGCTAAACCACTAGTTTTCAATACAAAACAAGATATAGAGAGAGTTAAAATTAATAAATTGAATGATAAAGTACTGTTATTCAATATAGAAAAGCTTCCTTACTATGATATTATTGTCTTTTTAAGAAGCCTAAAAAAAGAGAATATTATTCCAAAACTCGCTGTAATCCAGGGATATGACAAAATACAATATTATTCTGGAAGAAATGTAATGGATTTTCCTATATTGCAATTAAAAGGTTGTCCTTTTGATAAAAAAATACCTTATTTATCTTTGAATATAAAAAGTAAATATGAGGATAATTATCAATCACAAAACGTTTGGGCAAAAGTAGAGGGTACAAAATATAAAGATAGTTGTTTTGCCTTCATTGCCCATTACGATCACTTAGGAAAAGTAGGAGATGTTTATTTTCCAGGAGCAAATGACAATGCAAGCGGTGTTGCAGTTCTTTTAGATTTAGCAAAGTATTATGCTCAACACCCTGCAGAACATTCAGTTGTATTTATTTTTGCAACAGGAGAGGAGATAGGTCTTTTAGGTTCTAAATATGCTGCAGAAAATCCTTTAATAGAATTAGATAAGGTAAAATTTTTATTTAACTTAGATATGTGTGGCACAGGTTCAACAGGAGTAGCTGTTATAAATGGATTGAAAGAACCAGAAGCAGGAAAATTACTTCAAGAAATTAACTCTGAAAATAATTGGTTTATCAAAGTATTTTTAGGAGAAGAGTCTTGTAATAGTGATCATTGCCATTTTGTTAAACAAGGAGTACCTGCACATTTTCTATTTACTTATGGATGTGAATATAATGAATATCACACAATTTATGACGATGGAAAGGAACTACCATTTACAAAGCATGTAGATTTTTGTAATTTACTAAAAGAATTCGTTAAGAGATATTAATAATCGTAATATAAAAAGTTTGAATATTATTTTGTAACTTTGCCGAAAGAAAATAATAAAGAAAAATATAATAATATGGATTTTGTAAAAGCAATTCAAGAAGGTATTCCTGATTATTTACCTGAATTACAGGCGTATGACACAACAGTAAGTCATGCTCCAAAGAGAAAAGAAATTCTTACAACGAAAGAAAAGAAATTAGCATTGAAAAATGCTTTAAGATATTTCGATCCAAAATTTCATTCTGTGTTAGCAAAAGAATTTGCTGAAGAATTAGAAAAATATGGTCGTATTTATATGTATCGTTATCGCCCAACATACGAAATGTATGCAAGAGGCATAGAAGAATATCCTGCAAAGTGTGAACAAGCAGCTGCAATTATGTTGATGATACAAAATAACTTAGATCCAGCTGTAGCACAACATCCACACGAATTAATAACATACGGTGGAAATGGTGCAGTTTTCCAAAACTGGGCTCAATATAGACTTACAATGAAGTATCTTTCTGAAATGACAGAAGAACAAACACTTGTAATGTACTCAGGACACCCTATGGGATTATATCCATCTCATAAAGATGCTCCAAGAGTTGTTGTAACTAATGGTATGGTTATTCCTAATTATTCAAAACCTGATGATTGGGAAAAATTCAATGCATTAGGAGTAAGTCAATATGGACAAATGACAGCAGGAAGTTATATGTACATAGGACCTCAAGGAATTGTTCACGGAACAACTATAACTGTCTTGAATGCAGGTAGAAAGATTGGGAATGATGGTCTTGGAGGAAAATTATTTGTTACTGCTGGATTAGGAGGAATGAGTGGAGCTCAACCAAAAGCAGGAAATATAGCAGGTTGTGTTTCTATTACAGCAGAAGTAAACCCTGCTGCAACAAATAAAAGACACTCTCAAAAATGGGTTGATGAAGTATATTCTGATTTAGATGCTTTAATGGCAAGAGTTCAAAAAGCGCGTGAAAATAAAGAAGTTGTATCATTTGCTTATCAAGGAAACGTAGTTGATTTGTGGGAATACTTGGTGGAACACAATATTTCAGTAGATTTAGGTTCTGACCAAACTTCATTACACAATCCTTGGGCAGGAGGATACTATCCTGTAGGAGTTTCTTTTGAAGAAGCACAAGAAATGATGGCTAATCAACCAGAATTATTCAAAGAAAAAGTACAAGAATCTTTAAGAAGACATGTTGCTGCTGTTAATAAACTAACTGAAAGAGGTATGTATTTCTTTGATTATGGCAATGCTTTCTTATTAGAATCTTCAAGAGCTGGTGCTGATATTATGAAAGAAGATGGTACATTCCGTTATCCTTCATACGTTCAAGATATAATGGGACCTATGTGTTTCGATTATGGATTTGGACCATTCCGTTGGGTATGTACATCTTCTAAACCAGAAGATTTAGATTTATCTGACCAAATTGCTATGGAAGTATTAGAAGAAATAGCAAAAGAATCTCCTGTTGAAATTCAACAACAAATGAGAGATAATATTACTTGGATTAAAGGTGCAAAAGAAAATAACTTAGTAGTAGGTTCTCAAGCAAGAATATTATATGCAGATGCAGAAGGAAGAACAAAAATAGCTTCTGCATTCAATAAAGCTATAAAAGAAGGAAGAATTTCTGCTCCTATAGTATTAGGAAGAGACCATCACGATGTATCAGGAACAGACTCTCCATTTAGAGAAACTTCTAATATTTATGATGGTTCTTCATTTACAGCAGATATGGCAGTACATAACTGCATAGGAGATAGTTTCCGTGGAGCAACTTGGGTATCTATCCACAACGGAGGTGGAGTTGGTTGGGGAGAAGTAATCAACGGAGGCTTCGGAATGGTTATAGATGGAAGTGATGATTCAGAAAGAAGATTAAGAAGCATGTTGTTCTGGGACGTAAACAATGGTATTAGTCGTCGTTCTTGGGCAAGAAATGAAGGAGCTATATTCGCAATTAAGCGTGCAATGGAAGTTGAACCTAAATTAAAGGTTACTATTCCTAATATTGCAGATGATGCGTTGATAGATAACTTATTTTAATAATAAATATTGAAAGGGAAAGGACGTAAATTAATTACGTCCTTTTTTAATTTACTTTCACGTGGAACAGTATTAATAAAAATCATAATATCAATTATTTACAAAAAATAAGATGAAAGCTTTTTTTAAATTCATGTTTGCTTCCTGTTTAGGATGCTTTATTTCTTCAATGCTTGTGTTGTTTGTATTGATAGGAATTTTCTCTTCAGTTTCAGTTTCTTCTACTTCTGAAGAAGTAATGGTAAAGGATAATTCTATTCTTTCCATAAAATTAGATTCTCCTATTTATGATAGAGAAATAGAGGATTTGACTACTTTTTCAGGTAATGTGTTTTCTAATGAAATAATTACTCCTGTAGGATTAACAGAATTCATAGAAGTAATAAATAAAGCAAAAAATGATGAAAATATAAAGGCGATATATTTAGAGTTGTCTATTCTCCAAACTAATGGTTGGGCAACAGTTGAAGAAATGAGACAAACTTTAATGGATTTTAAAACTTCAGGTAAGAAAATATATGCTTATAGTGATATGTTTGCTACACAAAATGCTTATTATTTAGCAAGTATAGCAGACATGATATTCTTAAATCCTGTAGGTAATTTATCTTTGACAGGATTAGGAGCAGAGGTAATGTATTATAAAGATTTATTTGATAAATTTGATATAGATGTAGAATTAATCCGTCCTAAAAATAATTTTTATAAAAGTGCAGGAGAAACTTTTGTTTCAAATAAAATGTCATCTGAGAACAGAGAGCAAATAAAATCTTACATATCCGATATATGGGACTATGTTGCAAATAATATTGTTGAATCTAGAAATATAAATAATATAGATACTTTCAATAATAGAGTGTCACGATTAGAATACTTCTTACCACAACAAGCATTAAAAGATGGTTTAGTAGATACTCTTGCCTTTAAAACAGATGTAGAGCAAATAATAATCAATGAAATAAAGAAGCAATACTCTATTAACTCACCAGATTCAAAAGTAAGTTTTATTAAGTATAAAAAATATAGAGAAAGTATAGGAGAAATCTTTACTAAACAAAAAGATAATATAGCAGTAATTTATGCATATGGAGATGTAAATCAAGGAAAGGGTAGCGCATTATCAATAGGAAGTGAAACATTGGTAAAATCTATTAAAAAGGCTACTGAAGATAAGAGAATAAAAGCTATAGTGTTAAGAGTAAATTCTCCAGGGGGAGATGCAATAGCTTCAGAACTTATAACAAATGAAATTATCAAAGCAAAGAAACAAAAACCTGTTATAGTATCTATGGGAGATGTGGCAGCATCTGCTGGATATGAAATGAGTTCAAACGCAGACTACATAGTAGCTTCACCAATTACTATTACAGGTTCTATAGGAGTTTTTGGAATAATGCCAAACGTTTCAAAAGCTTTAAAGAATAATTTAGGATTAACTTTTGATACAGTAAAAACTCATGATAATGCAGTATTTTCGCTCACAACTCAACAATCCTTGCAAGCAAAGAATGTTTTACAGCAAAATGTAGAGAATTTCTATGATAATTTTATTACAAGAGTTGCACAAGGACGTAAATTAGAAAAAGCATACGTAGATTCAATAGCAAGGGGTAGAGTATGGTCTGGAGTAGATGCTAAGGAATTAGGTTTAATAGATGAGTTTGGAGGATTATATAAAGCTATCTCAATTGCGGCACAAAAGGCTAGTCTTCAAAGTTATGGAATAGTTGCTTATCCTAAACAAAAGGATATATTGACTCAATTAGTAGAAACTTTAAATGGTGAAGAGTCTGAGTTACAAGAGCTTATGAAACAAGACAACTTCTCAACACAACTTATGGATAAGTTAAATAAACTATCTCAAAAACAGAGAGTTCAGGCTAGAATTCCATATTTGATTAGGTTTTAATTATAAGGCAAAAATAATTCTTTGTTTTAGCAAAATGATTCTTTGTTTTAAAAAAATAATTCTTTGTTTTAGAAAATTATTTCTTGATAATATTTTTGCAAAAGCATGAAATATTTTACTACTCATTTGAAAATCCAAATTTTAATTGTAATTTTGCAAGATTATTTTTATAAATTAATATAAATTAACAAAATAAAATAAGCTATGTCTAAAGCTATAAAGATTACTAAGGGCTTGGACCTAAATTTATTTGGGGAACCAATGCCTGAAGTTGTAGAAACGTTTGTGGGCGAGTATGCTCTCAAACCAAAAGACTTTATCGGCTTAATACCAAAGCTTTTAGTAGAAGAAGGCGAAAGGGTTAAGGCCGGTACTCCTCTTTTTTATGCAAAAGGCAAAGAAAAGGTTATTTTTACTTCTCCTGTTAGTGGAACAGTGAAGCAAGTAAAAAGAGGGGAGAAGAGAGTTATTGAAGAAGTAATAATCACTGCAGAAGAAACAGTAGAGTATTTGGATTTCGGCGTTTCAAGCATAAGCGAATTGAGTGCTGAACAAATCAAAGAAAAACTTTTGACTTCAGGAGCATGGACAGTTCTTCGTCAAAGACCTTATTCAGTTATACCAAATCCAGACACAATGCCTAAGTGCATAATCGTTTCAGGATTTAGCTCAGCGCCTTTAGCACCTGATTATTCTATCCTTTTAAAAGGTTTAGGTGCAGAATTACAAGTCGGAGTTGACGCTTTGAAGAAAATGACAGGTGTTACAATACATGTAAATGTACCTGCTGAAAAAGGAGTTGCAGAAGAACTAACTAAATTAGAAAATGTTGAAATCAACACTTTCTCTGGAAAACACCCTTGTGGAAACGTTTCTGTACAAATAGAAAAATTAGATCCTATTAACAAAGGAGAAAGAGTATGGTTCTTAGATGCTCAAGATTTAGTTGTAATAGGACGTTTATTCTTAGAAGGAAGATACAATACAGACCGTTTAGTTGCTTTAACAGGTCAAGAAGTATCTCACCCACAATATTACAAAGTGAAAAAAGGAGCAAGCATAGCTTCTTTGATTTACAACAACACAACATCTGCTGAATTAAGAATAGTAAGCGGAAATGTTCTTTCAGGAACAAAAATAGAAAAAGAAGGATTTGTTTCTGCATATGATAACCAAGTAACAATCATAAAAGAAGGTAATTACGCTGAATTTATGGGTTGGTTAGCTCCAGGTGCAAACAAATTTAGTTTTTCAAGAACATTTTTATCAGGCTTCTTAACAAACTGTTGCAAACGTAAATACAAAGTGGATACAAATCTTCACGGAGGTAAAAGACCTTTTGTTGTAACAGGAGAGTTTGAAAAAGTGTTCCCTATGGACATTTATCCAATGCAATTAATCAAAGCTTGTATAATAGAAGATATTGACATGATGGAACAATTAGGTATTTATGAGGTAGATCCTGAAGATTTCGCATTATGTGAATTAATAGACTCTTCTAAAACTGATATACAAGAGATAATAAGTAAAGGATTAGAACTAATGAGAAAGGAGATGGGAGAATGAAATTTATAAAGAATACATTAGATAAAATGAGACCAAGCTTCGAAAAAGGTGGAAAATTACACGCTTTCCATTCTTTATTCGATGCTATCGACACTTTAATGTTCGTTCCTGCTAATACAACAACAAAGGGCTGTCATGTAAGAGACGCTGTGGATAACAAACGTACAATGATTACTGTTTTCATTGCGTTGTTGCCTGCATTGTTGTTTGGTATGTACAACATAGGTTTTCAACATTATTTGTCTATTGGTGAAATAGCATCATCAACTGATTATTGTGCTAACTTTTGGAATAACTTTGGATATGGATTTTTAAAAGTTCTTCCATTATTATTAGTTAGTTACATCGTAGGTTTGGGTATAGAAGTTATCTTTGCTCAAATAAGAGGACACGAAGTTAGCGAAGGTTATTTCGTAACAGGACTTTTGATTCCTATGATATGTCCACCGGATGTTCCATTGTGGCAATTAGCTTTAGCAGTTGCGTTTGCTGTTATCATAGGTAAGGAAGTATTTGGAGGAACAGGTTTCAACTTCTTGAATCCTGCTTTAGTTGCGAGAGCGTTCCTTTTCTTCTCTTATCCTATTCAAATGTCAGGAGATACAGTTTGGATTGCAGAAAAAGCAGATGCCTTTTCTGGAGCAACACCTCTTGGAGAAATGATAGCAGGAGCTTCACTTCCTTCTGCATCTATTATGGATATGCTTGTAGGTTTCATGCCAGGTTGCGTGGGTGAAACATCTGTAATAGCAATTCTTTTAGGTGCTATCATTCTTTTAGTATCAGGAGTAGCTTCTTGGAGAGTTATGCTTTCAGTATTTGCAGGTGGAGCTGTAATGGGCTTGATATTTAATGCTGTTGGAGCTAACGATTATATGAATATGCCATTCTACTATCACTTCTTAATAGGTGGATTTATGTTTGGTGCAGTATTTATGGCTACTGACCCTGTTACTGCTGCTCATACTAACACAGGAAAATATATCTATGGTTTCCTAATAGGTATTATGGCAGTTCTTATCAGAGTTGTAAACCCTGCTTATCCAGAAGGAATGATGCTTGCAATATTACTTATGAACGTATTTGCTCCGTTGATTGATTACTATGTAGTAGATGCTAACATAAGAAAGAGAGCTAAAAGAGCTAAATTAGTTAATAATAAATAAAAACCAAGAGAGATGGCAAATAAAGAAAGTAATTCATACATATTTATGTATTCAACCATTTTGGTTGTCGTTGCAGCCGCTGTCTTGGCTGTTGCAGCAGTGGGATTAAAACCATTTCAAAAAAAGAATCAAGAAATTGAAAAAATGCAACAACTTCTTACTTCTGCTGGAATTGAAAATGATGTAAAAAATGCAGAAGAGTTATATAAAAATTGCTTTGTTAAAGAATTAGCAGTTAATAAAAAAGGAGAAGTTGTTTCTGTTTATGAAAATGGACAACAAACAGAAGGAGAAGTAAGACCTTTCAATATAGAATTGTCAAAAGAGTTAGCAAAAGGAGAGCAAGCTCAATTCCCAATCTTTGTTTGTAAACAAGAAGGAAAAACTATCTACGTTGTTCCAGTTCACGGAAAAGGTTTGTATGATGCAATTTGGGGAAATATAGCAATTGAAGAAGATTTGAA
>JAZRCB010000005.1:0-18310 GCA_045635365.1 Candidatus Onthomorpha sp.
TTCTGCAAGTGTAGTGAATGTTGTTGAAACCCATGCTGATTGTTGTTCACCACAGATTGCTCTTACTTCTACTGTGTATGTTGTAGATGCTGTTAAGCCTGTTAATGACTTAGTTGTTGCTGTAAGTGTTTCTGCTGTGCCATTGTTCAATCTGAATTCGTATGCGTCTGCACTACCGTTCCATGTGATTGTTGCTGTTGTTTCTGTAATGTTGCTTGCTGATAATGCAGTTGGTGCATCACATGGTTCTGGTTCAGGGTCTGGATCTGTGCTTCCACCTTCTCCGTCTGCATCGTAAATGCTTAATGCGTCAATACCTACTCCGTAACCATATCCTGAAGTTGCAAGGAATGCTATTTGGTAAGTTGAAGATGCGTTAGGTAATGCTATTGAATCTATTGTCCAAGCTGCAACATTTGACGCATAGTTTGCTAAATCTACCCATTCTTCTGAAGAACTTGTTCTATATTGAACTTTGAATTGGTCTTGGTCACCTGACCACACTCTATTTATATAAGAGAACTTAATATATGGACTTGACATATCTGCTATATCAAATACTGGAGAAACCAATCTTGCTGAAGGACCATAGTCACTAACTTTGAATAATGCGAAGTTTGAACCTTCTGCTGGTGCTATATCTCCACCATAATAACTTTGTGCTAATGTCCAATCGTAAGCATCAACAACTTGTTCACTTGACCAACATACAAATTCTGGTGCTTCGAATCCTTCTTCATAAGGGAATTCTTCCATTGTTAAACAAGGTGTAATGAAGTAGATTGTTTGTGATGCTACAGATTCATCTCCACCACAATTTGTTTTTACATATAGATAGTAAGTTGTTGCTGGAGTAAGACCTGTTAATGTAATAGCAGGTGATGATACTGTAAGCATTGTATAGTCTTCATCTTCTACTGCTTTGTAGTAAACATTCCATGAAGTGTGTGTTTCGTCAGCATCTTCCCATGCAATTGTTGCTGATTCTGATGTTGTTTCTGAAACAGTAGGTGTTGATACTGGAGTACAAGTTGATATGTTAATAGCTAAATTGTCTATTGCCGCTGGAATAACTACATCTTCAGTATTTGTATATCCCCATGTACATATTACTAAACGTTTGTCGCCTGTTACGTTTCCTAAGTAAACACTTTCATTTGTCCATTCGTCAGAACCGTAAACTAATGTAACTCTATCATTACCTGAAGGGAATGCACTTGTTGGAGGTGTTACAAGGTCTGTTAAGTAAACTATAATTCCACAATAAACATCTGTTCCAGAGATACGTCCTCTTACTTTCCAATCAAATGAAAGTTCAAATGCATCTTCTGTTTCACCGAAATCAAAGTCTTTCCAAATGTAAGAACGTGTTGTAGATGAACTTACTGTTGCTGAATATGTTGCTCCTCCGTCAGTAGAAATATAAGCTGCAGAACCATCTTCTTCTGCTGCAGTTGCTGTTCCTATTGCCCAAACGTTAGCTGTTGCGTTTTGTGTAAATGACCAAGTTGCTGCATCGTCTGCATCATCAAATGAAGTTGAGTAAGGAACTGGTTCTCCTGCTGCCAATGTTGAGAATGTTGCTATTGCCCAAGGAGAAGAAGATTCTTCACATACACTTCTTATTCCAAATGTATATTCTGTTAGAGGGTCAAGTTCTGTTAATTCTATAGGGTCTGTTATTGCAACTTCTACAGGTGTAGCTCCATCTAAATCTGCGTCTGCTCCTGTTCCTTCAACAACTACATATTCCCATGTTGTTGCTGGTCCCCATGTTTGGAATGAAGCTGTTGCTGTACTTGAAGTAATTGAAGAAATTGCTGCTCCGTAAGGTGCTGGACATTCACTCCATTCTTCAACTGATATATTGTCTAAACATACCCAGTTGTCAATTTGCCATGAGTGAGATTCCATGTAGAATGCAAATCTTACTGTTCCTGTTAATGGTTCATCGTTTTCATCAACAAGTTTGTAAGCATAACGTTGCATTTGAGCACCTAAAGATGTTATATTATGTTCTGTATCGGCATCTCCGTCAGCAAATATTAAAGCATTAGCTGTGTTCCAAGTTGCTCCATTATCAAGAGAAACTAAAGCCATTATTCTTTCATCTCCAATTAGATTTGGAGCTGCGTTATCATAATAGTTTCTTAAACCAAGGTCAAATGCTATTTGTTTTGCTGCTCCGTCATTTCCTAAATCTATAGTTGGAGTAACTACCCAATAAGTATTTTCGCTATATAATTCTGCACGAAGCATTCCTGATATTGTTGTTCCACATTCTTGTTCTGCATTATGTGACCAACAATACCATGTTGACATTGATGGAGTCAATGAAGCAGTAGCTGCTACTCCATTTACAGGTATGATACCTTCATATCTTTCCCAACAAGATGGAGTTTGGTGAGGGTCTGTTTCAAAATCTTCATACCATGGAAGTGATATTGGAGGACAAGGTGTTTGAAGGCTGTTAGCTCCTACTTCAATTACTGATTCTTCGCCTGCACATATCATTGCAAGTTCAAAGTCATATAATGTTTGGTGGTTGATTCCTTCTGCTATATAGTAAGGGAAATCAGTTATAGATAAATCTCCTACTACAGTGTAAGCTGCAGCTGTTGATTCTTTGTAACGAAGTATGTATGATGCACCTGTGTTGTATGTATCAGCAACATTAACTGTTAATGTCATTTCACCTTCTTCGTTTTCTGCTGGAACAACTGCCCAGTTTACTGCTCCTGCAGAACAGTTAGTTTGAATTATGCTAAGATTGTCTATAACAGCTCCTGGTTGAGTTCCTGCAGTACCATCATTTCTCCAGCGGAATACTAATTTATAAATTCCATAATAACCTGAAGGTAATGTATAAGTTCTTCTATGCCACTCTACGTTATCACAAATATAACTATCTAAAAGATATGAACTATTAATATCTGCTCCAAAAGGAACTAAATAAACATTCAAATAGTCACAATAGTATTCTCCACCAATTTTCAAATCAAAAGAAAGATAAGTTTCTCCTGCTGGAGTTATAGAAACTAAGAATGATGCTGATGCGTTTTCAGTATAAGTACCTGTATTATATCCTGTAGATGTTCCTCCTGTGTTAGAAATATACAATGCTCCTCCATTTTCTGTAAGAGCTCCGTCTGCAGTGAAAGTATTGTTTGCTCCTGTACCAATAAACCAAGCATTTGCTGTAGTTGATACTGTATCTAATACAGGGCTTGTTTCTGGAGTATCAAAATCAAATGTGAAAGGAGTTGCTGTTGCTCCTGAAGGTATTGTTACTGTAACAACGCTTGACCAGTTTCCTCCACAAGCTTGTTGTGCTGCAAAAGCGTATGTAGAACCTATTGTTAATTCTGATACTACATAAGGCATTGTTGCGTCTTGAGATATTGTTATTGTATTTGTTGCTGTTGCAGGATCAAATTCTTCACCTTCTGCTATTTCAGCGTATGCTAAAGTAACACCTTCTTCATTGATATTTCCTGTATTGTAGCTAACATAAGCAACTTGATCTCCTGCTGCTACTGATAAACCATATACATCTGGACAATCAGGAATTGCACTTATTGAGAAGTTATCAATATAGAAAGAATTAGATTTTTGTCTTATTGCAAGAGCTAAACGAGTATTTCCTTCATATTGATTCAACATAATTTCTGCTGTGTGGTAAACGTTTGTTTCAAGACCTTGTGTATTGATTGATGTAAGTAATGTGAAGTTTGCTGTATCTGTCATTGAAGAATAATCATTTTCACTTACGTCCATAACATATACATCTATAACTGGTAGATTTTCTGAATAAGGGATATTGTATCTGAAATTAAATCTTTCGTTTCCTGTTAATTCAAATACTGGAGAAATTAACCAGTCATTAAATATAGATGTTGTTCCTGAGTAAGATGTTCCTTGATATATTAAAGCATTAGAAGTTTCAACTCCCATATTAGCTTCTATACCATACCAAGAATAATATTCATCTCCTGAGTTAACATTAAACCAACAGTGAGGTGCATTTCCACTTGACAACATTTCATCTTGAGGTGCAATAAAGAAATTTTGTTCAAAATCTTCTACATAAGGCAATTCAGTAATTGTATTACAAAGTGACCATACTGTAAACATATCTGAAGATACTGCAAGTTCTCCAGAACAGCTTGCTGTTACTATGTAATCAACTTTTGATGAGTAAGGAATATCTGTGATTTCAACAGGACTTGCTCCATTAGCTGTATGCCAAGTTGAGTCTCCTGCATATCTATATTCTACTACATATTCTGCTCCATCATTTAATGAGTCTGCAACTTCAACATACATAGTAACGCTTCCGTCAGCGTCTTCCATTGTAACAGTGAAATCATTAACTCTTGAACAAGATGTAGATAGTATTGAAAGATTATCAATTGCTGCAGGAGGGTTTTGTCCACCACCGTTGTCATTTGTCCAAGTAAATACTAATTTATAAGGATTAGGTGTTAAGCCTGCTGGGAAAGGAACACTAATTCTTTGCCATTGATTGTCTGTAGTAAGAACTTTTGTTAATATTTGTTCAGGAGAAGGAGTAGATGAAGTTACTTCATCTTGTACTGAATAAAGAGAAAGTATGAAATAGTCATATTCGTTATATGCAGATTCTCCTAAGAATTTCAAATCAAAAGAAACTCCATAATTTAAACCTTCTTCTACATTGATTATTGTGTAAACATGAGAAGTAGCTGCATTACCAGTTGAATAAGCATTTGTTGCTCCAGCATCGTTACTTACATAAAGAGCGCCACCTCCTTCTGTAAGTGTGCCTTCTTCATTTATAGTATTGTTAACAGCTGTGCCTATATACCAATGATTGCTTTCAGAATTGACAAAATGCCATTCTGAAACATTGTCTAAATCATCAAAGTTTTGATCATAAGGAGCAGATATATAATCGTCTGCTGAAGGAAGTGTAACAAAAGATTTTTCTATTTCTGGGCTATTGTTATCAGAACAGATAGTCCAAACTTTAACTTGATATCTTGTGTATGAATCAAGATCTGTTAGAGTATAAGAAAGCTCAGATATGTTTTCACTTACTGGAGTCCATTCTTCATCTGTTTCTGTTTTGTAAGCTAAACCAAATAATGTTGAAGTTTCATTAAATGGTGCCCAAGAAACAAGAGCTCCGTCTGTTGTAATTTCTGAAACAGCCACTTCTGTAGGAGGAAAACAAAAACCTTCTAATTCTGCCATTTCAAATTTTGCTACAGGACGAGTAGAGTTACTAGAACCTGAATTAGGAGTATTTATATTAAACTCTTCATAATCACTATGATCTTCAATAACTGATGATGCTACACTTGACACCTTGTAATAAACTGTTGAACAATCATAGTCATTACCATCTCTTATAACTCCTACAAGAAGATTACTTGATCCTGTATAAATAAAAGGAGTTGTGAAAGAGAAAGTTACCCAACCTGGATTATTTGTCATTGGTCCTGAATAAACTTCTACAAAATCTGTTCCAGGAGAGAATGCTGTCAAACTATTCTCTGTAACCTCTTTCATGTAAATTTTTACTGTTCCGTTAGAGAAACCTCCATCGTTACAATAAAAACTTAAACTTGTAATAGCTCCTGCTTGTAACTCTTCTGCCTTGTAAAGCATTTGAGAGTAGGAGTTTTCATAACAGTGGTACGCAGGATAGTACTCGCTTTCTTGATTAGAGAGCGTATCTCCTACGACAACTGTTGTCTGCGCCGACAATTGCATAGCAAAAATAATTGCCATTGCAAAGGTTAATAATCTTTTCATTTTTTAATAATTTAGTTAATAATTAATTTTTTAGGCGCCAAAGTTAATTATTTTTTAGTTATAGACAATACTTATTTTTATTTTTTGAGCCTAAAACAAAAAGTTAATTTTTGTTTTCTTTGTTTTCTCTTAGGTTTTTCTTGAAGAAAATCTATTTTCTCTTTAAGAAAATGAATTGTCTCTTTGAAAAAATAAACTGAATCTTTAAAAGGATTTAATGATTCTTTAAATGGTGTTTAATGAAACAAGGTTTTAATGTTTTAATTGTTCACTTAATTTTTGTCTTGCAAGGAATATTCTACTTTTTACCGTGCCTATAGGTATGTGTTGCTCATCTGCTATTTCGTAGTATTTGTATCCTTGATTCAACATCTCAAATGGTATTTTTTGTTCCATAGGTAATTTGTTTATTAGTAAAATTAATTGAGAGTGATTTGTATTGTGGTCTGCTGAATAAGCATTGTCACTTGCAAGATTGTTCATCCAAGGGATTTCTCCTTCTTTGCTGATGATGTTTTGTCTCTTTTTGTTTTTTCTGTAGTTGTTTATGAAAGTGTTTTTCATAATTGTAAACAACCATGCCTTTAAATTGGAGCCTTCTTCAAAGGATTGCTGACTTGTAAGGGCTTTGAGACATGTGTCTTGCGTTAAATCTTTAGCTTCTTCTCTGTCTAGGGTTAAGGAATAAGCAAAAGCTTCTAAACTTTTTTGTGCTTCTACCAATTGGCTTTCAAAAACTAGATTTTTCATAATGATAATTGTTTTAAGGGTGTACCTTTTTATATAGAATTTATGTACCAAAAGCCTTTTTCAAGGGGTAAGAATTCTTGCTCCTTTTGATAAAAAACACAAAATCAAGTCAATAAATTTATGTTTATTTAAAGTAAATGGTCTTATGTGTTAAGAGTTTTAGTTTTTAATTTGGACTTTAGTGCTTTTTTTCGCTCAAAAACAGGACAAAACAAACTCTTTTTGTATTTTTGCATTTACGTTTTTAGTTTTTTTGATTATGAAGAGAAAATTTTTGTCTTTCGCTTTGGCTTTATCAATGTTGATGCCAAGCGTTTTTGCAGATGAGGGAATGTGGTTACCTCTTTTATTGAAGAATAAGGAAGCTGATATGCAAAAGAATGGAATGCGTATTAGTGCAGAGGATATTTATAATGTAAACAATGCTTCTTTGAAGGATGCTGTTATGTTGTTTGGAACAGGTTGCACAGGAGAGTTTGTTTCGGAGCAAGGTTTGTTGCTAACAAATCATCACTGCGGTTATAGTTTCATTGTTTCTCATTCTACTGTTGAGAGAGATTATTTGACAAATGGTTTTTGGGCAAAATCTAAAGAGGAAGAGCTTCCTTGTAAAGGTCTTACCATAACTCGTTTGGTGTATATGGAAAATGTGACTGCAAAGGTTTTGAATGGGGTTAGCGATAATTTGACAGAAACAAAACGTCAAGAGATAATAGATGCTAATATTAAAAAGGTGATAGAGCAAGCTACTGCAAACAATCATTACAAGGCTATTATTAAACCTTTTTATTACGGCAATCAATATTTTATGTATGTGAATGAAGTGTTTAGAGATGTTCGTTTGGTAGGAACTCCTCCAAGCAATATTGGAAAATTTGGTGGAGATACTGATAACTGGATGTGGCCTCGTCACACAGGAGATTTTTCTGTGTTTAGAGTATATGCTGATAAGGATGGAAAACCTGCAGATTACTCTAAAGACAATGTTCCTTACAAGCCAAAGAAACATTTAAAAATAAATCTAAAAGGTGTAAACGAAGGTGAATTTACTTTTGTTTTTGGTTATCCGGGAACAACTAAACAATTCCTTACTTCTGATGCTGTGAATTATATACAAAACATAGAAGACCCTACAAGAATTAAATTAAGAACTGCAAGATTAGATGTTTATAATAGAGCGATGAACGAAAGTCCTGCTCAAAGATTACGATATGCTTCTAAGGTTGCATCTGTAGCAAACGGTTGGAAAAAATGGCAAGGAGAGGTAAGAGGATTGAAAAGACTTAATGCTATTGAAAGAAAACAAGCTTTTGAAAAAGAATTTAACCTATGGGCTGTAAATAAGGATAAGTACAAAAATGTTCTTGCTCAACTTGAAAAGACTTATTCTGATATGAGAGATTTGAATCTTTCTTATACATATTTGAATGAGGCTATCTTTGCTTCTGACCTTATGCTTCAAGTAAGGCTAGTAGCAAATATTATTTCTGCTGCTAACAAAGAAAACTCCGATGCAACAGAGGTGCAAGCTTTAGTAGAGAAACTTTACAATACTTTATCTAATTACTATGCTAAAGACTACACTAATCATCGCAAAGTTGATAAAGAAATATTTGTAAAAACTATGACAATATTCTATAACGACTATGCAAAAGAGAATTATCCTTGGTTGAAGGCTCAAATTGAAAATGGCAATAAGAGTGTTAAAGTAGAGGATTTCTTTAGTAATGTATATGAAAAATCTTTCCTTTCAAATCCTGAAAGTGCAGACAAGTTATTAAAGAATTTCAAGGCTAAAAACATCAATAAAATGATAAATGACCCTGCAGTAGAGATATTCCTACCTGTTTGGGGTAAGTATTTAGAAAAAGACAGATTTGAATTAGCTGCATACGACAACAAAATAGATAGTTTATATAGAATATATGTAGCGGGAATAATGGAAAGAAATCCAAACAAAGAATATTACCCTGATGCAAACCTAACTTTAAGAGTTGCTTATGGTAATATTAAAACATACGAACCAAAAGATGCTATAAGATATGAAGCATTCTCTACAATAGAGGGTATAATGGAAAAAGAAAATCCTGAAATTTATGACTATGTTGTTGAACCTAAATTGAAACAACTTTATAAGGATAAGGATTATGGCTGTTATGCTAATGAAAAAGGAGAATTACCTGTAGCCTTTATTGCAAGTAATCACACAACAGGAGGAAACTCTGGAAGCCCTGTTTTAGACAAAGACGGAAATCTAATAGGTATTAACTTCGATAGAAATTGGGAAGGCACAATGAGTGATGTTATGTATGACCCTTCACAATGTAGAAACATATCTTTAGACATACGTTATTGTTTATTCATAATAGACAAATTTGCAGGTGCATCTCATCTTGTTGAAGAAATGAGTATTATTAAATAAAAGAGGAAAGAACAATGAAAATATCATATAACTGGTTAAAGAAATACGTTGATACTAACATATCTGCTGAAGAAATTGCAAATCTTTTAACTTTCGGTGGATTAGAAGTAGAAGAAGTTGAATTAGTAGAAAGCATTAAAGGTGGTTTAAAGAACTTTTATGTAGGGGAAGTTTTAACTTGTGAGAATCACCCTAACTCTGACCACCTTCATATTACTAAAGTAAATGTTGGAAAAGAAGAACCTCTAAACATAGTTTGTGGAGCGCCTAATGTGGCTGCAGGACAAAAAGTAATAGTTGCAACAATAGGTGCAAAGATTTATGAAGAAAACGGAGAGTGTTTTGAAATTAAAAAAAGTAAATTAAGAGGCGAACCAAGTGAGGGAATGATTTGTTCTGAAAAAGAGCTTTGTTTAAGCGACAATAATGACGGAATAATGGTATTACCTTCTGAAGCAAAGGTTGGTACTCCTGCAAAAGAATATTTCAATATAGAGGAGGATTATATTTTTGAAATAGGTCTTACAGCTAATCGTTCAGATGCTACTTCTCACATTGGAGTTGCAAGAGATCTTGTGGCTTTACTTCAAAGTCAATTAAACGAAGACAAAACTCTTATGTTGCCTTCTGTTGATGAATACAAAACTGAAGAAACTACTGAAGAAATAAAAATCAATATAGATACTGATTTATGTAAAAGATATTCTGCTGTAGTAATCAAAGGTGTTGAAGTAAAGGATTCTCCTAAATGGTTGGCAGATCATTTAAGAGCGATAGGACTACGCCCTCTTAACAACATTGTTGATATAACTAATTTCATCCTAATGGAAATAGGACAACCTTTACACGCTTTTGATTATGCGAAAGTAAAAGGTAAAGAAATCAATGTAAAGACTCTTCCTAAAGATAGTACTTTTGTTACTTTAGACGGCGTTGAAAGAAAGCTCAATGGCAAAGAAGCTATGGTTTGCAACGCTGAAGAAGCTATGTGTATGGGAGGAATCTACGGAGGATTAGATTCAGGAGTAAGCGAAAAGACAACAGATGTTCTTATTGAAAGTGCTTATTTTGACCCTGTAGTTATAAGAAAAGCAGCAAAACATCATACATTAAAGACAGATGCTTCTTTCCGTTACGAAAGAGGTGCTGACCCTAATATCACGCTTTATGCTCTAAAGAGAGCAGCTCTTTTAATAAAAGAATTAGCAGGGGGTACTATCTCTTCTGAAATAACAGATATCTATCCAGAAACAATAGAACCTAAACGCATTGCTTTATCTTATCAAAGAATGGACACTCTTATTGGAAAGTCTATTGAAAGAGCAACAATTAAAGCAATACTTAATAAACTAAATATTCAAACTACAGAAGAAACTGAAGAAGGTCTTGTAGCAATAGTTCCTACTAATAAAGTAGATGTAACAAGAGAGTGTGACTTAATAGAAGAAATCTTAAGAATCTATGGATATAATAACATAGAGTTAAGTCTTAGCATGAAGAATTGTATTTCTCAATCTCCAAAACCAAATCCAGAAAAAATACAATCTCATATATCAGACTACTTGGCTGCAAAGGGTTTCAACGAAACTATGAATAACTCTCTTACAAAAATATCTTACTACGAAAACAACAACGATTTCCCTGCAGAAAAATCAGTCTTAGTTCTAAATGCTTTAAGTAAGGATTTAGGACAAATGAGACAAACCTTATTGTATGGTCAATTAGAAACTATCAGTTATAACATCAATCGTAAGACAAGTGATTTAAGACTATTTGAATTTGGAAACTGTTATGAGAAAAACATAGACAATTTTGAATCAGCAGAAATCACTAAACGCTATACAGAACACAAACATCTTGCTCTTTTAAGCACAGGAAAAACAATTGAAAGCTGGCAAGCAAAACGAGTAGATGAAAACTTCTATTACCTAAAAAACATATTACACAATATATTCTCTGAATTAAGAATAAACACTACTCGCCTTGATGTTCAACAAATAGAAAACGACACTTATCTTTATGCTCTTGCTTACATAGCAAAAGACAGCAAAAAAACAATTGCAACAGTAGGTATGTTAAAACCTTCTCTTTGCAAGAAATGGGATATAAAACAAGAAGTGTATTACGCTGACGTTAATTGGACTTTACTATACAAATACATTCCAACAAACAACGTAAGATACGAAGAGATTTCTAAATTCCCTGAAGTAAGAAGAGACCTTGCATTAGTTGTTAAAGAAGAGGTAAGCTTTAGCGAAATGGAAGCAATAGCTTATCAAAGCGAAAAGAAATTACTTAAGAAAGTATCTTTATTTGATGTTTACAAAGGCAACAAACTACCAGAAGGACACAAGCAATATGCACTTAGCTTCATACTTCAAGACAACGAAAAGACGCTTACCGATAAACAAATCGAAGCAATAATAGCTAAGATACAAAAGAACCTTGAACAAAAATTAGGAGCCAAATTAAGATAATCAAAGATGCAAAGCCTCTTACATTACGACATAAGGATTTTAATAGCTTTATTAGAGTCATTAAAAGGGAATAAACAATTCTTTATGTTTCTTGTCAATAACGGATTCCCCGAATTAGCAGCATGGAGCAACGCAGTACGAGGAGATGAAGAGGCTTTGCATTGGCTTTTTGACAATGGATTTGGCACACTTGGCGTATTAAGCAACGCAATAGATGGAGAAAAGAAAGCAGTTCAATGGGTATTACGCTCAAATGATGACTTTCTAATAAATTTCTCCGCAGCATGTCGCAAAGAAGAAGACGGAAAACGCTGGTTAGAAGACAAAGAATTAGACATCTTCATAAAAATGTCCGAAGAAATCATAGCAATACTTGAAAAACAAGTAAAAGACAGACTATTCTGGTACAAATGGAGAAAATAATAAACAATGCAGTTTCCTTTATAATTGCCTATCTTTTAGTCTTTGCAGTCGTACAAATCTCCACAGTACTTTCTGCATTCTCTCACGAAGTACCCGTAATTATCTATAGCAGTTTTTTAGACTTTAACTCACTTACCTCTGCAGCTTCAGACGAGGTGTGGAAAAGCGTAAACAATGTAATAAGCATATTTGGAAGCGCAATAGTACTACTCGTTTTATTAATGTTCATTTCACTAATCCTTTTACTCAAATGGCGTTCAAGAAGAATATGGATACAAAGAATACTCTTTTGGGTATCAATACATAGTTTCATAAGACTATGCACAAGTTTCATTTGTGGACACGTCTTTTATCTTTGGGGATTCAATCTCGTTACAGACTTTATAGGATTGACCTTCCCTTCACAGATTATGAAATCTATTTTTGTCTGTCTAATATCTATATTATTACTTGTCGGAATATACTTTCTTAGACAAACCATTGTAGGAATCATAAACCCCTTTCAAGACAATCTTAGACAACAATTAAAAGACAACCTAACCTATCCAACAATCATAGGAAGCCTCGCCCTACTGCTTATCTTCTTTCCAATAACAAACAAAGCCGGAATAACAGAAGTAGCCAACACAATACTAACCCCAATACTAATAATAAGCCTTTTGAAACAAGGAGTAAAGAAAAAATTCACTTTCATCAATATACCCAAAACACAAGAACATACAAAAAAAGAAAAATACCACCTACCACTTATCATAATAGCAATACTAACACCACTCACTCTAAGACTTATCTTTGACAGAGGAGTAAAAATCACACCAAATACCTATGACAATTACCTTTTAGACAACCTGCTTTCAGTAGTTGTAATAAGCAGTATATTAATACTTGTCTTGTATCTAATCATAGCCTATTACCATCATCACAAAAAACAACAAATACAACTACAAAAAGAAATTGACACCTATAAAAGCTATCAAGAAATGAAAGACCACGCAATCTTTAATTATGACAAATCTCCAAATTTAAGCAAATACAACAAAGCGTGGGAAGAAGCCGAACAAAGCTTCAAACAAAAGAAATAAAAAAAGCCCTTAAACTTCTACTAATATAGACATTTGTATAACAGATATAAATAAAGGTTTTCAGAGTGTATAATTTTGCATAACTAGATTTTATTCCTACCTTTGTATATGATTCTTTTAAGAAATAATATTAAAGATATATTATTATGCCAAAACATAAGAATGCTGAATATAGATTTCTTGTATTAGACAAATGTTTCAGTAACTTTCATCAAAAATATACAATAGAAGATTTGTTAGAGAAAGTTAATGATAAGTTGTATGATATAAATGGAAGTAAGTCTATGATTATGGAGCGTCAATTGAGAGGGGATATAAATGCTATACGCAAGATGCTACCAGATGGAATATTTCTTGAAGCAATTCCTTATGAAGGCAAAAAATGCTATTATAGATACTCAAAAAAAGATTTTTCAATTTATAACAATGAGTTATCTGTTTCAGAAGTACAAAATCTTCGTTCAACTATAGAGATGTTAAGTAAATATAGAGGGTTACCTACAAATGCTTGGTTGGAAGAAGTAATATCAAATCTTGAAATTCGTTTTGGAGTAAAAAACAATTCTGAAAACTTAGTATCTTTTGAACAGAATGAGCAATTAAAAGGTTTAGAATATCTTTCTGCACTAATAGATGCAACAATAAATCATCAGCCTATTGAAATAGAATATATATCTGCCAACAATAATTACCATAAACATATTATTCATCCATATTTTATTAAACAATACAATAGTCGTTGGTATTTATTTGGTTTTGACGAAAAAGAAGAGCGTATTAAAAACCTTGCTTTTGATAGAATAGAAAGTATAGCGCAATGCAACCATGTATTTCGCAAAAATGATATAATTGATTTTAATTCGTATTTTGATAATGTTGTAGGAGTAACAGTTCCTAATGAAAAAAATATAGAACTATTAGAAATACAATTAAAATTTACTCCTCATAGATTTAAATATGTAATCTCTAAACCTATTCACAAATCACAAAGAGTTATTGATGAAGATAAATGTATTGTTTCTCTTAAATTATATCCAACTTTAGAATTAGAGCAACAAATTCTTTCTTTTGGCTCAGACATAGAAGTTATTGCTCCCCAATGTTTTAGAGAGAATATAATAAAAAAAGTTAAAGATTGTATGAAAAAATATTTTCCTATGCAAAACCTTTGCATAGCAGACTAATAATTTTGCACTGTCAAACAAAAAATAAATGTTGAATCCTAAAAATTTCGAGACTATGACACAATTTGCAAACATATCAAAAGAAGCAGTCCAAATAATCAACAAATTCTTTAGTAATAATAAAAAAAGAGGAGTGTTTAATGAATACAATACGTTATTAATGGTATCTCTTTATAGTTTGCAGCCATATGTAAATCCAAAAGTTTTATCCATACTTAGCGAAGATATTATATCATTAGAAGATTATTTGTCATCTGAAGAAATAACTATACTACAAAAAGAATATAAAGCTGTAATAGAATACTGTTATAAATATAACGATTATAATATAGATAGAAAGAAATTCGAATCTTTGGGACATACTCACATTCCTACTTCCTTAATTGAGCTTTGTATATCATTGGCAAACATAGAAACTAATAAAAATGTATATTTACCATATGCTGGTGAAGGTGTATTTGCTTCATATTGTCAAGAATGCAATATTGATGGTTTTGAGATAAATACAAATACATGGGCCTTTTCACAAATACTTGCTACAACATCTAGTTCTAACATAAACATTGAGTGTGGAGATATTCTTAATACCTCAAAAAAATATGATTATATTTTTTCATTTCCTCCAATACTACCAAAAAATGTATCTAAAAAAATAATAGAACATTTTTATCAGTTAATAACAAAACAACTGAACGAAAATGGACAATTTTATGCAATTCTCCCAATATCTTTCTGTTTTGCTTCTAATGGTTGGTTTGATATTAGAAAAATAGCACAAGATTATCATAAAGAACTTAGTGTTATGGTTTTAGCTCTTCCTCCAATGCTTCAACCAATAACTAGTGTTTCTCTTTGCCTTGTTAAGTTTTACAAGAGCAAACAAAACATTGTAACTCTTGCTGATATTACAAGTGAAAAATTCTATACTTGTCAAGAATTTGTAGGGGCCAAATATTATTCTCTTAAAGTGCAATCTATTTTAGAAACTATTCAAAAACAAGATAAAAAGTATGTTTGGATAGGTGATGCTAGCAATCTTATTAGTTCTCTAAACATGACTCCTTCTAGATACTTGTTTAAACAAATATTACCAAAGGCAAAAGAAGGGGAGGTTTATATAAAGATAAAAGAATTAGTAGAATTAATTCCAACTACTAGTTATCCAATGACAAACGAGTTAGAACATGTCCTTGGAATGAAAGAATTATCTTTTAATTATTTAAATTGCAATATCAAATACAAGGATATTCCTAAAATTAAAGTAAATATTTATGGACATATAATTTCAGAGCAGGCTCTTTTAGTTGGCTTTATTGGAGGAAAATTCAAGATTGGAAGACTATCTGAAGACATAAACCAAGAACAAATAATATTACGTTCTGAAATTATTCCTTTTAAACTCAAGAGTAATTTAATCACTGAAGATTTCTTATTAAGAGCAATAATGTCTGAAGTGTCAGAACATCAAGGCATATTATTATCAAATGGTAGTACTATAACTAAATTGAGTAAAAATGATTTTCTTGATATATATATATGTGTTCCTTCTATTGAAAAACAAAATGAACTTTGCAAAGAAGATACAAGAAGAAGTTTAACTGAATCTGACCGTAAAATCATAGAATCTTATGAAGATTTTAGGAGGGACATTCACATGAAAAAACACGCTATTGGTCAAACATTAGCTAATTTCAATAATTGGTGGAAATTACTTGAGAAAGCTAAAAAAATGGGCAACGGAATAATTGTTGATGAAAATGCGATAATTAGTAAAATACACAAAGTGTATGTTAAAGATATTTTTGAAAATCTCGAAAATTCAATCTCTAAACTTACTACACAACTAAATAAATTTGATAGTGGATATGGCTTAATTAAAGATGACATTGCCCTAACAGAATTCATTGAGAATTATATTCAGAAAAATAAAAGTCCTTTATTTAGATTTGAGTATAATTCAATAGCTCATCGAAGTCAAGATAATATTCCTAGTGATATAACGGGTGAGTATTGTATCTTAAAAGGCGATCCTATTGAATATATTAAGTTTCCAAAAGAAGCTCTTGTTAGAATATTTGATAATATTGTTAGTAATGCTCGTGCTCATGGATTTAATGATAGAGAAGAATTTGATAACATTATAAAAATAGAAATTGACAGTAATGGTTTAGATTACATTGTATCTATCTCTAATAATGGTAAAGCATTAGATACAAGTATGAAAAGTGAAGATATTACAATATATGGACATACTTCTGGCAATGCTAATACACATTTAGGAATAGGTGGATATGAAATAAAAAGACTTATGGAAGAGTTTGGGGACAATTTAGAAATTATTTCTGAGCCTAATTCAGAATTTACTGTAATTTATAAGTTGATTTTTCACGATACTAACGTATTAAAGATATTATAAATGGAAGATATATTTTATAAAGTACTTTGGGTAGAAGATGATCAAAGTATAGTACAAGGTTATCAAATAAGAGCTGAAGAGAAAAACTTAGATTTGGAGGTTGCTACTAATTGGGAGGAAGCAAAAGAAAAACTCCTAATAAACTTTAATGAATACTCAGCTATTATTTTAGATGCTCAGTGTAGAATTAAGAAATCGTCTGGTGCTCCGTCGCATCTTTTCTTAGGAGAAGTTTCAGATAGTTTATCTCGTATATGTGGTGAAAAGCGTAAATACATTCCTTGGTATGTGTTATCAGCAGGAACAATGGAGAAATTTGATGTAATTTTAGAATTAATCAATAATGAAGAAAGGCAAAGTTTTAATGAACAATGGGGACCTTTATTATATAATAAAACAGATAAAAGAATTGTATATGGTAGAGAAATGGATGATGTCGATGTTTTATTTGATAATATAAACAGAGTTGCATCTAATATTGGAATAAATACTGTTTTATTTAGACATGCTGATGTATTCAAATATTTAGGAGAAGGGAAAATAATAGAACACCCGCAAGCAAAACGTTATATTCTTAAAATGCTTTCTGCTTTATATTATCCAGAAGAAAATATAAACTTTGAATATGAAGGCAATCCTCTTCGTAAAGTAATAGAGTATTTATTCCGTTCTGCTAATAAATATGGTTTATTGCCAGATGTATGTTTTGATACAAAAGGAGGAGTAAATTTAACTAATTCAAGTAAATTTATGGCAGGATTAGATGCTGATGCTTATGAAGGGACTAATAAATATCAAATAAGATATGGAGTAGCAGGAAAAGATAGTATTTTTGATAAAGAAATTTCCAACTTCGTAAAAGGCATTTTAGATTTTTCTAATTCAAACTCTCACACGACAGATAATGAACCTTATATAATAGAAGATGATAAAAAAGAAATGTTCTTTGCTTATCTTCTACAACTATGCCATGTTATAAAATGGTTTGGAAGATATGTTGAGTCTCATAGTGATGTAGAATATAATAAATCATTATTTAGAAAAATTGAGACAGATAATACTATTGATAATAAATCGCAGTACGAAGGAAAAGTCTTTCTTCCAGAAAAAGATGATGAAGGCTATTGGCATTGTGGAGAGTGTTGGGTTGTAATACCATATGGGCAATCTGGCACAATGATGAAATTAAGAAATATCTCTCCTAACACTAATCCTAAAACCAAATCAAAATACCCTTATTTTGCAAAATATGATAAAGTAAATGCTTAATCAAAAACAAAGCTCGCTATTTAAATTTAGTGAGCTTTGTTTTTTACAACTCTAAATATTTAAATACTATTTCGTAGTTTTAAAGACCTTTTAAAAAGCGTTTAAAGACTATTTAAATAAGATTAAAGTATTCTTTTCCTTGTAATCCATTTCCATTTTCAAAGACTTCCGGCCAGTATCACGCGATGGTATTCCATTTTCTCTTTGTGGTATTCCAATACCACCGCATGGTACTAATGCGTTTTCAAAGGATTCTTTCATTTTTCCTTAGAGAAAATCCATTTTCTCTAAGAGATAATTCATTTTCTTCAAGAAAAAATAGATTTTTATCAAGAAAAACTATTTTGAAAACTTGTTTTCTTTTCTCTATTCCTTAATGATATTATCTTAATTCTCTAAAAGCAATTCTAAAAGGTGGTAGAAGAATGGTTTATTCTAATCCAAAAGGCAAAAAAAAAGAGCCTCGCATCAGCGAAGCTCTCGGTTTA
>JAZRCB010000006.1:0-8620 GCA_045635365.1 Candidatus Onthomorpha sp.
TCTGCTTACAGCCAATACAAGAATTACAACATTTCTTTAACACAACACTACCTTTTAAGCAAAGAAAAAAAACTTGGAGCAATAAGTCATCAAATCATCTATGAGGATTTAACACGACTATTCAACAATTTAGAAACACAAAAAGGAGATTCACTTTCACAAACCAATATAGAAAACACTCTTTCGTGGACAAACAAAACCACATCAAGCAAAAACTTTTTCATTCCCCTAAACATAGGTATCACACATAGAGTTTTGTCTTACAGCAACATAGACACCTATTTCAAAAATCAAGTTTCGCCATTTGCAAGCATAGGATTAAACGTAAAAAACTTTGATTTAGAAGGACAATACACACAAATATTCTCCGAAAGCAAAGAAAACGAACACCAAGCCTTTGTAAAGGCAAGTTATAAAAAAAGAATTACTCTACAAGCCGAACAAAACAAAGCCTATGGCAACTATTACATTCAATATTACGGCAAAACAAACCCAACACTCACCAATAGCCTAAAACTAAACTACAACACAAAGAATTTAAACATAGACCTATCTTACAATCAAGTAGAAAACGCAACCTATATTGATGAAAACCTACAAATCATTCAAGTAAACGAAAAAGCAAACCTATTTAAAGCCAAAGCATATTGCGATTACAACTTTGGAATCTTCAATGCAAAAGCACAAATGCTTTATCAAAAAACCGATAATCAAGAAGCGATACGCCTACCCGAGTTTCAAGCAAAAGCAAGCCTTGCAATAAAAGTCAATCTCTTTGAAGGAAAAATGACAAGCCTTTTTGGAGTAGATTTAAACTACTTTTCAGCCTACTATGCCGATGTTTACAATGCAGAAATTGGCTTTTTTGTGCGTCAAGACGAAGAATTGATAGGCAATTACGTGTATGCCGATGTTTTTGCCAACATAAAAATTTCGCAATGTAACCTATTCATCTGCCTTGAACACCCTTACGCAGGACTGATTTCAAACAATTATTTCGCCACACCACACTATCCACACTCCGGCCTTAACTTCCGTTGGGGATTAAGTTGGGAATTGTGGGATTAAACAAAGAAAATAAAAAACAAAACGCTCGCAAGTCAAATCAAAACAAAGACTCACGAGCGTTTTTCTTTATATTAGAAAATCAATCCCTATTCCTCTCCCCAAATCTTAATGGTATCATCATCTGAACCGCTGATAATTTTTGTACCATCGGGACTAAACGCTACGGACCAGATAATATCTAAATGTCCCTCCAAGGTTTTAAGGCATTCTCCTGTGTTTGCATCCCATATCTTAACGGTTTTATCAGTTGAACCGCTGATAATTTTTGTACCATCGGGACTAAATGCTACGGACCAGACAGGTTTTATATGTCCCTCCAAGGTTTTAAGGCATTGTCCTGTGTTTGCATCCAATATCTTAATGGTTTTATCCCATGAACCGCTGACAATATTTCTTCCATCGGGACTAAATGCTACGGAATAGACAAAAAGTTTATGTCCCTTCAAGGTTTTAAGGCATTTTCCTGTGTTTGCATCCCATATCTTAATGGTTTTATCATACGAACCGCTGATTATTTTTGTGCCATCGGGACTATATGCTACGGAATTGACAAAATTTTTATGTCCCTTCAAGGTTTTAAGGCATTCTCCTCTGTTTGCATCCCATATCTTAATGGTTTTATCATTTGAACCGCTGATTATTTTTGTACCATCGGGACTAAATGCTACGGACCAGACAGATTTTATATGTCCCTCCAAGGTTTTAAGGCATTGTCCTGTGTTTGCATCCCATATCTTAATGGTTTTATCCCATGAACTGCTGATTATTTTTGTACCATCTGGACTATATGCTACGGAAGTGACACCATCTGAATGTCCCTCTAAGGAATTAAGACATCTCCCTGTGTTTGCATCCCATATCTTAATGGTTTCATCCCTTGAACCGCTGATTATTTTTGTGCCATCAGGACTATATGCTACGGAATAGACACTATATTTATGTCCCTTCAATGTTTTAAGGCATTTAAACTTACTTACATCTTGTGCATTCAATTTTTTAAAGCCAATAAATAACGAAGTAAATACCACAATCAAACTAAAAATCTTTATTTTATTCATTTTCAACATCCTTTTTAAAGGGTTAATAACTATTTCGCAAAAGTAAAACAAATTTTAAAAAGCACAAAAAAACATTAAATAAACTCTTAATTTCATAACTCAAAATTTACAGAGAAAAATCTTTATTTTGCGGAAATTTCATTTTGAGATTTTTGCGAAAATTCTTGCGAAAAATTGACGAAAATTGGGGTTAATTTTTCGCAAATTTGGAGTTTTTTTACGAAAAGCTCGTTTAGAATTTTCTAAATCAGGGATAGAAATTTCTAAATCAAGGATAGAAAAAATTAAATCAAGGTTTTTTTCGCAAAAAATCAATGAAAAAATTGAAAAAATCAATGAAAAAATCGCAAAAATCAAAGACTTTTTTGGCAAAATTCGGGCTTTAAAAAGTTAAGTCTTTGATTTAGTGATTTTTAGTTAAAGGCTTATATTTTCAAAATTTGCAGTCGGAAATCTTTTGCTTAAAAATATCGCAAGCATTTGGGCTTAACTCTTGGAGAAAGTTTTTTATTTTTCTTTCTCTCCTTGATGGTGCAAACTAATTCTTTAAAATTATTTCTTAGAACAAAGAAATATTCATACCTTTGCAAAGTTTTAGTAATGTGTAACAAATAAAAAAATTTTTTAAGATATGAAACAACTAATTGAATGCGTGCCTAACATTTCGGAAGGTAGAGATATGAATATCATAAACCAAGTTGTAGCCGAAGTTGAAAAGGTTGAAGGCGTTAAATTGTTAGACGTAGATCCGGGAGCGACTACAAATAGAACTGTAATCACTTTTGTTGGTGAGCCAGAGCAAGTTTGCGAGGCTGCTTTTATGCTTGTAAAGAAAGCACAAGAGCTTATTGATATGAGAAATCATCATGGAGATCACCCACGCTTTGGTGCAACTGACGTTTGTCCGCTTATTCCGGTTGCAAACATCACAATGGACGAGGTTGTTGGCTATGCAAGAAAATTAGGCGAAAGAATAGGAAACGAATTAAGCATTCCTGTTTATTGCTACGAATCTGCTGCGTTTGAAGATAAGAGAAAAAATCTTGCTTCTTGCAGAAAGGGAGAATATGAAGCACTTGCAACAAGAATTATCACTGATGAATGGAAGCCTTGCTTTGGTCCAAACGCTTGGAGCGAAGCAGTTGCTCGCAGTGGTGCAACAGCAGTTGGTGCAAGAGACTTTTTATTGGCGGTAAACTATAATTTAAATACTACTTCTACACGTAGAGCAAACGCAATCGCTTTTGACGTAAGAGAAAAAGGTCGTCCAATGAGAGAAGGTGGTAAACCAAATGGCAAACCTATGAAGGACGAAAATGGAAATCCTATTATGATTCCTGGAACTTTGAAAGGAACAAAGGCTATTGGTTGGTTTATTGAAGAATATGGCATTGCACAAGTTTCAATGAATATTACCGATGCGAAAGTTGCTCCTTTACACGTTTGTTTTGATGAAGTGAGTGCAAAAGCTGCAGCAAGAGGTGTGAGAGTTACAGGAGTTGAAATCGTAGGTTTAGTTCCAAAGAAAACTTTGATTGATGCTGGTAAATATTATCTTGCAAAACAACAACGTTCTCTTGGAGTTGATGAAGCAGAATTGATAAAAATCGCTGTAAAATCAATGGGTCTTGACGACTTAAAGCCATTTAACCCACAAGAAAAGGTGATTGAATATATGATTGAGGACAAAGGTAGCAAGAAATTAGTGGATATGACTTGCACTGCTTTCGCTAATGAAACTGCTTCTGAGAGTCCTGCTCCTGGTGGTGGAAGTATCTCGGCTTATATGGGAGCTTTGGGTGCTGCTTTGGGAACAATGGTTGCTAATCTTTCATCTCACAAAGCTGGTTGGGACGAAAGATGGGAAGAATTCTCTGTTGTAGCAGAAAAAGGTCAAGCAATAAAAGACGAATTGTTATTCTTGGTTGATGAAGATACACGTTCTTTCAACTTAATTATGGAAGCCTTCGGATTACCAAAGAAAACAGACGAAGAAAAAGCAGCAAGAACACAAGCTATTCAAGATGCAACAAAATATGCTATTGAAGTACCATACAGAACTCTTTGCAAATCATTTGAAGTATTTGAAGTATGTCAAAAAATGGTTGAAATAGGAAATCCAAACTCTGTAACAGATGCAGCAGTTGGTATCTTATGTGCAAGAGCTGCTTGTATAGGAGCATTTATGAATATGCAAATCAACTGTGGTAGCTTAAACGATAAAGAATTTGTTAAAGAAATTATCGCAAAAGGTCAAGCATTAGTTGATAAAGCAGAAGCAATAGAAAAAGAGTTTACTGCAAGAGTTTTAAAACAAATATCTGAATAATTATTGTTTTAATAAATAAATGGAGGGAGGAATAAATCCTCTCTCCTTTTTTAATATATTTTTCCAAAAATGCAAGATGTAAGAATTTTTACTTTAACCGAAGTTACCAAAAGCATAGAACGTACTCTTTCTGCACGATATAGTTCTGAATTTTGGGTAAAAGCAGAAATGTTAAAGTTGAATTATTACACTTATAGCGGGCATGCTTTTCCAGATTTGGTAGAAAAGGACAAAGATGTCGTAATTTCTCAAATGCGTGCTACGATTTGGGCGAGTGATTTCAAAAGAATACAAGAAAAATTCTCCCTTGCGGGAGTAGAACTCACCGATGGCACAACAATATTGTTTAAAGCCAGCATAAAATACAATGGTTTCTATGGACTAAGTCTAAGAATTAGCGATATAGATACTTCGTTTACACTTGGAGAATTAGAGAAAGAAAGAAACGCCTCAATAGAAAAGCTCAAAGAAGAAAAGGTTTTCGACCTTAATAAAGAAACAATCCTTACTGATTTACCAAAACGCCTTGCTGTAATCTCGGTTGAAACAGGCAAAGGCTATCAAGATTTTATCAATATCATAAATTCACACAAAGAATATGGTATTTTCCATAAGCTTTTCCCCTCTTTACTTCAAGGAGATGGTGCAATAAATGCAATAATCAATAACTTAGAAAAAATAAAAGAGGTAAAAGATTTCTTTGATGCCGTTCTCATCATACGAGGAGGCGGAGGAGATATTGGAATGGCTTGTTATAATAATTTTGAACTTTGTAAAACCATTGCAACTTTCCCAATTCCTGTTATCACAGGCATAGGACACTCTACAAATCTAACGGTTAGCGAAATGGTTTCTTATCATAACGGAATTACTCCAACAGATGTAGCAGACTTTATCATAAAACGTTTTCTGCAAGCAACGGAAAATTTAGAGAGAATGGAGAGTATGCTAAAAATAAAGAGTGAATATCGTTTACAAAAGGAAAGAGAACAACTCAACTTAATGGAAAAATATATCAATGTCTTAAATCCTCAATCTATTTTAGACAAAGGCTACTCTATAACCTACCTTAATGGAAAGGTGTTAAAGAGTGAAAAAGATATTAAAAAGGGAGATTGTTTGATAACTAAACTTGCAGAAGGCGAAGTTAAATCTATTGTAGAATAAATAAAGAATAAGAAAATGACTTATAACGAAGCATACGCAGAACTAAAAGAAATAGTAAATTCTTTGGAATCTTCCGAAGTTGATATTGAGGACTTATGCAAAAAAATTGAGAAAGCAAAAGAGTTAATCGCCCTTTGCAAAACAAAACTTGCAGAGGTTGAAATAGATATTGAAGCCTTAAACAATAAACTCCAAGAATTATAGTGCAGAGGCTATCTTTTTTGCCAAGAAATAAGAGAGTTTATAATTTGATTCCACGCTCCAACCCGCCACATGTGGAGTTAAAACAACATTAGTGCGAGAAAACAAATCTTGCAATTCAGAAGGAACGTCTTGCAACTCATTAGAAAAAGCCTCAAACTCCAAAACATCTAATCCAGCACCAAGAATTTTTCCTTCATTCAAAGCTTCAAGCAAATCTTTTGTGTTTACAACCTTTCCACGCGAAGTATTTAAAAGATAAAATGGCTTTTTAAATTGTTGAATAAAAGAAGAATTAAACATATACTTTGTTTCCTCTGTCAAAGGTGTGTGAAAGGAAAGCACATCGCTTTGAGAAAAAATTTCCTCTAACGAACATTGCTCTGCATATTCATCAGAATAATTTGTTTTATACTTATCGTATGCAATTACTTTGCAGTCAAATCCCGATAATCTTTGAGCAAAACTTCTTCCCATATTACCATATCCTATCAATCCAATAGTTTTGCCTTTTATCTCTAAACCTCTATTGTCTTCTCTTAACCAAAGTCCTTTTCTAACTTGCATATCAGAAATACAAATCTTGTTAAACAACGCCAAAAGCAAACCAAGACAATGCTCCCCTACTGCATCGCGATTTCCTTCTGGTGAATTAAGACAAGCAATCCCCTTTTCCTCTGCATAATCCACGTCTATTGCGTCCATTCCTGCGCCAATTCTTCCAATAACTTTTAGATTCTCTGCCCTATCTATTAGCTCTTTATCAATCAAAAGCTTACTTCTAACAATCAATGCTTGATATTGTGAAATCACTTCTAACAATTCTTCTCTTGTTATAGTAGGGTTTAAATCTATTTCAAAGCCTGCTTCAAGTAATTTTTCTTCTAAAACGGGGTGTGCTTTATCTAAGATTAGTATTCTTTTCATTTGTTATCTTTATATAAATATTCAACAAATTCATCGTAACTTCCTTTAAAAATATTCATATCCACATCACCTCTTATCCCCGGCACAACACCTGAATGTGAATATTGCCAAAATTTCCAATTTATTCTGCTTGGCTCATTGCAAAGTTTACACAACCAAATATCATAGTCGTCAAAGTTTCCCTTTATAAAACTATCGTATGTTTCTATATTGGTATATATAATAGGCTTTCTATCGTAGTGTTTCTCTAACGTTCGCAAACAATTAAAGATTTCACTAATAACTTTGTTTCGTGTCTCTGAACTATATTTGTTTCCTCCATACAATTCCACATCAATAACAGGAGGTAAATCCATAGAATCTAAACGAACATTATTTATAAAATTATATGCCTGCTCCTTACCATTCTTATTGAAACGAAAGAAATGATAAGCTCCGACAATGATTTTGTTTTTCTTTGCCTCGGAAAAGTTATACTCAAACTTCTTATCAACAAAGGTTTCTCCCTCCGTAGCTTTTATAAATGCAAAATTGATTTTTGAAGAATAAACTTCCTTCCAATTAATGTTGCCCTGATGAGAAGCCACATCAATTCCCACAACAGGATATTTATAAGAATCAATCACCACTCCAGGGCAAGCATAATACTTTCTGTAATAGCCAATCCCATAATTATAGATTAATATTCCAGAAATCAATAATAAAAAAACAGAGATAATTATTATAGCTCTCTTTTTCTTCTTATTTATCATTTATTATATAATGTTCAATAGGTTGAATAGGGATTGCAACTTGATATTGCTTTTCTTGTTTTGTTGGATACACGAAAATACTATCATTACTTATCGCAAATTCACTGCCAACAAAATCATTAAAACCAAGACTTGCTTCAACATTTGTAAAATATGAAGAAATCTTCTCAAAAGTTTTCTCATTAATATTAATAACCTCTGTTATCTTTAAAGGAGTATTTTTCTCAACATTGTAAGTTACTCCAAAAAACAAGCTATCCTTTTGATTAGTTTCCGCATATATAATCTCCCTTTCCATCAAAGCACTAACCAAATTATTGTAAGAAACCACCGAAACAGTTCTCACCAATAATTGATGAGGCTCTTGCTTTTTACCAATCTGCTTTAATTGCTCAACAGATTGTTTGAACATTTGTTCACTTCTTGAATTGATAGGCTTAAAAGAACGAGTTTCCTCTTTAATCTTTTTAACAGGAGTTAGCACCCTTGCCTTTATTCCATTGACTGTATCGTTTATTGAAAAACCACTTATAGTCAAAGTTTGCAACATATAAATTGGTGCATCATCATTAAGCTTGACTTCAACAGTCTTTAAATTCGTTTCTTGTTTAACTTGTTTTTCCTCTGCCTTTTTACCACAAGAAGCAAAAACCAAAGCAGAAAAAGTCAAAAAATAAAATATCCTCTTCATAAAAATTTCACTTAAACTAATACTATTGCAAAAATACATTTTTTCATCAAACTTTGCAAAAATAACCTCTTGTTTTTTGATAACAAGAAGAAAGCGAAATAAATAGTTTTTCTTAAATTTCAATCCATTTCCCCCTGTTTGAAAAAATTTTAACATTTTTTAATTAAAATCAAAGCCCGAAATACTACGAAATTTTCACTCTTCGTCTTACTTCATTGCAATTTCTCTAAGCATTTTGAGTTAAACAAAACACTGTTAATCAATGGTTTAATAATTTTCAAGCCTTATTTATCCCATTTTTAAGCCAAAAAAGGCTGTTTTTTCTCTTGATTTTGGCAAAATTAAACGGCGTTTGGTTGAAATTAAACGGCGTTTAAAAAAAATTAAACGGCGTTTGGTGAAAATTAATCAGCGTTTGGTGAAAACA
>JAZRCB010000007.1:0-51998 GCA_045635365.1 Candidatus Onthomorpha sp.
CAGGGCTAAACGAAACAGAACTTATAAAACGTTTATGTCCTTTTAAAGTATGCAAACATTCACCAGTGTTTGAATCCCATATTTTTATAGTTTTATCCCATGAAGACGAAACTATACGATTTTCATCTGGACTAAATGTAGCAAAAGTAACATCATCTTTATGCCCTTTCAACGTTTTAATACATTTAAACTTTGATTCGTTCATTTCTTTTTTATTGAAAATTTTTATTTCTAAGAAAAAGTTTCTTTTAATGCTAAACCTTTTTCCGTAAGACGATATTTTTGTTTTGGATGATTCGGATTTTCGGAATACAACATTTCAACATAACCTTCTGTAATAGCAGGCTGAATTGTATTTTTCTTAAAATACCACTTAGACTTATACACTTGCTTGTACACTTGCTTGTACACTTCTAATATTTCATCAACCGACAATTCATTGTCTTTTATGCAGTTTATCAACATTTTAAGTTGTACACTTACTTGTACACTTTCATGAGCACTAACCTCTATATTTACAGGGAGAATTATACGAATAAAGTTATCGGTAAAGGTAAAACAGTCTTCTCCGTAAGCTTTTAGAATACGAGGTATTCCAGAGCCTAAGGATTCTACTAATTCAACATCACGATATATACGCATAAGTTCTTTATTGCGTGGAATAGAAATACCACTGAAAAATTCCTCTTTCGTAAGCGACTCAGGCAAACGACCAGCCGAAGTAATTTCAAGTCTATCTGGGAATATTTCAAATTTAGGTGGCACTTCAAAAGAGTAATCGTTATGTACAATTGCGTTAATCACAGCTTCACGCAAAGCAACCTTATTCCACAAAGGAGTTTCCTCTCGTTCCATTGGAGTAATTCTTGCAGAAACTTTATTTTCTATATCAAGTTTTGAAAGCACACTTTTAGTTGCTTTTATCAAAGAGCAATATCCGTACTCATTGTTTTCAATTAAATCACAGCGGTCAAGACTTGAATATTTAGCAACCTTAATTGAATTACCATTTTCGTCAGCCAAAAGATAGGCAACGTAATTCAGTTTATCATCTTCCGTAAACAATTCAAGAGTTCGCTTAAAATTATCATTCAATCTTTTACCTCGCTCATCGTAATAAATACGTAATTGTTCAAAACTTAAATCTTGTCTATTAGAAACTATTCTTCCGATAGAATTTCTTGTACGCATAGCAAACAATCTATCTATTTGTTCTTGTGGCATAGGCTCTACCGAAGTTCCTATGCGAATAAACGCCCCTTTTGAGGTCATTCCAAACTTTGTTTTAAAGTAAGGTTTTTCTATTCCACTTGCTACCGTAATTTTAACAATGCTACGACCATCTTTTTTCTCCTCCGCAATATCAAATAAACCCATAGCAGAAGGAGAAATATTATGTTTAATTCTATCTTTCAGCCTTAGCATACAATCATCTACATCATCTACTCCCACAACTGAACCATCTTTATCTATACCAATGTAGATAAATCCTCCCTCCTTATAATTCAGAAAAGCGACTACTTCTTTTTCTATGTCAAGTTCTGAATTTAATTCCCTTTTATACTCTATGCGATTTGTTTCTGCCATAAAAAGATTTGTTTTATTTAGCAAATATACAATAAGTTTATGTTTTAGTCCTATTTTTCTTTGATTTATTCAGTAAGAATTTGGCTAATAGAAAATTTCATTGTACTTTTGCGATGCGAAAGCAATTGGGGCGAAGAGCCTCCCATTAAACAGAAAGTCATTTTGGCTTTCTGTTTGTTTTTTTCCTTATCTCCTATTTGTTTATTTATCACTTTTTCGGCGGTTGCATTGTTTGCAGAGCATTTGGCAGTTATCGCGTTCGGTTTTTCCGCCTTTTGACCATGGGGTTATATGGTCTGCTTCCATTTCTTCTATGGAAAAGTGTTCGCCACATTTAACACAGATTCCAAATTGATTCTCGTATGCGTAGCGTTTGTCGCTTTCTCGGAATGTTCTTATGCTTAGGAATCGTTCATCGCCGAATAAAAGGTATTGATATATGCCTTTGCGACTCGTAACGTCTTCATCTTGCATTAGACGGCTTACTTCTGCTTCAAGTTTTGCAGAATCGAATTTTTCATCTTTTAGTTTATTGTACCACGTTCCCCAATCCAAGCCTTTCATTTCTTTTCTATATTTTGGGAAAACAGCTTTTACCCAATTTATAACGCTTTGAAAGTATAGCCAAAGTTCGTTTGCGTTGGGTTCGTGCATGTGATTTCCCATATAGGTTTCTATATTGCCTTTGCTAATCCAAGAAATAGCTGTTTCAAGCAAGTCTTGACGGATTGGACTTCCGTTCATATAATCCTTAGCCAAAAGATAGGCGGCGCAATTCGTTTTAGAGAAATGGAGTTTTGCGTCAGTTGTCCAACTACCTGCATAAACTGCATTGCGGATTTCTTGGTCGGTTAGTTTTTCTCCTGCAATATTGATTGTCTTAAACCAAGATAACTTCTCGCTATCCGTGCCTTCGCAAAAGTAAACCATAAGTTCATAGTTTAATATTTGCTCTTGCTCATCGGTTTGCAAGTTATGATAATACCTCATATCAAATGCAAAATCTCCATTAACGTATTGGCAAATGCTTATAGTTCTTTGCTGTCCGTCAAGCACTTCATATTCATCTGCTCCGCACTTTACCCAATACATAACATTCAAAGGGAAATCCTTTGTTACGGTATCTATTACTGCATCGCGCTGTTTGTCTTTGTAAACAAACTCTCGCTGATACTTAGGTCTGATATTAAGCCTTCCACCCCAACCAACAACACCCTCTTCCTCGCTATCCTTATATCCTGCTACTAATTCTCTAATCTTAATCTTTCTTAATTCTATTTTCATACGGCATTTATTTTTTTCTTATAAAGATTCGTTTATACATTGCTTTACCATTGATTATGCAGTGAGGATTTACTCTGTCCCATTCAGCTGCTTCTCCACTTAAACCTTTGCCATTGTCCTCTGCCATACCAATTATTTCAAATTGTTCAGGGTTATATTTATCCATAAAGGTGATTGGCACACCCATAACGCCATTATAATCCATTGGAATATCTGCGATCTTACTTACTTCAATCACATTATAGTTTTTATACTTAGGAAAATCTTCGGGAGTGTAAGTTTTATAAAGCACAATCTTTTCATGGCGTTTTTTATGGTCGAGATTAGTAAACCAACAAATGTTTCCCATACTTCGCCACTTTGTTCCGTCTTCCGTTTCCCAATATCTTGTTGCACGAGGCTCCGAATCAGCAGGCACAGTGAAAGACATATCTCCACTTTTGCAACCTAACCAAATTTTATTCTCCTTTATAAGTTTAAAAATCTCCTTATAAGTAATAGCATTCTGCGTTCCGATGATTAAAAACTTCTTTTCATACTCCATTAACAAAGCAACGTATTCACGAAATAGGGAAAATGGTGGATTTGTTACGACTATGTCGGCTTCTTTCAGCAGTTCTATACATTCTTTGCTACGAAAATCGCCATCGCCTTGCAGTTCTTTTATGTCTAATTCGTTATCATCAACTTTTTTATTGCCATTTTTGTCGCCCTCGTAAACGATATAGACTGCCTTTTCGGTATTTCCCTCGCTGAAAAGGTTAATATCTTGACTTTTATAGCAGGTTGCTATCAGCTTTTTCAAGCCTAAGTGTTCAAAGTTTTGAGAAAAATAAAAGAAAAAGTTGCTTACGCGCGGGTCGTCGCAGTTACAGAGAATTGTTTTGCCTTTAAAGTGTTCTTTATAGTGGCGACACTCATTTTCAATGTCGGAAAGCTGTGTGTAAAACTCGTCTGCCTTTGCTCGTTTCGCCTTATGAAGACTGTCATTCTTTGCCATAATTCATCGGTGTTTTGACTTGAAGCCATAAACTCCGATTCGGACAAAAGAAAAAGGCGTTACCGTTTTTTATTTGCTTACTTCCACTTGAGGTACCGCCAAGAACCCACACCTAAAATAAGCATAAAACGGTTCACGCCCTAAGACGCGAACCCTACACTGCTTATCCCCTTAGGTGGTTTGAAAATTGGCGGTTTTCAATTGGAGAGAATAAGAGCTTAAAGCTCAATATATTATTTTAATATTTTATCTTATATTTCTAATTCTTTATTTCTGTTTCTTGTTTTAAGGTTTTGATTCAGTGAAACAAAGGTAGAAAGAATTTTTCTTTTGACAAAATGAATCTCTCGCAAAGTGGCAAAACTCACAAATAAAGCCCACAATTTACACAAAACAACATCAGCAAAATGAAACGCCATTTCGCTACAACGAAACAAAGATTTAGTAAATTAAAACAAAGAAAGAAAAAATTACAACAGCGTTTTATTAAAAAAAAAGCGAGAGTGATTCTCGCTTTTTGCGTATTCGGACCCACCCCCCTCGCCAGGCTGGTGGAGTACCCCGAAGGGTTCCCCTAATTTGTACTTAAATAAGTAGAACGAGAAAAATAATAACTCCTGCACACCATGACATCAATACGGGGCACTCGTTATCATTCTCCTTAATTCGTTTGCAAAATTAGAAACAAATTTTTAATTTGCCAAATCTTTGATTCTAAATTACTTTTATTTGATTTTTAAAATTACAAAGGCGTTGGAGAAGTATTACAACAGCGTTGGAATGATTTGTTTCTTAAAAGGAAATTAGGGGAAGTTTGAGGAAAATTTCCCCTAATTTTAAAAAAAGTTGTATTTTTGCGGTGATAAAACAAAAGAAGTATGAAAATAGAGCCTATTCCTATGTGCGATTCAACTAAACAAGTTGAAGCGATTAAGTTACTTAACGAACCAAGTTTGCAACCTTTATTTCAAAAAATAAATGAAGGGTACCTTTATTGGGATAAGGTGAAATATCTTACTCCAAAGGGATTTGAGCAAAGTATATTGTGGCAAGCGGTGAAATTTCAAAGACAATCGCAGGCTAAGACTTTAAAATTTGGCAAGTATTCTTTTTCTTTTGTTATCACAACTCAGATGCAGGCAATGTTGCATGAGTTTGATTTGAATTTAAGAGGCAATTTGCAAACGGAAAGCAATATTACATCTTCTCTTAAAGACTATTATCTAATCAACTCTATAATGGAGGAGGCTATTGCTTCAAGTCAAATAGAGGGGGCTTCTACTACGCGGAAGATTGCAAAGGATATGCTTCGTAAAAGGCTAAAACCTGCAGACAAAAGCCAGCAAATGATTAGTAATAATTATGAAACTATTAGTAAAATTTCAAAAAACCAATCTGATTTATCGATTGAGGCTTTGCTTGACATTCATAGTTCTATTACAAACAAGACTTTGGCTCACTCGGACCAAGAGGGTGTTTTCAGAATGCACGATAATATTTTTGTTGTTGATGCAATCAGCGGTTATGTTGCTCACACGCCTCCTGCATACGCAGAAATCAATAGTATGATTGAGGATTTATGTGATTTTGCTAATAAGGAAAATAACGAAGACTTTATTCACCCGATTGTAAAAGCCATTATAATACATTTTATGTTAGCTTTTATTCACCCTTTTACTGATGGGAATGGCAGAACGGCAAGGTCGTTGTTTTATTGGTATATGATAAAGAAGGGATATTGGTTAAGCGAATATTTATCTATTTCAAGAATAATTTATTCTAATAAAAAGGCTTACGAAAGGGCGTTTTTATATACTGAAAACGATAATAATGATTTGTCTTACTTTATTCAATATCATTTAAGTGTTATAAAAAAGGCATTTGATGATTTGAAAAAATATCTGCAACTCAAGACTAATCAACAAGAAGACTTGTTTAGGTTTAGCAGTCTTTCAAGTATTAACGAGCGTCAAAGATATGTTTTAAGGATTCTTTTAGAGGGTAAAAAATCTATGTTCATTCCGAAAGAATTAGCAACACAATTTAATATTTCTATTAAGTCTGCAAGAACAGATCTGCAAGAGCTGGTTGAATTAGGCTATTTACGCACAATAAATCTTAACAAAAGAGCGGTAGGTTACATAAAGTCTGATGGCATTGAGGGTTTGTTGGAATAGAAGGTAAGAAAAAAAAGTCGGAGGCTTCGTTTTTGAAGCTCCGACTTTTTGTTTGCATTTTTTAGGGTTTATTATCCTTTGTATGCTATGGTTTCTATTTCTACTAATACTCCCATTGGTAATTTTTCTACTGCGTATGCTGCTCTTGCTGGCAACATTTCGTTGTAGTATTTTGCATATACTTCGTTCATTGCAGCGAAATCGTCCATTGAGTTAAGTAAACATGTTGTTTTTACTACGTCTTTGAATGTGTAGCCTGCTTCTGTAAGTATTGCTTCTATGTTTTTGAATACTTGTTCTGTTTGTTCTGTTATTGTTTCAGGTATTTTGCCTGTTTCTGGATTTACTGGAATTTGTCCAGAAATGAAAAGCATTCCGTTTCCTGCCAATATAGCTTGGCTATATGGTCCTATTGCTTTTGGAGCTTTGTCTGTGTTGATTACTTTGTTCATATTCTTATTTTTTTAAGATGATTTGTTTTGTTGCTTGTTTGTCTCCTTGTTTGATGTTCAAGAAATATACTCCGCTTTCAAAGGCGTCAAGGTTGATTACTTTGCCATTGATTGTGCAGTTTGTTTCTTTTAGGATTTCTTGTCCTAATACGTTTGTGATTACAATAACATCTGCTTGTGCTTCTTTTGATGTGATTGTGATTTGACCTGCTGTTGGGTTTGGCAACACTGTGTAGTCAAATAGGTTTTCAACGTCTTGTAATGATGAATAGTCTTTTACATAGATTGCTTTTTCTGCTGAGTATTCTGATGGGCATTGGTCAAGTTGTACTAATACTCTATATGTGTAGGTTCCTTCTGTTGTTGGTGTTTCGCCTGGGTGATTTCTTTCGTTGAAGTTTAATGATTCCCATGCTTGATTGTCTATGCTTCTTTCCCAATCTATGATTGAACCTCTATAGTTATTAAGTTTTAATTGACCTGTTGAGTTTCCTAATGCTATTGTGTCGTTGCTGATTGTTTCGCTTATTACTCCTCCTCTTGAGATTTTAACATCTAATAGGATTGTGTTAGAGATGTGTTCTACTACTCCGTTTGAGGTAACGACTCTTCTATAGTAAGTACTGTCTGTTATTGCTTCTGGTTGGTAGTCTTTGTTTGTTGATTCTTGTGTTGCATTAACCCAATTTCCTGTACGGCCTTTTTGTTGCCATTGATATGTAAAGTTACCTCTACCTCCTGTTGGTTCTGTTCCTGTAAGTAGTTGTGGTGTTTGGCCTAAACAGAATGCTTGGTTAGATGAAATCACATTGTTTTCTATTGCAGGGAAAGTTGTTGTAAAGCTTCTCTTTGTTCCGTATGCTGTTCCTAAAGATGTTGTTAGGTAAGCTTTATAGTAGTATGTTTGTCCTTCTGTTAATGTGTCTATGTTTACATAATACAAGCCTATTGCTGCTGTATCGTTTTGAACATACCAAGATGTTTCTAATGTTAAATCGTTGTCTGCATCTGTTGATACTACGAATCCTTTTTCTATGAATTCGCCTTCTCCCATTGAGATTACGTTTCCTATTAGTGTTGCGTGAACTGAATCAATCCCTGTTGCTGGACGTGTTAAAAGTGTTCCTAAACCGCTTGGTGTAGAGAATTGTTTTACTGGTCCGTATGCTGTTCCATTTTCACTTATTGCGTATGTTCTATAATAGATGATTGAAGATGGCACTAAACCTGTTAATTGGGTAGAGAAGTTTTGTGCTACTGTTTCTGAAGCTATTGATGTTATGTTGTCTGTGTCTAAATTTCTTAACGCTTCTTGGTTAACACTCCAAAGTGCTCCTTGTTCTGAAATTGTAGAATCTCCATAGTATATTACGCTTCCCCATACTGTTGCAGAGATTGAAGTAATTGTTGATGGAGAAACTGAGTCTGTAGATATTGCAGGTAAATCTGACATAAAGTTAAATGTAATAACTGAGTCGTTTAAGTATTGTATGCTTGTGATTGGTTTGTTTGTTGGAGTTCCATTCATTAATGTGTTTGCAGGAACTGAATTGTTTGTGAAGTTTGTATTTCCTGATGCTCCTGGGAATGGTGCGTTTGATGTTTCTGTGTGTCCATCATTTCCTGTTGCAGGAACGATATACCAACCTCTATTGTTAGGGTTTACGTTGATATTGTTTTGGTGGTTGTTTAACCAGTTGTTTATTCTTGTTTGTTGTGCATGATAAATCAACATTCCTTCACCTGGTATGTAAGCGTCCCATCTTGTTTTTCTTCTGTGTTCTAACATAAGGAATTCGTTATTGTTTCCTAAGTCTATTTTGTAGAAAACAGCTGAGTCGTTGATTGCTGGTAAGTATTGATTGTTTGCTTGTGCTGTTAAGATGATTGGTTGAGCCCAGTTTGCGATTTGTCTTTCTATACCTGTTAATCCTGCTGGTGTTGCAGAGTTGTTTAGGTATGAACCTGATGACATCAAATCCCAATCTCCTGGAACATAAGCTTGTCCACCTGAACCTGTATAGTCTGTGTCATAGAAATCAGGGAATCCTAAAACGTGTCCAAATTCGTGGCATATTGTTCCAATTCCGTCCATTACTACATTGTTTCTTTTTTCTGCTGAACAAGAGTATGGTCCAAATCTTTTGTTGTCTTTTTGTATGTTAGGGTTTACACTACTTCTGTGTGGCCATATTTCGTTATCAACACCTGTTGAAGATTCTGGTGTTCCTGCAAAGATAATGTGTACTGCATCTACATATCCGTCACCATCATTGTCATAATCTGCATAGTTTACATCAGGGTCTGCTGCTGTAAGTGCGTGTGCAACGAAGAAATCCATGTTTTGGTCGCTACCGTATGAGTTGTTTCCTCCGTAATAAGCCATTGAGTTTGGTAAAACGTATGGTCCTGCAACATCTATATCCATTATAAATTGATGATTAGAGTTGTCTGCATAATAATCTTTCACAGAACCTGTACCATTATAGTTGTCTTGGCTTACCAAATCAACAAAGTTTGCGTTTGTATAAGTGAATGGTAAATCGCTAAAACCTGCTAAAATCACCAATAGTTTAACTGTTCCTATTGAAGGATATTTTGCATCGTTGTTTGCTGGTCTTGATGCAGGAGAGTTTTGTTTCTTTAATTCTATTTGTGAATCAGAATAAAATAGATTAACTGGCAATGTTGAAAGAAATGCTATTTCTTCTGCTGAACGTTCGTTTGCATTTGATGCTATGTATTTTGAAGCTACTAAATCTCCATTTGCATCTAATACTCCATAAGTGAAAACACCTTGATTGTTTCTTACCAATGTGTAATTGTCTAAGGTTGTTGCCCAATTAACATATTCATCACCTCCAAGTACAAATGTTAGAGTTTTGCCATTTGGCTGACGAACAGTTACTGCTTGCTTGTTTGCTGGGATTGCAAACGCTCCTATGCTGATTAGCGTAATCAACACAAAGAGTGTAATTGTTTTTAATAATCCTTTTCTCATTTTCTCTTTTTTATTCTATTTATTATTAATTCATTAATATTAACTTGATTTCTTTATTTTTATTTTTTGCAGTCTTGTTTTCTATTCTTATTAAATATGTTCCGTTTGCAAGATTTGATAGAGGTAGGCTTATTGATTTTTCACTTGATTCTAATGTTGCTATCTCTCTTGCATACATATCAAATATGCTTATTGATAATAATTCTCCTTCTGTATTATTCAATATAGAATTTCCTTTGCTTGGGTTAGGGTAAACAAGATATGTTGCGTTGTTTTCTATTTCTGATAGAGAAACATCTTGTATTACATTTATCTTTAATGTATCGGAATAGGCTAAAGGACAATTATTGAATTGTACTGCTGCTCTTATGTAAACTGTATCTATTAGGTTTGGATTGTAAAGAAGATTAGTATCTTGTTCTGATTGTGATATTTTGTTCCATGCAAAATTGTCGTTTGCTTCTTCCCAAAATAGTATTTCTCCTACGTTAGATGTTAAGAATAATGTGTCACTTTCTGAACTAATCCATTCGGTTTTACCATTTATTTTACCTCCTTTAGATTTCAAAACAATCATTTCAACAACATTACTTGTGTCTTTTATTGCTAAAGAGTTTACTATTCTTCTAAAAGAGGTTGTTTCTGTAAGTGTTCCTACTATATAGTTTTTATCTGTTGCGTTTTCTTCAATGTATTCCCAAGAGGTGTTAGAGGTTTTTCTTTGCCATTGATATGTGAAGTTTCCTTGTCCTTCTGTAGGTTGGCTTCCTAATATAAAACCAAAATCAGAGCCTTCGCAAAGTGTTGCTCCTCCTGTAATAACATTGTTTTCTACAGGAATGAAACTTGTAGTTGCTGATTTTTGTGTTGCATATTTTACTCCTAACTCTGTTCTTGCGAACATTCTAAAATAATATTTTGTAGCTTGTTCAAGTCCTATTATTTCAACCGAGAACGAAGAGCAATCTCCTTCTAAACTTACTACTCCGTCATTTATAGTTGGATTTTGATTTAGTGAATAGCAAAGTCCATGTTCTAGTATAGGGAAATCGCCCTCTATTAGTTTTGTTCCTCCTGCTGTGATACTATTTAAAGATACTGCAGTTGCAGAATTTGTTCTTAGAGTTGGTTGTCCATCTGCTGTAGTAAAGGTTTTTACATTTCCGTAAGCATCTCCCTCATCTGAAAGATATGCTGCTCTATAATAATAAGTCTTTGCATAAGATAGGTTATCGATAGTAGCAATTAAAGTATCGCCAACGAAAATATTTGCAGGGTAGAATTCTTGTGTTGAGAAATCTTGTAATGTGTCTATAACAAATCCTTTTAATTCATAATTATATAAACCCGAATATACCTCAAGTCCTTTTACCTTATAAGTTGTGTTATTTAGTTTTTCAAATCCATGTAGAGTTTCAACTATTGCAAGAGAGTCTGGTATCATAAAGCGAAAACGAATACAATGGTCGCTTGTATCTCTTGTCATTTGAGTGATTGGTTTATTTAAGCTTTCTCCATTCCAAAGAATACTATTTGGAGCAGAATAGTCTGTAAAGAAATTATTGTATTGAGATGAAGGAAAGACATCTGTTGATAAAGTTGCGTCATCATCATTTCTATCTGCCTCTTCAATATCGTATTTTTGATAATTTGGATTGCTATTAATGTTATAATCTCCCTCGTCTTTAACATGATAAATCAAACCTCCATCATTTGGAATGTAAGTATCCCAAGATGTTCTACGTCTGTTTTCAAAAACAAAAAACTCATCAGAATAAGGAGATGTTATAATATATGCTCTATTGCTATCCATTAAAGGAGGTAGCACATATTCTCCCGCAAGAGTTAAAGTATCTAATTGCAACCAATTTAATCTATATTTTTCGTATGCAGTAAAGGAAGCTGGAGTATTACTTGCATTATTGTAACTTCCAGAAGCCATTATACTCCAAGTATCAATACCTGTTGCTTGTCCTCCTGAGCCTTCATAGTCTGTATCATACAAGTCTGGCAAACCTAAAACATGACCAAATTCATGACAAACCGTTCCAATTCCGTCCATTCCACTACCCATTTTTTCTGCTGAGCAAGAATAGTCTTTTAATCTAACTCCATCAAACTCTATATTAAAAGTGTCTGAAGGATAGAAACTCCAACGATGAGGCCAAATAGCATCTCCTTCTCCTGTGGAGGCTTCTCCCGCTCCTGCAAAAATAACATGAACTGCATCTACAACTCCGTCATTATTCATATCAAATTGAGTGAAATCCACATCATTATTTGCCAACATACAGGCTTCGGAAATCATTTCCTTTGGATTTACATCAGAAAAATAAGGACCTGTTGCTCCATAATAAGCCATTGGGTGTGATAAAACATAAGGACCAACTACTGTTGGATTCAAATTTAATTGTCCAAATGATACATCATAATAATAATCCTTCACGCTACCTGTTGCTCCATTGCGATTATATCCCGGTTGTGAGGCTAAAGAATCAAAGTCATCTCTTGTATAAGTAAAGGCTCTATCGGGAAAAGACACCAAAACAATCAACAAATTGTTATCTCCAACAGTTGGATAATTTGTTTCTATTTTTGCGAAAGGCTCTCTTCTTTCTTCAATTTGGCGTTTTGAGAAATTTAAACCCTTATTTATTGTTGTTAAAAAGGCGTTTTCTTCTCTTGTTCTCAAAGATTGATTTGTTGCAAGATAGTTAGAGGCTAACAAATCGCCCTCTTGATTTGTGTAAGCATAACAATACTTACCTCTTTCATTTAAAAGAATTGTGTAACCATCAAGAGTACGTCCATAGTTTACACACTCATCTCCTATTAAATAAAAATTCAATAATCTCTTATCTGATTGCACTATTGTTTTCATAGTAGTGTCTGCAGGAACTGCAAAAAGCTTTATAGCAAATACAAATACTATTGAAACAAATAGCAATATTCTTTTTGTCATTTTCATATCTTTCTTACCTATAGTTTCATTCAAGCTAGCAAAATTACAAATTAATAAGATTCTGACAAAAAAAATGGAGATAAGTTTAAAAAAAACAATAGTTAAGAGCAAAAAAAAGAGGGTAACTCTTAAAGAATTACCCTCACAGATTTATATTTTTTATTTCTTACTTGCTAACAACAAATTTCTTTGTTTGTCTTTCGCCATTTACATTTAAAGTATAGAAATAAGTACCATTTGCTAAGTTTGCTGTGTTTACATCAACTGTATAAGCAACACCTGCAGTTTGGTTTCCTTGTTCCATGTTCATAACAACTCTACCCATTAAGTCTGTTATAACTATGCTAACATTACCAGATTTTGTTAAAGAATAAGATATTGTTGCATTGTCAGTAGCAGGGTTAGGATAAACGTTTAATGAAGAAGAAACTGTAGCGTCTTCAGCTAATGAACGAGTTGAAGCATCTCCGATTATCATATAGATAAGTGGAGTTTTTCCATCACAGTAATCAGATACATAGTAACGTCCTCCCCAAGCATATGATGAAGCTGCTGGTAAACCAGGAGTAAAGATCAATGGAATTGATGTTAAGTAGTAAGATCCACCAGGACCGAATGAAGTTGGGTATTTTGGAGTATCAGCTCCAATCATAAATCTACCGTTAGCTGCCATTCTGTAGCAAGCAAAGTAAGTTGCACCTGGTTCTAATTCAACACTGTTTTTGAATGGTAAGTAGATAGATTTTAATGTATTTGCACCAAATACGTCTAAGTAAGTTTCATCTGTACATAAACCGTTGTTTAAGTCTGAAGATTGTACTTCGTAAACTTCTGATTCAACAGGAACATCCCATGCATCAAATACTTCTACTACATAGTCATCCATACCTGCAGCTTCAGGATTGAATTTTCTCAATTTAGCTTTGATTTGAGCACCTGCTTGACAAGAGTCTAAAGCAGGAACTACTTCAACACCATTGATGAATAAATCAGTTGATGTGTAATCTGCTGTGAAAGGAAGACATACTTCGTATCCTTCTCTGTTCCAAGCAGCGTCATCTGTTAACCAAGTTGTACCTTGTTCATATACGAATCCATATTTCCATGAGCTCCATTCTTCAACAAGAATTTTTCTTGCTCTACCCCAACGGTAAGAACCTTCTAATTCAGCAGATGGTTCAACAACATAGAAGTATGTAGTATCACCTAATACGATTGATTCACCATAAGTTTCTGATTCAATAGTACTCATAACTGCGTAAGTTCCTGGAGTTGTTGATGGTAATACGTTAGAAGCAGCGAATAAATCAACAGCTCTTCTTGCTGCCCAAGTAGTATCTGAACCATTAACAGATTCTGCTGTTTGAACAGTTGTGTTTAATAAAGCAGTTTCTTCACCTTCGCTAAATCCAACTTGAGTGTAAGTATCATCAGCACCTTCTTCTTCAGCAAATGTTACTGAATAGAATTTTTGTGTTAATATAGCATCATTCAAATCTGTTGCTCCTGTGTTTTCAGCGCTAACTACACAAACTAAAGTATCAGGAGTAACTACTGCAGGAAGGAAGTGGTATGCTCCCATTTCATATTCTTGTTTTAATAAATCAACTCTCGCTTCTGGAGTTTCTTGGTAAACAACATCATCTACAAACCAGAAATAAGAGTGAGGTTGGGTTGAAGAAGCAGGACAAGTATATCTTAATCTTATGTAAGTAAGTTGATCTGCTGTTGCTCCTATAGCATTTGCATTTGGAGTGTTGTTTGGTAAAGTTACTCTTTTGTTTCCATAGAACGCATCATTAGCATTCATTTCAAGACCTCTTACGTTGAACTCTATTGAGTCATAAGTAGAGAATGATGGATCATTACTCCATTCAACGAAATAACGGTCAGAGTTAAATCTCATTAAAGCTTGGTTAAAGTAAACATCAATACCGTTTGTTCCATGAGCAACGATAGGTGTTGTGAATTGAACATAAGCATCCATAACGCTTGAGTTCAAACCAGCATTATCGATTGTTAAAAGGTCAAGGTAAGCAAAACCATTTCCAAATGTTTGGTTTTCATATCCACGATTAGGATTTAACATCCACCAACCATCTGCGTCTAAATTACCATCTGAATCTGTTATCATCATCCAGCTATTCAAGTAGTCACCTTGAGGACCGAATGCAGTTAATGTATCAGCTTGAAGATTCCATCCGAAACCAGCTACTGTGTGAGCAGGATTTGTTCCAAATGTATAAGCTGTTGCGTCAGAGAAGTCACATATTACTTCAGCTTCTCCGTCTTTAGCAGAAAGATTTACGTTCTTTTTGCCTTTGATAAACTGTTTTTCTATTTTAGAAACAGCTTTCTTTTGCACTTGTTGTTCGTTCATTCCCATACCAACTTGAGCAAACAAGCCAGCAGTTCCAAGCAACAATGCTAACGTTAATAATGTTTTTTTCATTTTAATTTGTTTTTTGTAAGAAATTAATAATTTACACTTTTAATCGGGTGCAAATATACTACTTTTGTTTGTAACTACAAACATTACAATGTATTTTTTGTTCATTTTATCTCTTCGTAACAAGTAATTATTCTTACCTTTGCATATAATTTATTTAAGGAATCAATACAAAAATGAGAGTACATTTTATTGCAATAGGCGGAAGTGCTATGCATAATTTAGCAATCGCTCTTAAATTAAAAGGCTTTGAAGTAAGCGGTTCTGATGATGAAATATTTGAACCAGCAAAGTCTAAATTAGAGTCTTATTGCCTTTTACCAAAAGAAATTGGTTGGAATGCAGACAAAATAGATAATTCAATAGATGCAGTAATTCTTGGAATGCATGCAAAACAAGACAATCCTGAGCTATTAAAAGCAAAGGAACTTGGTTTGAAAATATATTCCTATCCAGAATATCTTTATGAGGTAAGCAAAAACAAAAAAAGAATAGTAGTCGGTGGCAGTCACGGAAAGACAACTATTACTGCTATGATTTTACATGTAATGCAGAATTTGGGAATAGAAACAGATTATATGGTAGGAGCAAAACTCGAAGGCTTTGATATAATGGTAAAGATGAGCGATGCACCTTATATGGTATTAGAAGGCGATGAGTATCTTTCCTCTCCTATTGATTTAAGACCAAAATTCCATCTTTACAATCCTGATATTGCTATAATAAATGGCATTGCATGGGACCATATTAATGTATTCCCTACTTTTGAACAATATGTTGAGCAATTCAAAATATTTGCCGACAAGATAACAACCGAAGGTAGTTTAGTATATTTCCAAGACGATGAAAACATTTGCAAGATTGCCTCTAACGCAAGAAAAGATATCAAGACCTTTGCTTACAGAGAAATCACTCATAAAATAGAAAACAACAATACTATAGTAATACACGAGGGCAAAGAATACCCTTTACAAATCTTCGGCAAACACAACCTAATCAATCTTAATGCAGCAATGACTGCTTTGGAGCAAATCGGAGTAAAGAATTCTGATTTCCTTACTGCAATACAATCATTCAAGGGTGCTTCAAAACGATTGGAAGTTGTTAAAGAAAGCAAGACACAAGCCTTTTACACCGATTTTGCACACTCTCCTTCAAAATTAAAAGCCACAGTTGAGGCAATGAAAAATCAATATGGCGAAAGAAAGCTAACCGCCTGCATGGAATTACACACCTTTTCTTCACTTACAAAGGAGTTTCTTATACAATATAAAGGCACAATGCAAGAGGTAGATACCGCTGCAATATATTTCAACTCACATGCTTTGGAATTAAAACGTCTTCCTAATCTTGACAAAGACATGATTCTTGAAGCATTTGACAAAACAGGCTTACAGGTTTTCACAACTACGGAAGAGGTTTTGCAATTCATAAGAGACAATAGCCAAAAGGGAGAAAACATTCTTATGATGAGTTCAAGCAATTTCGGAGGTTTGAATTTAAAGGAATTAGCAAACGAAATTATAAAATAAACAAAGAATTAAGACAATGGCAAAGTTTAAAACAGGCGATAGAGTTAAGTTTTTGAGTTCAGAAGGTGGAGGAATAATCAAAGGGTTCTCAGCCACAAATGTAGCAAATGTAGAAGTAGATGGATTTGAAATACCAACCTTAGTTTCAGACTTAGTATTAGACTTTTGTGAAGACAAAGCAGGACAATATTTCTGTACAAAAGAAGAAGAAATCATAAAAAGCGAACAGACAGAAGAGAGTTTCGCTCCATCGTATCAAGAAGATGAAAGAATAAGTCCTTTGTATCTTTCGGCAATTGGAAGAAAACAAGATGAAGGAATTTATCTTTGCTTTGTACCAGAGGACCAAAAATGGTTTATCTCTGGAGATATAGATGTATATTTGGTAAACAATTCTCAAAACCGAATAATCTATTCAATACTTCTTTTGAAAGAAGACGGATTTGTTTCAGAGGATTTTGGCACATTAGAAAAGATGGAAAAAATCCTTTTAAGCACAATTTCAAGAGAAGAAATCAGCAAATGGGAAAAAGGAGCTGTGCAAATACTTTTCCATAACGACAAAGACACAAGAGTTTTAATGCCTTGTAATTGCGAATTGAAATTAAGAGGAAGCAAATTCTTTAAAGAGGGTTGCTATGTTGAGACAGGCTTTTTCAGAGAAAAGGCTCTTATGTATGAGATTTGCAAAATGAGCACTATAAGTCAGTTTATTCAAACAAGCATTGTAAAAGAAGAAGACAAGGTAACAAAAGAAGAAAACATTGTAGTAAACGTTGCAAAGAAGGCTTACACAAACACCTTCCTTGATAAGCACATGGTGAACTCTCATTGTGCAGAAATAGATTTACACATTGGGGAATTAGTAGAGGATTATTACCTGTTAGAAAACGAGCAAATGCTAAAAATACAATTAGAATACGCTCGCAAGTGTTTGAACGAAGCAATCATTCATGGAATAAGCAAGATAATATTTATCCATGGAGTTGGACAAGGAGTTTTGAAAGCAGAACTTTTAAAAGAATTCAACAAATATCAAAACATACATTATTTTGATGCCTCAATGGCGAAATATGGAGTCGGTGCTACCGAAGTTTACATTGGGCAAAACAAATAAAAAATGAAATTCCTGTACTATTTAAAAGGCCTTTTCACTTTACTAATACCAAGCAATTTGTTTGGCATAAGATATGATTTATTCATAAAAAAGCATTACCCAAAATACGAATCATCAGACTTGATCTTCAGACTAAACTATTACAACAAACTAAAAGAAAGCAAAACCCTTTCCCTTAGTGCAAAGAAGCTTGCCTCTCATAAATTGAAAAATGCCAATTTCTCAAAAGTTTACTTCTTTGACACAAACGAAATCACACGATATTTCCCTAAAAACCTCTTTTGGAAATTTAAAGCCGGGGATATTACCTCATTACAAGAGGAAGCAACAATTGTAAAGAGTCGTCCAATTAGAGAAGACAACGAAAACTCTGTACTTTTGAAACTAAATAAGATTCGACACTTTATTTTCGTAAACGACAAAACAAAGTTCAAAGACAAAACCCCAAAGATACTTTTCAGAGGAGCTGCACACGGAAAACCAAATAGGCAAAAGTTTATAGAAATGTATGTAAACAATCCCATGTGTGATGTAAAAGACACAGCAAAAGACTCAATCAATCCAAAACAATGGCAAAGCAAACATCTAAGTCTTAAAGAGCAATTAAGATTCAAATACATTATGGCAATAGAAGGCAATGATGTTGCAAGCAATCTTAAATGGATTATGTCCTCTAACTCAATAGCCGTTATGCCTCGCCCAAAATATGAGACATGGTTTATGGAGGGTTGTCTTATTCCCGACTATCACTACATCGAAATCAAGGAAGACTTTAGCGACTTAATAGAAAGAATTACCTATTATGAGAAAAATCCCGATAAGGCTTTGCAAATAATCAAGAACGCAAACGAATACGTTAAACCTTTCAAGGATAAGAAAAGAGAAAAACTGATTTCCTTGCTTGTAATGAAGAAATACTTTGAAAAAACGGGACAACTCTAAAAAGCTGTCCCGTTTTTTCTTCGTTCTACAAATAGGTTTATTCTATAATTAATTTCTTTTTAACCTCTCCTTTTACGGTGTTTATCTTTACTATGTAAGAACCCGAAGAGAAACCACTTGCATCAAATCCTGTTTCAAAGTTGTTTACATTTCTTTCCAAGATGAGTTTTCCAACTATATCATATACTTGAATACTCTTAATAGTATAATGACTCATCACCTTGAAATAATCTTTAGTAGGATTAGGGAAAAGATAACACATCTTCTCTAATTCCACTTCCGGTAAAGACTGCGTATTAGAAGGAATCATAATAATAGGCACCATTGCAATGTAAATATTTTGCCAAATTGTATAAGCAGGGTCATCTTCAAAATTTACCCATTCACCATTACGCCTAATATGTTTTGCATTAGTAAAAGCACACAAAGGAATAAATCTCTCAGGCTCTAACTCTTTGTAGTAATCTATCGTCATATTGTGTATTATATTTCCATCAGGAATACCATAGTATTCAGGCAACCATTCTCCCGTTATAGAATCTCTAATACTCCAAGGACAATCAGGTCCAAACCAATGATACATACGTTGCCAAGATAAAATACCTGGCATAATAGAATCATAACTTAATCCTACTTCATAAGGTCCACCTTTGGAATAGATAGAATCTCTAAGACATGGACTATAAACATTGCAAGTATGTATTACTCGAAAATAACTTGGACTTTTATATTTTTCTTCTTCTGTATCAAACGCTATATGAAAATTAGTAAGATTAGTAAGATTAGGATAATCTCTATCTTCAAAATAATAATTATTCCAACCGTCCCTATTCCAAGGTACTATTGAGTCTAAAGATGGACCTAAGTTATCAGTATGGAATAAAGTTGCTGAAATTGTATCAAGGTTTTCATCTAAAATAGAAATATTCCCCCAGCGATGACGACCAGTACCTCCTATTCTTATTGATACTCCACAAATAATATAATTATCATAAGGTACATCATATTGATTGAAAAGATACTCTTGAGCAAATGCTTCTGCATAAACAGAATCATTACGATTTGTAGCACCAACCACATAACCATCAATCCATGCAGGCGCAGTTGAATCACACCATAAATTATAATAAGGAAGAAAATAATTATGCGTTGAATACATATCAGAATAAACATCAGTAACGTAAACTGTCCAGCCATCTACTTGATTATAAAGAGGATTATTACTTAAAAAACAATTTGAAAAATAAGTAGTGTCAAAAACATAAAGTAAATCATATTCACTTGAATCGGGCATTAAACCATGGTCTTGCTGTGATTTTGCACCAACACTCAAAAATAAACAGAATGCCAATAATAAGACTATTTTTTTCATAACTGATATATTTTAATGATTGTGGCGACAAAGGTAAAGAAAAAAAAGATTATTCCAAACTTTTGTTGAAATATTTTTTATTTTATCTTCTTTTCTCAAAAAAGAATCCAAGAAAAACTATGTTTTCACAAAGGATTAATAAAATGAAACTTTATTTTCAAATTGGTTTTTCTTTGTGAAAATCTGTTTTCTCTTTAAGAAAATGGATTATCTCTTTAAGAAAACGGATTGTCTCTTTGAAAAAATGATGCGATTCTTTGAAAAAGAAACGGGATAACTTAAAAAGCTATCCCGTTTTCTTTTTTCTTTAGATATTAAAGGCTTGTTTTATTTTATCTACATAGTCGAGTTTTTCCCATGTAAAGAACTCTACTTCTTTTTGAACTTTTTGTCCCTCTTGACAAACTGTTACCATTTGTTTGTAAGGGGTGCGTCCAAAGTGTCCGTATAAAGAGGTTGGTGCAAAGATTGGGTTTTTCAATCCAAAGCGTTCTACTATTGCGTATGGACGTAGGTCAAATATGGTTTTGATTTTCTCTGCTATTTGTCCATCTGTCATTGGTTTTGAGTTTTCTTGCACCTTTGCAGTGCCGTATGTGTTTACGTAAAGGCCAACAGGCTCTGCTATTCCTATGGCATAGGCTACTTGTACTAAAACCTCATCGCACAATCCTGCTGCTACCATATTTTTTGCTATGTGGCGTACTGCGTATGCTGCACTTCTATCTACTTTTGAGGAGTCTTTTCCTGAGAATGCTCCTCCTCCGTGTGCTCCTTTTCCTCCGTAGGTATCTACTATTATCTTTCTGCCTGTTAGTCCTGTGTCGCCGTGTGGCCCTCCTATTACGAATTTACCTGTTGGATTGACGTATAAGATGTAGTCTGCCTTAAACAAATCTTTTACGCTTTGTTTTTGTAATTTTGCTATAACTCTTGGTATTAATATTTCTTTTACGTCTTTCTTTATGCGTTCCAACATTTTGCCTTCTTCGTCAAAGTCGTCGTGTTGTGTTGATATTACAATGGTGTTGATTGCTTTTGGTGTATTGTCATCATTGTATTCTATTGTTACTTGACTTTTTGAGTCGGGACGAAGGTATTGCATTTGTTTTCCTTCTTTTCGAATTTGTGCTAATTCATATACTAAGATATGAGATAGTTGTAATGAGAGTGGCATATAGTCTTCTGTGTCGTTACACGCATATCCGAACATCATTCCTTGGTCTCCTGCTCCTTGTTCTTCTTCGGTTTGTCTTTCTACTCCTTGATTTATGTCGGGGCTTTGTTCGTGTATTGCTGATATTACGCCACATGAGTTGCTTTCAAACATGTATTCACCTTTGGTGTATCCTATGTTTTTTATTACTTTTCTTGCTGTTTGTTGTACATCAACATAGGCTTCTGCTTTGACTTCTCCGCTTAGTACTACTAATCCTGTTGTTACTAAGGTTTCACAGGCTACTTTTGAGTTGGAATCTTGTGATAAGAATTCATCTAACAGGGCATCGGAAATTTGGTCTGCTACTTTGTCTGGATGTCCTTCTGATACTGATTCTGATGTGAAAAAATAAGACATTTTCTTTGCGTTTTTTATTAATAATTATTCTTTAACTTCTATAACGCTAAGTAATGAAAGAAAGTCTTGATTGGATTAAAAAAATGGTGGTAATTGTTGTTTTAGCATTTTTTTAATGTGGTTGCAATCAATCCAAATCCGTCCACTTAAGCGTTTGCAAAGGTATTACTTTTATTTTAATCGGCAATGCTATTTGATAAAAAAATATCGGACCGTCTTTTTTGACAGTCCGATATTCGTTTTTTTATGTTTTGGGTTTTAGTATTATTTCAATATTTCTATAGCTCCTTTGTATTCTACATCTCTGATTGGTCCACGTCCTATAAATCTATAGAAATATGTTCCTGTTGGTGTGTTGGTTGCTGCTGGATCCCAGAAGTCGCTTTCGTTTCTCATGTTTTGTATGAAGAAGATTCTCTTTCCGTAACGGTTATAGATTGAAAGTTCGTTGTCTGGGAAAGCTTGTCCGTCTATTAGGTTATGAATATAGAATACGTCATTTACTCCATCGCCGTTTGGTGTGATAACATTAGGGAACATTAGATTGTCATTGATGATTGTTATTATTCTTGAGATTGTGTCATGACATTCATATATGTATCCACTTGGTGCTAAATTCACACTGTATGCGTCTAATGTTATTGTATAGTCGCCTGCTACTGTTTCGCCTGATTGTGGCTCCCATGTATATGAAGGGTTGGCTCCAAAGACGTTTTCTATTGCGTTTGCATCTTTTTTGTTTGTTTGGATTGACCAGTGATATTGGTTTGTTGCATCATTTGGTTCTGTTAGGTTTACAAGGTTTGCAGTAGGGTTTGATGCGTATGGGTTGTTTGGTTCCCAACCAAAGTTTGCTGCAGGGTGACGATATACGTTTATGATGTCTGCATATTCTATTGAGTCTGTACAGCCGTGTTCTGAGGTAACTTTTAGTTTTATGTCGTATGTTCCGTAAGGGAATGTGAATGATGGATTAGGGTCTGTTGTGATTTCTTCTCCTACTCTCCATTCAAATTGTGTCGCGTTTGTTGCTGTGTTTTGTAGTTGGAATGTATATGGTTCACATCCTTCTAATGGGAATTTGTCTGATGTAAAGGCTGCTATAGCTGCTGGGTGTACTATTAGGTTTACAGAGTCTCTTCCGTAGCAATAGATAGAACCATTATATTCTGTTACTAATACTTCATATTTAATTATGGAGTTAGAGTTTGCTTGTGTTTGTGCTGTGATTACTCTTGTTGTATCTCCTGTTGGTGCCCATGCGTATGAGGCTGTTGGTGATTCGTTGCCTGCATCAAGTTCTACACTATACATTTCGCAAAGTGCAACGTCTTCTCCTAAATCAACAACTGGTGTTTGTACTACGTTAAGTGGTGAAACTGCATCCCATTGACAACCGAAATCATCTATGATTGTAATATCGAAGACATAAGTTCCTGCGCTATCAATTGGTGGTGCAACGGTTGCTGATGTTGATGAGGTAGGTGTATAGAATGAAACGCCACTCCATATTACTGTATCTAAAGGTACTTGGTAGCTCCAGTTAGCTCCACTGTTTTGTCCTAATTCTAAGTCCCACCAGAATACGTATCCGTTGTCAATTCCCCAGTTGTCACAAACTCTTAATGACCATTCTCCGTTCAAAGGACAACCAATAAGGTTGTTAAATGCTGTAAGGTCAACTGATGTTCCTCCTGTTTGTGTTGGTGTTTGGAAATATCCTGTTGTATCTGTGGTATTTGTTGAATCTATTGTTCCACTGCCAGAGCCTATAGTTCCTCTTGCTCCTGTTAGGTATTGGTTTGAGAAGCAGTAAGTCCAACCAACTCCAATAGGTGCGCAAGTACTATCACAACAATTTGTACCAGAGTCGTCAATAGGTATCCCTAAGAAAGCGCCTCCTCCGTTTCCATTGTGTTTCAAAATAACGCTTTGTCCGTTTGGACATATTACTTGGAAACCTAAGTCACCAATGAACGAGTGTTCGATATTCATACATATTGACATCACATCGTCAGCACTTCCTACTGTTGCTCCTGCTGTGAATTGGTCAAAGACAACTGGCGCGTCATAACAACCTGTTGGAGAAACGTGGTGACAGTTTGGTCCGTCAGGAATAAATGTAGTTTGTTCAAATCTTTCTTTTGCTGCTTGTGAGAAATTCAAAGAGTCAACGATGATAGAAGAGTTTGCTCCATAACCAATGTTTAGTCCTAATTCTGTTCCTGAACAGATATCAGGTAGTGGTGTTACGGTTTTAATAGGGTTGATTGCTATTCTTAAACGTGTGTCAATTGTATTTCTACTTTTACAACCACCATTATTTGTATCTTCTACTGTAAGCATTAAATCGTATCCGTCTAATTCTGGCCATGCGTGTCCAATCATTTCATTAAAATTAACAGTGTCACCTGTACCATCTCCAAAACTCCAATAGTAAATACAAGTTTCTAGACCTTGATAATATGATGTTGGTTCATTAGGGTAATATTCAGGGAAATTTGGTTTAGCTACCAATACAACTGAATCGCCTAAACATATATCCACTGCTTTAAAAGGTATAAGTGTTTGTGTTCCGTCTTCGTTTACTATTGTATCAACACCACTTCTAACTGGTCTTGTACTCATATTTCCTGCTGCATCATATTTATAGAAGAAAGTATCTAATGCTGCTTCTGGATATTGACAATCTCTAACACATTCTATTTCTGCTTTCCAACCTGAAGAAACATCTGAAGAGCCTGATAACAATCTAAGTGTTAAGCAAGGTGAACCTGACATTAATGAAGGCATAATTGTTTTCCCTAATAAGTCTGTTCCTGTAAAATAAGGAACTTGTTCACTTGTTGGTAAGATTGGATCATTTATTGATGTTCCTTGATATACAACAAAAGAGTCTGTTGTTGAAAGGTCAAATTCCTCAAACGTAAGTGCTGTTCTTGTATTTGCACTTGATGCAGGAGGACAAATTGTAACCCATCTATCTACTGATGTAGCATAATTGGCTGTTGATGAGTTATCATAAAAATAACCTGTACATCTTTCAACTGTCGTATTATGTGTATTTGCATTCAACATTACGTTCTGAGAAATACTTTCTTTCGAGAACAAGGTCACGAATGCTATGACCAAAATTAATAATACCCTTTTCATATTACTCTAATTTTTTACGTTACAAAAATATATATTAAATTTCATTTTACCAAAGTAAAAAGCGATTTTTTATCCCTTTTCACATATATAGACAAAAAAAAATGACATTTTGTGACATCTTCATCAAAAAAAATTTAAATTTTATCTATTTTTGCAAAAAACAAATACTTAAACAATGAATTACAAAACGGTAAAAGGCACAAGAGATTTCTTGCCTTCTCAAATGAGAAAACGCAATTATATTTTTGATACTATAAAGCAAGTATATAATGCTCATGGATTTCAATCTATTGAAACGCCTGCTATGGAAGAGCTAAATACTCTTATGGGTAAGTATGGCGAGGAAGGTGATAAATTATTGTTCAAAATATTAAACTCTGGCGACTTTACAAGCAACAAAACATTAGATACAAGCGACCATAAAGCTCTTACAAAACAAATTTGCGAAAAAGGACTACGTTATGACTTGACTGTACCTTTTGCAAGGTTTGTTGTAAACCATTTAAACGACATTACATTCCCTTTTAAACGTTATCAAATTCAACCTGTTTGGAGAGCAGATCGTCCTCAAAAAGGAAGATACAGAGAGTTTTATCAATGTGATGCAGATATTATTGGAAGTGATAGCTTATTAAATGAAGTTGATTTAATGTGTATGATAGAAGAGGTATTCAAAAAGTTCTCTCTTAACACTAAAATCAAACTTAATAATAGAAAGATATTGTTAGCTATTGCTCAATATTTGGGTAAGGAAGAAAATCTTATTGATATTACTGTTGCTATTGATAAATTAGACAAGATAGGTTACGAAAAAGTTTGCGAGGAATTAAAAACTAAGGGTTTTAATGATGAGGATATAGAAAAGTTAAATCCTATTTTCGCTTTGAATGGCAGCAACGAGAGTAAGATTGAAGCGCTAAAGGGAATTCTTACAAGTGAAGACGCAGTAAAAGGCATTGAGGAATTAGAGTTTGTTTTGAACAAATCAAAACTTTTAGGCATAGAAAACATTGAGTTTGATATTACTTTGGCTCGTGGATTGAACTATTACACAGGTGCGATAATGGAGGTAAAAGCTGTAGATGTGGAAATTGGTAGCATTTGTGGTGGTGGTAGATATGATAATCTTACAGGTATTTTTGGACATCAAGGGCTTTCTGGTGTTGGTATCAGCTTTGGTGCAGATAGAATTTACGATTGTTTAGAACAACTTGAGCTTTTCCCTGAAAGCATTTGTGCTTCAAGTGATATTCTTTTCACAAATTTCGGCGAAGAAGAGGCTATGTTTGCGTTGAAATGCTCTCGTTTGTTAAGAGAAAAAGGCATAAAAGCAGAGGTATATCCTGATAATGCTAAATTGAAAAAGCAAATGAATTATGCTAATGATAAGGATATTAAGTTTGTTGCTTTGGTTGGTGAAAACGAAATGAAAGAAAATAAGATTTCTCTTAAGAACATGGCAACAGGGGAACAATCATTGGTAGATTTAAGCGAAGTTGAACAAATCTTAATCAAAGAATAAAAAAATTAATTCAAAGAATCATTAAAATAAAACGGCGTTTGGTTAAACCTCAAACGCCGTTTTATTTTTGTGACTTATCGTTTCTTATTTATGATTGGCATTGGCAGATTGTTTTTAGCAAAAACCTGCTTTGCCCATGCTTTATTTTCGGGTTTATACCAAAAGAATATCTTGTTTTGATTCTTTTTTGCTTCTGGGTTTCTTTCAACAAAGACTTTTTTTAGGGTATTTGGGTCATATCCTGTGTAGTACATTTCTGTTGAAATGGTCATTGGGGTTGGAGTAAAGTCTTGTACTTGCTCTAATTTATAGCCTAATTGAGCTGTTTGCAAGGCTAAATATGCCATATCTTTTATTGTACACGCTGGGTGTGATGATATAAAATATGGTATTAATTGTTGGTTTAATCCATATTTATGGTTGATTTGTTCAAAACGTTTTTTTATTCCTATGAATTGGTCAAAGGACATTTTACGCATTGCTTTTAATACGTTTTCGCTTGAATGCTCTGGTGCAACTTTTAGTCTGCCTGAAACGTGATAACGTACCAAGGTTTCAAAGTATTCGCTTGAATCAAACAAATCATATCTTACTCCACTGCCTACAAATGCTTTTTTTATGTAAGGAAGTTCTCTTACTTTTTTGTAAAGATTGAGCAGTGGCCTATGGTCATTATTCATATTCTTACACAAAGACGGGTATAGACAAGAGGGTCTTGTACATTTTTTACATAGGTTTTCGTCTTTACCTTTCATCAAATACATATTGGCAGAAGGCCCTCCTAAATCAGATAAATAACCTTTAAAGTCTTTGTCTTGAGATATTTGTTTTATCTCTTTTAGGATAGAGTCTTCGCTTCTTGATATGATTCTTTTGCCTTGATGAGCTGCAATGGTGCAAAAAGCACATCCTCCAAAGCAACCCCTATGTATATTAACGGAATATTTAATCATTTCAAATGCTGGAATATTTCCGCGCTTTGCATATTTTGGATGTGGTTTTCTTTCAAATGGTAATTCGTATATTTTGTCTAAATCTTTTGATGAATAGCTTTGATCAAATGGATTGACTACTACTTTTAGTTTTTCTTTTTCATAGGCTTGTATTAGTCTTTCTCCATTGAATTTATTGCTATTCTTTTCAAATATTGCTATGCTTTCTGCTTGTTTTCTTTTGTCCTTTAAACAATCTTCAAATGATGGCAAATAACAATCTTTATATTCTTTTTCTTCTTCTATTTCTCCTCTTTCTATGTAAGCGATTTGAGGAATACTTCTTAATTCATAGAGAGATTTACCGTCTGCTAATCCTCTACAAATTTGTTCACACACCTTCTCTCCCATTCCATATATCAACATATCGGCTTTAGAGTCTAAAAGAATGGAAGGAAAGAGTTTATCTTCCCAATAATCGTAATGGGCAAGTCTTCGCATTGAGGCTTCTATTCCTCCAATCAAAACTGGCACATCTGGATAAATTGATTTTAATATTTGGGAATAAACAACTATTGCTCTATCTGGACGAAAGCCTGCTTCACCATTTGGTGTGTATGCGTCATCATTGCGTTTGCGTTTTGCTGCTGTGTAATGATTCACCATAGAATCCATAGAGCCTGAACTTACAGCAAAACAAATATTCGGTTTACCGAGTTTTTTGAAATCTCTTAAGTCGTCTTTCCAATTTGGTTGTGCAAGCACAGCAACCTTAAAGCCACAGGCTTCTAAATGTCTTGAAATAACAGCTGCTCCAAAGGAAGGATGGTCAATATAGGCATCACCTGACACAAATATTATATCAACACTATCCCAAGAGAGATTCTCTATTTCTTTTTTTGTTGTAGGAAGAAATGCCATAAATAAAAAAAATTTAGGCTTTTGAATGCTGGATTCAAAAGCCTAAAATCACTATTGTTGATCTCTTAAAAAGGCTACACTCTTGTGAATTAGTTCATACATTACAACGTCATCTTGTACGAATTGAACTTTTTCACGATATGCTTTAACAAAGTCTTCTATACATTGAGATGATTTAAGACCTGTTTTTTCTTTACGGAAGTCAAATGCTTGTGCAGCGTTGAATAATTCTATTGCTAAAACTCTTTCTGTGTTATTAACTACACGATATAATTTTGTAGCTGCATTTGAACCAAATGATACGTGGTCTTCTTGTCCTTGTGAAGAGTCTATTGTATCTACTGATGCAGGTGTACATAATTGTTTTGATTGGCTAACAACTGATGCTGCTGCATATTGAGGAATCATAAATCCTGAGTTCAATCCTGGTTTTGCAACAAGGAATGAAGGTAAATCACGTTTTGCTCCAATTAATTGATATGTTCTTCTTTCAGATATTGAACCTAATTCTGCAACTGCTATTGCTAAGTAATCTAAGTTAATAGCTAAAGGTTGTCCATGGAAGTTTCCTGCAGATATTACCATATCTAAATCAGGGAATACTGTTGGGTTATCTGTTGCAGAGTTGATTTCTGTTGTTATTATATTTGCAACGTGAGCTATTGCATCTTTACTTGCTCCGTGAACTTGAGGAACGCAACGGAAAGAATAAGGGTCTTGTACATGTTTTTTTGGTTGTGCTATGATTTGGCTACCTTCTAACATTTCTCTTACTCTTCTTGCTGTTTCAATTTGTCCAGCGTGTGGTCTAACTTGGTGAACAGGATCAAAGAATGGTTCTATTCTTCCGTCAAATGCTTCTAATGAAACAACCATGATTTGATCTGCTAAAGCAGAAAGTTTTTGTGCTTTGATTATACACCAAACTGCAAAAGCACTCATAAATTGAGTTCCATTCAATAAAGCCAATCCTTCTTTTGATTGAAGTTCTATTGGCTCCCAATTAAATTCTTTGTTTAATTCTTCTCCACTTATTCTTTTTCCTTTGTAATCTACTTCTCCTAATCCTAATAATGGTAAGCATAAGTGTGCTAAAGGTGCTAAGTCTCCACTTGCTCCTAATGAACCTTGTTGATAAACTACTGGAAGTATATCATTATTGAAGAATTCTATTAATCTTTCTACTGTCTTAAGTTGAACTCCTGAATTTCCGTATGAAAGAGATTGGATTTTGTTCAACAACATTATTTTTACTATTTCTTGAGGAACTTCTTCTCCTACTCCACAAGCGTGACTCATTACCAAGTTCTTTTGTAATTGAGATAGCTCTTCCATAGAAATAGATATATTACACAATGAGCCAAATCCTGTTGTAACTCCATAGATTGGTTCTTTTTGTGTTTTCATCTTGTTATCAAGATATTCTCTACACTTTACAATTCTATCTTTACTTTCTTGAGAAAGTTCTAACTTCATACCCTCTTTTAAAATAGCATCAACTCTATCAAGAGTTAATAATTCAGGGCTTATTTTATGTACTGCCATTTCTTTTATATTTTTATTTTTATTTATTATTTCAATCTGCAAATTTACGTTATTTTTTCTTTTAAAACAACTCTCCTTGTCCGCCTTTTACATTAAATCTTCCAAGATGCTGATATGCTAATGCTGTTGCTTCTCTTCCTCTTGCTGTTCTTTGTAAGAATCCTTCCTGAATTAAAAATGGTTCATAGACTTCTTCTATTGTACCTGCATCTTCTCCAACTGCTGTTGCTATCGTTGTAATTCCAACAGGGCCTCCTTTGAATTTGTCAATTATACATGAAAGGATGCGATTATCCATTTCGTCTAAGCCATTCTTATCTACATTCAATGCTTCTAAAGCCATCTTTGATACATTCATATCAATAATTCCATTAGACTTTATTTGCGCAAAATCTCTTACTCTTCTAAGCAAAAGGTTTGCTATACGAGGGGTTCCTCTGCTTCTACGAGAAATTTCCATCGCAGCATCGTCATGAATAGGTGTTTGCAAAATATTGCTTGAACGCTTTATAATTCCTGCAAGAGTTTCATGGTCATAATATTGCAAACGACAAGTGATTCCAAATCTTGAACGCAAAGGAGCTGTTAATAGTCCTGAACGAGTAGTTGCTCCAATAAGAGTAAAAGGTGCTAAACCTATTTGCACACTTCTTGCATTTGGACCACTCTCTATCATGATATCTATTTTGTAATCCTCCATTGCTGAATATAGATACTCTTCTACTATTGGCGAAAGACGATGTATTTCATCTATAAACAAAACATCATTTTCCTCCAAATTAGTTAATATTCCTGCTAATTCTCCAGGCTTATCAAGCACAGGGCCAGAAGTCATTTTTACATTAACTCCTAATTCATTCGCAATGATGTAACTCAAAGTTGTTTTCCCCAATCCTGGAGGTCCATGCAATAGAACGTGATCTAATGCTTCCCCTCTTTCCTTTGCTGCTTGAACAAATATTTTCAAATTCTCCTTTATTTGTTCTTGACCTGCAAAGCCATCAAAAGCCGAAGGACGAAGAGCTTTTTCATAATCACTTTCGCTCTTTGTCAAACGTTCTTTGTCTGGATTCAAATTATTATTCATTTATATTGTCTTTTATCTTAACGAATTATTTCTTGGAATAAATTTTCTGATTCTTGAAATAAATTTATTGATTCTTGAAATAAATTTATTATATTTGCAGAAAATTGCATTCCTTTTATTCTGCAAAGGTAGTAATTTTTATTAATTGTAGTATAAACATTAAAACAAATCTTTTATGGATACAATCGTTGTTGGAATTGACTTTTCCAAATCATCATTAACAGCAATGAATTTGAGTATTGACGTAGCTGCAAGAACGAATGCTGATTTGTATATCATTTGGGTTGAAACCGTAGAAAAAGATTACGATGAGGCAGAAAAGCAACTACAAATCTATGTTCAACAAGCAAAAGAAAGATTAAAAGGCTCTGAAGTTGAATATCGCATTATGCCTAAAGGCAAAATTTATTCTCAACTTAATCACGCCATAAAAGACTTAGATGCTGATTTATTAATAATCGGCACTCACGGAAATAGTGGATTTGATGAAAAATTCGCAGGAGCAAATACTTTTAAAACAATAATGGAAGCACATTGTCCTGTTTTAACAATCAGAGAAGACTTCCACTTTGAAAAAGACTTAGAGGTACTTATCATGCCTATTGATTTCACAAAAGATACTCGTCAAAAAGTTCCTTGGACAATAGAATTCGTTAAAATGTTCCCTAATGCTGTAATACATGTTTTAGGTATTTATTCAAGCACAAGCAAGTCTATAAGAAATATTGTAAACAAATATGTATTAAGTGTTGAGAATCTATTGAAGACAAAAGGTCTAAGATATGTTACAAACTTTATTGAAGCAGAAAATACTACGCTTTCAACAATAGAATATGCAACAGAAAACAATGCCGACCTTATTGTAATAATGAGCGAACAAGAAAAAACATTATCTAATATCTTCCTTGGGCCATACGCACAACAAATGATAAATCACTCACACATACCTGTATTGACTTGTTCTGTAAGACAACTTTATAACGAATCAAGATAACACACAAATCAAATGACAAAAAATAGAATATTATTTACCGCTTTACTTTTCACAGCATTTAGTTTTTGTGCAAGCATACATGCAAATGCACAAGTAAAAATAATTGCTGACGGAAGATTACAAACAATATTGGAACGCCATATTGAATACAACGAAATGTCTCGTACATTATTAGGTTATAGAATAAAAGTAAATTCATTCACAGGAGCAAATGCAAAAGCCAAAGCCTTTGCTTTAAAAGATGAATTAACAAATACCTATCCAAACACAAGAGCTTATGTAACATTTGATGAGCCAAACTTTGTGGTTAAATGTGGAGATTTTGTAACAAGATTAGATGCCTACAACTTATTTAAAGACATTAAACCTCAAATAAGTTCAGCTCAAATCATCAAAGATTGGATAAACAATCCTATAATATCAGAAAAGGATATAGAAATTCCTGAATATTTTGAAGAAAACTTAGAAACAGATTTTTAAATACATTAAATAATCATGGAAATAAAAACTTACATTGAACAAAACAAAGACAGATTCTTAGAAGAATTGTTTTCTCTAATTCGCATTCCATCAATATCATCAATAGAAGCACACAAACCAGATATGATTCGTTGTGCAGAAAGATGGAAAGAACTAATAATGGAAGCAGGAGCTGATAAATGCGAAATAATGCCAACAAAAGGCAATCCAGTTGTTTATGCTGAAAAAATAATTGATGCAAGCAAACCTACAATTCTTATATATGGTCACTACGATGTAATGCCTATAGACCCTGCTAACGAATGGAGAACAGATCCATTTGAACCAGTAGTAAAAGATGGTCATATTTGGGCAAGAGGAGCTGATGATGATAAAGGACAAGCCTTTATGCACGCTAAAGCTTTTGAATATTTAGTAAGAACAAATCAACTTCCTTGCAACGTAAAATTCATGTTGGAAGGAGAAGAAGAAGTAGGTTCAGTTAGTCTTTATGATTTCTGCAAAGAAAACAAAGAATTATTAAAAGCAGACGTAATATTGGTATCTGATACTTCAATGTTAGCAGCAGATGTTCCTTCTATAACAACAGGATTAAGAGGATTAGGCTATGTAGAAGTCAAAGTAACAGGACCAAATCGTGACTTACACTCTGGACTTTACGGAGGAGCAGTTGCAAATCCAATCAACATACTTTGTCAAATGATAGCAAAACTTACAGATGAAAACAATCACATCACAGTTCCTGGCTTCTACGATAAAGTACTTGTTGTTTCAGACGAAGAACGTGCATTGATGAATCAAGCACCATTCAACGAAGAAGAATACAAACAAAGTCTTGACATAAAAGAATTACACGGAGAAAAAGGATACACAACATTAGAACGTACAGGAATCAGACCAAGTCTTGACTGTTGTGGAATATGGGGTGGCTATACAGGAGAAGGTGCAAAAACAGTTATTCCTTCAACTGCTCACGCAAAAATCTCATTCCGTCTTGTTCCAGACCAAGATTTTGAAGTTGTAACAGAACAATTTGCTGAATATTTCAAAACACTTGCACCAGAATCAGTAAAAGTAGAGGTAACTCCTTTACACGGAGGCTATGCTTACGTTTCTCCAATTGATATGCCTGCATACAAAGCTGCAGAAAAAGCATATCAAACAACTTACGGAAAACGTCCAATACCTACAAGAAGCGGTGGAAGTATTCCAATCATTGCAGGTTTTGAAAAGATATTAGGTATAAAATCAATATTAATGGGATTCGGTTTAGGTTCAGATGCAATCCACTCACCAAATGAAAACTACCCATTAGAACAATTCTTCAAAGGAATAGAAACAATACCATATTTCTACAAAGAATTTGCAGAATTAATGAAATAAGAAAAAGCAATAAAACGAAAAACGAAGTCTATCTTAGACTTCGTTTTTTTATATTAAGATTTGAAACGTTCCTTTTCGTAAGGGAATTCCTCAATCATTTCTCCCGAATAATAAAAGTCAAATCCTATTGTTCCAAAAGTATAAATATAATCACCAACTGTTATACTTGAACCTCCACACTTAGGATTAGGCCCCGGATGACTTTCTGAAAAACCTATATTAAACAAAGTAAAAAGAATTTCTGGACGAGCAGAAATATCATATCCCGCTCTTTGCCATTGCATCTTTGTTTGGTGCAAAATACAAGCAGTATATAAATAAGAATAATAATGACTTCTGTAATCCACCAAACGATTCATTCTTTCTTCTTGATGATTTTCAGTTTTGAAATCAAGAATATGCTCATACTTCTTTCCCATATAGAAAGCAGAAGTATCATTCTTTAAATGATTTTCCACCATCACAGCAGTAAAATCCTTAATACCATTAACACCGAAAGAGAATTGAGATTGAACAGAAAGGACCTTTACAGGACCAAGATATTTTTTATACATTTCTCGTTTAGAATTAAACAAACGAATTTGTTCTCCTACTAAACAACTAACAATCATTCTTGCTTCAACTCCTGCAACCTTAGCTGCACTATCAATCTCCGCTTTATCTTTAATTATTGCTTCTTTCAAAGCATACCATTCAGGCAAATTCATCCAATGAATTACGTTTTCGCCTTTTGTAGTATCAACTTTTAAATTCGCAACTGCAAGATTTTGCTTATCTATGCAAGATTTATATTCAGCATTATCTTGTAAATACATCTCACAAGCAGCAATCATTTGCTTAGTATTATCAGTTGTTTTACTATTTTTAAGAGAGCGTAAAATCAAATCGGCATTCTTTGGATACAATTTACTTATAGCAGTCAATTTTGCTAAATCTTCTGTTGATAAAACCTCATCGCCATTTTGCACCTTACCTTTTTTCAATTCTGCAATCTCAACTAAATAACGATTATTATTATCAACAGCGCCACGATTCTTTGTCCAACCTAATTGATAAACGCCCCATGCTCCAATAATTGCAACACCTGCCGCAGCAAAGCAATATAAAAGCACCTTATAAACAATCTTTAAAGTTTTTTTCATAAGTATTCGTTTAAAAAACAGCGTGCAAAGGTAGTAAAAAACTGCTTATTACAAAATATTTCAAACCAACAAAAAGAATCGCAATCAATTTAAAGCCTTATTCTTTCTTTATTTCATTAAATTAAAACGCTGTTTTATTTTACTAAAACAAAGAATTAATTTTTTAAATCAAAGAATTAATTTCGTAAAACAAAGACTTTTTTCTACTTTTGTAGGACTTTTATTATTTAAGCTTATGAAAAGATTATTTTTAGTTGTAATTACATTATTTATTACAAGCCTCGCAACAAGCCAAACAACGTTTACAATAGGTGATTTAACATATAAAACAATTGATGCAACAAGTGTAAAAGTTTATAAATGCTCTACTAATGTTGTAGCGGTAAATATTCCAAGTAGTGTAGAATATAATAGTGTTAATTATAATGTTACAACAATAGCAAATGGCGCTTTTGAAAATTGTAGCACATTAACTTCAATTGTAATACCTGATAACATTGTTACTATTCAAGACTATGCGTTTACAAATTGCAGTAGTTTAACATCTATTACTTTACACGAAAACCTTACAATTGCGTCTAAAGCATTTGAAACTGCAGGACAAACAATTACTATCAACGATGTTGTTTATGGAGGTAACGATACTTTGATTATTGGAAGTTATACTCTTTTGGATGTAGGGTTTGCTACATTTTATTTAGGAGAAAACGCCTATGAAAGTTCAGAAGCGAGTGTTATATCTTGCAATCAAGCAAAGAGTGGTAGTTTAACAATTCTTGATTCAATAGAATACAACAATAAGACCTACCATGTCAAATTCATAAAAGGTAAAGCATTTTACAATTGTGATAATTTAACTTCTGTTATTATTCCTAATAGCGTTAGCCATATAGGAAGAAGTAGTGATACTCAAGGCGCTTTTGATAATTGTAACAACTTAGCACATGTCTTAATTGGCAAGGGAGTAAAATCAATTGGAAGAAATGCCTTTTATTATTGCACAAAACTTGATTCTGTATATTGTCTTGCAGAAACAGCTCCTACTATTTATACTTATGCTTTTAAAAGCATTAAAAGCACAAAGAAACTAACAATTCCTTTTGGCAGCAATTATAGTTCTTGGAATGATGATTATTATTGGTCAAAAACTTATCATTTAATTCAAGAAAACGAAACTAAAACACTTGAAGGTAAGTTTACAATTACTAATACCAACAAATTAACAAACAACGGAGTATTAAGAATAACTCAAAATGGAGAATTGTTCAATTCAAGTAATGAATCTATTAGTGGAGTTTTTGAGATAGAGACTAAAGTCTTACCAACAGGCAAATGGTCCTTTATTGGTGCGCCTTTTAATGGGTATAAATTAGATGCTATTAAAAAAGGAACAAAAGATGTCTCAGTGTCGCTATTTGATTATGTTGGAGATAGCGCAGGGACTTGGAGTGCAAATTGGGCAACTACTGAAACGGAAGTAGGCAAAGGAGAAGGTTTTTTAATTTGGCCTTGGTATCAAGAAGCCGTTGTCTTTACAAGCAAGGGCGAAACTGAGAATTACTCTTTGAATGATGCAGATGTAGTTGTTTCAAAATCATTAACTACTTTTCGCGAAGGAGGAAATTGGATGGCATTAGCAAATCCTTATACATTTAAACTTGATATTTCTAAATTCATTCAAGCCAATAGAGCTAATATACAAGGACAAGACGGCATTTATACTCTTGACGATGAGGGGACTTTTCAATACGTTACAAGCGGAACAATTAATTTAACAGAGGGTTTCTTTGTAAATTTTGTAAATCACGGGAACAATTCTGCAACATTCACAAAAGCTCAAAGATTTACACCAGCAACTAAAAATCAAAATGCGAAAAGGGATTTTGCAAGACTTGTAATGATTGACGGAGAAAGAGAAAGCGAGCTGTTATTTGCTCACAATGAAGACGCGAAAGATGAATACGATATTTACGATGCAAACAAACTCTTCTCCCCTATTGAGATTGCTGAACCTTATTTTCTAACCGACAACAATGCCTTGGTAAAAGAAGAAGCTAAAACTTTGCCTTACTATGCTACAATGAATATCAAAAGTTATGAAAACAAACAAATAAGCTTTAAAGCTATTAATATTCCAAATGGATTGAGCCTAAGCATCATAGATAAAGAGAATATAATAAACTTAAACGAGGGAGAAATTTACTCATGCGAGATAAGCATAGGCGAAAATGAAAATAGATTTAAAGTATTATTTGATAAAACACGTTCCATAGAAGATATGGAAAACGCAGATATAAACATTAGCAATTCAAATAGAGATATCACAATATCATCTTCTCAAAAGGATTTAATAATTGAGGTTTACGACACATTAGGAAGAAAAGTCTTTGAAACAAAAGACTATAATTTTCATCTTAATGCAACCTTTAATGGAATCTATTTAATAAAAGCCTACAACAAAAACGCTTACTCAAGCAAGAAAATATTAGTAAAGTAAACCCTGATATCAAGAAATAAAAAATTCCAACGCCGTTGGAATACTTCTCCAATGCGCTTGGAATACTTCTCCAACGCTGTTGGACTGAACTTTTTCTTTGTTTTATTTGTTGAATCTCTGAACCTAATATTTTATGTGTTATGAAAAAGATTCTACAAAGCGTATTCGCAATTGGATTATTAAGCCTTGGGCTATCTTCTTGCAGTTCCAACAAGTCAATGCAAGTAGTGGACAACTCCACAGTAAGAGAATTAGACGTAACTCGTTACATGGGGCAATGGTATGAAGTAGCTCGCTATGACCATTCCTTTGAAGAAGGATTAACTCATGTGAAAGCAAACTACAGACTTTTACCTAACGGAAAGATTGAAGTAGTTAATTCCGGAATTAAGAACGGAGAATTTAAGATGAAAAAGGGTAAAGCAAGACTATTAAGCATTAAAGACCCTGGAAAGTTAGAAGTATCATTTTTCCTATGGTTTTACTCCGACTATTACATAATGGAATTGGACAAAAACTACAATTACGTTGTAGTAGGCAGCTCTTCCGATAAATATTTGTGGATTTTAAGCCGCACACCTAAGTTAGAAGAAAGCACAAAACAAAACCTTCTAACAAAAATCTCCGAAAGAGGCTACGACACAACCGCACTTTACTTTGTGCCACAATAGAAACAGAAAACAAAAAAGGCGTGTAAAGACAATAAACAAAAGTCTTTACACGCCTTTTGAGAATTTAAGTGAGATAGATTAAATATTATTCCGATTTAAATACTATATCGTCTTTTCTTGGGTTAACAAATTCAAACTCCAATGTACGAGCTAAACCTTCTGCAAGTGTAAATGGTGCTTTGAAACCTGTATTACCAACTTTTGTTGCATCATATTCAGTTGTTGCACAAAACTTCTTAACTCTCACAGAACTTATTGGCAATTTCTTTCCTGTAATTTTTGCTAAAATATCAAAGCAATAACCTCCACACATTCCCATCCAATAAGGGAAATGTGTCTTTGGAATACGTTTTTTCAATACTTTTTCTATATGAAGTATAAGTTCATTCATTGTAAAATCAGGTTTATCTATGTAATTAAACACATTATATCCTTCTTTTACATTTTCTATCATATATTTCACAAAAGCAACAATATTTCCTACATAAGCCATTGACTTTTTATTATTGCCCTTTCCTACCATTAAGAATTTACCACCAGAAATTTGATGCAATAAATTGTAAACATTTCCTCTATTTCTTTCTCCAAATATAACAGTAGGTCTTATTATATCAATATTCCAATCTTGATGAGTTTCATACCATTGTTGCAACACTTGTTCAGCTTCCCATTTAGACTTACCATAATGATTAAATGGGTCTTTTGGATGTTCTTCATTAGGATTTTCTTTATTCAATCCATATACTGCAACAGAAGAGAAGAATACCAAACGCTTTATTCCATTATATTCCATTGCTTCTAATGTGGATTTCATACCTCCTACATTTGTATCATAATACAACGAAATAGGAGATACATCATCTCTATGTTGAGCTGCTAACAAAACAACAACATCTGCCCCTTTTAACATTTGTTTCATTTGTTCAACATCTCTAACATCACCTATTTCAGTAATATTATTAAAAAAATGACTTGGTAATAAATCTATATTTTTACAATTATAATCTGTTGATTCTTTTAATAAATCAAGCAATCTTGTTCCCACAAAACCACTTGCCCCAATTAATGCTATATTCATAATCCTAATTTATTTTATTTTTTATAACACTCACTACTTTTGGTAACAATCTTCTTAATGTATAGAATGGGTATGGTTTTAAATTATTCTTTTTAAAACCTCTTAAAATATTTTTATTTCCTTGTATTATTTTAGAAATAGAGCCTGTAGATTCTCCTCCCATTCGCATTTTAACTATATTACAATCTACATAGAATGCGGTTATAGAATACTTTTCAATAAATCTTAACATCAATTCAAAATCTGCTGAAACATCTAGAGATATATCAAAAAGGCCATATTTTTCATAAATACTTCTCTTTACATAAAACGTAGGATGAGCAGGGTGCCAGCCTTTTAAAAACGCTCCTTTTTTATATGGACTTCCTTTCCAAATTCTAACAACAGTATTTAAATCATTTTCTTTAACAAACTGAAGATTGCCAAATACTGAATCGCAATTTTGTTGTTTAAATGTAGTAGCTATTGTTTCTAAAACATTTTCATCGTAAAAGATATCATCAGAATTAAGAATACCTACCACATCTCCTGTTGCCATACGGATGCCTTTGTTCATAGCATCATAAATACCTTTATCCGATTCAGATATAAACTTTGTTACAACATCTTTATACTCAGCAATAATATCTTGAGTTCCATCAGAACTTGCTCCATCAACAACTATATATTCTAATTCTCCATTAAATTTCTGTGATTTTACACTTTCTAATGTATCTCGAATAGTTTTAGCACTATTATATGTAATAGTAATTATTGTTATTTTCATTTAAATTAATTTCTTATGCGTTAAATTCTTTTATTCTTTGTTCTTCACTACGTTTGCAAATAAGTAGTTGTCCGTTTTTTTCTGATATTATATATCCTTCAAGTCCTTGTATAACTATTTTTTTAGCATCTTCTATATGAACTATACAATCTTTGCATTCATAGAAACTCACATTTCCAACATTTGCATTATTGTTTTCATCTTTTTCCAGTTTATCGTGTAATGAAGACCAATTGCCTAAATCACTCCAACCAAAATCAGCCGGGTGTGTGAATACTTTATTTTCTTTTGAAGCTGGCTCCATTACAGCAAAATCAATGGATATTTTTTCACATTGCGGAAATATCTCTTTAACATTGCTTGTTGTCATAATATTATCCATATCTTCTGCAATGTTTGGTTTGTATTTTGTAATAGATTGTACTATTGTATTTACATTCCATACAAATATACCTGCATTCCACAAGTAATTACCATTCTCTAAATACGTTTGTGCAGTTTGTAAATCAGGTTTTTCTTTAAATTCTTTTACTTTACAAATTTCACCTGATATTGTTTCTGATGTTTCTACATATCCATACCCAGTTTCGGGACGAGATGGTTTTATTCCTATTGTTACAATGGCTTCATTGTTTTTTGTAAAGAAAAGTGCATTATTTATCACTCGCTTAAATTCTTCTGTATTCATAACAACTGCATCTGCTGGTGTCACGACTACATTTGCTTTTGGATTTTCTTTTTGTATATTCCAACACGCCCAAGCTATACATGGCGCAGTATTTCGTGCATCTGGCTCTGCTAATATGTGATTTTCTGGAATTGTAGGTAGTTGTTGTTTTACTATATCTACATATTTTTCATTAGTTACAATCCAAAAATTCTCATCAAGACATACATTCTTAAATCTATCAACTGTCAATTGTATCAGCGTACGTCCACAGCCTAATATGTCTATAAATTGCTTAGGATATTCTGGAGTGCTTAGTGGCCAAAAACGGCTACCTACTCCCCCTGCCATTATTACTACGTACGTGTTTTGCATAATTTATGAATATTATCTTTCCGCTCTCATTGGGTTATTAAGAAAATCTTCATAACTTAAACGAATACCTTCTTCTAGCTCTATCTTGTATTTCCAACCCAAACTTTCAGCCTTACTTACATCTAATAATTTTCGTGGTGTTCCATTTGGACGAGTAGTATCCCATTTTATCACACCTTTATATCCAACAACCTTTGCTACTAACTCTGTCAAGTCCTTTATGCTTATTTCTTTACCAGTTCCTGCATTTATTGTCTCATTACCACTATAGTTGTTCATTAAAAAAACGCAAAGGTTAGCTAAATCATCAACGTATAAAAATTCTCTATACGGACTTCCGTCGCCCCAACATGTTACTTCTGTTGTCCCATTTTCTTTTGCTTCATGAAAGCGACGAATCAACGCTGGTAAAACATGAGAATGTTCCGGGTGATAGTTGTCGTTAGGGCCATAAAGATTAGTTGGCATAAGGCTTATATAGTCTGTTTTATATTGTATATTTAAATATTCACAATATTTCAAACCACTGATTTTTGCTAAAGCGTATGCTTCATTTGTTTTTTCCAACTCACCTGTAAGCAAATATTCTTCTTTTATTGGTTGTGGTGCCATACGCGGATAAATACAGCTACTACCTAAAAATTCTAATTTCTTACATCCATTTTTCCATGCTGCATGAATCACATTCATTTCTAATATCATATTATCATACATAAAATCAGCTAACGCAGATTGATTTGCTATGATACCTCCTACTTTTGCAGCAGCAAGAAACACATATTCAGGCTTTTCTTGTTCAAAAAAATCATTTACTGCTTGTTGATTACACAAGTCTAACTCTTTATGCGTACGAGTTATTATATTGTTATAGCCTTGACGCTCTAATTCTCTAACTATAGCCGAGCCAACCATGCCTCTATGTCCAGCAACATATATTTTACTATCTTTATTCATAGTTTTATAATCTTTTTTAAAAAATTCGTTCCATCATCTGCCATTTTTCATCGCTACGAGCATCAGCACTACATCCTTGAAATTGTGACACGTATGCTTCCCATTCTATTTGGCGTGGTAGTTGCGACAATCTTTCCATATCACGTTGCCAATCAAAATCATTTACTGTATCGCATATCATAAATAGTAAATTACCCCTACAATAAATTTGCATATCTAATATTCCCACTTCACGCTGTCCTTCAATAATTTCTGGCCACACATTACTATGTACTTCAATATATTTAGCAATCAACTCTTGATCATCAACAAGCTGAAGTGTTTGACAATATCTTTTCATATCTTTTTAGTTCTAATATTTAATGCATATATAGCTATAATCACAAAACATATCAATGGAAGAACAAAACTTATGTTTACTGATGGCAATCCCAACAAACCTCTACCATCTATAATTGCTGCTTGTAATGGTGGTAATACACTTCCTCCTAAAATAGCCATGATTAGACCTGCTGCCCCTAACTTAGCATCATCACCTACTCCATCAAGAGCCAAGCCATATATTGTTGGAAACATCAAACTCATACATGCAGATATTGCTACCAAACAATATAATCCCAAATAACCTTCAATGAAAATTACTCCAGCTGTTAATACAATTGCTACAAATGAAAAAATTGCCAATAACATATCTGCTTTAATGTATTTCATAAGCCAAGTACAAATGAAACGACTTGAACAAAAAATAATCATTGCAGCAATATTGTACTTTTGAGAAAGAACTTCTGCTTCTAACTCACTCATACCTTCTTGCATAAACAAATACGTACCATATTGAATAATAAATGTCCAACACATTATTTGCACGCCAACATAAAAGAATTGAGTAAGTACACCAAACTTATAACGTTTATTATTCCACAATCTCTTTGCGGTGTCTTTTATACTATCCATTTTGATTGATTGAGTATCTTTTGCTTTAGGCAAGAATACAACAAACAAAATAAACATAAAAATAAGTACTAAACCAATTATAACATAAGGTGCAGATAAGATTTCAAGATCTGAGTTCTTAATCGCATCAAACTGAGTATCATTAAGTAATGCACGCTCTGCTGTACTCAATGGATTTAACTTACTTTGAATAAAATTCATTGCCACATACATTCCCATTAGGGAACCTATAGGATTGAATGCTTGTGCAAGATTTAAACGACGTGTCGCATTTTCATTGTCACCCATTGACAATATATATGGATTTGCTGATGTCTCTAAAAAAGAAAGTCCACAAGTTAGTATAAAATATGCTAAAAGAAACGGATAATAACTACCAATATATTTTGCTGGTAAAAACATCAAAGCACCTACTGCATATAATCCTAATCCCATTAAAAGTCCTGCTTTATAACTAAACTTTCTTATAAATAATGCAGCTGGTAATGCCATACAAAAATATCCTCCGTAAAATGCAACTTGCACTAGTGTTCCATCACTAACACTCATACGAAATATTTTTGAAAAAGCCTTTACCATTGGATTTGTAATATCATTTGCAAAACCCCATAGTGCAAAGCAAAGCGTTACAAGTATAAATGGTAATAAATATTTTTTTTCTATTACTTTCATAACTTTTAACTTCTACGAATATTCAACATTATAGCTTCAGAATATTTATCAGCAAAATCTTTTGAATCATCTACTACACAAGCCAAATATCCTCCACCACCAGCACCAGGCATCTTATATGCTTTTACTTTGTCTTTATACTTATCTATGTAGGATTGTACAGAACCTTGAATCATTGCAGGAAACATAGAAATCTGAGCATTAAAACTATCTTGATATGCTTTGGCAAAACTTTCTAAATTCATTGATAATATAGCATTCCAACAGCAATCAGCAGCAGAGGCCAATGCTTCTACTTTAACCTTGGTAATATCTCTACCTTCTAAAACAGAACAATCTTTACAACGAGGTTCCATAGGTATCAGTACTAAATGCTGTTCTAACCATGATAATATTTTTTCATCTTTACATGATTCTATGCTTTCTGGCCAAAACTTACCATTGTAATAATGCCTACTTAACCCAGGAACACATATCCCTATAGCATCTTGTGCTCCACTAACAATTCCATCATTACGTTCAGGATTATTTTCGTAGCAAAATACAAGACGTGCTAATATTTCTGGCTCTATGTTTGGTAATTGCGTAGGCCATATACTTAATATCAGATTGCGGGTTGATGTACTAAGTCCACAACGATCTCTTATCTCAAAATTTGGTTCTAACGATATGGTAATCGCCCAACCTGGTGTATATTTACTTACGTATGGTTGGTCTATCCAAGTACCTGCAATATCTAATCTTGTTGGTATTTTACACAAGTTCCTTTTCAAATCAGAACTACTACGTGCATCCAAGCCTTTGTATGGTGTACGATCTAATACTACATATTCTATTCCTCGTTCTTCGCAAACCTTACGTTTAGATTCGCTATCTCCATCACTATTTACTACTAAAATATCTGGTTTTACAATATCTAACGTAGGCAGGAAATCCAATATTCCATTTCCTGCATTTATATAAGCATCTTTTACATAACGAATACTTTTTACCATAAACAAACGTTCGCTTTCATTATACATAGTACAATGATGCTTATATTCTAATATAGTACTATCGCTACCTATTCCCACATAAAGTTCACCATATTTCGAGGCTTGTCTAAAAAATTCCACATGCCCAGAGTGTAATAGGTCGTAACAACCACTAACAAAAACTTTTTTCATTGATTTTTAGTATAGTTACTTTTATTTCACAATACCTTTTTCTAAATACTCCGCAAGATTCATACGAACCTTAGAAGCTGCTCCCTCAGAAGCAATTTTCGCCATATCGTGATCTACCATTATTTTCACTAACTCTTCCAATGTTGTCTTACCAGGATCCCAACCTAACTTTTCTTTTGCCTTAGTTGGATCTCCCCATAAATTTACAACATCTGTTGGACGATAAAAATCCTCAGATACAGCAACAAGAGTTTTACCTATAAGATGTTTTGGCCCTGCTACACAAATTCCCTTTTCGTTCATATCCTCCCCTTCAAATTTCAATTCAATTCCTGCGTGTTTAAATGCCAAATAAGTAAATTCTCTTACAGAGTGTTGTACGCCAGTTGCTATAACAAAATCTTCTGGTGTTTCATTTTGTAAGATCAGCCACATACACTCTACATAATCTTTCGCATATCCCCAATCTCTTAACGAAGAAAGGTTTCCTAAATACAAACAATCTTGTACACCTTGTGCTATACGTGCAGCAGCAAGTGTTATTTTGCGTGTAACAAATGTTTCACCTCTACGTTCTGATTCGTGATTAAACAATATTCCTGAGCAACAGAACATATTGTATGCTTCACGATACTCTTTAACTATCCAATAGCCATACAACTTAGCAACAGCGTATGGTGAATATGGATGAAATGGCGTATTTTCATTTTGAGGAACTTCTTCTACTTTTCCATACAATTCAGAAGTTGAAGCTTGATATATGCGACATGTTTTTTCAAGTCCACAAGCTCTCACAGCCTCCAATACTCTAAGTACACCAGTAGCATCTATATCTGCTGTAAATTCTGGTGAGTCAAAACTAACTTGAACATGACTTTGTGCAGCAAGATTATAAATTTCATCTGGTTTAACCATACCTATAACCTTAACCAAAGACATAGAATCACCTAAATCTCCAAAATGAAGGTGAAATTGAGGGTGTCCTTCAAGATGTGCTATACGTTCACGATAATCAACCGAACTACGACGAATTATACCATGAACATCATAACCTTTCTCTATTAAAAATTCGCTCAAATAACTACCATCTTGACCTGTAACGCCTGTAATAAGTGCTTTTTTCATATATTTACTTTTTATATATACAATTTTTATTCTTTTCTCCAAACCATTTTATTTACCACGCCTGTGTAGCTTTGGATAAGTTTCACTACTTTTGTAGAAACGTTTTCATCTACATAATTTGGCACAGGAATTCCATTATCGCCTTCTTTCACCATTTCCACTGCTGTATCCACTGCTTGCAAAAGGTCATGCTCATTTATACCTGCCAATATAAAACAGCCCTTATCCAATGCCTCTGGTCTTTCAGTAGAAGTACGTATACATACTGCTGGGAAACTATGACCTACGCTTGTAAAGAAAGAACTTTCTTCTGGGAGTGTACCTGAATCTGACACTACTGCAAACGCATTCATTTGAAGACAATTGTAGTCGTGAAAACCTAATGGTTCGTGTTGTATCACTCGAGCATCTAACTTAAATCCGCTTGATTGCAAACGATTTCTACTTCTTGGATGACAGCTATACAAAATTGGCATATCATACTTTTCTGCCATAGCATTTATAGCATTAAATAAAGATGTGAAATTCTTTTCGGTATCTATATTTTCTTCGCGATGTGCAGATAACAATATATATCTTCCTTTTTCTAATCCAAGACGTTGATGTATATCACTTGCTTCTATTTCTGCAAGATTATTATGCAATACTTCTGCCATAGGAGAACCACTCACGTACGTACGTTGAGGAGCTACATTACTTGCATTAAGATAACGTCTTGCATGTTCTGAATAACAAATATTAACATCCGAAATTATATCAACAATTCTTCGATTTGTCTCTTCTGGAAGACATTCATCAAAACAACGATTTCCTGCTTCCATGTGAAAGATTGGAATATGAAGACGTTTTGCTCCAATAACAGACAAACAAGAATTTGTATCTCCTAAAACCAATACTGCATCAGGTTTAATTTGTACCATCAATTTGTAACTTTTGTCAATGATATTACCCATAGTAGCACCTAAATCATCTCCTACTGCATCAAGATATACCTCAGGGTCTGCAAGTTTTAGGTCTTTGAAAAATACTCCATTCAAATTATAATCATAGTTTTGCCCTGTGTGAGCTAAAACCGTGTCAAAATATTTACGACATTTATTTATAACAGCTGCTAAACGAATAATCTCAGGACGAGTACCAACAATTATCAACAGCTTTAATTTTCCATTATTCTTAAACATAATCTATTTTATTTTTAAATTCTCGCCAAGTCGTTAAATTCGCAAAAATTCATACTTTGCTATTCATTAAAATTATTTACTATTCTTGTTATACCATCTTTTAGAAGATTAGTGTTAAAATTTATCAAAAGTCCAAGTTGTAAATTCGTTAATCTCAAATAGGTCAATAATTGCTTTTTATGAATAGGCAAAATTGTTTCTACTGACTTTAATTCAATAATAATAGTATCATTAACTATTATATCTAATCTTAAATCACTACCAACATTGACACCTTTATAATTAATTTCGATATCAACTTCCGACTTTACCTTAAATCCTCTTAATTTCAATTCTTGAACAAGTGCCTTTTGATAAACTGATTCAAGTAATCCAGGGCCTAATGTTCTATGAACTTCGTATGCACAACTTATTATCTCGTATGAAATATCTTTCATTTGCGTACTTGGCGTCTTTGCGAGAGATTAAACAACTTCAAAGAACGTATCAGGTCTATTTGGATCAAATTCTTCATTTGCCCATATTACTGTTACAAGATTTTCTGTTTCTGATAAGTTTATAATATTATGCGTATATCCAGGTAACATGTGTATTGCTTCAATCTTATCTCCACTTACCTCAAATTCTATTACCTCATCTGTACCTATTTTACGTTCTTGAATAAGTCCATGACCTGCTACTACAATAAAGAACTCCCATTTACTATTATGCCAATGTTGTCCTTTGGTAATTCCTGGTTTTGAGATATTGATAGAAACTTGTCCTACATTTTTTGACTTCAACAATTCCGTAAAACTTCCTCTATCATCAATATTCATTTTCAAAGGAAACGCAACTTTTTCCTTTGGAAAATAAGACAAAAACGTAGAATAAAGTTTTTTAATGAAAGAATTATTCGGTATCTCCGGAACAATAAGACTTTGAGGTTGTTCTTTGAATTTATACAACATTTCAACTATCTCACCCAAAGCAACGCTGTGAACTATAGGCACAGAACAAAATTGTTCCTTCCTATGCTCTTCACCTTTCAATGCTGCTATCATTTCATCTACCAAATCATCTATATAAACCAAATTCAACACGACCTTTGGGTCATTAACTTGAATAGGTAAATCATTTGCTATATTATTACAAAACGTTGCAACAGCACTATTGTAATTTGGACGACACCACTTACCAAACAAATTAGGGAAACGATACACCAAAACCTTTGCTCCCGTTTCCTCTGCGTAAGAAAACATCAACTGCTCACCTGCACGTTTGCTTTCTCCGTAAGGATTATCCAAAGCAGCCTGCGTTGAAGAAGAAATCATAACCGGACATTTATTTCCATGCTTTTTCAATGTATCAAGTAAAGTTGATGCAAATCCAAAATTACCTTGCATAAACTCCTCTTGATTTTGAGGACGATTAACCCCTGCAAGATTAAAGACAAAATCACAATCTTTGCAAAAAGCATCAAGCTCTTCAATAGTGCTATTTATATCATATTCATAAACAGCATCTATCTTCAAATCGCCATAACAACGAGCCTTGCCGTCTTTTATATTATTGAGTTGTGCAACAAGATTTTTCCCTACAAATCCCTTCGCACCAGTAACTAATATTTTCATAGTTTATTTTATTACTTTAGCTGTTAGCAATTTATTTGTCTATTAATCACTAACGTCTAATAGCCCAAAGCCAATGTATATATTATTCAGATCTTATTTCGCGAGCTTTGCTTCGTGCTTGTAACCCTAAATCTTCGCGAATAAAACGTAATTTTAGAAGAAGTTCTTTCATCCCTTCAACATCTAAACGGCGAGTATTATGTGAATGATAGTCTTTTATTTTTGATACCTCTTCACTACCATCAGTGAAAAATTTATCATAATTCAAATCTCTGTTATCGCAAGGGATTCTATAATAATCTCCCATATCAATAGCCTTTGCCATTTCCTCTCGAGTAACAAGAGTTTCATAAAGTTTTTCTCCATGACGTGTACCGATAACTCTTACTTCTGTTTCTCCGTATTGAGGATTTATTTTAGCATATGTTTGTTTTAATGCTTCTGCTAAAACATCAAGAGTAGCAGCAGGTGCTTTTTGCACAAACAAATCTCCATTTTCTCCATGAGTAAAAGCATAAATCACTAAATCAACTGCATCGTCCAATGTCATCATAAAACGAGTCATATTTGGATCAGTGATAGTTATAGGCTTACCTTGTTCAATTTGTTCAACCCACAAAGGAATAACCGAACCACGACTAGCCATTACATTACCATAACGAGTACAACATATTGTAGTTTTTGCATTCGCGCCCAATTCTCTACCTTTAGCAATAGCCACCTTTTCCATAAGAGCCTTTGAAATACCCATTGCATTTATAGGATAAGCAGCCTTATCTGTAGAAAGCACTACAACATTTTTCACTTCATGCTCAATAGCAGAAAGCAAAACATTGTTTGTTCCTACAACATTAGTCAATGTTGCTTCCATAGGAAAAAACTCACAAGAAGGAACTTGCTTCAATGCAGCTGCCGCAAATACATAATCAACCCCACGCATTGCAACATCAACAGACTCACGATTACGAACATTACCAATGTAAAATTTCACCTTTGATGCTTGCTCAAGATATTGAGCTTGCAAATGATGACGCATATCATCTTGTTTTTTCTCATCACGAGAGAAAATTCTAATTTCTTTAATATCGCTATCCAAAAAGCGACGTAATACGGCGTTACCAAAGCTTCCAGTACCACCAGTTATTAATAATGTTTTATTTTGAAATATTGACATAGTCTAATTACTCTTTAAAAAATTGTTCAAATTCATTTAATCTTTCAATTGTAATATCTTCCGTTTGAAAAAAAGAAATGGACTGTTTAAGCTTCTCCTCAGACTTCTCCCACCATTTTATATTTTCTACTCTCTTTATTATCTCTTCAGAAAATCTATATTTTAATATTTTTGCAGGAACGCCACCTACAACTGCATAAGGTGGTACATCTTTTGTAACTACTGCTCCTGCTCCAATTACAGCCCCATTTCCTATTTTAACACCACCTAATATAATAACACGAGAGGCAATCCAAACATCATTACCTATATAAACTTTCTTTGTCTCATTATTTTGCCAAATATCTTCATCTGCCCATGTAGTTCCTGTTCCATTATTTTTTAAAGTAAAAACAGGTGATGTAGAAATATTATTCAAAGTATGTGATGCCGTTCCTATACGACAATTATCGGAAATAGAACAAAATCTACCTATTGAAGTATTAGTAATATCACAACTTGGTCCAATATAAGAATAATCTCCAACTTGTGAATATTTAACCTTCGCTAAACGATAAATTTTTGCTTTTCTACTAATATCATTAGTAGATGATACAAAAGCAATCTTAGATATTTTTTTATTGTTGAAATTTTTAATCCAACCTTTTACAAAATGATTCATTTTAATTTTCTATTGCCTTCTTTGATATGTCTGAATATAAAAAAATGGTAACTGCATTGAATGCTTTTTCTTTTTGATGTGCATAAAAATCTTTATTAAGCATTTTATTTACAACATCTTTCAATTCTGTCATATCATTACCTTTAATAAAAATACAATTACCATTTATATCCAAATGTGTCATTTCATTCCAATGTTTCAATATGCATGGTAAGCCAATTCCTACTGCTTGTTCCCACAATGTTGAGTGTGTACCCGGGAAACATGCTATATCAGATGCTATCATATTATTCATAACTTTTTCAGAATCGCACCAACCAAGATAATGTATATTTGAATCAAATTTTTCTTTTAAATGATTCATTTCCGGAGCAAGTACACCACATATCACTAAATGCAATTTTGGATTGTTTAATTCTTTAATTGCATCAATTAAAATATGGATATTTTTACGTTCATCAATTTTACCACCAGTAAAAATAAGAATATCATCATTACCTATGCAATATTTCTTACGTAGAAGATTTCGAATTTCACTTCTGTTACTAGGTATTGCATCATCATCTACCCCCATAGGAAGAAACTCAATTACGTTAGATTTTATGTGGTACATCTCTTTCAAAAATCTACAACGCATAGGTGTAACCCCATAACATTTTATAAAATATGGTTCTACCATCTTTGCATAATACTTCCATATTATTTTATGTAATATGTTTTTTGAAAACCAATTTGTCGCACTATTTATATAATCAGCGTGATTATCAGCATATAATTGTACATTAGGATGTTTTTTTAGATATTTTCTTAATTCACTATTATCTGCCATTGATATTCCATGAGAAAAAATAACATCAGGATTTTCTTTCTCTAAAGTTTTATAAAAGCCCTTGTATTTTCTCAGTACCTTATATATTATATTTGGAGTTTTATAGTCTAATCTAATAACTTTATATCCATTCTTATCAAAATATTCTGATGCAGATTCTAATAAACATGGCTTACCATTCTTATCAAAAGAAACTAACGATGCTATTACCGTTACATCATACCCCATTTTTACATGATACTTAGGTAACATATTTTCTTGATAAGAATAATTATCAATATAAAAACAACTTAAACAAAGATGTACAATTTTCATCTTCTTACAATCTTCCGTCAATAATATTTCTATCTAATATTCCTTTAACATCGTACACAACTGCTGTATCTTTTAGTAAAGATTCTATGTCTAATGTTAAAAATTCTTTGTGTGCTACTCCTAATACAACTGCATCATATTTTTCTGATGAATCATGTGTATTAGTTATTTCTAATCCATATTCGTGTTTTACTTCCTCTGCGTTTGCCCAAGGGTCATAAATTGTTATATTATTAGTATATTCTGAAAGTGTCGAATGTATATCCACAATTTTAGTATTTCTAATATCTGGGCAATTTTCTTTGAATGTAATTCCTAAAAGAAGTATTTTAGAGTCTTTTACTAATACCCCTTTTTTGTTCATTTGTTTGATTACTTGATGTGCTACATATTCACCCATTCCATCATTTAAACGACGTGCTGAACTCATTACTCTTGGCATTACTCCATATACTTGGGCTTTTTGTATCAAATAGTATGGGTCTACGCTTATGCAGTGTCCGCCTACCAAACCTGGACTTAGTTTTATAAAATTCCATTTTGATGCTGCCGCTTCTATGACATCTTTAGTGTCTATGCCCATCGCATTAAAAATCTTAGCCAATTCATTCATAAACGCAATATTTACGTCCCTTTGACTATTTTCAATAATCTTTGAAGCTTCTGCAACTTTTATTGATGGTGCTTTGT
>JAZRCB010000008.1:0-77683 GCA_045635365.1 Candidatus Onthomorpha sp.
ATTATGATAGTTAGCAAATAGGAATCTTTCTGCTTTTGCAAACCACTCTCGATACTTTTGCATATTTTCATATTCATAATCTTTCCAAGTACCTCCTTTTTCGTATAATACTCCAAGTTCTTCATGTTCTTGAATTAATGAATCTAATGTTATTTCGTTCATAATATTCTATATTTACTTGTTTTATTTAGATGTTATAAAGACTTATATATATATATATTCTCTCACCTACATATAAGGATATAATTTAGCAAAAGTGAGAAGACAATCCTTAAAAAATAATTTAGTTAAATGGAAACTTTTTTAATATTTGTGTACAATCGTTTGCGTACATTGCGAATAATATTGTCAAGTGTAAGAAAATATTTAGTAGATTCTTTTTCAGCTATAATACTTTGTAAAATTCCTTGTATCATTATATTATTTTTTGCTGATAAAAGAGTATTTGGCAGAGAAAATATTTTTTCTCTCAAATCTTCTGCTTTGGAAATATCTTTAAGATTAATGAAACTCGCAGGGATATTATTCATTCCCTTAAAAATTTCTTGAGGGTTTGCATGAGAAAATGGATTACGATACTTTTTTCTTAAATCATGAAGAATATTTGCTTCTTCCTCTGTTATTAGTTTATTATCATATGCTTCTGTAATCATATAATGAAGATTTTTATTGGCGTATTTATTTGTTGCATCGTTAAATAAATTACTAATATTGCGTTTATCGTTATTATTTTTTACTGCATCGTAAGTTATTAGAATTTCCTTTAAAAAGGATTCAAGCAAATGATTTGTTAGTGTTATTGCCGCTTGATTAAATTCACAAAGAAGACAATAGCAAATCTCTTTTCTAACAGGGTCTATTTTTAGAAGCTCATATTCATTTTCAAAAGCTATTGAAATAGAATTGTAATTTTTTTTAATTTTACATTTAATGTCTTTAATAACATTTAGATAAGCTCTTTTCATAATCATTAAAAATTAAAATATGTGCAAATATACAGTCATTTTTATCCAATAGAATTATATCTTTTTAGAAACGTAAAATAAAAACCTCTTTTTAAATTGATTTTTTTAATGTTATGATGAATATTACTATATTTGCAAAACTTAAATTATTGATTAAGATATGAGAAGGTTTATTTTAATTTTATTTTTGTTGTTATCAGCAACGGGGTATTCGCAAGTTAAAATTCAAATGCAAAAAGATGGAGGAGTATATAAAGTACCTTGCGAAGTAAATGGGTTAAGAATGAAATTTATTTTTGATACTGGCGCAAGCGACGTTTGTATTTCACTAACCGAAGCAGCATTTATGCTTGAAAATGACTACATAACAGAAGATGATATTATAGGTAATTCACAATCTAAAATAGCAGACGGAAGCATTGTTGAAAACACACGAATTAGATTGAAAGAAATAAAAATAGGGGGACTCGTTTTAAGAAATGTAGAAGCCGTTGTTATTCATAATTTTGGAGCACCACTCCTTTTAGGACAAAGTGCTATTCAAAAATTAGGCACAATTCAAATAGTAGGAAACGAATTAACTATTTTAGAACACGACAATAATAAATCCTATGAAGAAATAGATAGCCTTTTTGAAGAAGCTAACAATTTATATGATAGAGAACTATTTACAGCCGCTGCAAGAAAATATCAAGAATTGTATAATTTAAATGCTTTGTCTGATTATGGTATATATTTACTTGCTAAATGTTATTATTTTTCTGATAATGAAGAACAGGCAATTGTATATTTAAACAAAGTAAAAGACTTCACAGATATAAATAAGGAGAAGTATTATGACATACTTGGGTGTTGTTATAGGATTTTAGATTATTGTGATGATGCTATTTATCATTTCGAATTGCAAAGTGTATATGAAGAAGATGCAACTGTTGGATATGGTAGTATGGAGAATATTGCTAATACATATTTACATTGTAAAAAAGATTATTATACAGCAGAGCGTCGTTGGAAAGACTTATTAGACAAATATTCAACTAAAAAAGGCTATTCCTTTAATCGAAATTATCAATTAATAAAAGAAGGAAAGATAAAAGATAAATTATTTGATAGATATATTTACAAGTATTATTTTAGTATTTATTATCAAACTTATTCTAATTATGCTCTTGAAAAGATTAAAGAATTAGCAAGATATGGTAATGAAAATGCTATAAAGTTTTTAATGGATTAAGGAGTTTGGTAATTTGAATACTTAAATCAATTTTATTGTTTTACCAATAAAAAGATATAGTCGGTTATTTTTATTTCGCAAATCCTCTATCGCTCCAACACTCGCGAGAATGCAAATAATAATTGCGGAGTATTCTATTTTAATAAAAGATAGTGTTAAAGGAAATAGAAAGAGTGAGTGAGAAAACATCAAAAAACAATAAGCAAACGCCACATAAAATGCGAGAGAGTGTTAGGGCGTTTGCTATATTTCTTTTCATTATTTATTGGTTTATGCTTTTATATTAGAATATATCTCTGCTTTACAATAGGCATTACGCATTCCAACTAAATTGTTTGCGTCATAGAATAATTCTTCTTTGTTCGTTTCTCCAAATTTCTTACAAGTAAGGTCTATGTTTTTTGATATTTGATTGTTGATTTGGAATAATTTGTTGCTGTCTAGGTCAATGTGAAAGAAATTTGAGGTAAGGGTGTGTTTCATTTTAGATTCGTCAAAGTTTATTTTTAGTTTTGAATATTCATTTGTGCTGATTGCAAGAGGGGTGTCTCCATTGTTAAAACATGTGTATATAGTGATTTCTTTATGTCGTTTCATCAAGTCTTTTATTTTATATTTTGGAGTATTGATTGTTATTAAGTAGATGTTATCTTGGTATTTATATTCCAAAAACAAGGCGTTATAGATTTGTAACTGCTTTTTAATTGCTTCTAATTCAAGAGAGTCTTTGCTTATTTTTATGATACCAAAACGTCTATACCAGCATAGATTCTTATCTTCTGCGAAAAATGGAATAGAAAAACCTTCTCTAAGACTTTGTCTGTGCTTTTCTATTTCAATAAACAAAGTTGTTTTTACATTATCTTCGCTAAGTCTATGCCCACCTTTGAAATAGTTGTAGCGTTCGTAGTAGATTTTATACTCAGAGGAGCAATCAACTAAATCATCTTCTGTGCCAAAAAGTGCAAGAGTATTATAGCTTTCTTTAATTGCTAAATCGTAAAACTGATTGCGCTCTAATGCTTCGTATTTGTTGCATAAATCTTCTGTGATTTCATAATGAGTAGCACCATCTGCACGAATATTTAAAAACTTGTTTACTCCTAAGTTCTTTCTCATAAATTCCGACACATGAAAAGCTGGATTGACTAAAATTTTGTGAAAACCTCTTAGTTTTTGAGCAAACATTCCACCCATAGATGTGCCTATAACAAGGTCTATGTTTTCTTTTTCTACTAATGTTTTTAGCATTTGCAAAGCCTCTTGAGGCTCTATTGGTAAATCAGGTGAAAAAATCTTATCATTTGGCAAAAGATTACGAAGCCTATCAGCAGTGCTTGAAGCCCCTGAGGAAGATAAGCCATGAATGTAAAGTATCTTCATAATTTAAAACGTTTTATTATCTCTAATTTGCTACTTTTTTGAATTGAATATTTTTGAAATACCAAGTCCATTGGCTTCTTGAATAGCCTTCTAATGCAGGAACATTTAATACAGCGTTTTTATTGATGCCTGAAAAAACTCCTATACCCCAAATGAATTTGAATTTTGGAGGGAAAAAGCCTAAACAAGTTACTTCTTTTAAGTTCTTACAGTTGTTAAAAGCCCCCTCTTCAATTATTTTTACACTTGCTGGAATGGTAATAGAGCTTAGACTTATGCAATCAGAGAAAGCCCCGTAATCAATAGATTTAAGAGTGTTAGGAAAAGTAATTGAAGATAAAGAAGAGCAATTTATAAATGTATATGCTTCTATTTTTGTAATGGAGTCTGGAATAGAGATAGAGCTTAAAGCATTGCAATTTTTGAAAGCACGAGATTCTATTTTAGTAATGCTATTTGGGAGAGTGATAGAGCTAATATTGCAACCCTCAAATGCTTCACTGCCAATAATGGTAATAGTGTATTCTGTTTCTTTATGCAAAACCTTTTCTGGAATAATAATATGCCATGAGATTTCTTTCTCGCATTTTGTTAATTTAAGCTTGTTGCCTTTTAATACTCTAAATGAAAAAGGAGATAGTGTAAATGTTTGCATAATATTCATATGTTTCGATTATATTATTATATAACCGAAAAGGCTCAAAAGTTAAATGAAAAGGAGAAAAAAAAGAATAATTAGTTAATACACTTTTGTAAGTTCTCTATAAACCCTTGTTCGTTTGTTGCAATATTTGTTTTGAAATCAGAGTATTCTCCTTCACATTTAGGAATAGTAAGTCTTATTTTATAAAGATGACAATTTCTTTCATTATCTATTTCGTAGTCAATAACATCATTCTTTTCATTCTCATTTTCTTCCTTTGAATAAGGATAAAGCAGATAGCCTTTGTTTGTTGCAAATCTATACATATACATAATAGTTTTGTAATAAATTGCACTTGCTCTTTCTGCATCTGTATTATCAAAGCGGTTTAATGGAATATATTTTGCATCAGCCACAATTTTCTTTCCATCATTTAGAGTCCAAATATAATCAGGGATAATAGTTTGGAATTTATTATTTGTTTCTAAGTCCTTAAATAATTTAAAACTATTATTAGAAGTATGATGAATAAAGCCTGTTTCTTTTATGACAGTTGCAATATATTCTTCCCACAACCAAGAAGCATCAATAAGTATTCCATGTACTTTATTATTCTGAGAGCCGTGACTGATTCTTTCTTTTTTCAAAATAGCAAGACATAAAGATTGCAAGGCTCTATAATTAGTATAGTAAGGGTGTGTTAAAGGTCTATTGTTTTCAGTAATTATACTTCTTCTATTGCTTTTTTGATATAGAGGAGTTGATTGAGTGATTAAACGAACGCATTGTTCAACATCTTTATCATTATTAAGCAATGCACGCCCCATAGGTAAGGTATATAAATATTCAATCGTATGGCGAATTAGTTGAGTTATATAATTATCGTAACTAAATTCTTTTGTGCTATATGCAATACGACCATTAGCAGGATAGTTAAAACGAATATGTTTGTTAATGTTTATAACCCCTCTTACATTTGCATCATTGTATTCTTTTTTTACATATTGTTTGAATAATCCTTGTCTTAAAGCTTCTTTTAATAGTCTTGGAAATATAAAAATAAGCAAATCAATCTCTTTTAAACTTCCTCCGCCCACTTCCATATTTACAATATTTAGTGCAAAAACTTTAGATAACATATAGTAAAGAAAATAATCTTGTACATTTTCTTTATTATTTTCGTTTACTATATTAGAAAAACGAGAGTTTATCTCTATTTGAGCCTTTCCATCTCCAATAAAACCTATAAGATTAAAGGTTTGCAAAATTGATTTGTTGTAATCAAGAATTTTTAAATCTTCAAGCTTATCTTTGCATTGAGCAAAAGAGTGAGGGTAAACAAGAATACCCTCACTTGTATTTTCATTTAATTCTTTAATAGTTTTTGCAGAAAGAGATGTTAATAACGATTCTTCTTTTCCTTTTTTACTTGGTGTAAAACAAATATTATCATTACCCTCCCCGTAAATCTTATTATCAACTAATCTCATAACTACTTATTATTTTCTGCCTTGTCATAAGCTTCTTTTAGTTGTTTTATTTTGTTATCAGCGTCAGGTTCTCCTCTAAAATATTCAAATAAAGTTCCTTTTAAATGTAAATTCCAAAGTTGATCCCATTTTCCTTTATTTTTATAATTTTCTATTTTTTTGAAATATGCAGCACCAATATGATAGTTACTATTTAAGCCTAATTCATTTAAGGTCTTATTTATTGCTCCCATTTTCTCAGCAGCTATTCCGGAAATATTATCATCTAAATCATATAGTATTCTTTCCATAGATTCTTTTGCAGTTATTTCTTGAAAAGCAAAACGACGGCGAAAAGCAAAGTCCATACTTTCAACACTACGGTCAATATCATTCATTGTCCCGATGATGTAAACATTATTTGGAACATAGAAACCTTCTTTGAAAGGGTCGCCTTTTTGTACCATATTTTGATATTGAGTTTTAACAGTTCTTCTATTTTCTTCTTCTCTATATCCCGGATCAATAGAAAAGAATAATTCACCAAATATTTTAGAAATCTCCCCACGATTTATTTCATCTATGATAAATACATATTTATTTTTGTCATCTTCTTTTTTATCCTTTTCGTTTTCTATTGCTTTTTTGCAAAATTCTTTAAATACACCATCTTCTCTTTCAAATACAACATTATTGTAAACTGCTTTTGGACGTAAACCTTCTACAAAATCGGTGTAATCATAAGAAGGGTGGAATTGAACAAAACCAATATAAGGATTTTTTTCTATTTCTTTCTCATCTTTCGTATTTGTCAGTTTTTTTGCCATTTGTATTGCAAGATAAGTTTTACCTGTACCAGGAGCACCTGTAAGAATTAAATTATGATTCTTTTCAAGCAAAGTTGTATATAAATCCCATTCAGAACGATGTTTGTAAATTTCAACAGAGTAAGCATAAGTTAGATTGCTATCACCTATGTCCTTATACTTTTGCTTAACTTCTTGCATACAATTATTTATATATACTATTAATGTTTTATCAAAATCAAATTCTTTTTTTTTATCTTCTTTAGGAATATTATTCCACGTTTCATCTAGTTTATAATGTTCTCTTATCTTTTGTCTATGTCCTTCGCTAAGTATTGGAAATCTATTTTTAGGGTTTTTGAAATATTCAATAGCATTTTTAACACTAGGAGATACTTCTTCGCCTTTTAGATATATTAATATGTTTTTTACCCAAGTGTTTTGACGCACGAATGCTTTTGCAATAGTTAATTTATTAGGTGTTCTATTAAGAAGATTCTTTATTTCGTTAATAATATTCTTGTCTATTTCGTTAATATTTTGACAAAGCTCTCCGTCTAAATCGTTATTAGAAGCATTAACATCGCAAAAAGAAACGAATTTATAGATGTGATTAAGAAGCTTCTTCATATCATTATCTTTAATTCCATTTATCCAATCCTTAAAATTTGAAGCTTCTTTTAATGCCTTTAAGGTCTCATTTACTAAAGGACTTTTATCTTTTGCAAACCTTACTAACTCATTAAATGATTCTTGTCCTTCTTCAAAGTAAAAGCCTTCTATCACATTTATTTCTTCTATCTCACTCATAACTTTATGTTTTTAATCGTTTATTACTAAATTATTATTTTTCGTTTTCTAAATTCGCTACGAAAGTATCCTAAATTTTCAAATTAACAAAAAATATTTTAGTTCTTGTTTGGTTCTTTTCGCATGGGCTTTGGTAAGTGTTTGATTTGCTTTCAGATGTAGAAGTAAATGTTTTCGTTTTTCTATTGTAAATTATACAAATGCTTTTGCAAGGGTTTCGAAGTAAAAAATCAACTAAAAGAGTTTGCAAAGGAAGAGATACGATATGCTTTATTTACTTTTACGATGTGTTTCTCTTAGTGAAACAAAATGTTTTTCTTAGTGAAACAAAATGTTTCTCTTGAAGAAACAAAGTGTTTCTCTATAATGAAACACATCGAAACACTAAGTGTTAATGTTAGAATTCAGGCTTTGGTAATATTCAAACAAAGACTTCTTTTTCTCTTATCCTTAAATCCCTTTTATTCTTTCAAAATATTTTGCCCATGGACTTGATTGGTAGATTTCTATGCTTTGGGTTGGGACTTTTAAGAGTTCTATTTTTGGCATTTTCCAGAAAGTTGCTGAACAAAATTGAGGAGGAATAGGAGATAAGCAAGTAATGCTTTTAATAGGTATTTCATATTCAAATATCTTACAACCAATTTTGCGAACGCTCTCTGGAATTGTTAAAGAACTTATTTGTTCCGACATAGCAAGTCCTAAATCGCCTATTTCAACAACGGGATATTTTTTGCCATCAACCTCTATTGAAGAAGGAATAACAACATCTCCACAAAGATTCTCCTCACAACTTACTACACAAACCTCTTTATGTTCAGGTTTATAAGTTTTTTCATTTAGGTTAAAGGTGACAAAACCAACTTCTTCAAAAGTATGCTTTCCAACTTCTATTATTGAACTTGGTAAATAGGAAATTCCGTTAATTGTTTTAATGCCTGTTTTTGTAAAAGCGTATCTATCAATATCAGTGAACGCAGGTAAGTAAACTGTGTTTAAGTTGTAGCAAGAATCAAAGGCTTTATAGCCAATGTTTAATATAGTATTAGGAATTGTAAGCGAGCTTAAATCACAACAACCCCAAAGAGCTTCTCCTTTAATGGAAACAACATCAAATTCTTTGCCTTCATATTGAATTGTTTTTGGAACAATGAGTTCTCCTTTGAAATCATTTGTGCAATTTATCAAACTTACAATATTTTCGCCTATTCTTTTATATATCAATTCGTTTATTTCAATTTCTTGCATATCTTCAATTGTTTTTTACTTATTTAGTTTCTTTTCTTCAATTGCTTTCTCTATGCGATTTCTCATAAAGCTAACAGCAAATCTTATAAACTTATCGTTTTGTGAATAGTCAAATTCTTTTGTTGCGTCTATCAAGCCAGAGATTGCAATATTGATAAGTTTTATCAAACCTATACCTTGGTTTTGATATATATTAAGAGCAGAAATAGTAAGCCTTAAATGAGCTTTCACAACTTTTTCTAAAGCGTTTTCGTCTCCCTTTTTAATCTTTTGAAGTAAGATTGCAGTTTCTTCTTCTGTAAGTAAGTTGTAGCGACTTATCTTTTGCAACCAATTATCTAATAACTTTTCATTTGGAGTATACTTTTTTATCAATTCTTCTTTTTTCATTTTCTTTTCTTATTTAACACAGATATTTTATGTATAATTATTTTGAAGCAAAAGTTAAATTCCAAAGATTTTATTTTCAAAATAAATGTTCCAAACCGAAGATTTGTAAGCCTCTATACTTTCTTTTGGCACTTTAAGAGTTGCATTAGGCGAAATATTTTCAAAAACTCTATCTCCAATCAATGGAGGTGTTTTTGCTAAACAAACGATTGTTTCTAAATTGTTACATAGGGCAAAAGCACAATCGCGAATAGTATCAATGTTTTCGGGAAGTGTGATTGTTTTTAGACTAATGCAATGACAAAAAGCATTGTAACCAATATATCTTATAGTGTTGGGAATTTCTACTTCTTTTAATTTTAAACACAAATTGAAACTATCGGTTTCAATATATTCAACTTTGTAAGTTTTTTCGTTATCTATTATTGTTGAAGGAATAATTACAGATATTGCATCTTTATCACAATAACTTACCTCTGCGGGATTGTATAGGTTAAATGTCAAATGATTTATGGTCTTCATAACTTTCTTTATTTATATACTCGTTTCAAAGTATATATAATTGAAATTATGAAAAACTTAAATGATTTGACATAAAAAAATATTATCTTTGTAGAGAATTTATATTTAAAAACATCAATTAATAATGAGATTATTACATACAAGCGATTGGCATTTAGGGCATATACTCTATGGATTTGAGCGTATGCAAGAACAAAAGTTTATGTTAGAACAAATGGTTTCTATTGTTGAGGAGAAGAAACCTGATGTTTTTCTTTTGTGTGGAGATGTTTATCACACAAGTCAGCCTTCTTCTGCAGCACAGACTATGTTTACAGAGGCTATTTTGCAGATTCATAATGCTAATCCTAATATGCAAATTATTATTACTGCGGGTAATCATGACTCTGCTGTTAAGCACGAGATTTTTCGTGAGCCTTGGAGGTTTTTAAACGTGCATACAATAGGAAGTATTGATAGAGAAAATCCTGAAAATCACATAATAGAAATTAAGGGTAAGGGCTTTGTTATTGCAGTTCCTTATTGTAGCAATCGTAATATGCCAGAAGGATTTTATAGAACTTTGTTAGAAAAAACAGAAGAGTTGAATAATAATGATTTACCTGTTGTTTTGTCTGCTCATACTACTGTTTTTGGTTGTGACTTTATTGGTCACGACAATGCAAATGAAGCCGTAGTTGGTGGAATAGAAAGTATAGGTTTAGAGAGTATAGGAGAGGGATATGATTATTTTGCTCTAGGACATATTCATAAGTCGCAATTTGTGGATAGACCTACTAATAAGGTTAGATATTGTGGCACTCCTTTGGCTGTTAATTTTGATGAAAGATTTTCTCATACAGTATCCATTGTGGAGATTGCTTCACATAATTCAATACCTATTATAGAAAAGATAGAAATAAAGGATAATTGTCCTTTGGTAAACTTGCCTACAGAGGGTTTTGCTTCGTGGGAAGATGTAAAAACTTTGCTTACAAATTTTCCAAATGATAAAAGCGCTTATATTCGTTTGAATGTTGAGATAGAAAATATGCTTCCATCTGAAGCATACGAGCAAGCAAATATCTTAATGCAAGATAAACCTAATGCAAAACTTTGCTTTATCAATACTAAAAGAAAGGAAAAAACAACGGAAACTTTGCAAACAATGACACTTGGTGAGTTTAGGCAAGAGTCGCCTATTGATATTGCAAGAAAATATGCAGAATATAAAGATATTGTGTTTGACGAAGATATGCAAGAAATCTTTAATGATGTTTTAAAAGAAATAGAAAGAGAATCAAGAGGAGAATAAAAATCACAATAATATGAAATTTCAAAAACTTATAATACATAATATAGCATCTATAGAAGACGCAACTATAGATTTTTCAGGAGAACCACTTTCTGATAGTGGGATATTCATAATAGCAGGTAAAACAGGTAGTGGAAAGAGTACAATACTTGATTGTATATGTTTAGCATTGTATGGGACAACTCCTCGATTGAAAGCAACAAGGATTCAAGGTAATACAAGAGATGGAAAAAATAATATAGGGGTTGATGATGTACGTCAATTGATGAGAAGAAACACTGCAGAATGTTCTGTTTCTTTGACTTTTATTGGTAATAATGGTAAGCATTATCAAGCAGATTGGGCTGTTCGTAGAGCGAGAAATACTGTCAAAGGTAATTTACAACCGAAGGAAAGGTGTTTAAAAAATATTGATGAGAACTTTTGTTTTGATAAAGATAACGATATAAAGGCTGAAATAGCTTCTGTTATAGGTTTGGACTTTGAACAATTTTTGCGAACTGTGATGTTGTCTCAAGGAGAGTTTACAAAATTTCTTAATAGTAGCGATAACGATAAGGCGGATATATTAGAAAAACTTACAGGGATAGATATTTATTCAAAGATTGGTAAGAAAATATACGATAAAACAAAGGTTAAAAAGACTGAAAAAGAAAGATTATCTGAAGTATTAGATAGATTGCCACAAGTAAATGAGGAAGAAATAGAGTCTTGTAAAAAGCAGTTAGAAGAAAATGAAAATGCTTTGAAAGTAAATCAAGAAGCATTAAAAATTGAAAAGGATAAGAAAGATTGGATAGAGAGGGATAAGGAGTTTTTTAATGCTTTGAAAAATATTAAAAAAGAGAAAGGTAATCTTGATAATATATCTGCAAGCGACTCTTATAAAAGGATAGAAAAATGTGTTAAGGAATGGAGAAATACTCAAACTATTCGCTATGAAATAAGTCAAAGAGAGGGTAATGTTAAGCAACTGCAAAGTTTGGAAAATTCTTTGTTAAATCTTAAGCAAACTTACATAAGATTGCTGTCTGGTAAGGAATATCTTTTTCAAACACAACATCAAGCAAATGAAGAATTAAAACAGATTGAACAATGGCTTGAAAAGGAAAATATTTATAGTGGTTTGTATGAGAATTCTAAAACAATAATAGATAATATTAATTCTATCTTGTCTTATAAAAAGGAAATTATAAAAGAACAGGAAAAAGAAAAAGAGCTCTCTGCACAAAAGGAAGCTAATGAAAAAGAGCTTGAAAAACAAAATAAGTTGATAGAAGAGAGTCAAAACTTGATTTTGAAGAAAGAAAAAGAGTTAGAATCTCTTAATTTAACAGAAAAACGCAATAGACAAGTTTTATTAACAGAACTTTCTTTGAGTATAGAGAATCTAAATAGAATAAGAGAAGAAAGAAAAGAGAAAGAGGCTAATCTTAAACAAATAAAAGAGAATATAGAATCAAAGACAAAAGATTTAGAAGAAAGGGTAATTCCTGATTTTAATAAGAAAAAAGCAGACTTAGAGAATTGTAAAGCACAATATGAAAAGCAAAAAGATACTGTAGATAAGTTTGCTAAAACAATACGTCAAAGTTTAAATGAAGGGGATATTTGTCCTATTTGTAGGCAAAAGGTAATAAATAAATTACCAGATGAGAGTGTGCTTTATGAATTAGTTAAGACATTACAAGAGAATTATAAAACAGCAGAGCAAGATTATCAATCAATAGAGGCAGAGAAGAATAGAATAGAAGGAGAACTTAAATTAAAGCAAGAAGCTTACACAAAGGATAAACAAGTTTTTGATAATGATAAAACTTTAGGGAAAGCAGAAAATGATTTTAAAGACAAGTGTGAAAGGGCAGGAATAACAAATTTAGAGATAAGTAAAGAGAATGTAGATAACAAAAGAGAAATTATCGCTAAAGATATATTAAAAGGAGAGGAGATAGAGAAAGGCCTAAATGATTTAAAGAAAGAATTAAATGATTTAAAGAATAAATTTGATGAATTAAAGAATCATTTTAATGAATTAAAGAATAAGTTAAGCGTTTGTGAAAATACTATTGCTACAAGAAACTCAGATATTGATACTGCAAGTAAAAAGGTTAATGAAATAATAGGTGTTAATGCTATTTTAAAGAATCAAGAAGGAGAAACTTTACAATGGAAAGAAAATAGTGAAGAGTATAGAGATATATTGAGCGTTAAAACTGAGGAATATAGAGATTATCAGTCTAAATATCAAACCGCAAAAGAAAGTTCTGAAGCGTTATTAAAAGAATATGAGCAAGTACAAATTGTATTTAATTCTATATTGGGAAAACAAAAGGAATGGAGCAATTTAAAAAACGAAAGTGTAGAATGTGTGCAAAATTTATATACTCTATCAAGTAATTTAAAAGATAGTTTATTGGCTACCTTGACTCAAAAAGAGGTTTTGTTGAACTCTCAAAAAGAAATAGCAGCAAGTTTAGAAGAATACTTAAAAGAAAATCCTCAATATGATGAGAGTTTATTAATTAATTTGAATTCCATTGCTGAAAGTACTATTGAGGGGTATGAAAAACAATTAAATGAACATAATGACAAAGTAACTGCAGCAAATGCTAATTTACAAACTGCTGAAAGAGATTATAATGATAATTTGAATAAAAAGCCAGAAATAAAAGAAGAGGAAACTCTTGAGAGCGTTGGGCAAAGTGTTTCTAATTTAGAAGATGAAATTGGAGCTATTAGTAAGAATATAGGTGCGTTTAAAGAGCGTTTAAAGGGGTATGAAGAAGATGAAGAACGTAGAGGTAAGTTGTTTGTAGAGTATAAAGAAAAGGAAATAGAGTATAATAAATGGAATAAGTTAAATAATATATTTGGTTCTGCAGATGGAGCTACGTTCCGTAAGATAGCTCAAAGTTATGTTTTAGAAAATTTGATTAATTCGGCTAATCATCATTTGAAAGTCTTGACGGATAGATATAGATTGACGGTAGAGCCAGGTGGTTTTGTGATAGAGGTTGAAGATGCTTATCAAGGTTTTGTAAGTAGGCCTGTTACAACAATTTCAGGTGGGGAAAGCTTTATTATTTCTCTTTCTTTAGCTTTGGCTTTAAGTGATATGGGACAAGGGCTTTCTCTTGATATATTATTTATTGACGAAGGCTTTGGCTCATTAAGTAAAGATGTTTTACAAACAGCAATAGATACTTTGTCTTTACTTCATGGAAAAGTTGGTAAAAGAGTAGGAATAATAAGCCATGTTGAGGAATTGCAAGAGAAAATTCCTGTTCAAATTCAAGTAAACAAAGAGGGAAATAGTTCATGTAGTACAGTGGAAGTAGTCAATAGAGCAATGAGGTAGTAATTAGGAAGAAATGGTGAATTTTTGCTTTATTTTTTGAAGATTATGAACTTATTTGTAATTTTGCAAGAATTAATATCTATTATTTTTATAATAAACGTCAATGCACATAGCAATAGCGGGAAATATCGGTAGTGGAAAAACAACTCTGACAGAGTTGTTGGCCAAGCATTTTAAGTGGACTCCTATTTATGAACAAATGGATGACAATCCTTATATTGCCAATTTTTATGAAGATATGAGAAGATGGTCATTCAATCTTCAGGTTTATTTTTTGCACAAACGTTTTAAGTATGTTATAGATTCAAGAAATACTTACGAAAATATAGTGCAAGATCGTACCTTGTACGAAGATGCGTATATATTTGCTCCGAATCTGCATGCGATGGGTTTGATGAATACTCGTGATTATGAAACTTATAAGTCTTTATTTGACTTAATGGAAAGTTTTATTACTCCTCCGGATTTATTGATTTACCTTAAGGCTTCTGTACCTACGCTTATCAAGCAAATAGAAAAACGAGGAAGAGAGTATGAAAGCAGTATTAGATTAGATTACATAAGTTCTCTTAATAATCGTTACAATAATTGGATTGACGAGTATAAGAATCGTAAGATTATTATTAATATGGATGATTTGAACATAACAGAAAATCCTAAGGATTTAGGACTTGTTGTGGAACAAATTAATGCAGAAATAAACGGATTGTTTGAATAGATGAGGTCAATAGCAATAATTCCAGCACGATACTCAAGTAGTAGATTTCCAGGTAAACCTTTGGCTATTTTGAAAGATAAACCTATGATAATGTGGGTTTATAATGCTGTTGTGGAATCTGGATTGTTTGATAAGGTAGTTGTTGCGACTGATGATAATCGTATATACGATAAGGTAACTGCTTATAATGCAAATGTTATGATGACTTCTCCTCAGCATACTTGTGGAACACAAAGATGTGAAGAGGTATTATGTGAGTTGGAAAAGAAGGGAGAGAACTTTGATGTTGTTGTGAATGTGCAAGGAGATGAGCCTTTGATAAATACAGAGCAACTAAAAAAGGTTTTGTCTTGCTTTGATAATGAAAGCGTAGATATAGCTACTCTTTCAAAACTAATAGAGAATCAAAGTGAATTGAATGATCCTAATGTTGTAAAGGTTGTATTTTCTAATGATAACGCTTTGTATTTTTCAAGAAGTGCAATCCCTTTTACGCGAGATGTATCTCAGGAAAAAGCATTAGAAGATGGAGTGTTTTTTAAACATATAGGTATATATGCTTATCGCTCTAGTGTTTTGAAGAAAATAGTGAAATTGGAAAAAGGAAAGTTGGAAACATTGGAGAGTTTAGAACAATTGCGTTGGTTAGAAAATGGTTATAGAATAAAAATAAAAGAAACTCAATTTGAAACAATAGGTGTTGATACTCCTGAAGATTTGAATAGAGTTAATGAATTGATAAATAAGAAATAAAATAATATGAACGTAGCGGTAAATTTATACGAATATTTAAAAGAAAACGATAGTGCAGAATTGGTGGGTTTAGGAACGTTTTATGTTTCTACTCAATCTGCAAGAATATCTTCTTTAACTGGAGAAATTAGACCTCCTTGTAGAAAATTAACTTTTAAAGCAGAAGAAAATAACGATATGAGTTTTGTTATTAATATGGCAGAAAAAGAATTCATATCTCATGAAACTGCTCTTGTTTGGGTAAAACAATACGCAGAGTCTTTAAAAGAAAAAATTCAAACAGGTAAAAAAGTTCAAATTGGAGACTTAGGAGTATTATCAAAAGATTATTTAGATAATTATGTGTTTGAAGCAAGTGAAAAATTAAGCTTAATGGATAATTCTTTCGCTTTTGCACCTTTGAAAGAGGTTAAAACATTTGATAATAACGATGAAACAATAGAGGTAATTCGTACAATAGATCCTGAAAATAAGGTAGAGGAAGTTGTTGAAGAGTCTATGCCTCAAGTTGAAGAAGAGCCTGTAGTGATTCAAATAAAACAAGAAGAAACTATTCAACCTATAGTAGAAGAACCTATTAAAGAAACTGTTGAGCATACTGAAGCTGTTGTGTTTTCAGAGAAAGAAGAATTGGTACAAGAGGGTGAGGTAAAAGAAGAATTACAAGTAGAGACTCAAGCAGAAGAAACAGAACTGAAAGAAATAGAAAAAGAAGTTGAGATAGAAGATATAAAGCCTGCTGATGAAGATTTAAGAGAAAGAGCTCAAGCAATAATTGATGCAAGTAAGAGAGAAAAAGAAGAAAAAGAGGCAGAGGAAAAGGAAAAGAATAAAAAGAAGGATAAGAAAAAGAAAAAAGCTAAGAAACGTAAAAAAAGAATCTTGCTTACAATATTATTTATTTTATTGTTCTTAATATTAGCTTGTGGTGGTTTAGTGGCAGCTCACTATTTTGGATTGCTTAAAAATTATAAATTTATGAATCCTATTTCAGAAAAGTTGTCTTATTATATTAAACCAAAAGCACAAGAGGCGGTTGTAGCTGTAGTTGAAACTCCAACAGAAACAATAGTTGAAGAAATAATAGAAACAACAGAGTCTTCTACTGAAACAATTTTAGAAGAAGTGCAAGCTAATCCTATTCCTGCACCAAAACCAATAAGAAATAATACAAATGCAAATGTAACTACAACTACAAAGAAAGCTACAGCTAAACAAGAAAAGAAAGAAGAGGCTCCTCAACAACCAATAGAAAGCACTGTAGATAATTCTCCTGTTGTTGTACAAAATTATTCAAAATTGGGTTGTGATGTTGTTTGTGGCTCGTTTAAGGATAAAGCTCAAGCAGAAAAGAAAGCGAGAAAAGCAAAGAGTCTTGGATATGATAGTTACATAATAAATAGAGTTCAAGGAGGCGAACAAGTTTATTATGTAAGTTATGGTTCAAGACGTTCATTAGATGAGGCAAATAGATTAGCCGTAAAAATAAAAGAAAAAATAGGCGGCGACTTTTATGTAATATCAAGATAGATTTGGAACAAACACCATATAGTATTCAAACTTTGAGAAATGGGATAAGAATAATACATAGATATTCTTCTTCTCCCGTTTCTCATTGTGGTATAATAATTAACGCAGGTTCTCGAGATGAAACATTAGAAGAAAATGGCATCGCTCACTTTATTGAACATTGTGTATTCAAAGGCACAACAAAACGAAAGGCATTTCAGATTTTAAATCGAATAGATGGAGTAGGAGGAGAGTTGAATGCTTTTACGACTAAAGAAGAAACTTGTGTGTATGGTTGTTTTCTTGATATATATAATGAAAGATTTGTAGAACTATTAAGCGATATTGTATTTGAATCTATCTTTCCCGAAAAAGAAATAAATAAAGAAAAGGTCGTTGTAATAGATGAAATAAATTCTTACGAGGATACTCCGTCGGAACTTATATATGATGAATTTGAAAAACAACTTTTTGGTAATCATTCCTTTGGAAGGCTAATTCTTGGAACGCCCGAAAATGTTACCAATTTTACAAGTGAAAAGATAAAAAGCTTCATAAACAACAATTACTTCACAGACCAAATGGTTGTTTCTATTGTCAGTTCAACAAGTGCAGATAAATGGTTTAAGCTTTGCGAAAAATACTTTGGTTCAAAACCAACAAAGAAAGATAATCGCCAAAGACAAAAAGCACAAATTCAATATGGAGTAAAAAATATATACAATCGCGATACATATCAATCTCACGCAGTAATAGGAACATCAGCATATAGTTTCAAGGATGAAAAGAAAGCAGCCTTTACTTTATTGAATAATATGCTTGGAGGATACGCCATGAACTCATACTTAAATATGCATATTAGAGAAAAATATGGCTTTACCTATACAATAGAATCAAATTACACAGCATATTCTGATGTTGGTGTTTTTAGCATTTATGCAGGTACTGACAAGAAATATATGGATAAAACAATAAAACTTGTAAATAAAGAACTTGATTATTTTACTCAAGAGGCTTTGCCAGAAAAAACATTGCATAAATTCAAACAACAAATGAAAGGGCAATTAGCAATAAGTTGCGATTCCAATCAAAATGAAATGCTATCAATAGGGAAAATGCTATTGAATTACGGAAAGGTAGATACACTTTCCAATACTTATGCTATGATAGATGAAATAACATCTGAACAAATATTAAATTGTGCTCAAGAAATCTTTAAATTAGAAAAATTATCTACAATACAATATTTATAAAAACAAATTAAAAATATATCGATATGAAGAAAACACTTTTAACGTTAATGGCTTTCGTACTTAGTTTTGGCGTTTGCTTTGCTAAACCTATGCCTACACCAGACGAAGGAATGTGGTTGCCAATGTTTTTCAAGCAACTAAATCACGCAGATATGCAAAAAATGGGCTTAAAGCTTACAGCAGAAGAGCTTTACAGTATTAACAACTCTTCTTTGAAAGATGCAATCGTTCAAATGGGCGATTTCTGTACAGGAGAGATTGTTTCCGACAAAGGATTGATGTTTACAAACCACCATTGTGGCTATGACGCAATCGTTTCTCAATCAACTGTTGAACACGATTATCTAAATAATGGATTCGTTTCGCAATCTTTTGAAGAAGAACTACCAATTCCGGGATTATATGTTTCATTCCTTGTAAGAATGGACGATGTTACAAAAGAAGTTCTTGCAGAAAACATCAATACTCCTGAGAATGCAACAGAGGAAGCAATACAAAAAAATATTGTTGCTTTGGTTGAAAAATATTCAGAAGGAGGAAAATACAAAGTAGAAATAAAACCATTCTTCCAAGGCTTAGAATACTATATGTTTATCTATGAAGTATTCAACGATGTTCGTCTTGTGTTTGCACCACCTGCATCAATAGGAAAATATGGTGGAGATACAGACAACTGGATGTGGCCAAGACACACAGGAGATTTCTCTGTATTTAGAGTATATGCCAACAAAGATAATCAACCAGCAGAATACTCAAAAGATAATGTGCCTTTCAAACCAAAACACTTCCTTCCAATCAGCATAAAAGGCGTTGAAAAAGGAGATTTCACTATGATATGGGGTTATCCTGGCTCAACAGAAAGATATATGACCTCTTACGAAGTTGCAAACACTATAAACGTATCTGATCCAGCAGTAATAAAAGCAGGAGAGGCTCTTTTGCCAGTTATGAAAAAGATGATGGACAAAGATAACGCCATAAACTTAAAATATGCTTCTGATTACGCAAGCTATATGAACCTTTGGAAAAACAAAAAAGGTGAATTAAGAGGATTGAAACGCCTTGATGTTTATGGAAAGAAAAAAGCTATTGAAACACGTCTTGCAGAGTGGATAGCAAAAGACGCAGACAGACAAGCAAGATATGGAAATGTTTTATCTGACCTTGAATCTGCAAGCAAAGTTATTGCAGAAGCTTCTGTAACACAATACTCTTGGTATGGAAATCTTGGACTTATGACTTCAAAAACATCATTAACTGCATTTCGTTCATTTATGTTTGCCTCAATGATTGAAGGAGGTGTAGTGCCAGCGGAAAATGTAGAAGCGTTTAAAGGAGCTGCTATTGCTCAAATTGAGGATTTATTTGCTACAACAGACCTTGAAACAGAAAAAGAAATGTTTAAGGCATTAGCAAACTTACTTTTGACAGTACCAGGTGTGCAAGCAGATGGATTACTTCAAAAATACAAAGAAAATCCTGATGCTTTCGTAGATAAAGCCTTCGCAAAATCAGTTTTAACTAATAAAAAAGCCTTCGCAAAATTTGCAAAGAAACCTAATATGAAAGTATTTGCAAAAGATAAAATAGCACATATTGCAATGCTTGCTTACTCTTTGATAACAGAAGCGCCAGATGAATTAGTTGTAGCAGAGGAAAAATTCGCAAAAGCTAATATGCTATTTATTGAAGCATTAAGAAAAATGGACCCAACATTAGTTCAATATCCTAATGCTAACTTTACAATGCGTATGACTTACGGACAAGTATTAGATTACTTCCCTGCTGATGCTGTTCATTACGATTACGTAACTACAATGGAGGGGTTGATGGAAAAAGAAGATGCAACAAATCCTGAATTTATAGTTCCAGCAAAATTAAAAGAACTTTACGAGGCAAAAGACTATGGTCAATATGCAGATAAAGACGGAAGATTGATAGTAAACTTCCTTTCAAATAACGACATCACAGGAGGAAACTCAGGAAGCCCTATCTTGAATGCAGAAGGACACCTAATCGGACTTGCATTTGACGGAAACTGGGAAGCAATGAGCGGAGATATTGCATTTGAACCAGAATTGCAAAGAACAATCAACGTAGATGCAAGATACGTTCTATTTGTTATGGACAAATTTGCAGGAGCTCAAAGATTGATAGATGAATTAAAAATAATTAAATAAAGAATAGAAAAAATGAAACTAACAAACGACACACAAAAAGTAAGCTATATCATAGGAGAAGATATAGGATTTTCATTCCAAAGAGAAGGATACGACATAGATATTGACGTTTTAGTTGAAGCATTAAAAGCAGCTGCAACAGGAAAAAGCGAAAACCTTTTGTCAGAAACAGAAAAAAATGAAGTAATGCTTCGTTGGCAACAAGAAATGCAAGCAAAAAAACAAGCTCAAATGGCAGAACAAGGAAAGAAAGCAAGAGCTGAAGGAGCTGCATTCATGGAAGTAAACCGCAATAACCCAGGAGTATTTGAAACAAAAAGCGGATTACAATACCAAGTTATAAAAGGAGCAGAAGGAAGAAAGCCTGCTGCAACAGATACCGTACATGTACACTATCACGGTACGCTTTTAAATGGTCAAGTTTTCGATTCATCAGTTGAAAGAGGCGAACCAATTTCTTTCCCTTTGAATCAAGTAATCGCAGGTTGGACAGAAGGAGTGCAACTTATGAGCATAGGAAGCAAATACAAATTCTTCATTCCTGCTGACCTTGCTTACGGAGACCAAGCCGTTGGAACAATTCCAGCAGGTAGCACTTTGATTTTTGAAGTAGAATTGTTAGACATTAAATAAGAGAATTGGAGTACTTTGTTTTCAAGATAGAGGATTGTGAAAAGGCGTTTGGCATTGACAAATCTTTGTCTCGCCCAAAGCAAATCTCACTACTTGCAAAACAACAATTACTTTCAATAATCAAAGAAAAAGGTTTGTCTTTTCCAACCACTATTGCAGTGAAGGAAAAAGGCAAACCTTATTTTTTATACAATGAAAATCTACATTTTTCTATCTCTCACACAAAATCACACATAGCAATAGCCCTCCACGATAAAGAGATAGGAATAGATATTGAAAACACAAGAAAATGTAACCTCAATTTAGCAAAACGATACTTTCATCAAGAGGAATATATCTATCTTTCTTCACTGCCAAAAGAAGAGCAAGATGAAGCATTCACAAAAATATGGACTCAGAAAGAAGCATTCGTCAAATGCACAGGCGAAGGAATAGCAGGAGAGTTTAATAAATTTTCGGTAATAGAGCAGTCAAAATTTTTTGATAACAAATACACGCTTTATTATAACAAAGAACACTATCTTAGTATTTGCAAAATAGAATAGGAAAATATTTCTTAAAACAAAAAAACGAAGAAAAAATTAAGAAAAACGGCATTGGAAATTAGTACAATCGCTTCGTACTACAAGTTTAATTTGATTAAACTACCAATTTAACTTGATTAAACTACTCGTACAATTGCGTTGTAAAAAAATAAATCAGCCATTTTATTGAAAAAATGACTGATTTAATTTATTAAAATAAAGAAAAAAAATCTTTTTTCTTTGTTTTGTTTTAGCCTTTTATTATTTCTATGATTTCTAACGCTTTATTGAAGTTATATTCTTGCGTTAATTCTTTGATTTGGAACCAATCTATTATTGCCCAAACGCCCAATCCTCCTGCGGTTAGCAGTTTTAATAATCCGATGTTTGTTTGTCCTATAACAAATCTATCAACGCCTAAAACATTTGTGAGAATTGAAACGGCAAAGTTTACGTTTGGATTAACAAAGTCTGTCTCCATAAAGAGTTTTAGCTCTTCCTTTGAAAGACTTTCTAAATCCCCTTTAAGGAAATCTAAATCGAACTCGTGGAAATAGTTTTTGTGCTCAATCAAAAATTGAACTATTATGGCATCTTCTGCTGTTTTTATGCCTTTGCTACATTTTTTTGTTTCTTTTACTGCGATTGTGTCTTGCGAAAAGGCGTTTGTACTTATCGTAACTAATGATAAAAATGCTAAAAAGATTATTCTCTTCATGATGTTTAAGTTTAAAATTTCTGCAAAGATAAAAAAAAATCATATCCTTGCAAATCGAGTAAAATTTCTCTTAGCTTTATTTTTTTTTCTCTTAGACTTTTTTTGCAGTTGTTTTAAATGTTTATATATTTGCAAAATATAAAGTTTACAGCAATGAAAAACAGAATGTATTTTAAGATTTTTTTAGCAGGAGTTGTGTTTGTTTTGTTCTCTTGCTTTCAATGTGAGCCTGATTTCGTAACTTTCTTGAAAATAAAAAACACTTCGTATGAGCAAGTCTATTTTATGGGATACAAATATGGTGAGCCAGAATGTATGACTATAAAACAGGGAGAGCAAATAGAATATTGGGAAGACTCATGGTCTAAAAGTTTTCTTTCAATCCTTGCTCCATACGATTCTTGCGTTGTAAAAAGAGATTGCGCACATGGAGAAGTGTTGAAAGTGTGGAGAAAAAATTATGATGTTAATTCTCTTGAACAAGAATTTTTCAGAGAAGACGATTGGGAACTTCATAAGGGAAAAGATTCATGGGTGTATATTTTTGATATTTCAGATATTAATTTGGGATTAATGGAAAATTAAAAGCTTTGTCTATGAAAAAATTAAAGTTTTTATTTCTTGCCTTATCTTTATCTCTGTTTTTTTCGTGTATAGATAGGGAAGAGTATTTAGATGAGATGATTTATAATGTGAAAAATTATACTGGTTCAACTCTGCATGTTTCTCTTTTAAGTGGCTATGAGTATAATTATAGGGAAGCTATAGTTTATCCTGAGCATACAGCATTTTTGCATTCTGCTTTTAGTTATAATAATCCTTGTTTCGGATTTGATGAAGGATTATTTGAATATGATTCTTGTGTTGTAAGATTAAACGATGCGCAAGGAAAGATTGTGAAAATTTGGACAAAGGAAGAGAGTTGCTGTCAGGAGAGAAATTTCTTTAAACAAAGTTTGTGGCAATCCAAACGCATTGATATATATTCTATCTCAACAGAATTTACATTTACTTTAAAAGAAGAAGATTTTATAGTTAATTCTAATAAATAAAACTTTTAAAACAGTTTTAATAAACAGCCTTTTACAACAAATTTCTTCTTCATTTTGTTAAATATTCTTATCTTTGCATTGTGGATAATGTTGAATTAACAGATACTTCAGGTTGGGTTACAGAGCCAAATCGCAATTTTAGAATGTCTGATGAGTTTGAAATAATAGAAGAACTACCTTCGGCAGGCTATAATCGTTTGTTTAAGGCTGTTCGTTATGGAAAGTATTTTATCCTTAAAGGATTAAGAGAAGAATATATTGACGATAGGCTTTATCAAGGTTTGATTGCAAAGGAATTTGACGTGCTTATATCTTTAAATCACCCTAATATAGTGAGGTGTTATGGTATTGAGTGTGTTGGAGAGTTGGGTTTGTGTATCGTAATGGAGTATATAGATGGACGTCCTTTAGATAAATTCTTGCAAAGCAAGCCTTCTTTTGCTACTCGTAAGAAGATAGTAAAACAAATGCTTGATGCAATGGATTATTATCATGAATTGCAGTTAGTACACAGAGATATAAAACCTTCAAATATTCTTATAACTAACAATGGTAATAATTTACGACTTATAGATTTTGGACTTGCTGATACTGATTATTATGCAGTCTTTAAAGAACCTGCATTTACAATGCAATATGCCTCTCCTGAACAAATGGAAGGAGGAAAGCTTGATTTAAGAAGTGATATCTATAGTTTTGGACGAGTTTTGCAACAAATTTTTCCAAACTCTTATAAGCGTGTAGCAAAGAAATGTTGTAAACATTCAAGAAAACAACGTTATCCTAATTCACACTATGTTTATAATGCAATGTTTTCTGCAAAGCGTTGGTTGATTCCAAGTTTTATTGCTTTAATATTTATTGCTTTTCTTTCATATTTTACTTACAATCAGTTGCATTATTACTCTAAACCGTTTGAAACACAAATTGCATCAGGGCAAAATTTACGCATTCAGATAATTGATTCGCAAGCAGTCATACTCTCAAATCAGCAAGTTGAAGGAGAGATGATTTTGCCCGAGACAATAAAGTATAGATTTAGAGAATTTCCATTGCGAAGAATAGAACGCTATGCTTTTTTTGGTAATGAAAAACTGACAAGTGTTAAATTAGCAGAAAATCTTAGGTATTTAGGAGAATGGTCCTTCTCATCGTGTTTAGAATTAAGAGACACACTGATTTTACCTTTGGATTTAGAACAAATAGATAGAGATGCGTTTACAGGAACAAGGTTTTCGCATGTTTTAGTTAAATCAAGAAATTTGCGAACTGTAGATACACTTGAAGCAAGGAATTATTTCTTTAATTGTCCTACTATCAAAAAGATAGTATTTGAAGAATCAGTGGAATCACTTCCTAAATATCTTTTTAGAAACTTGAAAAATGTTGATAGTGTCTTCTTTGACTGTGATTTAAAAGAGACTTCAGAAGCTTTATTCTCTGATTGCGAGAGGGTGGGCTATGTTCAATTGCCTAAAAATTTAAAAATACTTGCTTGGTCTTCTTTTTTTGATACAGGAATAGAAGAAATAGTCTTACCAAACTCAGTTGAATTAGTAAAGGGTTATGCTTTTATGAAATCAAAACTTAAGAAGATTGAAATAGGAGAGAACTTAAAAACTTTACAAGAATCAGTATTTTCTAAATTGCCAAGTTTAGATACATTGATTTTAAGAACGAAAACACCACCTGCAACGGGTAATAATTTGTTTGCAGGAACAGATAGGCCAAATTTAATATTCTTAGTGCCTAAAGAGTCATTGGAATTATACAAACAAGACACTGTATTTTCTAAATTGAATCCTCAAGCATTGGAATAGTAAAATATATTTTTTGAATTTTTAATAAAGTAAAGCGATATGACAAGTACACATCAAAACATATTGATTTTAAGAAACCTTGTTGAAGATATAGTAGGAAGAAAATTAAATACAACTAATGATTTCACTCTTTTATCTTATGAGTTGAAAGAAAATGGTTATGGCTATTTGTCTGTCAGTACATTAAAGCGTGTATGGGGGTATGTTGGTGGATATAATAATATTAGAGAAACAACATTAGATATCTTGTCTTCTTTTGTAGGTTATACTGATTATAGAACTTTTGAAAAATATTTTTGTAATAGCAACTCTTCTCTTTCATCTAAAATATTATTACCAAAACCTTTGTATGCTAAAGACGTCTTAGAGGGTAATGTTGTAATTATTAAATGGGAGCCTAATAGAACTTGTCATTTGAAACACTTGGGAGAAACAAAGTTTAAGGTGATTAGTTCTGAAAATTCAAAACTTTCTATTGGGGATACTTTTTATTGTAGAGTATTTTACAAAAATCAACCTTGCTTTTTAGAAGAATTTACACACGAAAATGAACAGCCTTGTGATTTTGTTGTAGGAAATAGAGGTGGATTAACTTGTGTAGAAACAGTATAAGAATTTAAAAAAATAGTTTAATAATTTAATTATGAAGAAACACTTAAAAACAATGATGTTGTTTACAGCGGCTTTTTCGGCTTTTGCATGTAGCGAAAAAGTCCAAGAAGAAAAAGAATTTAATTACACAGATGAGCGTTTTGCTGATGTGCAAATTTTGCATTATGAGGTAGAAGGATTTGAGAATTTAAGCCTTCAACAAAAGACCTTCATATACTATTTGAACGAAGCTGCACTTTGGGGTAGAGATATTTTGTTTGACCAAAACGGACGCTACAATCTTGAAATCCGTACGATGTTAGAAGATGTTTATCAAAACTATCAAGGTGATAGGAATGACAAAAACTTCAAGGCATTGGAGGAATATTTGAAAAGAGTTTGGTTTAGCAACGGTATTCACCACCATTACGGAAGCGAAAAGTTCGTTCCGGGATTTGAAAGAGAATGGTTCGTGGCTCAAACTAATTGTTCAGATGAAATAGCTGAGGTTATCTTCAATCCAAACGTAATGGCAAAGAAGATAAACCTTGCAGAAGGAGTTGATTTGATTGCTACAAGTGCTTGCAACTACTATCAAGGCGTTACACAAGAAGAAGCTGAGAAATTCTATGCAGAATTGAAGGCAAAAGGCGACCAAAAACGTCCTGTAATGTATGGAATGAACTCTACTTTGGTAAAGGGTGCTGATGGTAAAATTTACGAAGACCTTTGGATTGCTAACGGAAAATATGGTAAGGCTATAACTAAGATTGTTGAAAACTTAAAACTTGCTCGTCCTTACGCAGAAGATGCAAAGCAACAAGAGGTTATAGATAAGTTAATCGCTTTCTATGAAACAGGAGATTTGAAGATGTTTGACGAATACAGCATTGCGTGGACAGAAAACACAGAACCTGTTGTAGATTTCGTTAATGGATTTATAGAATCTTACGGTGATCCTCTTGGAATGAAAGCTTCATGGGAAAGTATCGTTAATTTCAAAGACATAGAAGCAACAAAGCGTACAGAGGCTATGAGTAATAATGCTCAATGGTTTGAAGACAATTCACCGGTTGCAAAAGAATATAAGAAAGAAAGCGTAAAGGGAGTGTCTGCAAAGGTAATCAATGCAGCAATTCTTGGAGGAGATTTATTCCCTTCAACAGCTATCGGTATCAACCTTCCTAACAGCAACTGGATTAGAGCAGAACACGGAAGTAAATCAGTAACTATTGGAAACCTTACTGCTGCTTACGCTCAATCTTCTAACGGTAGCGGAATGCTTGAAGAGTTTGCATACAGCCAAACAGAGATTGACATAATCAAAAAGTACGGACAATTTACTGATGACCTACATACAGACTTGCATGAGTGCTTAGGACATGGCAGTGGTAAGCTTTTGCCAGGCGTAGATCCTGAGGCGTTGAAAGCATACGGCAGTACAATAGAAGAAGCTCGCGCAGACTTGTTCGCATTGTACTATTTAGCAGATGCAAAGATGGTTGAATTAGGATTATTGCCTGATGCAGAAGCCTATAAGGCTAGTTACATAAGCCAAATGCAAAACGGACTATTGACACAGATTGTAAGAATAAAATTAGGCGACCAAATAGAAGAATCACACATGAGAGACAGAGCCTTAATCGCACGTTGGGCATACGAACACGGTAAAGGAGCTGGAAAAGATGGTAAAGACGTAATAGAAATGGTTAAACGCGATGGCGAAACCTTTGTAAAAATCAATGATTACGAAATGTTACGTCAATTATTTGGTAAATTGCTTGCAGAGATCCAAAGAATTAAATCAACAGGAGACTTCAATGCTGCAAGAGATTTAGTAGAAAACTACGCAGTTAAGATAGATGCTGAATTGCATAAGGAAGTGCTTGACCGTTATACTAAGTTAAACATCGCTCCTTATAAGGGATTTGTAAACCCTGTTTACACTGCTGTTAAGGATAAGAGCGGAAAAATCACCGATGTAAAGATTTCTTACGAAGAAGGCTACACTGAGCAAATGTTAAGATACTCCAAAGATTATAGTCCTTTGAAATAATCTTTCAAAACATATAAACAAAAAAGCGTGATGAAGTTTTTCATCACGCTTTTTTTGTACTTTATTTTTTTATTAAAATGCCCAACAGTCAAAAAATATTCATAAATTTGCCTGCGAAATACTTTATTCTTTTTATTTGTGAGACACGAATATATTAGATTGTATTCTTTAGGGGGCGGTAAGGCGATAGATATTTAATCTATCGTAAATAAATCGGCTTTTTAATAATAGAGTAATTTATAAATAATAAAGAAAATATTAGAAGTATGAAAAACAAGATTGATTTATTACTTGCTATATTTTTAGTAGTAATTTCGTTTGGTTTCATAAGTTGTGAGCCAGACCAAGAAGAAATAAAGGCAAAGTTTACTTATTTAAGCGATTTAATAGATCCTTTTGATCTTCCTGAATTTCCGGAAACATCTGTTACTTGCATTGTTAATGATAATAGTCTATTGATAAAGAAAAAAAATTGGAATGTACCTCATGCAAGCACCAACGACCAACCTATAACTGTTAGTCTTGAAGTTGAGGTCTCCAATGACACTATTTACGTTTATGAAAGATGGTTGAATACTTTTGCATGTAATTGTATACGCCAAAGAGATGAAAATATTCTTGTTACTAATATACCAAAAGGAAAATGGGTAGTAAATAACAAGATAACTTATAATGGAAATACAGAAGATCTTCCTTATACTAATTTGTTTAATGTTAATATAGTCAATATAGAAATAGAATAAAACAAATAAAAGGAGAAACCAAACGGCTTCTCCTTTTGTTGTTTGTGTTTATTCCTTATCTTTTGGTAGTTCAAACTTGATTGGCAGGGTGAATTGAAATCTTACGGGTTTTCCTCTTTGTTTTCCCGGTTTCCATCTCGGCATATTTTTTATCATTTCCACCGCTGCTTCTTCGCAACCGCCGCCTATGCCTCGTAAAATTTTAACATTTGAAATCGAACCGTCTTTTTCAATAATGAAACTAACGAAAACTCTTCCTTCAATGCCTTTTTCCTTTGCAAGTTCAGGATATTTGAGATTTTCCCCAATGTAAGCATACATTGAATCCATACCTCCTGGAAATTCTGCTTGCTCTTCTACAACTACAAATACTTCATCGTCTACGGAAACTTCACTTTGAGCAAACGCTCCAAAACTTAATGTGCATAAAAACGCACTTAAAAACAATAATTTCTTCATATTGCTAATTTTTTTGTTGGTTTATGTTTGCAAATATAAAGTTTTTTTTTACAAACCAAATAAATGAGTAATAAAAAAGCCGAATCGTTTGACTCGGCTTTTGTTTTTTTGTTTTTTTATTTTAGTATTTATAGAATCCTTCTCCTGTTTTTCTTCCAAGAAGTCCTGCTCTAACCATTTTTCGTAACAATGGGTGAGGACGGTATTTTGTATCTCCGTATTCGTTGTAAAGAACTTCCATAATTGCAAGACAAACGTCTAATCCGATTAAGTCACCTAAAGCAAGAGGTCCCATTGGGTGATTTGCTCCAAGTTTCATTGCTGTGTCTATTTCTTCTGCACTCGCAACGCCGTCTGCTAATATACCTATTCCTTCATTTACCATTGGGATTAGTATTCTGTTTACTACAAAGCCTGGTGCTTCGTTTACTTTTACAGGAACTTTTCCCATTTCGTTTGCAAGGTTTACAATTTTTTCGCAAACTTCTTCGCTTGTTTTTTGTCCTTTAATTACTTCTACAAGTTTCATTACAGGTGCTGGGTTAAAGAAGTGCATTCCTATGAATCTCTCTGGACGGTCTGTGCAAGCTGCTATTTCTGTTATTGAAAGTGAAGAAGTGTTTGTTGCAAAGATTGTATCTGGTCCACATACTTTGCTAAGTTCTGCAAATACTTCTTTCTTTAATTCCATTTCTTCTACTGCTGCTTCTATCACAAGGTCTGCATCTGCAAGTTGAGAGTATTCTGTTGTTGTGCTGATGTTTGCAAGTGTAGCGTCCATTGCTGCTTGCTCCATTTTGCCTTTTTCAACAAGTTTTGCTAATCCTTTGCTAATTCTTGCTACTGCTTTGTCTAAGCTTGCTTGGCTACGACTTTTTACAACTACTTGCATTCCTGCTTGTGCAAATGCTTGTACTACTCCGGAACCCATTGTTCCTGTTCCTATTACACAAATTTTCATTTTGCTTATATTTTTAATTTATTAATATTATTTGCCTTGAAATTCTACTTTTTCTTTGCTTAAGAAAGCTTTCATGCCGTCTTTTTGGTCTTGACTTGCGAAACATTTTCCAAAAAGCTTGGTTTCATAAGCTATTGCTTCGTCTGCACATAGGTCATATTCAGCATTGATACAGTCTTTTGCGTATTCAACTGCTAAAGGTGCGTTCGCAACTATGCTTTCTGCCAATTTAATAGCTTCGTTCATTAATTCACTTTGTTCATATACTGCGTTTACTAAACCTATTCTTAAGGCTTCATCTGCTTTTATTGGTTTGCCAGTGTAGATTAGTTGTTTAGCCATTCCCATACCAACAAGTTTTGTTAGTCTGTATGTTCCACTGAATCCTGGTACTATTCCTAAACCAACTTCTGGTTGTCCAAATCTTGCATTTGTTGAACAAATTCTTATGTCACAAGACATTGCTAATTCGCATCCTCCACCTAATGCAAAGCCATTAACAGCTGCTATTACAGGTATTGGTAATGTTTCTATTTTTCTAAATACGTCTGCACCTCTTTTGCCGAATGCTTCTCCTTCTTCTTGATTTAGATTAGCCATTTCAGAGATGTCAGCTCCTGCTACAAAGGATTTTTCTCCGTCTCCTGTTATAATTAAAACTCTTATGTCTTTTTCGATGTTTGATATAAAGCAATCTATTTCGTTTAGTATTGTTGAGTTTAACGCGTTAAGGGATTTTGGCGCTGAAATTGTAAGCGTAAGAATGCTTCCTTGCTTTTCTGATTTTAAAAAGTTGTATTCCATATTTTATTTTTATTATTGGTTCGTTCTGCAAATGTACATAAAAAAAACGGAATCAAGATTTATTTTACTGAATCTTGATTCCATTTTTTTAATTCTTTGAAAGATTTTATTCTTTCTTTGTTTTATTTCTCTAAAACTTTGTTTTATTATTGAAGACTTTCTAAACGAGAAATGTATTTTTCAATTTCTCTGTATTCTTGTGAAGCAGGGAAGTCAGTTTTGATTCTTTTATAGCAATTTAAAGCCTCTACGTTGTTGTTTTGCATTTCGTAAACTTGTCCAAGTTTCAAAAGAACAAATGGAGTTGTCATTACGTTTTCAGATTTTGCAGCATCTTTATAATTGCTTATAGCTTTGTCTAATTGGCCTAATTCAACATAAGCGTCAGCTATTAAAGCTTTAGCTTGAATTGAAATAACTTTATCGTTTCCTTTATAGTTAGATAAATATTCTATTGCTTTGTTGTATTCTCCTTGTCTTAGATAAATATTACCTGCATAGTAACTTGCTAAAGAACCTCCTTTAGTTGAACCATACTCATCGATGATAGAAATTAAACCTGCGTGTTTTCCATCTCCTTCAAGAGCTTTTTTGAAATCTTCTTGCTCAAAATATTTTTGTGCAGCAAACAATTCTTCTTGTACGTTCTTTTCGCGAGGTGCTACTACGAAATTTTGGTATGAGAAATAGCCTGCTAATCCTAATACAACTATTGCTATAACTGCTATTATGGCTTTTTTGTTTTTCTCTATGAACTTTTCAGATTGAGAAACGATTTCTCCTACATTTAAACCATTGTTTTCTTGTTCGTTTTCGTTGTTTGCTTTAATGTTTTCTGTATTCATCGTATAAATTCTTTTTAATTTCAGCTTGCAAAGATACGTTTTTCTTATAAAAAAACAATATCTCTTAGAATAAATTCTTTAATAAAATTCTTTACCAAGCCTATTTTATCTTTATTTTTTAGGCTTGATATATATTTTTTTGGCAAAAAGTTTGTTGAATCTTGAATTTGTTATTATCTTTGCTCATCTAAAAAACTGTAAAACTATGAATATAGAAACTAAATTCATGGGTTTGAATATTAAAAGCCCTATTATCGTTGGTAGTTGTGGAATGACATCTGACGTTGAAACTTTAAAGAAAATTGAAAAGGCAGGAGCAGGTGCGGTTATATTGAAATCCGTGTTTGAAGAGCAAATTTTGCAAGAAATGTCAAGCAATTACTCTATTTCTAATACTTATGAATATGCTGATGAAACATATGATTATATTGTAGCTCACACAGAAAAACAATCTTTGGCTAAATACATTAGTTTAATCAAGTCAGCAAAAGAAGCTGTCTCTATTCCTATTATTGCAAGTGTGAATTGTGTTTCTTCTTCTCAATGGACAGCGCTTGCAAGTCGTATGGAACAAGCTGGAGCAGATGGTATTGAATTAAATATGCTTATTTTGCCTTCTGATGTTAATATGACTACAGAAAAAATAGAGAAACTTTACGAAACAGTCATACGTGATGTAAAGAAGGTTGTAAGTATACCTGTGTCTGTTAAAATATGTTCTTATTTTTCTTCTCTTGCGAGATTTGCACAAAAGCTTTCATGGATGGGAATTGAAAATTTGAGTATATTTAATCAGTTCTTTAAGCAAGATATTAACATAGATACTATGACTATTGAACCTGCTAATGTGTTTTCATCGCCAGGTAATTTACATAGAACAATAAGATGGACTGCTATTCTTGCAAATGTAGTTAATTGTCCTTTAACTGCGGGAGGTGGTGTGCATAAACCTAAAGACGTAGTTAAATTATTGTTGGCTGGTGCAAATACAGTGCAAACAGTATCTGCAATTTACGAACAAGGAACAGAATTTATAGAAGAATCTGTTGCTTTCTTAAAAGATTGGATGCAAAAACATAATTTTGAATCTTTAGATGATTTTAGAGGAAAGCTTGCGGTAGAGAAAAATAATGAAAGTTCTGCATTCTTAAGAGTTCAATTTATGAAGTATTTTGCAGGAATTAAATAAGTGAAAGAAAACTAACTAAAAAAATATTGTTATGGAAAAACAAATCAACTCAAACAGCTTTTTCAGATTTGAAGATTTAAGAGTGTATCACAAATCTTTAGATTATGTTAATTGGTTGCTTAATCAAAATTGTCAATTAAATGGAATGGACGCAGATTTGGTTTACAAACCTCTTGTTCACTCTGCAAATGAAGTTTCTTTGAATATTGCAGAGGGGTCTTCTCGTCACAAAACTCAACTAATCCAATTCTTGAAGGACGCAAAGGCTGCAATTAGAGAATGTGTTGTTTACACTGCTATTGCATACAAAAAAGGAATCTTTACACAAGAACAAAACGACGCTTCTGTTGAAGTTTTAATGGAAATGACAAAAATGCTTGGTGCTATGATAGCTTCATTGCAAAAGTCAGTTTCAAATAGAACAGTTAAGCAAGAAGAAGTTCAAAAAACAGAAGCAGAAGACGAATTTATGTCAGAAAATTTCTCTTTTGAATATTAGAATTTAATAAACTTTATAGGTAAAGCGGGTTTTATTTTGCGATAAAACCCGCTTTTTTTTGATTATAACCCCTTTCTTATGGGAAAATATAGTATCTTTGTAGATTAAAAATAGTAGTTTATTATGCGATTTGAGCAGATTGTAGGACAGAGAAACTTGATAAACACACTTATAGATGTTGTTTTAAGTAATAGAGTAAGTCATGCACAATTATTTTTAGGTAGTGCAGGTTATGGTGGCTTTGCTCTTGCTTTGGCTTATGCTCAATTTGTTTCTTGTACAAACAAACAAATTTATGATGATGCAAAAGAAGGTGAGTTGAAAGCAGATTCTTGCGGTAAATGTCCTTCTTGTGTAAAGTATCAAATACTTTCTCATCCTGATTTGTTTTTTACCTTTCCTAATACAGCAACAAAAAGCGTTGAGAAGAATAATGAAAGTGCAGATTACATAGAGTGTTTTAGGAATTATGTTTTGTCAAGAAATGCTTATGTGGATTTAGAGTCTTGGTATCAAGAACTTGGTGTTGATAATAGACAAGGAATAATAAATGTTAGAGATGCAAATACTATAATCAAGAATTTGACTCTTAAGACATATGAATCGCAATATAAGATTAATATTATTTGGGGTGTAGATAAGTTGCAAGAAGATTCTGCAAATAAGATTCTAAAAATATTAGAAGAACCTTATGAAAATACACTTTTCCTTTTGATTGCAGAAAATAGTGAATCCTTATTGCCTACGATTTTATCAAGGACGCAATTAGTGAAACTACCTCCTATATCAGATGAAGCTATTAGAGAGTATTTATCAAAAGAGGGAGTAGAAGATGTGGAGAATGTTGTAAAAATGGCAGATGGCGATTTGATAAAAGCGCTTTCAAGAACTAATGATACTAATCTTGAATTTAGAAAATTGTTTATTCAATTCAACAGATTAGCTTATGTCTATAATTCTTCAATATCAGAAATGTTGAAGTTAGTAGAGAATATTAGTAAAATGGGAAGAGAAGAATTGAAGGCATATTTAAACTATACATTAGTTTTATATAGAGAATGTTTTGAGTATAGTGAACTGAAATTTGATAGAAACTATAATTTTACTGAAGAAGAAAAGGATTTTAAAACTAATTTTTCAAAGTTTATTACTCCAAGAAGCTTATTGAGTATTTATAAACTAACAGAAAAGGCGATATTGGAAGTAAGTAGAAATGGCAATCCAAAAATGATATTCCTAACTTTGGGAATTAATATAGGTAAAGCAATAAGAAATAGCATAAATAAATAATTATCAATATATAATTCAATATTATTTTATCACAATGGAATCAGAAACTAAAGAGATTAAAGAAATAGAACAAAAAGAAAAGAAGGTTATCAATGATGAATATGCTTCACCAAATAAATTGTTAGAACAATTTGTTCACCCTTATTTTGATGAAGATCCAGATATTGAAAAAGATAAATTTCAAGTTAGCGATTTACTATCAAGAGGTTGTAGTACAGAACCTCTTTCATATAAACCAATATCTAAAAAAGAAATAGATAACTGCTCAAAACTTAACGTACATAATTGGATGGGACATATACAAACTCCATCTAATAGAAGTGCTTGCGATATAGTAGAGGTAAGATTTAAGAATTCAAGAAAAGATTTCTATAAATTGCCAGATGGATTAGAAATATCAGAAGGCGATGTTGTAGCTGTTGAGGGCAATCCTGGACATGATATAGGTATTGTAACCTTATCGGGAGAGCTTTGTAGAATACAAATGAAGAAGAAAAAGATTGACCCAAATTCTGAATTCAAAAGATTATATAGAAGAGCAAAGGCTGTAGATATAGAAAAATGGCTTCAATCTGTTAGAAAAGAAGATGAAATGATTTTCAAAACACGCGATTATGCAAATCGTTATAATTTGAAGATGAAAGTTAATGATGTGGAATTTCAAGGAGATGGCACAAAAGCAATTTTCTATTACACTGCAGATGAACGTGTTGATTTTAGACAATTAATAAAGTCCTTAGCTGAAGAATTCAGAATAAGAATAGAAATGAAGCAAATCGGAGCAAGACAAGAAGCAAGTAGATTAGGAGGGATTGGAACTTGTGGAAGAGAGCTTTGTTGTAGTACTTGGTTAAATACATTTAATTCTGTTTCTACAGTAGTTGCAAAAACTCAACAATTATTCCCTAACCCACAAAAATTAGCAGGACAATGTGGAAAATTAAAGTGTTGTTTAAACTATGAATACGACGTATATGTAGAATCTTTAAATAAAATACCAGAATTAGGTGTAACCCTTGACACCGAAAAAGGGAAGGCTGTATATCATAAAGTTGATGTCTTTAAGAAAATATTTTGGTATTCATATCAAGGAAGTACCGAATTAATCCCATTATCAGCAGATACAGTAAAGATGATAATAGCAAGTAATTCTAAAAATAAAGTAGTTAAAGATTTAGAATCATATGCTGAAAAATTAGAGAATGATAAAACATCATCAAAAAATGATTTCAATGAAGATTAAAAATATAACATATTTACTAATAGCTATAGTAGTTTTCTCATCTTGCAATTCAAAGGTCGTTTATGATGATAATCATAAAGTAAGTCAAGATGCATGGAAAACAAATGATAAGTTGTGTTATGAGGTTGATATAAAAGACACAACACAAGCTTATAAATTAGCAATCAATATACGCAATACTACGGACTATCCTTATAGCAATATATACTTCTATTTGAATACTATATTGCCTGATGGAAAGGTAACAAAAAAAGATACAATAGAATGTTATCTTGCTTACCCAGATGGAACTTGGAAGGGGAAGGGAAGTTCAAAAATGAAAGATAACCGTTTTTGGATTGCTAAGAATGTTAAGTTTGACCAAGTAGGAAAATACATATTTGAGCTAAGGCAAGCAACAACAGATAGTACATTGAAAGGAATATCTGATATAGGATTACATATAGAGTATCAAGATTAAGAATCAAAAGACTTTTTGATATGAATAAGAAAAAATCAAACAACAACTTTGGTAAATATATAAAAATAATGTGGGGGTCATATATCTGCATTATAGTTGCAGTGGTGACATTTTTCATATTATTGTCTTTAGGCGTATTAGGTTTTATGCCAACCTTTGAGCAATTAGAAAATCCTAAAGCAAATCTTGCAACAGAAGTATATTCTGATTCTGGGGAACTTTTAGGTTACATAGGAATACAAAATCGCTCTAATGTAACTTACAAAGACATATCGCCAAATCTAATTAATGCGCTTGTGGCAACAGAAGATGCAAGGTTTTATGAGCATTCGGGAATAGATTTTCGTTCATTGCTTAGAGTGCTAACAAAAACCGTGTTAGGAGGAGATAGAAGTTCTGGAGGAGGAAGTACACTTACACAACAATTAGCAAAAAACCTTTTCCCAAGAGAACAAAAAACTGCTTTAGGAACAGTCTTTGCTAAACTAAAAGAGTGGGTAGTTGCTGTAAAACTTGAAAGAAACTACTCTAAAGAAGAAATCTTATCAATGTATTTGAATACAGTGGACTATGGAAGTAATGCATACGGAATAAAAGCAGCTTCTCAAGTCTTTTTTTCAAAACTTCCATCAGAATTAGAAGTTGAAGAAGCAGCTGTTTTAGTTGGTTTATTGAAAGCTCCTACAGCATATAGCCCTGTGAGAAATCCGGAAAATGCAAATAGACGAAGAGATGTAGTTTTACATCAAATGCATAAATATGGATATATAACAGAAGATGTGTTAAAGGAAAAAGTTGCTAATCCTATCAAATTACGATACAATCCACAATCTCATGATGAAGGTGTTGCTACCTATTTTAGAGAAATGCTTCGTAATTACATGAAGGAATGGTGTAAAACTCACTATAAAGCAAATGGTGAAAATTATGACGTTCACAAAGATGGATTGAAAATATACACTACAATCAACTACAAAATGCAAAAAAATGCAGAAGAAGCAGTGAAAGAGCATTTCACAAATTTGCAAGCAGAATTCTTTAAGCATACAAAAGGGTATAAAGATGCACCATTTACGGGTATAAGTAAAGAAGATATAGATAAATATTACGTTCAAGCGATGAAAAACTCTGATAGATATCGTCACTTAAAAGCAGAAGGACTATCAGAAAAAGAGATAAAAGCTAATTTTAAAGAAAAAACTTCTATGAGAGTCTTTACTTGGAAAGGAGATAAAGACACAACAATGACTCCATGGGACTCTTTGCGTTACTATAAACATTTCTTAAATACAGGAATGGTGTCAGTAGAACCTCAAACAGGTCATATAAAGGTATATGTAGGAGGAATCAACTACAAACATTTTAAATTTGATAATGCAAAATTAGGAAGACGTCAAGTTGGTTCTACCTTTAAACCGTTTGTGTATGCAGCAGCAATGAGAGATAGTGAACTTTCTCCTTGTTATGAAATAGAAAATTCTCCAGTAACATTTGAAGATTATGACAATTGGACACCTAAAAACTCCAATGAGGATTGCAGAGAAGGCGAAAATGTAACATTGAAATGGGCTCTTGCCAACTCAATAAACTATATTTCAGCGGCACTAATCAAAGACTATACAACACCACAAGCAGTCGTTGATTTAGTAAAACAAATGGGTATTACAACACCTATGGAAGCTTATCCTTCAATCTGTTTAGGAACATCAGATTTGTCAGTTATGGAAATGGCAGGAGCGATGGCTACTTTCGTAAACAAAGGAATACATAAAGAACCTATTTTTATAACTAAAATATGTGATAATAAAGGTATGGTCTTAGAAGTTTTTAATTCTAAGAGTAATCCCGCTTTAGATGAAGAAACATCATATTTAGTTTTGGAATTAATGAAAGGGGTTGTAGATGGAGGAACAGGAGGAAGATTAAGATATAGATATGGCCTTACAAGTACTATAGCTGGTAAAACAGGTACGACAGATAATAACTCTGATGGTTGGTTTATTGGTATAAATCCCAAACTTGCAACAGCTGTTTGGGTAGGAGGAGAGTTAAGAAGTATTCACTTCCGTTCAACAGCCTTAGGACAAGGCGCTTCAATGGCATTACCGGTTTATGCTTTGTTTATGAAGCGATGTGAAAAAGACTCAAAACTTAACTTCTATAAAGGAGATTTTGATAGACCACCTACAATTACTACGGATATGGATTGTAGTAATTACGTACAAGAAATTCAAGAAGGTACAATAGAACAAGAAAGAAACAAGGACTGGTAATCAGTCCTTGCTTTTTAAGTAATCAGCTACAGCTTGATAGGCAGGTAAAGAGAAAGGATCGTTTATATTATTTGAAGCCTTAGGATGAGAAGCAAGGCGAACAATTACCATTTCAGCAGTAGGATTTATGTAAATAGTCTGTCCGTGTACACCTCTTGCACAAAAAGCCTTGTCGTTATTCTTTGTAACCCACCACATATTTCTATAAGCCCAACCTTTTAATAAAGGATAACTTTCCTTATCAAACTTATCTGCATTAGAATTCACAATTATATCATTTAATAAACCTTTTGGTATAATTTGTTTGCCGTTAAAGAAGCCATCATTCCTTATCATTTCTCCAAAGGCAGCCAAATCTCTTAAAGAAGCATTGAATCCACCACCTGCAAATTCGGTACCCGTAGCATCTAATTGATAATAACCTTCAACATGAGCGCCCATAGGTTTCCAAAAACGTTCAGAAATCAAATCAGCCAATGGCTTATCGCAAACCCTTGTAATAACCCAAGCTAAAGCATCAGTGTTTATAGTTTTGTAAGCAAACTTTTTTCCATGCATACCCTTTTGTCTAACGGTCTGCAAAAACTCTCTATAACTTTTCGCACCAGTATAATTTTCAGGCTTAGGATAAGGCGTTCCCGCTTGAGAAAATTCCCAAATACGAGAAGAAGGATTGTTGTAATCTTCATCGTAATCCAAAGCAGTAGTCATGTCAAGCAATTCTCTAATAGTAGCATTGCCAAAAGCAGAGCCTTGCAATTCAGGTACATAATATGAAGCAGTCTTTGTTTCATCAAGTACACCTTCAGCAACAAGCACAGCGCCAAGCGTACCTGTCATAGTTTTGCTCACCGACATAACAGCGTGAGTACCATCCGGCTCTAAAAAACCATAATACCTTTCAAAAACAATTTTCCCTCTATGCAAAACAATAATGCCATCAGCCTTTGCTAATTCAAGACTTTCTTCAAAAGAAATCAATTCTCCATTCAAAGTCTCTAACATAATATTTGCAATATCATCATCGCTCTTTATCTTAAACTCATAGCGTTTATATTCTGCGGGTTTGACTCCCTTTGTAGGGAAAAACATACGCATATCACAAACACTTTCCCTTATTTGAGGAAATTCAAAGAAACTTCCGTCAATAACACTTTTTATCAAATCGGTTTGTGCTATTAGATTGGCATTCATAAACATAACCATAGAGATTAAACATAATTTTTTCATAATACTAATGTTTTTAAGATTTGTTTGAATAACATATAAAGGGTATATAAAGTTTTAAAACAATGAAAAAATCACTATATTTGAGTATTGTGCAGATAAAAAAAGTCAGGTAATTTTGCAAAAAAATAAAAATTTAATAGTAGAAATGAGAAAGACAAAATTTATTTTATCACTTATCTTGATACTGTTTCTTTCAGTACAAGAGCAAGTCTTTGGACAAAATCAACACAAACAAAATGAAGGATATGCAATTGAAGGACATGTCTTTAATAAAGAAACACAAGAAGCAGTGCTTTATGCAACTGTTATGATAAAAAACACAACCAAAGGAACAACAACAGATGAAACAGGGAGTTTTCTTCTAAGAGAACTAAAACCAGGGAAATACACCTTGGTGATTAGCTGTTTGGGTTATAAAACAATGGAAAAGGAAATTGAATTAACAGAGAATGAAACCCCACACGCACATATATTGTTAGAGCCACATGCAGTAACAATAGATGAGGTTGTGGTATCAGCCAATAGAAACGAAACATCAAGAAAAGATGCACCTGTGATAGTAAATGTATTAAGCAATAAACAATTTGAAAAAAACAACTCACAAGACTTAGTACAAGCCTTACCATTCCAAAGTGGAGTAAGAGTAGAGTATAACTGTCAAAACTGCGCCTTTCCACAAGTAAAAATCAACGGATTAGACGGACCATACACACAAATTCTTATAAACTCTCGCCCTGTCATGAGCGCATTAAGTGGGGTATATGGCTTAGAACAAATACCTGTAAACATGATAGAGAGAGTAGAGGTAGTAAAAGGGGGAGGTTCTGCACTTTTTGGAGCAAATGCCATTGCCGGAACAATAAACATCATTACAAAAGAACCAACCTCTCCAAGCCTTTCTGTAGCAAGTGATATGCAAGTAATAGGTGGCACTTCATACGCACAAAATGTAAATGTAAATGGAGCATTGTTAAGCAAAGACAAGAAAACGGGAGCATCATTCTATCAAACTTATAGAAATAAAACAGCATACGATGCAGACGGAGATGGATTCTCTGAACTTGGAGAATTAGAAAACCTTTCATTTGGAACAAATATCTTTTACAATATAGACAATCGAAACAAACTAAACATAGAATACCACACAACAAGCGAAGATAGAAGAGGAGGAAACAATCTTCACCTACAACCACATAGAAGTGATATTTGTGAAATGACAAAGCACAAAATCAACTCCCTAAACCTAAACTATAACTATGTATCACTTAATGGAAAAAACAGATTAAACGCATATAGCTCTGCACAACACATAAAACGTGATTCTTACTACGGAGCATACCAAGACCCAAATGCTTACGGAAAAACCACAGACCTAACATTCCTTGCAGGAGCTATGGCAAACCATAAAATAGATAAATTCCTTTTCTCTCAAGCCGACATAACATACGGAGTAGAATACTCACAAAATAGTTTAGATGATAGAGTAGAAGACTACAATATGATTACTCAACAAACCTCAAACGTAATAGGAGGATATGTGCAATCGGAATGGAAAAGCAAAAGACTAAACTTCTTATTAGGAGCAAGAGCCGATAAACACAATCTATTAGAGGCTCCTGTTATAGCACCAAGAGTAAATCTATTATACAAACCTATAGAAAACCTACAACTAAGAACAAGTTATTCAAGTGGCTATCGTGCACCACAAGTATATGATGAAGACCTACATATAACACAAGTTGGAGGCGAAAGCGTAAGAACAAGATTAGCCGAAGGCCTACGTCCAGAATACTCACATAGTGCAAGCCTTTCTGCAGACTATTACTTGCAATTAGGAGATGATTTCCAATTAAACCTATTACTTGAAGGCTTTTACACTCAATTAGATGATGTCTTTGCAATAAGAACAATAGGACACGACACTCTCACACAAACTACATGGCAAGAAAGATACAATGCCTCAGGAGCAAAAGTAAAGGGAGCAAGCCTTACAGCTAAGATGTCATACAAAGACTTCATAGTATTGACAGCATCATACACCCTACAATCAAGCCGATACAACGAAACTGAATATTGGTCAGATGATGAAACTGTAGCGGGAACAGACAAATTAATGAGAAGTCCTGATGATTATGGACACATAACATTGGATATTAACCCAATAAAGAGATTAGGAGTAAATATATCAGGAGTATATACAGGCCAAATGCAAGTTCCTCACTATGCAGGCTACATAGAGCAAGATAGAATGGAGACAACACAAAGGTTCTTTGACCTAAACTGCGCAGTAAACTATGAATTTAAATTAAGCAAAAGCAATACTTTGCAAGTAAAACTTGGAGTAAACAACATATTTAACTCATTCCAAAAAGACTTTGATAAATATGTAGATAGAGATTCAGGGTATATGTATGGACCAACACAGCCAAGAACATTCTATTTAGGATTAAAACTGAAAATGTAAACATAATATCTAAATCAATTAAGATAAGCCAAATTCTTAAAAACGAAAAGAGATACTCTCGCCAAGTATCTCTTTTTTCTTTGACTTATTGTTGTTGTTCAACAAAGCAAAGAAACTCTTGAAAAAAACAAAGAAAAATTCCGAAAAAACAAAGAAAAATTTTAAACGAAGAAAGAATGAAATAAAACAAAGAATAAAAAGATTAATTCTTTGTTTTATTTTTTTAATTCAAAGAATTATTTCTACCTTTGTAGCATCAATCAAAGTAAGATTAAAGTAAGTTTAATGATATTTTAAACATCGTTTAAAAACCATAAAATGGCTTTGCTAATAAGAAAGTAATCATTCAATAAAAGCAAAGAAGTATAAAAACAACTCCGAGAATAGATGCAGTCTTTCTCGGAGTTGTTTTTGTTTTTGGCTTTTTAAATAAAAAGCTTGTAGGAAAAAAGAAGTTTTTTATTATTTTTGTAGCTTGATTTTATTGTTATGAAAAGAGCTTTGATTTTAATTACTTTTTCTATGATATTGTTTTCTTGTACGAAAGTGAACAGGGAAGAAGATATTGTAAAAGGTATTGTTAGTGAATTCTATCAAAAATGGAATAAAAAAGAAATAGACGGAAAACTTAGAAAAGATTTAGTTGCTTACAAAAGTTTTGATGTTAAAAGTGTTGATATAAATGGAAATCTTGCAGTAGTAGAAGTAGAGTGTGTTGATGAGTTTGGAAATAAGATTATTTGTAATTGGAATTTGCTTAAGATAGATAGAGAATGGAGATTGGATAAGTTTAATGGTATAAATATTAATGATTAAAATAGTTTTAAAGTATGATTAAAAGGATTTTATACATAATTAATTTACTCTTTGTTTTTTTGTTATTAGGGGTTTATGTTTCAGTAAGGGTTAGTCCTGAATATATTCCGGAGCTTTCTTTATTGTCTTATATTTATCCTCTTTTGTTGGGGGTGAATTTATTGTTTTGTGTTTTATGGTTATTCTTGAAATGGAAATATCTTTTAGTTCCATTAGCTGTAGTTTTAATAGGGGCTAATTTCTTTTTTCGCTTTGTGGGGATTAATTCTTCGGAAGAGAAAACTGAGAATGGCTTAACTGTGATGACTTATAATGTAAAGGCATTTTCTCAAGGAGCAAAAGATGATAGAACTATAGCTATAAGGAATAAGGATTCTATTTTATCACTGATAGAGGCTCTTTCTCCTGATATTGTTTGTTTGCAAGAATATGCTTCGGTTAAGAAATCAGAGTCTTGTTTTCATTATGTGATGACAAATAACTTAGGTTATACTCATTTTTTTGCTCCCGATAATGCGAAAAATTATGTAAGGGGTAGTGTTATTTACTCAAAACATCCAATTACTCGCTCGGGAACTTTATTTCCTATGAGTAAAGAATATTATTCAAAAACCTATGCTGATATTGTTGTCAATAAAAAGAAATTTAGAGTTTATAATGTGCATTTAGATTCTTATAAACTATCTGATGAAGAAAAAGACGAGGTAAATAAGTTGAAAGATGGGGAGATTACTTCAGAGGAAACAGGTAAAAGTATCATAGTTAAGTTGTTAGAAACAAATAAGGAGCAAGCTAAAGAGGTAAGAGAATTGACTTCAATTATAAATGAAACAGAGGGTGCTTTCTTATTGCTTGGAGATTTTAATGCAACCCCTTATTCTTACACTTATCAAACTCTTACAAAAAGTTTAAAGGATAGTTTTGTTGAAAGGGGAAGTGGTTTTTCGGGTACTCATAATGATTTGCTTCCAAAGTTTAGAATAGATTATGTCCTTGTGAGTGAAAAGATTGAAGTATTGGCTTATAAACAAGATGTTTTTGATTATTCGGATCATAATCCAGTAGTTGTTGATTTTAGCTTAGAGTAGAGGAATATGAATAAGGCAGAGCGTTATGAATTAACTGTTGATAGGTTAAAGACTTTATTTCCTGATGCTGATACGGAATTGAATTATGAGACTCCTTTTCAGCTTTTGGTAGCTGTTATTCTTTCAGCACAATGTACTGATAAGAGGGTTAATATTGTTACACCGGCTTTATTTGAACGATATAAGAGTGTTAAGGATTTAGCAGATAGTAGCGAAGAAGAGATTTATTCTTATATCAAAAGTATTTCTTATCCTAATGCAAAAACAAAGAACCTAAAGAAAATGGCTATTCGTTTGCATGAGGTTTATAATGATGAAATTCCAAGTGATACAGATGAATTGCAAACTTTAGCTGGAGTAGGAAGAAAGACTGCTATGGTTATGGTAGCGGTACTTTATAAACAAGCTGTAATGCCGGTAGATACTCACGTTCATAGAGTGTCTGCTCGTATTGGTCTTACTAATAATGCTAAAAATGTTTTGGAAACCGAAAAACAACTTTTAGCTAATTTAAAATCAAATGCTAATCTTGCTGATTTGCATCATCAATTAATTTTATTGGGAAGATACATTTGTAAGGCAAGAAGACCTTTGTGTGAGAATTGTGTTTTAACAGATTTCTGTAAGTTTTATAAATTGAAAGAAAAAAAGAAAGAGAAGTAATTTTTTGTTTTATCTTTGCAAAAAAAAGTTTTTGTATCATGAATTTTAGAAATTTATTATTGTATTTTGTTATTGGAGTGTTTCTTTCTTGTGGTGGACAAGATAAAAAGGTGGATTTTGAAAATATGTCGGAATCAGATAAGATTTCTTATTTGAATGCTAAGATAAGAAAGGAGCCTACTAATGCAGATTTATTTTTTAAACGTGCAAAAGTGCTATATGAAAAAGCAGAGTATGCTGATGCGCTTATGGATATTCAAAGAGCTGTGTCTTTAAATGGTAAGGTTGCAGAATATCATGTGTTGCAAGCGGATATTTTATTCTCTCAAAAAGAAAGTGCTTTGGCCTTCTCTTCTCTTCAAACTGCAAAAGAGGTTGATGGAAAGTGTATAGAGGCTTATTTAAAGACAGCTGAATTAAGTTTGTATTTGAGAGATTATGAAAATACTATGTTTAATGTTAAGCAAGCTATATTATTAGATAAGTTGAATCCAACAGCCTATTTCTTGAGAGCATGGTCTTTGAAAGAACAAGGAGATACTATTAATGCTGTTAAGGATTATCAAAAAGCTATAGAGTTGAAATCTGATTATGAACAAGCCTATGAAGAATTAGGTTTGTTGTATGCAATAAAGGGAGATGCACTTGCAGTAGAGTATCTTAATAGTGCGATAAATATTAATGCGAATAATTATAATGCTATGTATGCTTTAGCATTGTTTTATCAAGATAATGGCGCTATTGTAAAAGCATTGGAGACTTATCAAAAGTTATTAGAAATTAAACCTGACCATGCTGATGCTTTACATAATGTAGGGTATATTAATTTTGTAGAGAAAGAAGATTATGATATAGCAATTGAATGTTTTACTTCTGCAATAAAGGTTGATTCTGTATTCTGGCAAGCCTATGCAAATAGAGCAATGGCTTATGAGAAAAAAGGAGATATGGAAAAAGCTGAAATGGATAGAAAAAAGGCAGAGGAATTAAAAGGAAATTATTAAAGATTTTTTGTCAGTATTAAAAAAAAGCGTATCTTTGCTGAACAAATTAAGTAGATAATGTATATAAAGTATTCAGTAAAACAGTTGATGTGTTGTAAGAGTCTTAACTCTTTGAATGAATATTTTAGAGAAATAATTGAAAGCGACTTTCTTTATTGAAAGTCGTTTTTTTTATGTAATTAATTAAATATAAATATTATGGCAAACTTAAAAGGAAAAAACTTAATTTCAATTACAGATTACACTAAGGAAGAGTATTTGCAAATATTGGAATTAGCAGCAGAATTTGAAAAGCAACCAAAACAACCTATTTTAAATGACAAGGTCGTTGCTTCTATCTTTTTTGAACCTTCTACAAGAACACGTTTGAGTTTTGAAAGTGCTGCAAATATGTTAGGAGCAAGGGTTATAGGTTTTAGTAATCCTTCTGCGACAAGTCTGCAAAAAGGAGAAAGTTTGCACGATACTATTCAAATGGTAAGCAGCTATTCTGATATTATTGTTATGCGTCACCCAAGAGATGGAGCTGCTCGTTATGCTGCAGAGGTAGCAAATGTTCCTGTAATAAATGCAGGTGATGGCGCAAATCAACACCCTACTCAATGTATGCTTGACTTATATTCTATTCAAAAAACTCAAGGTGGATTAGATAATTTACATATTACTATGGTTGGTGACTTGAAATATGGTCGTACAGTTCACTCTTTAGTGCAAGCAATGTGTAATTTCAATGCAACATTCCACTTTGTGTCTCCAGAAGAATTGAAAATGCCTTCTTCTGTTAAGATGCACATAAAGAATATGGGCTTAGAATATTATCAATACACTAAATTGGAAGATGTTATTCCTATTTCTGATATTATTTATATGACAAGAATTCAAAGAGAACGTTTTTCTGATCCTTTGGAATATGAAAGAGTGAAAGATTGTTATATATTAGATGCTGCTACTCTTAAAGGTTGTAAGCCTAATATGAAAGTGCTTCATCCATTGCCAAGAGTAAATGAAATAGCAACAGATGTTGATGCTACTCCATATGCATACTATTTCCAACAAGCTCAAAATGGAGTATATGTACGTCAAGCTTTAATGGCTGCAATTTTAGGAGTAAAATAAATAGTTGAAAAATAAAAATAACTGAAATATGGAAAACGAAAGAAAAAAGGAACTTGTTGTTTCTGCAATAGATAATGGAACTGTAATAGATCATATTCCTGCTAACGAAATTTATAAAGTAGTTAAAATACTTAACTTAGATGAATATCAAGATGAAGTATTGATAGGAACTAATCTTTCAAGTAAGAAATTTGGAAAGAAGGGTATTATAAAGGTAAAGAATAAGTTTTTTGAAGAAACTGATGTGGATAAAATATCATTAGTAGCTCCAAATGCAACACTTATTGTAATAAAGGATTATGATGTAGTTGAAAAGAGACAATTAACTATTCCATCAGAAATAAGAAAGGTAGTTAAATGTATAAATCCAAACTGTATTACAAACATAGAAGACAATATTGAAACTAAATTTAACGTTGTAGGTGAAGAACCATTGAAATTACAATGTCATTATTGCGAAAAAACAATGACCAATATTCGTTTTAACGAATAGAAAAATTGAAGATATTATTTTTTTTATAGATAATGTTTGTTCAACTTGCAAAAAAATTGTACCTTTGCAAACTCTAAAAGCATATAGTTAGTTAGGAAGATGAGTAGGAAATATGTTTTAAAGTTTAGTGGATTGGCAAATAGTGTTCATGATTTTGAATACACAATTGATAAAACTTTGTTTGAAGGGTTTGATTGTGAGGAAATCCTGGATGCGGATTTGGACTTGAAACTAAGAATGGAGAAAGGTGAAAGACAATTGGTTTTAGATTTTGATATTCAAGGAGAGGTAAAAGTTGTCTGCGATAGATGTGGAGACGAAATGGACTTGAATATGAATGTTGAGCGTAGGTTGTATGTTGAGTTTGGTGAAGATTTTGAGGAGCAAGATGTAGATTTATATGTCATACCTTTTAATGAAAGTTCGTTAGATCTTTCTCCTTTTATTTATGAATACATAACATTAGCAAAGCCTATGAGATGTGTTCATGGTGAAACAGAAGGAAATACTCAAACTTGCAATAGTGAAGTAATAGAGATTTTAGAGAAACCAATAGAAGAGAATTTTGAAATAGATTCACGTTGGGAAGCGTTAAAGAATTTAAAATTTTGAAACAAATAAATATAAATTAATATGCCACATCCAAAACACAGATTCTCTCAAACGAGAACAGCAAAAAGAAGAACTCACGATAGAGTAGAAGGAGTTCAGTTGACAACTTGCAGCAACTGCGGTGCATCTGTTGTAATGCACAGAGTATGTCCAGAATGCGGATATTACAGAGGTAAAGAAGCAATTAAGAAAGAAGCAGAAGCCTAATAATTTTATATTATGAGAATAGGGCTAGATGCTATGGGAGGAGATTTTGCTCCCAAAGCTGTAGTTGAAGGCGCAATATTAGCTCAAAAAGAATTATCTGAAGATGACAAGATAGTTCTTTTTGGGCGTAGTGTTGATATATTAGGAATACTAGCAGAAAATCAAGTATCACCTTCTTTGTTTGAAATAGTTGACGCTGAAGAGGTGATAGATATGCATGATAAACCAGCGAAGGCATTTGCTAAAAAGCCTAATTCAAGTATGGCAGTAGGATTCCGTTACTTGAAAGAAGGAAAGATAGATAGCTTTGCAAGTGCAGGAAATACAGGCGCAATGCTTGTTGGAACTATGTATTCTGTTGGCGTGATGGAAGGAGTATTACGTCCTTGTCTTGCAGCACTTGTACCAAAAGAAAAAGGAGGAGTAACTCTTTTAACAGATGTAGGAGTTAATCCAGACGCAAAACCAGAAATGCTAGTACAATTTGGAATATTAGGAAGTGTTTATGCTAAGACAGCATTAGGCATGGAAAATCCAAAAGTAGGTTTGGCAAACATTGGTGAAGAAGAAGAAAAAGGAAATCAACAAACACAAGCTACTCATGCTTTAATGAAAGAAAATAAAGCATTTGAATTTTTTGGAAATGCTGAACCAATAGAAATCTTTAGAGATAATGTTGATGTAGTTGTTTGCGATGGCTTTGTTGGAAATATGTTGATGAAACATACAGAGGCTTTAGCAAGAGTGTTTGCGAAAAGAGGTCTTGTTGATGAATATGTTGCTCGCTTTAATTATGAAATATATGGAGGTTTACCTCTATTAGGAGCAAATGCCATTGTATTAATAGGACACGGAGTATCCAATGCAAAAGCTATAAAGAGCATGGTATTGCAATCTAAAAATATATACGATTCTAATTTGATAGGACAATTAAAAGAAACCTTATCAATTTAGTTAGTTTGTAATAAAAAGAAAAAACGATGTCAAAAATAAGAGCTGCCATTACTGCGGTTGAAGGTTATGTCCCAGAAGGAATCCTTACTAATGATGACCTAAGTAAGATGGTTGATACCAATGATGAATGGATAATGACCAGAATTGGTATCAAAGAACGTCACATATTAGAAGCAGGCAAAGGCCCTTCTGATATGGGAGAAATAATTGTGAAAAGAATAATGGAGAAAAAGAACCTTTCTCCAGACCAAATAGAATTAGTAATTTGTTGTACAGTAACACCAGACATGGTGTTCCCAGCAACAGCGAATATTGTTGCACACAAATGTGGAATAAAAAATGGCTTTGGATTTGATATAAATGCTGGTTGTTCAGGATTCCTTTACGGATTGACAACTGCAACAAAATATATTGAATCAGGTTTTGTTAAAAGAGCCATTGTTATTGGAGCTGAAAAGATGTCTTCGATAGTTAATTACCAAGACAGAGCAACATGTCCAATATTTGGAGATGGAGCAGCAGCAGTTCTTTTAGAAGCAACAGAGGATGAATACGGAATTATAGATGAAGTATTATGTTCTGACGGAGAAGGAGTGAAACATCTTCACCAAGTAGCTGGTGGGTCTTTGAAACCAGCATCTCATGAAACAGTTGATGCAAAAGAACACTTTATTTACCAAGAAGGTCAGGCTGTATTCAAATGGGCAGTTGTGAAAATGGCAGAAGCAACAGAAGAAGTCTTGAGAAGAAACAATATCACATCACAAGATATTGATTATCTATTGCCACATCAAGCCAACATGAGAATAATATCTGCAACAGGAAAGAGATTAGAAATGCCAAATGAAAAAGTGTTAGTAAACATTGAAAATCATGGTAACACAACATCGGCTACAATACCTTTGTTGATGTATCAAAACCAACACAAATTCAAAAAAGGAGATAACCTTATTTTGACAGCATTTGGAGCAGGATTCACTTGGGGTGCAGTATTAGTTAAATGGGCTATTTAGATATAGTTTTTTTAGGAACAGGAACCTCGCAAGGCGTACCGGTTATAGGGTGCGATTGCGGGGTTTGTCTTTCTAATCAAGTTAAAGATAAAAGATTACGTTCCTCAATATTAATAACTTCCGAGAAAGGAACGCAGATTACAATAGATGCAGGTCCTGATTTTAGGACTCAAATGCTAAATGAAAAAGTAAAATACCTTGATGCAATACTTATAACACATGCACATAGAGATCATGTTTCAGGTCTTGATGATGTGCGTTCATATAACTATCTGCAACAAAGTTCTATGCCAATTTTTGCAAACAAATACGCAATTGAAAGCATAAAAAATGAGTTTTCCTACGCCTTTGCACAGACAAAATATCCAGGATTGCCAGAATTTAGTTTGCAACAAGTAGAAGCAAGCAAAGGAGATACGATAAAAATAAAGGAATTAGAGATAACTCCAATAGAAGTAATGCACTTTAAACTTCCAATCCTAGCATATAGAATAGGAAACTTCGCATACATAACAGATGCAAAAACAATATCCCCACAAGAGAAAGCAAAACTAAAAGGAGTGAAGACCTTGGTGGTTAATGCGCTTAGAAAAGAAGAACATTTTTCGCATTTTTCTCTACAAGAAGCTTTAGATTTAATAGCAGAGATAAAACCGCAAAAGGCATACCTAACTCACTTAAGTCATTTTTTGGGTACACATGAAGAAATAAATAAAGAATTACCCGAAAATGTTCAATTAGCATACGACGGATTAAAAATAAGAGTTGAGCAATGTTAGAAATAATAGCTGCAATACTTGGGACAATATACATTGTCTTAGAATACAAAGCCTCTCCATGGCTTTGGTTTTTTAATATACTTGTAGCAGGTATATATATATACGAATTTTATCAATACGGAATCTATGCCAATGCTCTAATACAAGTATATTATTTGATAATAGGTATTTATGGTTGGTTGTTATGGAAAGGATTGCTCAAAAAAGGAGAAAAAAAAGAAAAAGAAATCACTTCACTTCCAAAGAAATTCTATTTCCCTTTAACAATCATAACAATAATACTTTCAATACTATTTTCATTCATACTAAAACAATACATAGATAGTCAAGTATGGCTATTAGATGGTATTTCCACAGCAATAAGTTTTGTGGCAATGTGGTTATTAGCAAAAAAATACTATCAGCAATGGATATTATGGATAATAGTAGAACCAATAATAATACTTATATCCATAAAAACACAAATGTATGCCACTGCAGTACTATACTTTATCTATACAATCATAGCAATAAAAGGATACTACAAATGGAAACAAGCAAGCAAATAATAAATTCACTCAATCTAAAAAACATAGATGCAATAGTATTAGCGAATGGAGAATTTCCAACACACCAAATTCCCCTTTCCTTAATATCAAACACTACACCTATAATTTGTTGTGATGGAGCAATAGAGGCATTAGACAAACTGAACAAAATACCTTTGGCATTAATAGGAGATGGTGATTCGGTAAGTGAAGAACTGAAAAATAAATATGCTTCTATATGGCATTTTATTGCAGACCAAGAAACCAATGACCTAACCAAAGCAATGAACTATTGCATCGAAAAAGGATTTAAAAATATCGCAATTATAGGAGCCACAGGCAAAAGAGAAGACCACACCTTAGCCAATATATCACTACTAATAGAATATGCACGAAAAGTAAACATAAGAATGTTTACCGATTATGGAGTATTCACACCAATTTTCACCACGACAACCTTCCAATCCTTTGCAAAACAACAAGTATCAATATTTTCAATAGAAGCAACCAACAAACTAACCTCCCAAAACCTACGTTACCCAATAGAAAATAGACAATTCAAATATTGGTGGGAAGGAAGCTTAAACGAAGCCGTAAAAGAAAACTTCACCCTCTTTACAAAAGGTGAAGTTATCATATTTCAAACCTATGAAAAGAAAGATTAAATCTTTCTTCTTTGCTTATTCTTTTTGCTCATCCAAAGACCATAAACCTCGCTTACATTACCTGCTGTAACGAAAGCATCAATCTTTTCTTCGTCTATTAGTTTCATCAATCTTGTGAACTCATCTTTGTTTAGCAATACTTCAATTTCTATTTTCTTTTCTTGACTATAACCACCTGTTACTTCATAAAGAGTAACTCCTCTTACTAAATCATTTACAATAAATTGTCTTAGGCGTTCGTGTTGAGAAGAAATGATACATACTCTCTTTTTGTTGTTTAAGCCTGCAGTGAAATAATCTATCACAAGACCATTAATCCAAGTACCAATCAAACCAATAACTACCATGTGAAAAGGATTGATTGCAAAAGCAGTACAACAAATCATAGCACCCGCAACAGAAACTGACGCACCTATATCAAAATGTAAGTATTTGTTTACAATCTTTGCTAAAATGTCAAGTCCACCGGTAGAGGCATTGATACGGAAAAGTACTGTTTGAGCTGCACTTAAAAGAAGTACGAAACAACAAAGGTCAAACCATATATCCCCCATAATAGAAGGAATGCTACCACCTTCGCGTATGAAATTCTCGTAAGGAAAGTATGTCTCCAAAATACTAATCATAGGACCAAGGATAAGGGCTGTATAAACAGTCTTTATACCAAACTCTTTCCCAATAAGGAAATAAGCCAACACCAACAGTATTGCATTGATTACAAAAATCACTGTTGAAACAGGGAGAGCCATTCCAAATAACTGTTCTGAAACTCCGCTTATCACGATAGATAAACCTGAAATTGTTCCAATGATAAGTTTACTTGGAACAAGGAAATAATAAACCGCACAAGCTGTAACCATCATGCCGGCAGTCATAATTAGCAATTCAATCCAAAACTTTGAAGTTTTAAGGATATTGCCCACAGTCTTTAATGTGTTTGCAAAATTTTGTTTTACCTCTGTCATAAAAATTAAAAATTTGTTTGCAAAGTTACGAAAGAAAAAGCAAGTTTCAATAAAATAAAATCAAGAATTAGAAAATTCTTTTAAAGAATCAAAAATTTCTTTTCAAGAATTGAAAAATTGTTTTCAAGAATTATAAAAACCTTATATTTGCAAAATATAATGCAAAATAAAATTAAGAAAAATGAAATATATTGAAAATTTAAGTTTTGAACAAAAACAAATATATTATTCAGCTCTTTGTGAGATGATTTCTCCGGAAAGAGTATCGCTTTTTGAAAAGGTAATAGAAGAAAGAACCGATATGCAGTGTGTTGTTGTAGAAAACATCTATCAATCTCAAAATGCTTCTGCTGTTTTAAGAACTTGCGATTGCGTAGGAATACAACAAGTACACGTTATAGAAAATAATAATGCTTATCAAATCAATCCCGATGTTGCGTTGGGCTCAAGTCAATGGATAGATTTACATAGATACAACAAAAAAGAAAACAATACACTTGATTGTATCAACAAATTAAAATCACAAGGCTATAAGATTGTTGCAACTTTGCCACACGAAAAAGACGTTTTCCTTCCTCAATTAGACATAAATGAAAAAATGGCTATAGTATTTGGAAACGAAGTTGAAGGACTTTCAAAAGATGTAGTTGATAATGCGGATATTTATATGAAAATACCGATGTATGGCTTTACCGAAAGTTTTAATATCTCTGTTTCAGCCGCTATTTGTATGTATAGCCTTATGGAAAGATTGCGTGCAAGTGATGTGAATTATCATTTAAGTCCAGACAGACGAATAGAAACCCTTATTAAATGGGCTAAGCGTACAATAAGACGAAGCGATATGATAGAAAAAGAGTTGATGAAGAGATTATTTGGATTGTAAAATGCAGAGATATAGTTCACAGATAGCAAGTGCCTTAGCTTTAAATGTAAAGAATGTAGATAACACAATAAACCTTATTGAAGATGGTTGCACAATTGCTTTCATCGCAAGGTATAGAAAGGAACTTACGGGAGGTTTAAACGAGGTTCAAATAGATAGTATTGCAGATGCCTTGAAGAAAGCAAAGGAATTAGATGCAAGAAAAGAAATTGTGTTAAAAAGCATTGAGCAACAAAACTTATTGACAGAGGAATTAATATTAAAAATAGAAAAAACAAATAACTTAACAGACTTAGAAGATTTATACCTTCCATATAAACCAAAGCGTAGAACGCGAGCAACTATTGCAAAAGAAAAAGGCTTAGAACCACTTGCTAAACTTTTAATGCAAGAAAGTAATGTTTCTTTATCATCATATAAAGAAGAGGATTTGTCGGGAGCAAGAGATATTGTAGCAGAATGGGTGAGTGAAAATGTCGTAGTAAGACAAAAAATGAGGAATTACTTTAACCGCCATTCTTTAATAAAAGTTTCCAAAGCAAAGGGGTATAAAGAAAACTCTAAGTATGAGCAATGGTTAGGTTGGCAAGAAAATGCACTAAAATCACCAAGCCATAGAATATTAGCTCTTTTTAGAGCAGAGGAAGAAGGAGAATTAAATCTTTCTCTTTTGCCTGAAGATAATGAAGACGCTGTAGAAGTTCTATCAAGAGGGCTTATCAGACAAAACAATTCAGCAAGTAAGCAAAAGCAAAAGGCTTGTGAAGATTCTTATAAAAGACTTTTAGCACCTTCTTTGGAAAATGAATTAAGAGCAAAACTAAAAGAAAAAGCAGATATAAAAGCAATAGAGGTATTCTCTCAAAATTTGCGTCAACTTTTAATGAGTTCGCCTTTAGGAGAAAAAAGAACTCTTGCAATAGACCCGGGGTTAAGAACAGGTTGTAAGATAGTTTGCCTTGATGCAAATGGGAAATTGCTTTCTCATGATGTGATTTATCCACACTTAAAAGCAAAGGAGGCTGAAATAACTTTGCAAAGATATGTAAAGGATTATAAAATAGAAGCAATAGCAATAGGGAACGGAACAGCATCAAAAGAAACAGAACGCTTCGTAAGAGGAATAGATTTTCCTAAGCATATAATAATAAGTGTTGTTAATGAGAGTGGAGCTTCTGTTTACTCTGCTTCGGAAGCAGCAAGAGAAGAATTCGGAGATTACGATATAACCGTAAGAGGGGCAGTAAGCATAGGAAGAAGACTACAAGACCCTTTGGCAGAACTTGTTAAAATAGAACCAAAATCTATAGGCGTTGGACAGTATCAACACGATGTTAATCAAAATCTTTTAGGTGAAAGCCTTCATAAGACTGTAGAAAGTTGTGTGAATCAAGTAGGAGTAGAGTTAAATACTGCAAGTTATCAACTTCTTTCTTATATTTCTGGTATTGGTCCTGTTTTGGCAAAAAATATTGTTGAGTATAGAAATGAGCACGGAGCTTATGCTTCCCGTAAGGAATTGCTTAAGGTAAAACGTTTTGGAGAAAAGGCATTTGAACAATCTGCTGGATTTCTTAGAATACGTCAATCAAAAAATCCTTTGGATAATACTGCAGTGCATCCTGAGCGTTATTCTATTGTAGAGCAAATGGCAAAGGATTTGAATTGTAAAGTGAAAGACCTTATTGATGACGCTACAAAAAGAGATGAAATAAAGCTTAGCAAATACATAAAAGGTGATTGTGGTTTGCCAACTCTAACAGATATTGTAAAAGAATTAGCAAAACCTTCAAGGGATATTCGTACTAAATTTGAAGAGTTTACGTTTAATAATGGTATTGACTCAATAGAGCAATTATATGTAGGACAACAATTAGATGGTTTAGTAACAAATATTACTGCTTTTGGTGCTTTTGTGGATTTAGGCGTTCATCAAGATGGCTTAGTGCACGTTAGTGAGATTTCAAATGAGTTTATAAATGACATAAATGATGTTTTGAGTCTAAATCAAAGGGTAAGAGTGAAGGTAATTGCTGTTGATTATGAAAGGAAACGTATTTCTTTAAGTATGAAATTTTAAAAAATATTATATGAATTATCGTAAATTTATTTTAATTGTAGCGTTATTTTTATTTTCTTCTTCGTATGTTTCTGCTCAAATGCTAAAAGCATACGTTGTAGCGGGCTTAAATGCTGCTCAGATTGATGGAGATGAAGTATATGGGTATTCAAAAATTTCTCCACAAACAGGAGTTGGTATAATTGCTCCTTTTAATATGAAAAAACCAAACGAGGGTTTTCATGCAAGTTTAGAGCTTTTGTATTCTCAAAGAGGAGCAAAAGAAAGTATGGACCCTTTTAAATACAATACTTCTTTACATTATGTTGATATACCTGTTATGGTGCATTATGTGGATACAAGAGGTGGTTGGACTTTTGGTGTGGGTGCTCAATATGGTCGTTTGTTTCAAATAAACGAAGATTGGGGATTGCCTGGAAAGATTATTCAATCATTTGAACGCCCTGTAGATGGAGTGTTGCCAAGTTTTAATAGAAATGATTTTTGTGTAGTTGCAGATATTCGTTTTAAGATTTGGGAAAAGTTTAAATTTAGCTTCCGTTATCAATACTCTGTTTTGCCAATAAGAGATGACGTTTGGTTTTATAATGGCTATCCTGCAGGAACTCCAGAGTACAAGTCGTGGTCACGCAATTTTAGAAATAATTATATGAGTTTTAGAATTATATATATGATAAACGAGAGAAGTAGTAGGGAATTGGATAGAAATATAAATAAAACTTCATATTAAAAAAATAAGTCTTTGTTTTAGAAAAATAACTCTTAGTTTTAAAAAATTAAATCCTTGAATTAAAAAAATGAATCAAAGAATCGCTTTATTCCCTGGAAGTTTTGACCCTATAACAAAAGGACACGAGTCTGTGGTGTTGAGAGCTTTATCTATGTTTGATAAAATTATTATTGCGATAGGTAGTAATAGTGCAAAAAATTCTGTTTTTCCTATTGAAAAAAGAATAGAGTGGATAAAGGAAACTTTTAAAGATTATGATAATATAGAGATATGTACTTTTGATTGTTTAACAATAGATTTTTGTAAGCAAGTAGGTGCAAAGTATATATTGAGAGGCTTGAGAAATTCTGTGGATTTCCAATATGAAAGAAATATTGCAAGAATTAATCAAGAGCTTGACGATGAAATAGAAACAATATTCCTTTTGACAAAGCCTGATGATGCTGCAATTAGTTCTTCATTGGTAAGAGAAATATTAAGTTTTAACGGAGATGTTTCTAAGTTTGTTCCTGAAAAAATAGTAATAACTTCAAAGGATTTACGACATGAGTAGAGTGAGTTTTAAACCGGGTACTATGATTTACCCTTTGCCTGCATTGATGGTAAGTTGTGGAGAAACTATAGATGAATATAATATTGCAACTGTTGCTTGGACAGGAACAATTTGTACAGACCCTCCAATGTGTTATATAAGTCTTAGAAAATCTCGTCATACTCATGAAATTATTTCTCGTACAAGGGAATTTGTTCTTAATTTAACAACTGAAAAACTTGCGAAACAAACAGATTGGTGTGGGGTTAAGTCAGGACGAGATTTTAATAAATTTCAAGAAATGAAGCTAACGCCTGAAAAAGCTCCTAATATTTCTGCTCCAATGATAAAGGAAAGCCCTCTTTGTATAGAATGTAAAGTTGTTGAAATCAAAGAATTGGGTTCTCATGATATGTTTATTGCAAATGTAGTAGGGGTTCATGCTGACGAAAAGTATATAAATAAAGAAAGCGGACTGTTTGATTTACAATCCGCTAAGCTTATGACTTATTCCCACGGTAAATATTACTCTGTAGGTGAACAATTAGGTTTCTTTGGTTTCTCAGTTCAAAAGAAAAAAAAGAAGTAATATTTTATTGTTCTTTTCCATTTAAGAATACTCTATCTACCTTATTAGTTCCATAATAGTAAGGTATGTATTCTATTGTAGGTATGTCTTTTGTTATATAGAAGTTAGCCTTTTTGCCTCTTGCGATTGAACCATGAGTTTCGCTAATTCCCATTGCGTATGCAGAGTTAAGAGTTGTTGCATTTATTGCTTCTTGTGGAGTTAATTTGTAGTTTACACAAGCAAAAGTTAATACCATTTGCATATTTCCACTTGGTGAAGAACCAGGGTTGAAATCTGATGCCATTGCAATAGGAAGTCCTGCTTGTATCATCTTTCTTGCAGGAGAGTAAGGCATATTTAAGAAGAATGCAGCTCCAGGAAGAATTGTTGGCATCGTTTGAGAAGCTTTTAAACATGCTATTTCCTCATCGCCAACACATTCAAGGTGATCAACTGAAAGAGCATTGTATTTTACTCCAACTTGAATTCCTCCTGAATAATCTAATTCATTAGCATGAATTTTTGGTACTAATCCGTTTTGTATTCCTGCAAATAACATTCTGTCTGTTTCTTCTACTGTAAAGAATCCTGTATCGCAAAATACGTCAATGAAGTCTGCAAGGTTTTCTTTTACAACAAGAGGAATCATTTCATTGATTACTAAATCAACAAACTCGCCTTGTCTTCCACGATATTCCATTGGCACGCCGTGAGCACCTAAGAAGTTTGCTTTTATTGTTAAAGGAGAGTTTTCTTTTAGCCTTCTTATGACTCTCAACATCTTAAGTTCAGCTTCTGTTGTAAGACCATAGCCAGATTTTATTTCAACAGCTCCAGTACCATATGATTTTATTTCATCTAAACGTTGCATTGCATCTTCGTAAAGTTTGTCTTCACTTGTCTCTTGCAAACGTTTAGCAGAGTTTAAAATGCCACCTCCTCTTTTTGCTATCTCTTCATAGCTCAATCCTTTTATTTTGTCAATGTATTCAATTTCACGAGAGCCAGCATAGACTAAGTGAGTGTGTGAATCACAAAAAGAAGGTAGGACAAAGCGATTGTTAGCATCTATTATTTTTTCAGCGTTTGTTTCTTTTAGCTCACTCATTTGTCCAAAATCTATGATTTTGTCGTCTTCAACAATAAGGTAAGCATTATCTATGCAGTTAAGATTAGCCATGTCTTCTCCACATACAGCTATTCTTTTATTTTCTTCTACTTGAACTAAACTTTTAATGTTAGTAATCAGTGTTCTCATTTTATATTTTATTTTAATTTTATACTCAAGTTAATTCCAAATTGATGTGTTGTAAACGAAGTAGGAGGTAGGTAAAATGGACTTACCTTTGCACTTAAATCCTCATTTATATCAAATTCATATAAATGTCCATAAACCATTGCATCTATTATGTTTAATAAATAGACTGCTGCTCCAAGTGCAATACTTAATTGAAAATTCTTATTATAAGCATTGTAAAGTGATAATATGCTTTCGTCACTATATTTTGTGTAATCAGGCAATAAATCAGCAGTATTATTATCTATTCTATTGTAATACTCTGTTTTAAATTTTATTGCGTTATTATAATTTGTGATTGCAAAATAAGTTACAGCACCAGCCCCTGCATAGATAATAGGAATTTTCCATGCTTGTTTATTATATACTTGTCCGGCTCCGGGTAAAATTGCAGATAATCTACTTGCTTTTTTTGCTGAATGAGCCTCTGTGTTTGTTTGTGCAAATAAACACGAAACGCAAACGCAAAGGCATAGCAAAAAAACAATGTATTTTTTCATTACTTACTCAACTTATTCCAATAAAGAGATAATTCTTTCGAAATCAGTGTCGTTTTTAAAAGATATAGTTATGCTTCCTTTACCTCTTTGTGAACGATTTATTTCTATATCTGTTCCTAATCTTTTGATAAGATTTTCTTTTTGTGTTCTGTGAAAGTCAGGTAAAGCTCTTTTTTCTTTCTTTTTTGGTTGTACTTTAGTTTCTTCTTTCAGTCTGCTTACAATTTGTTCTACTTGTCTTACTGAAAGGTCTTTTTCTATAATATCTTTAACAATATTGATTTGAGAATATTCGTCTTCTATGTTTATTAAACTACGAGCATGCCCCATAGATATTTGATTGTTACGAAGAGCTAATTGTACATCTGCAGGAAGTTTCAAAAGTCTTAAATAGTTTGTGATTGAAGAACGACTTTTTCCAATGCGTTCACTCATCTTTTCTTGTGTTAAGTCACATTCTTCAATTAAGGCTTTTAAAGAAAGTGCAATTTCTATTGCGTTTAGGTCTTCTCTTTGTATGTTTTCCACCAAAGCCATCTCCATGATTTCTTGCTTGGTGGCTATTTTAATGTAAGCAGGTATTTCTTTAAGATTCGCAATCTTGCTTGCACGATAACGTCTTTCTCCAGCTATTAAAATATATCTTTCTCCTTCTTTCTTAACTGTAATAGGGACAATGACGCCACTTTCTTTGATTGATTGGGCAAGTTCATTTAGTGATGTTTCATCAAACTCTCTTCTTGGTTGATCAGGGTTCGGATCTATTTTTTCGATAGGAAGATAACACAACTCAGCAGTTACAGAACTTACTTTGTTGTCTGCTGTGTTTTTTGTATCGATATTTCCTAATAAAGCTTCTAACCCTCTTCCCAATGCGGGACCTTTTTTCATTGCCATATCAATCTATTATTTTTAATTTGTTTCAGAAGTGTTTTTTTCTATTATTTCATTTGCAAGATTCATGTAATTAACAGCACCTGTTGAGCTTGCGTCATACATAATTACGCTTTTGCCATGACTTGGAGCCTCTGCTAATTTTACGTTGTTGTAGATTAGTGTATCGAAAACAATATGCTTAAAGTGATGTCTTACATCTTCAGCAACTTGTCTGTTAAGTCTTAATCTTGCATCAAGCATTGTAAGTAATATACCTTCAATTTCTAATTCGGTATTTAGTCTATTTTGAACTATCTTAATGGTGTTAAGTAATTTTCCTAAACCTTCCAATGCAAAGTATTGACATTGAACAGGTATAACAACGCTATTTGCTGCAGTAAAGGCATTTATAGTGACTAATCCTAAAGATGGAGAACAGTCTATTATTATATAATCATATTCTTCTCTAATAGGAGCAATGATTTTTTTAAGTTTTTCTTCTCTATCTTCCATTTTAGGCAATTCTACTTCTGCACCTACAAGGTCAATGCTTGCAGGAAGTAGGTCTAAATTAGGAGTAGAGGTATTTATTATTGCTTCTCTAACATCTGTGTTGTTAATCAAACAATCATAAATAGAATATTTTACATCCTCTTGCTCAACTCCAACTCCCGATGATGCATTCGCTTGAGGGTCTGCATCAATCAGTAAAGTTTTCTTTTCCAATATCGCAAGGGCTGCACTTAAATTAATAGCAGTTGTTGTTTTCCCTACACCACCTTTTTGATTCGCAATAGCTATTACTTTACCCATTTATATTATCTTAAATTTCTTGCAAAAAAAAGCTGCTAAGCAAAAAGCAGCTTCACAATTTATATTATTTTAAATAAATTAGTCAAATTTAATGTTTTCAATTTCTGCATTAAATTCTTCTTCTACTGCATTCAAAGCGTCATCTTCAAAAACTGGTTCTACACCTGTTTCTATGTATTCTATAACTCCTCTTAATGCATTTTGAAACTTAGCATAGTCTTCTTTGTAAAGAAATATTTTATGCTTCTCATACGAAAATGAACCATCGTCACCATTGAACTTACGTTTGCTTTCAGTGATAGTTAGATACTTTTCGCCTTGTTTAGTCTCCTTTACGTCAAAAAAATAAGTTCTCTTCCCTGCCTTAACAGCTTTGGAAAAAACGTCTTCTCTTTCTCTCTCTCTTGATTCTCCAAAATCCATATCAATCTGTCTTTTTTTTATGATTTATTTTTTACAAAAATACTAATTTATTTTCAATCTGCGACAATTCTTTTAAATCAAAAAATAAATTTTTTACTTAAATCTTTGAAGCATAATCTCTTGCACCAAAAATTGAACTGCCAATTCTAACAAGTGTAGAGCCTTCTTCTAAAGCTATTTCAAAGTCTTCTGACATGCCCATTGAAAGTTCGCAAAAATAACTCTTTGAATTAAAAAATTTATTCTTTGTTTCGTTAAAATAATTCTTTAAATTATTAAACTCTTTCTTTGTTTTATTTTTATCATCTGTTATAGAGCCAATTCCCATTAAACCACAGATTCTTACGTTCTTTAATTGAGCAAATTCTTCGCTTGATAATAATTCATCAGCCTCTGCTTCTTCTAAGCCAAACTTAGTTTCCTCGTGAGCAATATCTATTTGCAACAAACAATCTATTACTCTATTATTTTTTATAGCTTCTTTGTTAATTTGTTTTAAAAGATTAAGACTATCAACAGAATGAATCAATTCCACAAAAGGAGCAATGTATTTAACCTTATTTGTTTGCAAATGACCGATAAAGTGCCAACGTATATCCTTTGGTAGAATTTCGTGTTTATCTCTCATTTCCAATGCCTTGTTTTCGCCAAATAGTCGTTGTCCAGCTTCGTATGCTTCTTGTAAATCTTCAATAGGTTTTGTTTTTGATACAGCAATCAATCTTGCATTGCCTTTTATCTTATTGTTATAGCTTATAATATTATCTTTTATTGACATATTAGTTTGTTTTTTTCGTACTTTTGCAAAAGTAAGTAAAAATTTAAAAATATAACGCTATGAAAGAAAAACAAAAATTACCAACCGACAGAAGTTTTCCTATGTATGTCTTGCTTGATATTATAACAATGCATATTTATCAAGCATTTATGTTTTTTAGAATGTCAAAAGAAATCAATATTGTAGCACAAGACGGAAAGAAAACCTTTAATTATATCTATCTGTGGCTTATGCTTATAGGAGCAGGTTTGCTTTTTGCATTAGGATTCTGGGTAAAATCAATGATTATAACAAAGATTTCTTTTGTTTTACTCTTTGCTTTAACAATTTTTCTCTTTATTTGGTTGTTTGGAATCTCAGATAGAATAGGCAAAGAATTAAAAAGAAGAGAAGTGAATTATAAATTTGGAGCATCTACATTTGTAACATATTTTGTTGTTCCTTTGGTTGCAGTTTATTCAATAATAATTATTTTACAATTTTGTGGACTTGAAGAAAATATGGCATCAATCTCTGGCGGAGTACCTGCAATTCTAACATACGTTTATTTCTATAAATTGATAGAAGCGATGAATCGTTTAAATAAGGCTTATAACGAAACAATTTAATCTTAAATATATCTATAAAAAAAGAGTTGTCGAATAATCGGCAACTCTTTTTTGTTTTGGAATATCTTAAATTCTATTTATTAACTTGGAATTTAGTTACACCATTTTTGATGAAATCTACTATTTGATTAGCTGCTGCTAAACCTGCATTTAAGTTAGCTTCTGCAGTTTGAGCTCCCATTTTCTTAGGAGTTGCGAAGTAACGAGGAGCAAATGCTGCTAATTCATCGTTGTTTCCTGCTGCTATATCAGTGATATATTTAAAGTCAGGACGATCTGCTAATAATTTAGCCATATCAGCTTCGTTGATAACTTCTTTTCTTGCAGTATTTACTAAGCAAGCTCCTTTTGGCATTTTTGAAAGAAGTTCGTAGTTGATAGAATTTTTAGTTTGATCGTTTGCTGGTATGTGTAAAGATACATAGTCGCAGTTAGAATAAAGTTCTTCTATTGTTGCAGCTGGACGAACGCCTTCTTCTTGCATTTTTTCAGCAGTAACAAATGGGTCAAATGCCCAAACTTCCATTCCCATAGCTTTTGCTTTTTCAGCAACTAAACGACCTACGTTTCCGTAAGCGTGGATACCAACTTTTTTGCCTTTTAATTCACTTCCTGTAGCAGGAGTGAAAGTTGTTCTTGCCATGTAAATCATCATACCTAATGCTAATTCAGCTACGGCATTTGAGTTTTGGCCAGGAGTGTTCATTGCAACGATACCTTTAGCTGTACAAGCTTCAAGGTCTAAGTTGTCAAATCCAGCTCCAGCACGAACAACTATTTTTAAGTTATTAGCGTGATCGATAACTTCTTTTGTAACTTTGTCAGAACGTACGATTAAAGCATCTACGTCAGCAACTGCTGCATAGAAATCGTTTACGTCAGTATATTTTTCCAAAAGAGCTAATTCAAATCCAGCATCTTCTGTTATTTTTCTTATTCCATCAACAGCTGCCTTTGCGAAAGGTTTGTCTGTTGCTACTAATACTTTTGTCATTTTCTAAAAGATTAAGCGTTTAATTTTTCAAATTCTTGCATGCAAGCAACTAAAGCTTTAACTGATTCAACTGGGCAAGCGTTGTAGATAGAAGCACGGAATCCACCTACTGAACGGTGTCCTTTGATACCAATCATTCCTCTTTCTTTTGCAAATGCGAAGAAAGCATCTTGTTTGTCTTCGTATCCTGGAGCCATAACGAAGCAAACGTTCATGATAGAACGGTCTTCTTTTGCAGCAGTTCCAACAAACATTTTATTTCTGTCTATTTCGTTGTATAATAATTCAGCTTTTTCAGTGTTGATTTTGTTCATGTTTTCAACGCCACCTATTTCTTCTTTAACCCATTTTAAAGTTTCGTGCATTACGAAGATAGGGAATACTGGTGGTGTATTGAACATTGATTTGTTTCTTTTTTCTTCTCCAATGTGAGTTCTGTAGTCAACCATTGTTTGAAGTTTTCTTTCAACTTTTCCTAAGATGTCTTTTCTTACGATAACGAAAGTAACACCTGCAGGACCAACGTTCTTTTGAGCTCCACCATAGATTAAAGCATATTTTGAAACGTCAACTGGTCTTGACATAATGTCTGAAGACATGTCAGCTACCAATGGAACTGGACAATCCATGTCATATTTTATTTCTGTTCCGTAGATTGTATTGTTAGTTGTGATGTGGAAGTAATCAACATCTGTAGGGATTGTGTATCCTTTTGGTATGTAAGAGTATGTTTTATCTTCTGAAGATGCAACAACTTCTACTTCTCCGTAGAATTTAGCTTCTTTTACAGCTTTCTTAGCCCAAACACCTGTTTGAAGGTAAGCAGCTTTTTTGTTTAATAAGTTAGCTGCAACGTGGAAGAATTGAGTTGAAGCTCCACCTCCTAAGAATAATACTTCGTAGTTGTCAGGAATGTTTAATAAATCTCTCCATAATTGTTCTGTTTCAGCCATTATTCTTTCCCAACCTGGTGTACGGTGAGAGATTTCTAATATACCTATTCCTGTGTTGTCGAAGTTTCTGATTGCTTCGATAGCAGATTCGATAGCTTGCTTTGGTAAAACGCAAGGACCTGCATTAAAGTTATGTACTTGTGCCATGTCTTTTGTTTGTTTAAATATTTTACAATGTATTAACTAATTTTTCTTTAAATTTCTTGCAAAGATAGTCTAAATTTTTGTATTGTCAATCAATTATTTGTTTTTTCTTTGTTTTAGATTTTTTTTTCTTTGTTTTAAAAAATTAATTCTTTGTTTTATTTTTTTAATTCTTTGTTTTTTTCAGATTTTTCTTTGTTTTTTTGACAAAATTCTTTGTTTTATTTTTTTGTATTTTTGCACCCATAATAACAAATGTTTAAAACTATTTTTTATGGTAAAAATAAGAGAAGCAGAAATAGGTGATTGCCCTATAATTCTACAATTTATAAAAGAGCTTGCAGAGTATGAAAAAGAACCTGACGCAGTTGAAGCAACAGTTGAAATCTTAGAAGAATCTATTTTTAAGAAACAACAAGCTAATGTTGTCTTATTAGAAGATGATGGAGAGAGTCTTGGTTTTGCTTTATATTTTTATAATTTCTCTACTTGGAGAGGGAAAGCTGGACTTTATTTAGAGGATTTGTATGTAAGACCTCAATATAGGGGTAAGGGGTATGGTAAAATGCTTTTGTCTTATTTGGCAAATCAAGCTGTGAAAAATGGTTGTCCACGTTTTGAATGGATAGTTTTAGATTGGAATACACCATCTATAAATTTCTATAAGGCAATGGGAGCAAAACCTTTAGACGAATGGACTGTCTTTAGATTAGAAAATCAAGCTCTTGAAAATTTAGCAAAAGAGTATAAAAGAAACAACCCTTAATTTAATAGGGTTGTTTCTTGTTCTTCTAAAATAATTTCTTCTTTTTTACTCTTTTTATTGAACTTTTCTTTTTCCCAATATTTATTATGTCCTACTAACATATTTATTCCTGCAAATACGTCAAGTCCATTGAAATCTGCTACATTGAAAGATTTGTTTGTGTGAATATTTCCTCCTACATATAATTGAGAACCTGATAATTTAAAGCTGATTAAAGCACTTGGATTAAATAAATTAGCACTTCTAAACATATTTCCAAAACTCAAAGAAAGCAATTTTGTGTGTAAAGAGTAGAATAAAGATAAGCGAGTGTCGTAAATTTTTCCATTTCCTATTTTTGTGTTAAATAAAGCATGTATATAATTCACTTTTCCAAAGTTATATGTTGCTCCAAGGTAGATTTTAGCAGGTAGATGAGAAGTATAAGGCGCTATGTTTTGAGAACTAATGTCTAAAGCAGAAGTTAAACTATCGGCAAGAGCAGTTATTTGAGATTCAAAGTTTGCTTCAATACTATCAATACTTGAAGTGATACCTTCAAATACTATTTCTTCATGAGGTTTGTTGTTTACAATTTGACAAGCGTTTGTTTTCCAGTTCAAAACACTAAATACGTCAACTACACTTAAACTTAATTCCAAATTATCTAATAATCTATAACTTGCGCCTAGGTCAAATGAATAACCTAAATTGCCTTTGCTTTGATTAACTATATCTTGGATGTTTTGATTCATTATAAACTCAACGCTTGCATTTTCTTTTAAAAGTGAAGTTATGTTTACATTTCCTAAAATGTTTGAAGTTAAAATATCAATCTCTCCATGTGCAGAAATTTTTTCGCTGTTATCAAACTTTATTTCAAGATTTGCATCATTTGTGTGAATGTTTGCTAATCCTAATAAAAGTTTAAACTTTGCTCCAATGTGTAATTTATCATTTATTTGTCTTGCATAACCAAATGAATTACAGATATAAGCATTTAATTCTAATAATTGTCCATCTAAAAGTCTAATTGAACCATTTTCTGCATTGCTTCCATCTAATAAAAAGTCAAAAATACCTTTTGAAAAGTTGAGACGAGTATCTATAGCTAATGACAAGTCGTAATTAAAGTAGTTTTTGCCAGCTTTAAAACCAAATCCGAACAAATCCATATCATAATTAAAGTTTATGAAATTGTTGTCGCTTAAAGTATTTCTAAAACGCTCTAAATCTAATTGTAAAGAGTCTGCATAAACAGGATGTTTGTGTATTAAATCATGATAAGCAAAACCTGATGTGTGTACACCTATGTCGGTTTGTCCAAGTAATAGTGTTAGATAAAAGTCTGTATTTGGTGTGATTGCAGGATTGTATTGAGTAACTTGAGGAGCTTCTCTCAAAAAGTAAAGAATGTCTTTTTGAGCATTTGATTTTATGCTTGTGAATAATGTTAAGCAAATTGCTAAAAATGATATTATTCTAATATTATTTCTTTTCATAAAACTATCCTTTCCTTTTAGAATTAAAATGTTATATTTCCAGTAGCATTAACACTTGCTTTGATTTTTATTTTTGCATCATTAGAAAATCTAACATATTGTTGTTGCCCTTGATTATCTGAAGATGTGTTAAGCGTTGCCGCAAGTCGCATTTTTGTAGCTTTCTTTAAACTTTCGTACTTAGAACTCTCAAGTGTTATTTGAACGTTTTTAGCAGAAGCAGATAAAGTATGTCCTTCAGAATCTATGTTTGCTCCGGGTATTACAAAAGGCGAAGCAAGTAAGGTGTCAAATACAACATTGTTGCTGTCAATTAAGTAAATATTAACCGATAATTCGGCAGGGAATAAACTTTCTATATAGAATTGTAGTGTTGTAGAATGAAGATAATTCATTTCTTCAATAAATTTGAAAGCATCAAAGTCTGTTTCGTAATGAAGATTGCTTAATTTAGCTTTTAAAGGTAGAGTAGCTTTTGCATCAAGTGTTACAAAAGCATCATCAGGTGATACAAAGTGAGTACTGTTTTTGTGTTTTGAATTATTGTTTCTAAAGTTGAAATTAATGTCATAAATTAATGAGTCAGGGAAAACTTCTATTGCACTTGCATCTGATTCTAATGTAATGTTATTAGTGTAAGCAATTTCTCCTAAAACATCAGCTCCGTTTATTGTTATAGTATTGTTTTGATTGAATACATTGTGTGTTTGTCCGTCACTTGTTAAGGTGTAAATGTTTGGTATTATATTCATGTCAGCACCTATGTTTGTAGATGTTGAAATCTTTAAAGTGAATTTTTCAAAGTCTATGCTATTGCTTTCTGCTATTGCATTCAAAATAGAATCTTGGAAAATATCTAAAGCAACTGCGTCTTTTATATTAAATTCTGTTTCGCCTAAATCTCCAAATATTGCATCTATTACAAGAGGCGTTAGAGATACAGTTAAATTAATATTGTAGCTTCCTCCTTGGAATGAATCGTTACTTGCTAAGTCAAATAATAATCTGTATTTTAAGTCTATAAATTGTTTAGTTACGTTGTTAATTGTAGAATCTTTTAGTGTAATAGTATAGTTTGATAAATCAAATGTCTGATTGATTGAAGTGTTTACGCTTGAAATTTGTATTCTTTGAGTAAACAATTCTCCTGTTTGTCTATTCTTTATTGTGTTTGAATATAGTTCTATATAGGAGTTAAGAGGGAGTGGCGTTGTTGGTTGAATAAGCAATCCTCCTGAAATAATTTGTACGCTGTCTATCTTAACTCCGTTTTCTAATTCTTCTATTTCTATACTTATATCTTCGGCTGATACAGATGTGTCAGGAATAGAGAAAAATACTTCAGGGAGATTTGAATCTGTAAATCCTAAATCTTCTAAGTCAGGTATGTTTAAATCTGTTAATTCTACGTTTACATCTTCTACTTCTTCAATTTGTTGTATGAAATCTGCAATATTAAAGGAGTCTTTGAAAGAAAGGCTTAATTCAAGATAAGAATCTCCGTTTTCGTTTACTTGTATGATTTCAAAACCATTTGCTGTGTCGGATAATTGCTCTAAATCAAGAAAATCACTTAAAGTAATTTCTGTATTGATTAAAGGTGCACCTATTGTTGGGTTAATAGTTGTTTGTGCAAGGGAATCAAAATTAAAATCATCTTCGTCTATACAAGCAGTGAAAGATGAAATTAAAACACCTAAAAATAAGATTTGTAATAATTTTTTCATAGCTTTGCAATATTTAAAAGGGGAATAATTTTTGCAAAGATAGTTTGTGTTTTTGATATGAAGAAATTAAATGAATTAGAGTTAAGTTTTATTAAGGAAAATTTTGATAATGATATTGATAAGCTTTTATTAAAATATCATAAAACAGATACTAAGGGTATTGATTATTTATATTGTATTAATCAAATTAAGTTGAGAAAAAAGTTCTCTGATAAATTCCCGTTTTTTACTAAAAGAGATGATTTTTTATTTCCTTTATCGCTTAATTTAGAACAAAGCTCTTCGGAATGTACAGCCCTTTACAAATCATTACTTGTGAATGAAGATGAAACGCTTTTAGATTTGACTGCAGGCTTTGGAATAGATGATATTTATTTTGCAAAAAGAGCAAAATCTATTGTTTGTGTGGAGCAAAATGAAATATTAGTTGATTTGTTGCAACACAATTTTGATTGTTTGGGAATGAATAATTATTCTTGTGTAAATGCAGATGCAGAGAATTATATTTTGAATGCAGAGAATTTTGATGTTATTTATTTAGACCCAGCAAGAAGAGACGAAAATAAGAATAAGGTTTTTGATATTGCTTCTTCTCAACCTAATATTTTAAAGATAATTGATTTGCTTAAAGCAAAGAGTAAAAGGTTGATTTTTAAGCTTTCTCCAATGATGGATTTAAAACAGATTGAATCAGCTTTTGAAAATATTAGCGATATTCATATTGTGTCATTGAAAAATGAATGTAAAGAGATTTTAGTAGAGATAAGAAAAGATGTAAGTGAAGATATAAATTATCACTGTGTTGATATAAAATCAATGATTCTTGAAAACAATAAAATGATTCTTGAAAACAATAAAATGATTTCAAGAAAGAAAAAAATGAATTCAAGAAATAATTTCTTTACTTCTGATGTTTTAAAATATATATATGAACCTAATACTTCTATATTAAAATCAGGCTTGTTTTATGCTTTATCTGAAAAGTATAATATAGGAAAACTACATAGGCATTCTCATTTGTTTACAGCTGATTTTTTGATAGAAGGATTTGAAGGAAGGAGTTTTGAGGTTTTGGAATTAAGAAATGCAAGTCCAAAAGCATTAAAAGATATAAAGCAAGCAAATATTACAGTAAGGAATTTTCCTCAAACTGTAAAGGATATAAGATTGAAAACGAAAATTAAAGAAGGTGGAGAATTGTATCTTTTCTTTACAACATTAAGTAATGAAGATAAAATTTGTATTGTTAGTAAAAAAGTAAATTAATTGACTAATGGATGTTAAAATAGATAAATCTTGGTATGATGAATTATCAAGTGAATTTGATAAAGAGTATTTTTTGCAATTAAGAAACTTTATTCATTTAGAATATAAAACAAAAATAATCTACCCACAAGCTAAAAATATATTTGCAGCTTTTGATTTATGTCCTTTTGATTCAGTAAAATTGGTTATTATTGGCCAAGACCCTTATCATGAACCAGGACAAGCTCATGGTTTGTGCTTTTCTGTTCAAGATGGTTGTTTGTTACCTCCTTCTTTAAAGAATATTTACAAAGAGATTGAAACAGATTTGAGTAAGCAAATGCCATTTAGTGGAGATTTGTCAAGATGGGCAAGGCAAGGAGTTTTATTGTTAAATGCTACTTTGACAGTTGAAGCTCATAAGGCAGGTTCTCATCAAAATAAAGGTTGGGAAGAGTTTACGGATAAGGTGATAGAGATTTTATCTAATAAAAAAGAAAATTTAGTTTTTATGCTTTGGGGCTCTTATGCACAGAAAAAAGGAAGTGTTATTGACAATAAAAAACATTTAGTTTTAAAAGCTGTTCACCCTTCTCCTTTAAGTGCTTATAGGGGATTCTTTGGTTCAAAACATTTCTCGCAAGCTAATAATTATTTCATTTCAAAGGGAATTGAACCTATAGATTGGTAAAATGTTGTATATTTGTAAAATAAATAAACTTATATATGATAACAATAGATTTTGATTTCGCAGGTGTTTGTGAAAAGGAAGAAATGCAAACTTTGGAAAAAGAACTACTTTCTTCTCATAATCTAATACTAAATGCAACTGGCGAAGGTGGAGAATTTTTAGGTTGGAGAGATTTGCCTTTAAGTAATGAAAATATATTAGAAATCAAAGATATAGCATCTTGTATTAAAAAGAACTCTGATATTTTAGTAGTAATAGGAATAGGAGGCTCTTATTTAGGAGCAAGAGCTGTTATTGAGGCTTTAAGTTCTTCTTTTGATTCGTTGATTTCAAAACGTGATAACCCATTAGTTTTATATGCAGGAGAGAATCTTTCGGAAGATTATATGGCTGACTTGTTAGAAATCTTGAAAGAAAGAGATTATTCACTTTGTGTTGTATCTAAATCTGGAACAACTACAGAACCAGCACTTGCTTTTAGAATATTAAAACGAGCATTAGAAGAAAAGTATGGCAAAGAAGGAGCAAAGGATAGAATAATTACAATAACAGATAAGGAAAAAGGTGTTTTAAGACTATTGTCAAAAGAAAATGGATATAAAAGTTTTGAAATAAAAGACAATGTTGGAGGAAGATTTTCTGTTTTAACACCTGTTGGTTTATTACCTATTGCTGTTGCTGGTTTTGATATTGAAGCTATGATGCAAGGAGCAAGGGAAATGAGAGAGGTTTTAATAAATGATAAATCAATATCTAATCCTGCTTGGAAGTATGCTGCATTTAGGAATTTATTGTATATAAAAGGTAAAAAAATAGATGTTTTCCTTTCTTATCAACCTTCATTGCAATATCTTGCTCGTTGGTGGCAACAACTTTTTGGTGAAAGCGAAGGAAAAAATGGTAAGGGATTATTTCCTGTTTGTTTGTTAAATACAACTGATTTGCATTCAATGGGACAATATATTCAAGATGGAGAACGATTAATGTTTGAAACAATTTTGCAAGTTAAGAATGCAAATAAACAAATAGAAATTCCATATGATGAAGATAATAAAGATGGTTTGAATTATTTGCTTTCTCATTCTTTAAATCAGATAAATCAAGTTGCTTTACAAGCAGCAAGAAAAGCTCATATAAGTGGAGGAGTTCCACAACTTACTGTTAGTGTTGAGACAATAAATGAAGAAATTTTGGGTGCTTTGTTGTATTTCTTTGAATTTGCGGGTGTTTTAAGTGCTTATACATTAAAAGTAAATCCGTTCAATCAACCGGGTGTTGAAGCTTATAAAAACAATATGTTTGATTTGCTTGGTAAGAGTAAATAGAAAAAAGATGATACGAAAAAAAGACAGTGTGTAACTTACGCACTGTCTTTTTTTATTTATAATAAATCCTTTAATTAATTTGCAGGATTTGTTGGTGTGCTTTGTGCAGGTGTTGCTGGTAAAGCAGGTGCTTGTTGTTGAGCAGGAATTGTTGTTTTTATAGCGTTTGGATCTAATTGAGTTCCATTTGTGTTCTCAACTCTGTTTTTTCCAGGTGTGAAAGCTGTTGCAGTAAGGCATAAAACAAGCATTACTACCGCTAAAATCCAAGTTGCTTTTTCTAAAACGTCAGCTGTTTTTCTTACTCCCATTATTTGATTTTGAGAAGCGAAGTTAGCAGCTAATCCCCCACCTTTTGAATTTTGTACAAGAACAACTATAGCTAATAAAACTGCTACAATAACAATTAATACGGTTACTAATACAAACATTTTTTATCTATTTTTTTATTAATTACTCTCTTTTATCTCTTTTATTCGATTTGCAAAGTAAATACTTTTTTTTGGATTATCAATCATTAATTGTTCGTAAATTTTCAGTGCCATCAATTTATTACCTTGTTGCAAGTATATTTTAGCCATAGTTTCTGTAACGTTCTTAAATTCTTTTGAGGCACTATTCTTAATGATTTTATCTATAGTGAAAAGGTTTGAATCATCATCTTCAGAAGTTGAAACTTTAGGATTCTCTATCTTTAAGAATCTCTCAATCAATTCTTCTTTTGTTGGATTTTCTGATAAATCAGGTTCTGAATATTGATTGATTTCTTCAAGAATATCCTTGTTGTTTTGGATTTTAACCTCTTTTAGTTGTTGTTTTAGCTTTGCGGGAGATACTGAAACAGGTTTTTCTAAAAAATCTTTTAGTTTTGTTCTGTCAGCAATGTAGGCTGCAGATAAAGATTTGTAAGTTTCCTTGTTTTGATTGTTTAGTATAGAACTAAAACGTGCTGCGTACATATATAATATACTGCAATACGGAAATTTTGTTATCAATCTTTCCGTATTTAGAAGGTTTATTAGCTCTACTTGCCAATCTTCTAATGCAAGAATTTCATTTAATCTTTTATCCATAGCTTTAAAAACTCTGGCAAAATTACGAAAAATGTTATTTGTAGCAAGAAAAAATAAGAAAAAAGTGGTATAAATGAATATTTTTTAACAAATAATGGTTGCTATTCCAAAAAAAAGATGTACTTTTGCAGTCCGAAAAAAATAAAACAACATAAAAATGAAAAGAACATATCAACCTTCACGCAGAAAAAGAGTAAACAAACACGGATTCAGAAAAAGAATGTCAACAGCTAACGGAAGAAGAGTTTTAGCAGCTCGCAGAGCACACGGCAGACATAAATTAACAGTTTCTGACGAAAGATAGTTTTTTACCACTCTTTTGGAGAAAAGAAAAAAATCGAAAGATATTTTTTGCGAGAAGCATTGACGAAAAACAATGCTTCTTTTTTTTTAATACGAAATGAAATTGAGAAAGACAAAACAAAAACAATTAATAGAACAAGTATTAATTATCGATGCAGCAGCGGAAGGTAATGCTATTGCAAAGGTTGATGATATGGTGATATTTGTTCCTTTTGTTGTTCCTGGTGATGTAGTAGATTTAGAAATCTATCGCAAGAAAAAGAACTTTGCACAAGCCAAAGCTGTTAAAATACACAAGTATTCAGAAAAAAGAGTAGAACAACAATGTCCTCACTTCACACAATGCGGTGGTTGTAAGTGGCAAACCTTAGAATATTCCGAACAAGTAAAGTATAAACAACAACAAGTAAGAGATAATCTTGAAAGAATAGGTAAGATAGATTGCTCTCAAATGCAATCAATTCTACCTTCAGAGAATATTTATTACTATAGAAATAAGTTAGAATTTACTTTTTCTACAAAGCAATGGGTAGAAAATCCAAATGATGAAAAGTCACCACAAGGAGCATTGGGCTTTCATGCACCAAGTTTCTTTGATAAAGTAATAGATATACAACATTGTGTATTACAAGATGATATTTCTAATCAACTAAGAAACTACGTAAGAGAATATTCCAAAGAAAAAAACTTAGAATATTATGACATACGCAATCACGTTGGCTTCTTAAGAGGAATGATTGTAAGAACAAGTTCAACAGGAGAGTTGATGTTGATAGTTGTTTTTGCAAAGCAAGATGACGAAATAAAACTTTTATTAGATGATTTAAAGAATAAATTTCCTCAAATCACCTCATTAATGTATTGCATTAACGAAAAATTCAACGATTCTTTATCTGACCAAGCCATATTATTGCATTCTGGCAACGACCATATAACAGAAACAATGCAAGCATACAATAGTGGCAAAACACTCAAATTTAAAATCCGTCCAAAAACATTCTATCAAACTAACCCTTGCCAAGCAGAACGTCTTTATTCAATTGCGGCAGATTTTGCAGGGATTAAGCCAACTGATACAGTATATGACCTATACACAGGTACAGGAACAATAGCAAATTACATAGCACACCTTGCAAAAAAAGTAGTAGGAGTAGAGTATGTAGAAGATGCAGTTGAAGATGCACGCCTAAACTCTGAATACAATCAAATAAACAATACTACATTTATTGCAGGGGATATGGCGAAAATACTAACTGATGATTTCATTGCTCAACACGGCACACCAGATGTAGTAATCACAGACCCTCCTCGTGCAGGAATGGCAGAGAGTGTAGTAAATCAATTAATTAAAATTAAAGCTCGCAAAATCGTTTACATAAGTTGCAATCCTGCAACACAAGCAAGAGATTTGGAAATGTTATCTCCTTATTATAAAGTAGGCAAAATACGTCCGGTAGATATGTTCCCACATACACATCACGTAGAAAACGTAGTTGAATTAAACCTAATAGAAACAAAATAAACAAGATATGGAATACAATTTCAGAGAAATAGAAAGTAAATGGCAAGAATTTTGGAAAGCCAATAAGACTTTTAAAGCAGACACTCAGTCAGAAAAACCAAAATATTATGTTTTGGATATGTTTCCTTACCCATCAGGAGCAGGGCTTCACGTCGGACACCCTCTTGGATACATAGCTTCTGATATTTTTTCAAGATATAAACGTTTGCAAGGCTTTAATGTATTGCACCCAATGGGCTATGACGCTTACGGATTACCAGCAGAACAATACGCAATACAAACAGGACAACACCCTGCAATCACAACAGAAAACAATATAAATCGCTATCGTCAACAATTAGACATACTTGGACTATCATATGATTGGGATAGAGAGGTAAGAACTTGCGATGAAAAATACTATAAATGGACACAATGGACATTCCTTCAACTGTTCAAGAGTTACTATTGCAATGATGCAAAACAAGCACGCCCAATAGATGAACTTGTTTCTGTGTTTGAAAAAGAAGGAAACCAAAACATAAACGCAGCAAACTCACAACCAACAAAGTTTACTGCACAAGAATGGGCTTCATATAGCGAAAAAGAACAAGCTGATATATTAATGAACTACAGAATAGCTTATTTATCAGACTCAATGGTAAATTGGTGTAGTGAATTAGGCACAGTACTTGCAAACGATGAAGTAGTTAATGGAGTTTCTGTAAGAGGTGGCTATCCTGTTGAAAGAAAATCAATGCGTCAATGGTCGCTTAGAATCACAGCATACGCAGAAAGATTACTAGAAGGCTTAGATAGACTTGACTGGACAGACTCTTTAAAAGAAATACAACGCAACTGGATAGGTAAAAGTCAAGGAGCAGCAGTGTATTTCAAAACAGAAGAAGGAGCAACCTTAGAAGTATTTACCACAAGAGCAGATACACTTTTCGGCGTTAGCTTTATGGTGCTTTGTCCTGAACACGAAATGATAACTTCTCTTACAACAGCAGAACAAAAAGAAGAAGTAGAAAAATATGTTACATGGGCAAAAAATAGAAGCGAAAGAGAAAGACAAGCAGAAGTTAAAAAAGTAACAGGAGTCTTCACAGGAAGCTATGCAATCCACCCATTAAGCGGAAGAAAAGTTCCTATTTGGATATCAGACTATGTATTAGCAGGCTATGGTACAGGAGCAGTAATGGCAGTACCTGCACACGACAGTCGCGACTTTGCTTTTGCAAAACATTTCAATCTTCCAATAGAACAAGTTGTAGTACCATACGGAGAAGAACAAGAAGATACTTCACTATGGCAAGAAAGTAAAGATTCAAAAGCAGGAAAAATAGTAAACTCTGACTTTCTTAACGACTTAGATGTAAAGGATGCAATCAAAAAAGCTATAGAATATATAGAAGAAAACGCCTTAGGCTACGGCACAATCAATTACAGATTAAGAGATGCTATTTATTCACGTCAAAGATATTGGGGAGAACCATTTCCAATCTATTACAAAGACGGAATAGCAACTCCATTAGACGAAAGCAAACTACCATTACTATTACCAGAAGTAGATAAATATCTACCAACAGAAAGCGGAGAACCACCAATAGCAAGAGCAAAAGATTGGAAAACAAAAGATGGTTATCCTTTTGACTGCAATACAATGCCGGGATTTGCAGGTTCAAACGCATATTCTATAAGATACATGGACCCAAATAACACAGAAGCCCTTGTATCCAAAGAAGCAAACCAATATTGGCAAAACGTAGATTTATATATTGGCGGAAGCGAACACGCAACAGGTCACTTATTGTATTCGCGCTTTATAACAAAATTCCTTTTCGATATAGGAGCAGTTTGCAAAGACGAACCATATCAAAAACTCATCAATCAAGGAATGATACAAGGCCGTTCAAACTTTGTATATCGAGTAAAAGGAATAAACAAATATGTATCCTATAACCTAAAAGGAGAATTTGAAACCGACCCATTACACGTTGATATAAACATTGTGGACAATGACGTATTGGATATAGAGAAATTCAAAGCGTGGAGAGAAGAATTTAAAGACGCAGAATTTGTTTTAGAAGAC
>JAZRCB010000009.1:0-20152 GCA_045635365.1 Candidatus Onthomorpha sp.
TTTTGTAATTTTTTATTTGGTTTTGCGACTAATGAGGTGTAGAAACAAAAAAAACAGACAATGGACCTGAAAGAAGAATACACCAAAATGGTTATGCAACACAAGGACATAATCTACAAAGTCTGCTATATTTATGCCGAAAAAGACTATATTGAAGATTATTACCAAGAAGTGTTGATAGAATTATGGCGAAGTTTCCCTCACTTTCGTTCAGAAAGCAAAGCAAGTACGTGGATTTATCGCATAAGTCTTAACACTTGCATTTCCTTTGTAAGAAAGAAAAAACGAAACCCACTCTCAAAGATTCCCCCACTTGAAGTAGATTTAACCTTTGAAGACAAGGAAAAACAGCAACAAATAGAATTTTTGCACACTCTAATAAATCGTTTAGATATATTAGAAAAATCCTTGGTCTTGCTTTGGTTAGAGGATTTGTCTTACGAAGAAATCGCAAGCATAACAGGACTTTCAAGCTCAAACGTAGGAGTGAAACTTAGCAGAATAAAGGAAAAATTAAAGAAAATGTCGAACCAATAAAAAAATACAGAAATGGAATTAGAAGAATTAAAAAAACAATGGGCAGAAATGTCCAAAGAATTGGAACAACAAAAGATAATCAACCATCAAATCATAGAACAATCCTGCAAATCAAAGGCAAATTATCTTACATTCAACTCTGTTTTTGGTATTTGTTTGGCTGTGATGGCAAATTGCATACTAATTTGGAACAATGACCTATTATGCCAACTCCTTCCTATGTGGTATATTATTCTTATCTATGTTACAATAGATGGAGCCTTGATAAATCAAAGCATAAGCCTATATTTTCTACTTAAAATGAAGCAGCCACAAAACAATATCATAGAAAAAGAGCGTTGGTTTATGAAATTTCGCATCTGTGAACGTATAAACATAATTTGGCAGAGTGTTATTTCAATTCCTTTGCTTGTTGCATTCATCTTTATTTACAATAATCTTCAAGCAGACTACATACTTAAACCGACATCTTACGGAACTTCGGTTATGATTATAGCAATTGCTATCGCAATATTAGTAAGTTTCTTTTATGCAAAGCAGATTAAAGAACTAAAATCACAAATTCAAATCTTAAAACAATTTGAAAAATAAAAAAAGATGAAGAAAACGATAATCATTACCTTAATCTCAATAGTTATATCGGCTTGTAGTTCGAGCCGATATAACGTTTACAAACCTGAAAACAAATATTCCTATCAAGTAATCCAAATAAACGAAAAAGGAGATACTATAAATAATTGCTCTTTGCAAATGAGTACACTTAAAAACTCTTTTTTCGGTGAAGCAGATCTTCGTTACGATTATGAAAAATGTGGTAATAATCCAGCATATTACGAAATCACCTCATATATTGATAACGAAAACTATGTTGAATTGCACCCTCCGAGAATGGGAATGTTGTCTTTTACCGCTATTTTGCCATTTCCGAATTATCATTACCCGGAAGGCTGTTTGGTTTCCATAAAAGGAGAGACCTATTTTGAGAAATCTACATTCGCACCCGCAACAGGCAAAACTATTTCTTACCAAAGCAAGCAAGAAGGCGAAGAAACAATCCTTCACAAAGGCGAAGAAATAAAGTGCTACTTAGTAAATGGAGAAAACACCAGCCATATAGAAGAATTAGGTCAATACAAAGTGAAATATTACTTCAATCCCGACTTAGGATTTGTGAAATGGGAATACACCCTTCCAAACAAAGAACAAGTAATACTTGAATTAAAATAAAAAAACAAAGACTTAGAATTCCCTTTCTTTGTTTCAGATTATTTTTTCAAAGAGAAAATGGATTTTTTCTTGAAGAAAATGAATTTTTACAAAGAAAAAACGAAATGAAAACGCTGATAATAAAAAGCAAACTCCGATATTATTTTACTAATATCGGAGTTTGTCTTTTAATTTATGTTTAATGGGTGTTTAAACCCTTTTTAAAAGCAAGTGTGTTCTATGAGTGTTTTTGCTCCTATGCCGATTAGGATTATTCCTCCTAAGAATAGTGCAAAGCGTGGTTTGATAAAGCGTACTCTTTCGCCCATTTTAATTCCTATTAGTGAGATTGTAAATAGGGTAACGAAGATTATTGCAAGTGCAACGAGTATTTGTGTGAAGGTGTATTTTAATGGAAAGCCTATTCCTACGATAAAGGCGTCCATTGATGTTGCAAGGGATAGGGTAAGTATTACTTTTATGCTGCTGATGTCAAAGATTTTTTCTTTTAACTTAAATTGGCGTCCTTCCATTATCATTTTTATTCCTATAATTGCAAGTAGTACAAAGGCAATCCAATGGTCAAAGTTTGCCATAAAGTAATGGAATCCTTCGCCAAGTAGTGTGCCTAATGTAGGCATTAGAACGTGAAAAATCCCAAAGCAAAAGGCTAATAGTAAACTTCTTTTTTTGCACATACATTTTTGTAATCCACAGGTGATTGACACTGTGAAGCAATCCATTGCAAGGGCTATTGCTAATAATACTACTTCTATTATAAATCCTACGCTTATCATTTTATTTTATTGGTTATGTTTATGAATTGTTCTACGCTTAATTGTTCTGCTCTTTTGGTTAGGGTTTCTGCATCTATGTCTTCTAAGTTCATTCCTAAGGGTTTTAGGCTTTGTCTTAGCATTTTTCTTCTTTGGTTAAAGGCTGTTTTTACTACTTTGATAAAGAGTTGTTCGTCGCAAGGGAGTTGTTTTATGGTGTTGCGTTTTAGTCTTATTACTGCTGATTTTACTTTTGGTGGTGGATTGAATACGTTTTCGTGTACGGTGAATAGGTATTCTATGTCGTAGTAGGCTGAGAGTAATACAGAAAGTATGCCGTAGGTTTTGTTGCCTGAGTTTGCACAAACTCTTTCTGCTACTTCTTTTTGAAACATTCCTACGAGTTGTGTGGCTTTGTCTTTGTTTTCAAATAGTTTAAATAGTATTTGATTTGAGATGTTATATGGAAAATTGCCCATTATGGCAAAGGTGTCTTGGTAAATGGTGCTTAAATCCATTTTGAGAAAGTCGGCTGATATTATGTTTTCCTGTAATTGTGCGTAGTTTTTGTGTAGGTATTCTACGCTTTCGGTGTCTATTTCTACGACTTTAAGGTGTTTTACTTTGGGATTTTCTATTAGGTATTTGGTTAGGACTCCCATTCCTGGGCCTATTTCCAATACTTCGGCTTCTTCTAAAAGGGAATAGGCTATTTTTTCTGCTATTGTTTCGTCTGTTAGAAAGTGTTGCCCAAGATGTTTTTTCGCTTTTACTTTTTCCATTGTCTTGTAATGAAAAAAAAAGGAAGCATAAGGTTGTATGCTTCCTTTTTGTGTGTGAATATTTTATTATTCTCCTAATTCTGCTCTTTGGAAAGCTGTAATTGTTAAGTCTTTGTCTATTTTTCTTAGATGTTCTTCTACACTTACTTTTGCTTCGCGAGTGTATTCTTGACTTAATAGTGTACTTTCTTTGAAGAATTTGTTAAGTTTGCCTTCTGCAATCTTTTCTACCATGTTTTCTGGTTTGCCTTCTTCTCTTACTTGTCCACGATATACTTCCATTTCTCTTTCTATAACGTCTGCAGGAACTGATTCTTTGTTCAATGCTACTGGACGTCCAGCTATTACTTGCATTGACATTTCTTTTCCTTCTTCGTCATATCCAGTTTTTGAAAGTCCTACAACTGATGCCATTCTGTTACCTGGGTGAATGTAAGCGTAAGTTGCTGCTGCTTCTATTGGAAGATAGTGAGAAAGTGTAATTTTTTCTCCTATTTTAGCAACTTGTTCTACTATCATTGTTTCAACGCTTAAACCATTTATTGTTAAAGCCATTACTTCTTCCAATGATTTTGCTTTTGCATCAACTGCTGTTTGAAGTACTTCTCTTGTGAATGCTACGAAATCGTCATTTTTAGCAACGAAGTCTGTTTCGCAATTCATCATTATTACTGCTGCAAATGTTTTATCTGCGTTTACTAATGCTAAAACTGCTCCTTCGCTTGCATCTCTGTCAGCTCTTTTAGCAGCAAGTTTTTGTCCTTTTTCACGAAGATAATCTATTGCTTTATCCATATCGCCATCGCATTCAACTAAGGCTTTTTTACAGTCCATCATTCCGACTCCTGTACGTTTTCTTAGTTCATTAACGGCTGCAGCTGTTATATTTGCCATTTTATTACGTTTTAAGGGTTCTTATTTCTTTTTTACTTGTCTTCTTGGACGTCTTTCTCCGTCTTCTGCAACAGCTTTAACTTTTTTAACTTTGTTTTGAGTTTCTTCTGGTGCAACTTCGTCATCCAAAAGTTCTGTTGCTAATCTTTCTTCTGCTTCAGCTTCTTCTGCTTGACGAGAATCTTTGTCCATTTTTCTTTCTTGACAACCTTCTTCTATTGCTTGGCAAACGTAATCTAATATCAAAGAAATTGATTTTGATGCGTCATCGTTTGCTGGGATAGGGAAATCAACTGCATTAGGGTCGCAGTTTGTATCAACCATTGCAAAAGTAGGTATGTTCAAACGTTTTGCTTCTGCTACTGCAATGTGTTCTTTGTTGATGTCAACAATGAATAATGCAGATGGTAAACGTGTAAGATCAGCTATTGAACCTAAGTTCTTTTCTAATTTAGCTTTTTCTCTTGTGATTTGCAATCTTTCTCTTTTTGAAATAGCTGTTGTGTCTTTGTCAGCTAATAATTTTTCTAAAGAGTTCATTTTTTTGATTGCTTTTCTGATTGTAACAAAGTTTGTAAGCATACCACCAGGCCAACGTTCAGTTACGAAAGGCATGTTAGTTCTTTTTACTCTTTCTGCTACTATATCTTTTGCTTGTTTTTTAGTTGCAACAAACAAAATTTTCTTTCCTGATTTTGCAATTTGTTTTAAAGCTGCAGAAGCTTCTTCAACTTTTGCTGCTGTTTTGTGAAGGTCTATAATGTGGATTCCGTTACGTTCCATGTAAATGTATGGAGCCATTTTAGGATTCCATTTTCTTCTTAGGTGTCCAAAGTGTACACCTGCATCAAGCATTTGATTAAAATCTATCATCTCTTTTTCTTTTTTGTTTACTTTCCTTAATTTACTATCAATTGATAAGTAGTTGTTTTTTTACAAATCTTACCAATTTGGATACTAAACAATATCCATATATTAACGTTTGCTGAATTGGAAACGTTTTCTTGCTTTCTTTTGACCTGGTTTTTTACGTTCAACCATACGAGGGTCTCTCTTCAACAAGCCTTTAGCTTTCAATGCGCTTCTGTCTTCGATGTTTACTTCGCATAATGCTCTTGCGATAGCCATACGTAAAGCTTCTGCTTGTCCTGAAATTCCACCACCATCAAGGTTAGCTTTTACATCATATTGTCCTTCTGCTCCGATTGTTTCGAAAGCTTGACGACAAATGTATTGTAATGGTGCTGTTGGGAAGTATTCTTTGTAATCTCTTCCGTTAACGATTATTGCACCATTGCCTGCTTTCATATAAATTCTAGCAACAGCACATTTTCTTCTACCTATAGTGTTTATTACTCCTTCCATGTCTCTTATCTGATTTCGTTAAGGTTTACTAATCTTGGTTGTTGTGCTTCAAATTTGTGTTCTGCTCCTGCAACAACGTGAAGATTTCTATATAATTGACTTCCTAATTTGTTTTTTGGTAACATTCCTTTTACAGCGTGTTCAACAACTCTGATAGGGAATTTTGCCAACAATTCTTTTGGTGTAGAGAAACGTTGTCCTCCTGGATAACCTGTGTGTCTTACATAAACCTTATCAGTAAGTTTTTTACCTGTGAATCTTACTTTATCAGCGTTTATAACTATTACATAATCTCCACAATCAGCGTTTGGTGTGAAGCAAGGTTTGTGTTTACCTCTTAATATATTAGCAACTTTTGTTGCTAAACGTCCTACGACTTCGTTTTCAGCATCAATAACTATCCATTCTTTTTTAGCATTTTCTTTGCTTACTGATACTGTTTTATAGCTTAATGTTCCCATTTCTGCTTTTAATTCTACGTTTTTACAATATTAAATAAACTTAACTTATTGAATTTTTTGGAGTCAAACGGGCAAGTAAGACCTTTGTAATTCAATAATTTACACTTTCCAATTTAGTTCACCATAGGATAATAACGGGTCGCTGATTCCCTAAATTGGAGTTTGCAAAATTACTACTTTTTCTTTATAACACAAGAAATTAGAGAATTTTTTCTTTAAATTATTTATTTTTTTCTTGAATTCGCTGATTTTTTTCTTTGTATTATTTTCTTTGTATTATTTTTGCTTTCTGAATGATTTGAAATAATGTATTCTTAAATGTAATGAATGATAATATAAAACAAAGGACTACTATAAAGGATTGGGATGAGGCTGATCGCCCTCGCGAAAAGTTGATGAAATTAGGTGGTCGAAATCTAACTGAAGCCGAACTTCTTGCTATTATACTTGGAGGGGGAAATAAAGAAAAAAACGCTGTGGAACTCGCAAGGGAGATTCTTCTTAGTGTAGATAACAATTTAGCAGAGCTATCAAAGCTTTCTTATATGGATTTTTGTAATCGTTTCAAAGGCGTAGGACCTGCAAAGGCTGTTAGTATAGTTGCTGCATTAGAGTTAGGATATAGAAGAAAAATATCCTCATCTCTGCAACGTCCTTTTATTAATTCTTCAGCTGAAGCTTATAATGCTATTGCAGAATATTTGATAGAAAATGATGTGGAAAGGTTTTTAGTCGTGCTTTTGGCTAATAATAATAAGATAATAAAGATTGTGCCTATTAGTGAAGGAGGAATGAATGAAACGCTCGTTGATAGAAGAGTGATTTTTAAAGCAGCCTTGGAGTATAATGCAGTAAAGATAATTTTGGCACATAATCACCCAAGTGGAGATTTGAAACCGAGTCAAGCAGATATAAATACAACTCGAACTATTATAGAAGCGGGTAAAATAATGTCTATACAAATATTAGACCATATAATAATAGGTAATGATGATGCTTATTATAGCTTTGTGGATAATGGTATAATATAAATAAAGTGGGGTTATCGTTTAAGAAAACCCCACTTTAACAAACAAAATTTAAAAATGCTTATTTTGTTGTAAGACCGTATGCTTTAAATTTTCCTGAGAATTCTTCAACAACAACACCTGCGTCAAGCAAGCTTTCAAGTCCTGCTAAATCATCTAAAAGAGAAGTCTTAACTCCACCTCCAACGAAAGTTCCTTCTATGCAAGAAGAAGTTACTTTTGTTAAAGTAATTTTTCCATACAAAGCAGTCAAACCATCTTTTTCAATTCCTGAAGAAGGAATATAAACAATAGTATTCTCCATTGAAGAAATATTGTCAATATTATCTATTGCAGACAAAAGATTATCTCCTAAACCAAGAGTTTTTTTGCCAACAGCAACATCTTTTATCTTTAAAGCAACAGATTGTTTTACATTAGTTCCTGTAATGAAAGTGTTGTTTCCATTAGAGTAAAATACAGCAGCAGGAATATGGTAAGTGCTTTCACCAATAGTGATATCCATTTCACCTGCTAAACTTTCTGGTACTTCTTCACAAGCTGAAAAAGTGAAAATCGCCATAAATAAAGCGAATAATTTTAATAAACTTTTTTTCATGTCTCTTTGAATTTAATTATTTTCTTGCAAAATTATTATTTTTCTTTACAATGACAAAATTTATATTTACTTTTGCAAAAGAAATCATATAGTATATGAACAACTTAATAAGATTCTTAAAAAGATATTACTTTATTTTTCTTTTTCTCCTTTTAGAAGGAGTAGCAATCTATTTAATATCTCAAAATTCCTATCATCAAGGTTCAGCAATAGTTAATGTTGCAAATAATATTTCGGGAAGTGTTTACGAAAAGTGCAACAACATAACTAAATATTTCTATTTAGCATCGGTTAATGAAGCACTTTCAAAAGAGAATGCGCTATTACGAAGTCAAATAGAGGCCTCTTACGTTAAATATACAGATAGAGAAATACACATAGAAGATACAGTGTATAAACAACGTTTTGAATTTATAGAAGCAAAAGTAATTTCAAAATCTATAAATAAACGAAACAATTACTTTATGTTAGACAAAGGAGTTTCTAATGGAGTGAATAAAGATATGTGTGTAATAACTCCAAATGGCTTATTAGGATTGGTGGTAAATTCTACCTCTAACTTTTCACTTGTTATGACAGTTCTACATCAAGACAGTAAGATTGCAGTTAAGAATAAACGAACACAGGCAACAGGTACAATGAAATGGTCTGGAAAAGATTACAGAGTAGGACAAATAGAAGAAATGCCATCATCTTTGCTTTTGAAAAAAGGAGATACGCTTGTTACTTCAGGATATTCAAGAAACTATCCAGAAGGAATAGAAGTTGGTTACGTTAAAACGTTTGAAAAAGACCAGTCATCTGGATTTTATAATATAGAATTTGAATTCTCTGCTGACTACAACAAATTAGAATATGTGTATGTAGTTAAAAACCTATTTAAAGCAGAACAAGATTTGTTAGAAAAGAGCATCAAAGACAATGAGTAGAACTATATTTACAACAATATTAGAATTTATATTAATAGCCCTTGTACAAATTTTGCTATTAAACAACATACAATTATTCGGATATATGGAGCCTATGCTGTATATATGGTTCATAATTTTATTACCGAATAATTTCCCAAAATGGTTAGTAATGATATTAGGCTTTTTAATGGGCTTTACCATGGATATGTTCTCAGAACAATTAGGATTTCATACAGCTACGGCCACATTCGTAGCAACAATAAAACCAATGTTGCTTTCATGGTTTACAAATCATTTTGACAATGATACTTTTGTTCCATCTGCAAGAGAAATGGGCTTTGCAAATTTCCTTGGATTTGTATCTACGATAGTATTGATTCATACTACAATATTTATATGTATAGATACATTTTCTTTTTCGGAAATACTACAAATGCTTTTAAGAATCATTATGAGTAGTTTTGTAAGCATACTATTGATTCTCATTAGCGATGCACTATTTATGAAATCTAAAAATATAAACTAAAAAACACATATCTAAACAATTAAAAAAACGCTCTTTTTGTTCTTTTAGAAAGAATAATTTGTTTAGGTCTGAAAAATTTATTAGTTTTGCGTTTTCTTATATTAAAATAATAAAAATTTAAAACATAATAGCAATGGATAAATTACTTTTGTTAGGAGATGAGGCTATTGCCCAAGGAGCTATAGACGCTGGTTTATCTGGTGTATTTGCTTATCCTGGCACTCCTTCTACTGAAATAACAGAGTATATTCAAGACTCTAAGCAAGCAAAAGAATTAGGCATTAGAAGCAATTGGGCTGCTAACGAAAAAACAGCAATGGAAGCGGCTTTAGGTATGAGTTATGCGGGTAAAAGAGCAATGTTCTGCTGTAAACACGTTGGTATAAACGTAGCTGCAGACCCATTCATGAACTCAGCAATCACTGGTGCTAATGGTGGTTTGATATACATAGCAGCTGACGACCCAAGCATGCACTCATCACAAGATGAACAAGATTCAAGATTCTATGCAGATTTCGCTTTAATACCTGTTTTAGAACCAAGCAACCAACAAGAAGCTTACGATATGGTTCATTACGGATTTGAATTATCAGAAAGATTCCATGTTCCTGTAATGATGAGAATAACTACTCGTATGGCACACTCTCGTGCTGGAGTTGTTAGAAAACAAGAAGTTAAAGCACAAAACAAAATAACTTTACCAGAAAAGAAGAATCAATTTATCTTACTTCCTGCAAATGCAAGAGTTCAATACAGAGAACTTTTAGCAAAACAAGAAGGTTTAATGGCAGCTGCTGAAGCAGATGGCTTCAACAAATACTTTGAAGGTAAAGACAAATCAGTAGGTATAGTAGCATGTGGTATTTCTTACAACTACTTAATGGAAAACTTCCGCGAAACTGAATGTCCTTATCCAGTATTGAAAATCAGCCAATACCCAATGCCAGAAAACTTACTAAACAAATTATATGACGAATGTGATTCTGTATTAGTATTAGAAGAAGGACAACCATTATATGAAAGACTAATAAAAGGATTATTAAACAAAGGAAAACAAGTTAAAGGACGTTTAGATGGCTCTTTACCAAGAACAGGAGAATTAAATCCTAACTTAGTAGGAAAAGCATTAGGCTTAAACGTTAAAGAAGGATTTGCAATTCCTGATTTAGTAGCTCCAAGACCACCAAAATTATGTGATGGATGTCCTCACATAGATTCTTACACTGCTTTAAACGAAGCAATGAAATCTTACGGAGAATACAAAGTATTTGCTGATATAGGATGTTATACATTAGGAGCATTACCTCCATTGAAATCTATCTATACAACAGTTGATATGGGTGCTTCTATAACAATGGCAAAAGGAGCAGCAGAAGCAGATTTAAGACCAACAGTTGCAGTTATTGGAGATAGTACATTCACTCACTCAGGTATGACAGGATTACTTGATTGCGTTGTAGATAACGTTCCTGTTACTGTTATGATACTTGACAATGGCATCACAGGTATGACAGGTTCTCAAAAATCATCTGCAACAGGAAGAATTGAAAGCATCTGTCAAGGTATTGGAGTTGATCCAGCTCACATCAGAGTAATAAACCCTCTTCCAAGCAAATTAGAAGAAAACATAAAAGTTATACAAGAAGAATTGGAATACCAAGGAGTTTCTGTAATTATTCCAAGAAGAGAATGTATAGTTTGGGCAAATAAGAAACGTAAAATGGCTAAAAAGGCTAAATAATTTAGAAAGGAGAGATAGCGATATGAAAATAGACATAATATTATGTGGAGTAGGAGGAATGGGAGCATTAAGTTCTGCAGCCATTATCTCAAAAGCAGCATTGAGCATGGGAATGTACATGAAGCAAGCTGAAACTCACGGAATGAGCCAAAGAGGAGGTGATGTTCAATCTCACTTAAGATTGAGTGACCAACCTATTTCTTCAGACCTTATTCCAGAAGGCGAATGCGACATAATCCTTTCTGTAGAACCAATGGAAGCATTACGTTACTTACCATTCTTAAACAGAGAAACAGGTTGGATTATTACAAACCAAAACCCATTCGTTAATATTCCAAACTACCCAGAACTTGACGGAGTACTTGCTGAGGTTAAGAAAATAAAAAATCATATTCTATTTGATGCTGATGCAATAGCAAAAGAAGTAAACAATCCAAAAGGAACAAACATGGTTGTACTTGGAGCAGCTTCAAAATACCTACGCATAGACATCGAAAAATTAGAAGACGCAGTACGCAGTATCTTCGGAAAGAAAGGCGATGCAGTTGTTGATGCAAACATATCAGCATTAAGAGCAGGTAGAGCCGTAGCAGACAAAATGTAAATTTAAGTTTTAGGTTATAATGACTCAATAAAGCACCCCTAAAAAGGTGCTTTATTCTTTTAATAAGCCATTTTATGAAAATAACACTTGGATTTGGAAGCAATTTAGGCGAGAGAAAAGAAATAATACTTCAAGCCTACACCTTGTTAGAAGAAAAATTAGGAAAGAAAACGCAAGAATCTACAATGATAGAGACTAAAGCATGGGGATTTGAAAGCGAAAACCTTTTCCTAAACTCCGTTGCAGTTTTTGAAACCGATAAAACACCAAGAGAAAGCCTTGTAATCTGCAATGAAATTGAAGCTTTGCTCGGCAGAAGACGCAATCCCAATGCTACAACCTACGAAAATCGTCCAATAGATATAGACATATTGTTTTATGAAAACGAAATCATTGATGAAAGCGACTTAAAAATCCCACACCCCTTGATTTCACAAAGAGATTTCGTGCTAATCCCACTAAAAGAATTAATGCCAAATTTCTCACACCCTGTTTTAAAAAAACGAATCAAAGAATTATAAAAATAAATCTTTGATTCGTTAAAATAAAACAGGGTTAAAAAATGATAGTTTTTTAACCCTGTTCTTTTTCGCTATAATTTATTAAAAGATATCAATTATCTATTATTATATATATGTATTCCTTTTTGGAAGATTTTTTCTTCCTTTTAGGAATAATCAATATTGCTTTTAGGAATAATCAATATTGCTTTTTGGAATAAAAAAATTCCTTTTTCGCATATAAAATCTTCCTTTTTGGAACATTTATTTTGTTCTCTATTTTATAGGGAAGAATAAAATGTAATAAATTCCTCCGTCTTCATACATTTCTTTTACTAAGAATTTGTCCTTGTTTTTTTCTATTACTTCAACAAGATTCTTAGAATTAAATGCTCTTTTTGTCATTGCACCTTCAGGCATATCTTCTTTTGCTATTCTAAAATTTACTCTTTTAGTAGCAACTTGAAATTTCTCTCCACTCTTTGCATCTGTAACGTTAAGAACTTGATAGTCCTTAGGGTTATTTACGTCTATACTTGTCTCAATGTATTTTACTTTGTCCAAATCTTGTGTTTGAACAGCCTTTTGAGAAAATGCAAATCCGCTTAAAACCATGCCGATTGCGAATAAAAATACTTTTTTCATAGTGCTAAGATTTTAAATTAAATCAAAATTTTCCGCAAAAAAAAACGGATATATGCAAAAAAATAAGGCAAAAAATCTAATTTTTTTGCCTTTAAATTTAAGTCTTAAAAGAATTATTTGTTTGGAAAATGTCTAATTTTGGCAAATTATTTATTTGGATTTTGTCAAAATTTGGCAAATTATTTGTTTGGAAAATTTCAAATTGCTATCTTTGCACTTTGAATAATAATTGATTACGATGTATTACGAAAGAGGGATAGATTTGTACTTATTGGAATGGGCAAAACGAAAGGATCATAAGCCTATTCTATTGCGTGGTGCTCGACAAGTAGGAAAGTCCACAGCGGTTCGCCATTTGGGAGAAAAATTTGAGTCTTATGTGGAGATAAACTTTGAAAAACAACCTGAATATAAGGTTATTTTTAAAGAGAATTTAGATGTTAAGCGAATTGTTGCGCAAATGTCTGCAATGAGTGGGAAGTCTATTCAACCTAATCAAACATTATTGTTCTTAGATGAAATACAAGAATGTCAAGAAGCGATAATGGCTTTGCGTTTCTTTAAAGAAGATATACCTGATTTGCATATTATCGCAGCTGGTTCGTTGTTGGAGTTTGCTTTGGAAGAATTGCCTACTTTTGGTGTGGGACGTATTCATTCAATGTTTATGTATCCTATGACATTTGATGAATTTTTAAAAGCAAATGGAGAAAATTTACTCTTACAAGCGCGTAATCAAGCTACAACTTCAAGACCTCTTTCTGATCCTTTACACAATAAATTGGTAAATTTACTTCGTACTTATATGCTTGTTGGAGGTATGCCTGCTGTTGTGGCAAAATGGGTTTCAACTCATGATTTTCTTCAATGCCAAGAGGAACAAGATGATATTATTGTAAGTTATGAAGACGATTTTCCTAAGTATAGAAAAAAAGTAGAGCCAAATCTTCTTCGTCAAACAATGAGAAGTGTTGCTGTGCAAGCAACTAACAAATTTGTTTTCTCAAAAGTAGGGAGTGAATATAAGTCTAATTATGTAAAAAAGGCACTTGAAATGCTTACTTTGGCAGGAATTATCACTCCTGTAACACATACTTCTGCAAATGGATTGCCTTTTGGTAGCGAAGCTGATAATACATATAGAAAATACTTGTTTTTAGATGCGGGTTTAATGTTGCGTTTGCTCAATATGACAATGGGTAATGGTAAAGAACTCTCTCAACAAATTCTTACTGCAAATGCTACTGATTTAGTAAACAAAGGAAGTCTTGCAGAGATGCTTGTTGGTTTGGAACTATTGCGTTATCAAACTCCTAACGTAAGAAACGAATTGTTTTATTGGGTGCGTCAAGCCAAGAACTCACAAGCGGAAATAGATTATGTAGTTGCTCACAATCAAGCAGTCTTGCCAATAGAGGTGAAGGCAGGAACGCAGGGCGGAATGAAGAGTTTATGGTCTTTTATGGGTGAAAAGAAATTGGAAAAAGCAGTCCGTTGTTCTTTGGAAAACTTTGGTAGTTTTGAATATGAGGATAAACAAGAAACCGCAATAAAGCGAGTTTTTATTTGCCCGATTTATGCGGTTTCTATGTTAGTTTCTTTGCTTTAAACTTTTAAATCACTCCTTTTATATCCCAAATGTGCGATAGGTTATGGCGGTCAAGATATTCTTTCATGCCTTCTACTACTTCTAATCCTATGCGTGGGTTTACAAAGTTTTGAGTTCCTATTTGTATTGCACTAGCTCCGGCAAGTATGTATTCTATTGCGTCTGTTGCATTGGTGATTCCGCCGAGTCCTATAATAGGAATCTTTACTGCTTTAGAGGTTTGATATACGCAACGAAGACCTATTGGTTTTATTGCTGGGCCTGACAAGCCTGCTGTTATGGTTGAAAGCAATGGTTTGCGTTTTTCTGCGTCTATTGCCATTCCTAAGACTGTGTTTATCATAGAAACGCTGTCTGCTCCTGCGCTTTCAACGGCTTTTGCTATTTCTGCAATAGAGGTAACGTTAGGAGATAGTTTTACGATTAAGTGTTTGTTGTATATTTTTCTTACTGCATCTACTACTTCAAAGGCCATTTTTGGATCTGTTCCAAATCCCATTCCACCTTTTTTTACGTTAGGGCAAGATATGTTTAATTCTATTGCAGGAATGTGTTCTAAGGCGTTGATTTTTTCTGCTACTTTTATGTATTCTTCTATTGAGGAGCCTGATACATTTACTATTACGTTTGTGTTGTAGTGCTTGATTTCGTGATATGTGTGCTCGCAAAAGTAATCTACTCCTTTGTTTTGTAGGCCTACTGCGTTTATCATTCCCATAGGGGTTTCACACATTCTTGGTGCTGGATTGCCTTCTCTTTTTTCGCCTGTGGTGCCTTTAACTATGATTGCTCCAAGTTTTTGTACGTCAAAAAAGTCTTCGTATTCAAGTCCAAATCCAAAAGTTCCTGAAGCTGTCATTACAGGATTTTTGAATTCTAAGTTACCTAATTGTATCTTTAATCTTTCCATAGTTGTCGTTTTTTTACCAGATTATATCTTTTACATTAAATACAGGACCTTCTGTACAGGTACATTTGTGTCCTTCGGTGGTGTTTTGAACGCAACATAAACATGCTCCAATTCCGCATGCCATTTTGTTTTCTAATGATGCGTAACATTCTATGTTGTTTTTCAAAGCGTTTTCTGAAATTGCTTTCATCATAGGAGTTGGTCCACAGGTATAGATTACATCGTGAGTTTGAGTGAATATGCTGTGTTCTGTAACTAATCCTTTTTCTCCTGCGCTACCATCTTGTGTTGAGACGTATACATTTGCACATTTTTCAAATTCGTCTAATGATATCATTTGTTCTTGGCTTCTAAATCCTAATAATACGTCTGCTTTTACACCTTTTTCTAGAAATTTTTTAGCTAAGTATAATAGAGGTGCTATGCCTACTCCTCCGCCTATCAAGATTGGTTTTTCTCCTTTCAAAGGAAAGCCGTTTCCTAATGGATATATAAGGTTTACTTCTTCGCCTTCAGAAATTTTTGCTAATTCTTTTGTGCCTTGTCCTACGGTTTGGATTATCAGACTTAATTCATTTGTTTGATAATCTACATCATTGATTGATATTGGACGGCGTAATAATACTTTGCTATCAGAGTTTACCTGGACTTCTACGAATTGTCCTGCTTTTATTTCGGGAAGGGGTTTTGTAGATTTTAATTTCAGTTTAAAAAAACTTGTATTGAGAAATTGCTTCTCACTTACTATAAAATTATCACAATGTTTCATACCTATTTATTGGTGTTAAGATTAATTTTTGAACGACAAATATACAAGAAAATCTTTAATTTGTGAATTTATAACTATCTTTGCACCCTAAATTTTTTAAAAAATAGATTAAAATGAGAGTTTCTATAAAACATTTATTGGCTGTTTTTATAATGTTCTTTTGTTTTACTTCTTGCGAAGTGGAGTTTGACCCTAATGAAGAATGGAAAGCAGTAACCGTTGTTTATGGTTTGTTAGACCAAGACAAAGATACGACTTTTGTAAGAGTACAAAAGGGATTTCTTGGTAGTGGAAATTATTTAGATTTTTCAAGAGAGAAAGATTCTATTTACTATAAACCGGAAGAAATAGATGTTTTTATGGTTTCTCACTACTTTTGGGAAGAGGATATTATAAGAGATACTTTTTGGTTTAATTATACTGAATCTTATCATAAGGAAGATGGTAATTTCTATTCTGAAAGTGCACCTATATATTATTGTATAACTCGTGGTAAGTTAAATCATACTGAGGCTTTGAAGAAAACATATAAAATTGTTGTTAGAAACAAACAAACTATGGAAGAAACAACAGCTTCAACTCGTTTGATAGGTGATTATAGTATTTTATCTCCTGGTCCTGCTATTATGCAATTTCAAAATAGAGCAGGAAAACAAATTCTTGCTTGTCAATGGTATAATATAAATTCTTCAGCTGCTATGAATCAAGAAGGAATTACGGCAAAGATGTACCAACCTATTATTAGATTTTACTATAAGAGAGATGGAAAGGAAACTTATCTTGATATACCATTCGCAACTGTGTTAAATAGAAGTCAAAGCTCTGGTATAATAATGAATTATAATATAGAATTAGATTTCTTGCTTGATGGATTAGAAAAAGGTTTACAAGGAGCAAATTGTTCTTATACAGATAGAACATCTATGTTTGAGTTGTATATTTCTTCTTGTGATTTGAATATGTATGAGTATTACAGCAATTCTCTACAAGAGTCTATGCAGCTTGTAGATAAACCTATTTATACTAATGTAAATAATGGTTACGGATTGTTTGCTTCACGTAGACAAAATATAAAAGTAAAGTTTGAAAGAGTAGATGAAAAGGTGTTATTAGCCTTAAAACATTGGATAAACGATTAAAAATTTATTCATTTTCAGATAATTTTGTAACTTTGCAAGTTGATTTTTAATAGAAATAATATATATAAGGTATAAGTATGAATGTAACAAAGGAAATGACAGGTGATTTAACAGCTGTCTTAAAGGTTGAAGTATCTGCTGCTGATTACATGCCAGCAGTAGAAGCAGAATTAAAAAAATATCGTAAAAAAGCTAATATTCCAGGATTCAGACCAGGACAAGTTCCAATGGGTATGATTAAAAAAATGTACGAAAAACCTGTTAGAGCTGAAGAAGTTCAAAAAGCAATGTCTGATGCAATGTATCAATTTGTTGATGACAACAAACTTGAACTTTTAGGAAGTCCTATGTCAAATGATGAAAGAACAGGAAATATTGATTGGGATAATCAAGAAGATTTTGTTTTCTATTTCGATATAGCTATGCAACCAGAAGTTAAATTGGAATTAGGAAAACAAACTGCTACATATTACAAAATCACTCCTGATCAAGAAGCAATCGAAAAACAAATTGGAGAAATACAACGTAGATTTGGAAACTTTGAAACTCCAGAAACAATAGAAGAAACTGATTTGGTTTACGGTCAAATCAAAGAAGTTGATGAAGAAGGAAACGTAAAAGAAGGTGGAGTTCAAACTGTAACTTCTATAGCTGTAGATAAAATAGGAATGGCTACTATCAAAAAGAAATTCATAGGAGCTAAGAAAGATGATGCTATTGTATTTAATTTAGCAAAAGCATTCAAAAATACTACAGAAATAGCTGCAATGTTAAGAATTGATTCAGCTGCTGCAAAAGAATTCAAATCAGATGTTCAATTCACAGTTCACTCAATAAGCAGAGTAATTCCTCATGAAGTTAATGAAGAACTTTATGAAAAAGCTTTCCCAGGAAAAGAAATAAAAACAGATGCTGATTTCAAAGCTGCAATAAAAGAAGAAATGGAAAAAGCTTATTCTCAACAAGCAGACCGTCACTTCTTAAATGAAGTTAGCAAACAATTAGTTGAAACTTCAACTTTTGAATTACCTGATGAATTCTTGAAACGTTGGTTAATTCAAACAAACACTGGAAAAGTTGAAAACAAAGAAATAGAAGAAAACTACACAATGTATAGAGATTCTATCAAATGGCAATTAGTTGAAAGCAAATTGATGGAACAATACAAATTGGAAGTTTCTAAAGATGAAGTAAAGACATACTATAAAGAAGCTCTTATTTCAAATTATTTCCCTAAAGCAGAAAACGAAACTGAAGAACAAGCTAAAGAAAGAGAAGCAGCTATAGAACAAATAGCTACTAATATGCTTGAAAATAAAGAACAAGGAAGACAAATTTACGAATTCTTGTTTGATCAAAAATTAACTCAAACATTAAAAGAAAACGTTAAATTAGATACAAAAGAAATTTCTTTAGACGAGTTTTCTAAATTACTTAATAAATAAGAAATGGCTTTAAAATGTGGAATAGTAGGTTTGCCTAATGTAGGCAAATCTACTATGTTTAATTGTTTATCTAACGCAAAAGCTCAAGCTGCAAACTTCCCTTTTTGCACAATAGAACCTAATGTAGGAGTTATTTCTGTGCCAGATGAAAGACTAAATGTATTGGCAGAGATAATACATCCTGAAAGGATAGTTCCTACAACTGTTGAAATAGTTGATATCGCAGGTTTGGTAAAAGGTGCAAGTAAAGGAGAAGGTTTAGGTAATAAATTCTTGGCAAATATTCGTGAATGTGATGCAATCTTACATTTATTAAGATGTTTTGATGATGATAATGTTGTTCACGTTGATGGAAGTGTTGATCCAATAAGAGATAAAGAAATTATAGATACAGAACTTCAATTAAAGGATCTTGAAACAATAGAAACTCGTTTGCCAAAAGTTGAAAAAGCTGCTAAATCAGGAGGAGACAGAGAAGCGAAAGCAATGTTGGAAATCCTTAAAAAGTATAAAGCAGTTTTAGAGCAAGGAAAAAGTGCAAGAACAGTTGTTTTTGACAATAAAGATGATATAAAACTTGCAAAAGAACTTTGTCTTTTGACTTCAAAACCTGTTTTGTATGTTTGTAATGTTGATGAAGGCAGTGCTGTCAATGGTAATAAATATACAGAATTAGTAGAGAAAGTAGCAAAAGAAGAAGGGGCAGAGATATTAATTGTTGCAGCAAAGATAGAATCTGATATAGCAGAGTTTGAAACTTTGGAAGAAAAACAAATGTTTTTAGAAGAACTTGGCTTAAAAGAATCAGGTGTTGCACGATTGATTAAGAAAGCTTATCACTTATTAAATCTTCAAACTTATTTAACAGCCGGAGTGCAAGAAGTCAGAGCATGGACTTTTACAAAAGGTTGGAAGGCTCCTCAATGTGCAGGTGTAATACACACTGACTTTGAAAAAGGATTCATTAGAGCAGAAGTGATAAAATATGAAGACTTTGTTGCATTAAAAGGTGAAGCAGCTTGTAAAGAAGCAGGTAAAATGAGTGTTGAAGGTAAAGAATATGAGGTGCAAGACGGCGATATAATGCATTTTAGATTCAACGTATAGTAATTTTTATAAACATTAAATTGTTGATAAACAGAGTTGAAATTTAGATAATATTAATTTTTCTATTGAATTATTTTGCAGGTAAGTAATAAATGTCTATCTTTGCAACTCGTTTTAGAAAAATAAAAAATACAAAAAATGTACGCAATAGTAAAAATAGCAGGACAGCAATTCAAGGTACAAAAAGATCAAAAGATATTTGTACACCGTCTTAAAAATGAAGAAGGTGCTGAAGTTTCTTTTGACACCGTGATGCTAAAAGATGTAGATGGAAACATCACAGTTGGTGCTCCATGTATAGAAGGAGCTGTTGTAAAAGCTCAAGTGATAAAACACATTAAAGGCGAAAAAGTTTTGGTTTTCCACAAGAAAAGAAGAAAAGGATACCAAAAAATGAATGGACATCGTCAATATCTTACACAAATATTAATTAAAGAAATATTGTAAGATTTAATTAGTAAGAATTATAAACTTGAAATAAAATAGATTATGGCTCACAAGAAAGGTGTCGGTAGTTCAAGTAACGGACGTGAATCAGAAAGCAAACGTTTAGGAGTTAAAATATACGGCGGACAAAAATGTATCGCAGGTAATATTAT
>JAZRCB010000010.1:0-10566 GCA_045635365.1 Candidatus Onthomorpha sp.
ACCATTAAAATATGGGACGCAAACAGCGGAAATTGTCTTCAAACCTTAAAAGGACACGAAAATAGCGTAATTACCGCAAAATATAGTCCTGATGGCACAAAAATTATCAGCGGTTCAAGAGATGGAATTATTAAGATTTGGGAAAAGAAATAGGCTTTAAAAGCATAAATTGTTTGTTTTTTACCATTGTATTTCTTGTATTGAAAATCCTATAAAGCTATCATAATTATTTCCTAACTCTCGGTGGTATATCAATACGCTATATCTATTATTTGTTTCGTAGTGATTGCCTTCTATTTCTTTAGTTGAGTAGATTTGTGAATTGTGTGGCTGATATAAGATTTGATAATTGTAGTATCCTTGTTTTAATAACATCTTTAAAGTATAACAATTTAGTTGCGAATCAAATGTAAATTTATTTAATTCACTCATTCGCCATTGACTCAGCTCACCTACTGCGTAATAAGAGCCCTCTAAATTTAGTGGAACAGGAAGATAAAAACACACCCACGCATAATCACTTCCAAGATCTTTATCTTCACCTATATCATTTCTAACATAATATGCCCCATTTATATCCCCATAACTAACGTATGGTATATGAGTTTTGATTTGTTCTGGTTTTAATCTAACAACATTTTCTCCTGCAATGTAATCTATATTATCTACAAATGCAGATCTATGACGCAAACTTGTAAAATCAAATTGTCTGAATTCATTTCCTCCTTCAAATACATTTTCTTTTTTATATCTATAATACAAATCTCGTCCTATGCTTTCGTTTAATTGTAACATCCTTTGATTATCAAGTCTTCCATTTTGTTGAGCAAAAACCTTTACATCTTGATAAGGATTGCTTAAACTATTTGCACCTATGCTTGTTACTTTTACTTCTATTTCCTGAGAATTTTGTCGTAAAGAAGGTTCGGTTGCTGCTTTTATATTTACCATTGCGGTTGCCTTTTGATCAAGACAATAAAATCGTTTTGTAAATATAACTTTATCGGGTTCACCTTCATAAAATACTTTAATAATATAGTTCCCACTTTTAGTAGGACGCATTGTTGTTGATGGAATTGATTGTTCGTAATGAACAAAACGACAAAGTGTATTAAAGGAATTTGAATATTTTTCTATAATTTCTGTTTCAAATCCATCAATATATTCATAGGGTTCCAATTCACTTTGAGTCCAATCACTATTACAATGAATTATTGTGTACTCATAGCGATTTGTTTCCTCTGTTATTTCATCAAATTTTAAAATAAGACGTTCGTATTCATTTAATATTACAATAGGAAGACTTAAATCTGCATTCTTATTTTCTAATTTAACAGTCTTTATAAGTGGAGAATATATCATATCTCCAAATACAAATTGGGCGTAAAGTAATTCTACGCCCAATATCAATGTTATAAAGAAATATACTCTAAACTTATTTTTCATAATTAAAGAGACATTTGTTCTTCAATTTCAGCTACAGTCTTTGGAATATATTTTCCTAATAATCTACAACCGTCTTTTGTAACTAATAAGTCATCTTCAATTCTTATTCCTCCAAAATCCTTGTAAGATTCCAATACTTTGTAATCTATGAAATCTTTACATTTGTTTTCTGCTTTCCATTTATCAATTAAAGCAGGAATAAAGTAGCATCCTGGTTCATTAGTTATAACAAAACCTTCTTGCAATTCTCTTCCAAGTCTTAAAGAAGAAAGACCAAATTGAGTAGAACGCACATTCTTCTTGTCATATCCCACATAATTTTCTCCGTAGTTCTCCATATCGTGAACATCTAATCCCATCATGTGACCTAATCCGTGAGGCATAAACAATCCCATTGCTCCTTCTTTCACAGCTTCTTGAATATTACCTTTCATAATTCCAAGTTCTTTCAATGCAGAACCTAAACGAGTAACTGCTGCAAGATGGATTTCAGAATATTTTACACCAGGTTTAACTAAGCTTGGTACTAATTGTTGTGCAGCAAGTACTGCTTCGTAAATATCTTTTTGACGTTGAGAGAATTTTCCTCCTACAGGAACAGAACGAGTTATGTCAGAACAATAACCCATTGGGTTTTCGCAACCAGCATCTGATACAATCATTCTTTCTTTTTTAATTTGTAAAGAATGGTCATGACCATGAAGTATTTCTCCATGTGTTGTTAAAATAATAGGAAATGAAACTGGGCCACCACCACTTAAAGCAATACCTTCCATGGCTCCTGCTATTTCATACTCGTAAGTACCTTCTTTAGCAGCCATTCTCATCATAGTTGTATGCATTAAGTATGCGTTATCTACAGCCTTTTCTATTTCTACAATTTCTTCTTCAGATTTAATAGAACGTTGTTTAACACAAGCATTTATCAATTCAACACTAACATACGCTTTAACATATTCTCTTTCTATATGTAAAAGTTCTGCTATAAAATTAACATTTTCTGCTCTATAAGGTGGAGTAAAGTGAACTTTTCTTCCTGCAAAAACAGCTTTATCTAAAAATGCTCTTAAGTCAGTTATTGTTCCAACATTATCAACTCCTATTTCTTCTGCCCTATCTCTTAAGCTTGGAACTGGACCTGTCCAAATTATGTCGTCCATATCCACTTCTTCACCAAACAAATACTCTTTTCCTTCATCTATATCTATTACTCCAACAAGGTTTTGTAATGGATACGCGAAGAAATATCTAAATGTACTATCTTGACGGAAAGTATAAGTATTTGCTGGGTAGTTAAAAGGGCTATCTCCATTTCCTAATATTAAGATAACACCACTTTTAACATCTCTCATTAATTGTTTACGTCTATTTATATAAGTTTCTTTGCTAAACATAATTTCTATTTATTTTTTTAATTATTAGGTATAGTTACATTATTTCTTTTTCCTGCTTCAAGTATTGGAAGATTAGCTTCTGTAGGTATGTAAATCACTGTTTTTTCATTAAGATTAGATTGATTTCTTACCCATAAATATTGAATATATGTAGAAGTCAATGTTCCATTTTCTATTTTTATAGCTTCAGCAGCTCCCTTTGCTCTTTCTATCTCTGCTTTTGCATTTAGTTTTTCTGCTTCAAGATTTGCTCTTGCTTCTTCTACTTTAATTCTTCTGTTTTGTTCCGCTTCAGCTAATTGTGCTTTTCCTCGCATTTCTTGACTCCAAACTCTATAAATAGGCATTCCAAACATAGCAATACCTATGAATGCTAAAACGCAAATAACTAAAATCACAACGTGTTTTGGTCTTATTGTGTACATACGCTAATTAATCTTAAATGTTTTTCAATATTTCTAATGTGTGTTTCCAATATAAATCTACGGTTTTAATTTCCAATCTTTCGTCTGGAGAGTGTACTCCTCTTAATGTTGGTCCGTAAGAAATCATATCCATACCTGGATATTTTTCGCCTATTAATCCACATTCCAATCCTGCATGTATTGCTCTTACTATTGGCTCTTTATTAAACAATTTCTTGTAAGCATCAACAGCAATTTTCAATATTTTACTATCTGGATTTGGTGCCCAACCTGGATAACCATCACCATGTTCTACGTCAGCGCCTGCAAGTAAGAAACAACTTTCTACTCTATACGCAGCAGCGTATTTAGAACTTTCTACCGAAGAACGTTGAGATGTTGTGATAAAGAAGTGGTCTTCTTTCATTTTGATTGAGGCTAAATTTGTAGATGTTTCAACAAATCCTGGTATTTCTCTACTCATAGCCAATACTCCATGAGGACAAGCATACAAAACGTTTAATAGATTATCTTGACTTAACATATCTACTACGAATTCAGGTTTCTCTACTTCCATTAGAGTAATTTCCATATCAGGTTCTGTTGTTCTGAATTCGTATTTTAAATCTTTTGTGAATTTTTCTACAATTTCTTTCATTAATTCAACATCTGCTTCTGCCACAACAAATGTTGCGTATGCTTCTCTTGCGATTGCGTTACGAAGATTTCCTCCATCAAAGCAAGCTAGACGTAAATCCATTTCTTTATCCAATGACCAAAGAATACGATTCAACAATTTATTTGCACAAGCAAGTCCTTTGTTTATATCATCTCCTGAGTGACCTCCTTTTAATCCTTTTACCATTATTTTAAATGCAGGAGCATCTGGTGTTTCTTCTTTATCAAATGGTAATCTCGCAACAGTGTCTATTCCACCTGCGCAACCTATAAAGATTTCTCCTTCATCTTCGCTATCAAGGTTAAGAAGTATTCTACTTTTTAACACATCTGGCGATAATGCTTCTGCACCTGATAATCCTGTTTCTTCATCTACTGTAAACAAACACTCTATCGGACCATGTTCAATGTCATTTGCATCTAATATAGCCAAAGCTGTTGCAACCCCTATTCCATCGTCTGCTCCCAATGTTGTTCCATCTGCTTTTAACCATTCTCCTTCTATTTTTGGAACAATGGCATCTTTCTCAAAATCAAAATCTTTATCGCTGTTTTTTTCACATACCATATCTATATGTGATTGTAAGCAAACCCAAGGTGAGTTTTCTTTTCCTTTTGTTGCACCTTTGCGAATGATTACATTGCCTATTTCGTCACTTTCATAGTCTAAGTTTCTTTCTTTTGCCCAATTAACTAAGTATTCAGTCATTTTTTCTTCGTGTTTTGAAGGGCGTGGAATTGAAAGTATCTCTCCAAAAAATCTAAACAAGCTTTTTGGTTCTAAATCTGCTAAAATACTATTATTTGCCATATTTTTATTTTTTTAATTTTCTTTATTTTAACGTTTTTATTTACTTAATATTTTTCTTTGTTTTATTTTTTTGATTCTTTGATTTATTTTTTTATTTCTTTGTTTCGCAAAATTATTTCTTTGTTTTATTTTTCAGTTTCTTAAACAAAGAAGAAGAAGGTTGTAATTGAGATTATTATCCATAAAACTAAACCTAGTATAAAAGGTCTTACACCTACGGTTTTAAGGTCTGAGAGATTAAATCCGCTACCTATCATAAATAAAGCTAAGACCATTCCTCGTTTTCCTATGTAAGAAAGTACACTATAAGCAGGTTGCAAAGCAGGAATAAAGCCTGCGATAAGTATTGCTATGATAAAATAAAGTATAAACCAAGGAATTTTTATTTTTCCTTTAACTTGATTGTCTTTTCTATTGAGAAGCATCACCAAGAAAGAGAGTGGAATTATCCAAAGAGTTCTTGCAAGCTTTACTGTAGTTGCTACTTGCAATGCTTCTTTACCATACTCTGCTCCTGCACCGACAACAGACGATGTGTCGTGTATTGCGATTGCAGACCAATAGCCAAAACTTTCCTGAGTCATATTAAAATATTCTCCTACTAAGGGGAAAATAAATAAGGCAATGGAATTTAAAACAAAAACAACGGTTAGAGAAAATGATATTTGACTATCCTTTGCTCCAACAATAGGAGAAACTGCTGCGATGGCGCTTCCTCCGCATATTGCAGTACCCGCACCAATTAACATTGAGGTATTTTTATCTACCTTAAAGAGTTTACCCAACAAGACTCCCATTAGAAATACTAACACAACAGAACAAGCTGTCAAAACAATACCTTTTGAAGATACTTCAATGACTTGTTGCAAGTTCATACCAAATCCCATAAGTACAACAGAATATTGTAAAATTGGAGAGCTGTATTTTTTGTATTGAAACGGCTTTTCTATTTTTAGAATTGAAAACAAAATTCCACAAAACAAAGCCATAGGTGCGGAAACGAATGGAAAAAAACACAATAATGCTACAATGTAATAGAGATATTTCATTTTCTTTTTTTGCAAAAATAATATTTTTAAACAAACTATTATTATCTTTGTAAAAAAAATTGTTTTAGAGATGAATATCCTAATAATAGGTTACGGAAAAATGGGAAAAATGGTAGAAGAAATTGCTTTAAGCAAAGCAGATACCATTGTAGGAATAATAGACAAAGAAGAAGACTGGGCAACCTTTGACAAAAACAACTCTTTCAAAGATGTGGTAGCCATAGACTTTTCAATACCAAGCAAAGTCTTGGAAAACATAGAGAAAGCATGGGAAAGAAATATCGCAATAGTAGTTGGGACAACAGGGTGGTATGACAAATTGGAAGAAATCACAGAAAAAGCAAAACAAAACAATAAAACACTATTTTGGGCATCTAATTTCTCTATTGGAGTCTTTATTTTCAACAAACTAAACGCTTACTTGGCTAACATCATGAAAGATTATCCAGAATACAATCCTTCAATTAAAGAAATTCATCATATACATAAATTAGACGCTCCTTCAGGAACTGCAATTACTTTAGCTCAAACACTTGCGGAAAACCACAACATAGCAAAAGAAAACCTTAATATAGAATCTATAAGAGAAGGAGAAGTTTGTGGAACTCACACAATCAAATACTCTTCTGTTGTAGATGACATAGAAATAACACACGCTGCTCATAACAGAAAAGGATTTGCATTAGGTGCTGTAATGGCTGCACATTGGCTTGTAGGAAAACAAGGTGTGTTTACAATGAAAGATTTTATCAACTTATAAGAAAAAAAACATGAAATACTCAATAGGAATAGATATAGGTGGCACAAACACTTGCTTAGGCTTAGTTACAGAAAATGCAGAGATAGTTTACAGAAATGAATTTAAAACAAATGATTTTCCTGTTTTAGAAAACTATTTGACACAGCTTGTTGCAAAAACAAAAGACTTAATATCTCATTGTCAAGAACCTGACAACATTTTAGGAATTGGCATTGGAGCTCCAAATGGCAACTTTTACAAAGGCTCTATTGAGCTTGCACCAAATCTTCCATTTAAAGGAATAATACCTATCAAAAACATGTTGGAAATGTTGCTTTTGAATGAGGGATGGAATCTTAGAGTTACAATAACAAATGACGCAAACGCCGCAGGAATGGGCGAAATGATTTACGGAAATGCAAGAGGTATAGATGATTTCATAATGATTACCTTAGGCACCGGCGTAGGTAGTGCAATAGTTTCCAATGGCAAAATGATATATGGCCATGATGGTTTTGCAGGTGAAGTAGGCCACACAGTAGTTGAAAGAAATGGCAGAGAATGTGGCTGTGGAAGAAAAGGATGTCTTGAAACCTATTCTTCTGCAACAGGAATTAGATGCACAGCTTTAAGTCTTCTTACTTCAAGTCAAAGACCTTCCTTATTAAGAGAGCTAAAAGAAGAAGAAATTGACGGACAAACTATATGCGAAGCAGCAAGAAAAGGTGATGAAATCGCACTTGAATGTTTAGATTTAACAGCTCAAATGCTTGCAATAGGTGTGTCAAATGCTGTAGCAGTTACTTCTCCAAAGAAAGTTATATTTTCAGGAGGGTTAAGCAAAGCAGGAGATTTACTTTTAACTCCATTTAAGAAATATTTTGAAGAAAATCTGTATCCTGTTTTTAGAAATAAAATAGTAATTGAGCTTTCTGCATTAAAGGAAAATGATTCTGCTTTATTAGGTGCAGCAGCTTTAACATTTGAATAAGATGAAAAAAAGTCTTTTTTTAGTAATATTATCTTTATTGTTTGTTAAATTCTCTTATAGTCAAGAGTTGGAAATCAATAAAGGCGTATTGATATGCAATAATGATACTTTGCAAATACATGATGACAAAACAAATATCTATGACTTGCTTTCGGAAAAGCGAGGAGAGAATATGTTTTTTGCAGATAATGAAACGCATTATTCTTTCTTAGATACTTGTCATTTAACCTATATTTTGAGTTTTGATGTTGAGAAAACATTATTACAAAAAGATGTGATAAGATTATCATTCAAATATATAGATACGTATGCGACTATATTTCTTAATGGAAAGCAAATAGCAAAAACACAAAATGCCTTTCGTACATATGAATTTGATGTAAAAGAATATTTAAAAGAAGGAGAAAATGAGTTGCGTGTTGAAATTGAGCCAATATATCAAAAATGGCAAAATGTAAATAGCGACGATTTCAACATCTTACATTCAGAAAAAAGAGTAGTATTTAGAAAGGCAGCATTCCAATTTGGTTGGGATTGGGCTCCTCGTCAACTTGCAGGAGAGATTTCAATACCTGTTAAATTAAGCTTTGAAGATAAGAAAGAGTATTTGAGATTTGCTTCTGTGCAAACAAATGCTATTTCCAACGAAAAGGCAGATATGCTTCTTACCTTAAAGACTGATTTGCTTGTAGAGGAAGGTTATGGTATAGAAATTAAGTATCAAACAAAGGATAAGGCAGAAGTTAGAAAAAAAGTGGGAGAAATTAAAAAAGGAAGTGATGATATACATCGCCTAAACTTTCAAGTAGAAAACCCTGTTTTGTGGTATCCTAACGGATATGGCCAGCCAAATCTTTATGATGCTACTATATATTTATGTACAAGAGATAACAAAATTGTAGATAGTACAAAGACTCGTTTTGGTATAAGAACAATAGAACTTTCTCAAGAGAAAGACAAGTATGGCAGTGAGTTTTGTTTTGTTGTTAATGGAAAGAAGATTTTTGCCAAAGGTGCAAATCTTGTTCCTTCGGCAATGCACAAGGAAAGATATGAAGGAATGGCAGAGCATATTGATTTGGTTAGAGAATGTAATATGAATATGCTCCGAGTATGGGGAGGTGGATATTATGTTGATGAAGAAATGTATGAAGCCTGCGATGAAAATGGTATTTTGATTTGGCAAGATTTTCCTTTTGCGTGTGCATTGTATCCTGCTTCGGAAGAATTTCTTAGAGAAGTAGAGCTAGAAGCAGAAGAGAATGTTTTAAGAATTTCTTCTCATGCCTCATTAGCTGTTTGGTGCGGAAACAACGAAATTTGGGAAGGCTGGGGAAATTGGTCTTGGGACAAAGAAGTTAAAGACACTGCTTTGGCAGTAGAAAACTATAATAAATTATTTAAAGGTCTTCTACCTGAAATTGTAAAAACGTATTCGCCAAAAGCTGCCTATACTCACTCCTCTCCTCTTAATGGTTGGGGAAGAAAAGAAAGCCTTACTGAGGGCGATTGTCATTACTGGGGAGTTTGGTGGGGCGATTCTACGTTTGAAACCTATACAAGAAAAGTGCCTCGCTTTATGAGTGAGTATGGTTTTCAGTCTGCTCCTAATATGAAAACGGTAAAAAAATACTACACTCTACCATATACGAAAGAAAATCCTGGATTTGCTATTCACCAAAAGCACAATAGAGGTTTTGAACTTATAGAAAACAGAATTTTAGAACGCTATGATGGATACAAACCTAACGAAGACTACATAGAAAAAACTTGTTTAGTAGCCTCTGATGCCTTTTCAATAGGAATAGAGGCTCATTTAAGAGCAATGCCTTATTGTATGGGAAGTTTAACTTGGCAATTAAATGAGCCATATCCTGCAATTGGTTGGAGTTGTATTGATGTTGATTATCTAAAAAAAGATGTTTATCACACAATTCAGCAATCCTTTGCTCCAATTGTAGTAAGCGTTGATAAATATAGTAGTAATGATAGTATATTTGTTTACATAATAAACTCCTCGTGGGAAGATACAAAAGTAAATCTAAAACTTAGAATTGTAGATAATAAAAACAAAACTATCTATTCTAAGAAAATTGACAACTTATACTCAGAGCAAATGACTAGTAGTATTGTTTTGTCCTTAGCAAAGAAAGACATTGAAGGATTTAATCCACAAACACAAAGATTAGAGATAATAGGAAAATACAAAGACGAGAATAAAAAAACCGTAGAAATAAATAACACAACTTATTTTGTTTATCCTAAAAATTTAAAATGCGAATGAAAAAGATATTTTTAACACTCAGTTTATGTTTGTTGGTTTTTACCGCAACATCTCAAAACAACGAAAAGCAATATTATAAATTGGTTAATCCTCTTGTAGGAACTGATTTTCACGGACACACATATCCAGGTGCAATAGCTCCATTTGGAATGGTACAACTTTCACCTGATACACGCCTTGATGGTTGGGATGGTTGCAGTGCTTATCATTATTCTGACAACACTATATATGGTTTTTCTCATACTCACCTTTCAGGTACAGGTTGTTCGGATTATGGAGATTTTCTTTTTACTCCAACAACTAAAAGCAATGAAAGTAAAGATTTTATTTTAAACTTTACACATGATAATGAATATGCACATGCAGGATACTATAAAGTAAAAGCTTATAATGAAGATACAATTATCACTGAATTGACAGCTTCTCCACGAGCTGGCTATCACAAATACACTTTCCCCCAAAATGGAAAAGAAAAAGCCATAGTAATTGACTTTAAGCATAGAGATAAATTGTTGGATATGCACTACAACATAGTGAATCAAAACACTGTTATAGGATATAGACGTTCTGAGGCATGGAATACCGATCAGAGAATTTATTTTGCGGCACAATTCAACTGTGATATACATAATACTAAATTCGATGCGGAAAGTAAAAGATTATATCTAAGCTTTGGCGTATCAAATAGCCAAGAAAATAATAAAATTGAAGCAATCGTTTCAATTTCTTCTGTTGATGAGGGCGGTGCTATAAATAATTTACATGCTGAA
>JAZRCB010000011.1:0-57032 GCA_045635365.1 Candidatus Onthomorpha sp.
AATTCATTTGATTGGTCATATTATTTTTCAAACAATATGACTGAGATAGTCTATGAAGTAAATGTTTCTTCAAATGATGAAGATAAAGGAATTGTTGATATGCAAAGAGATTGCTCTACTGCAACACTTACTGCAACAACTACTGGAGATTGTTTCCGATTTTACTCATGGAGTGATGGAGTTACTGAAAATCATCGTATAGTTAATCTTGAAAGTGACACAAATATTGTGGCTATTTTTGATGAAATAAAATTTGTTATAGATACTACGATAAATCAAGGTGAGGTTTACTCTGGATATGGTTTCAATGAAAGTGAACAAGGTACATATTACCAATATTTCACTACTGATGATGGTTGTGATAGCACAGTGGTTTTAAACCTTACGCTAAATGTATCTTTGAATAATGTGGAAGAAAGTACTATTTCTCTATATCCAAACCCTACAAGAGGAGAAATAAATTTCAGCGATATGGTAGGAGAGATTGAAGTAATGGATATGACAGGTAAAATCATAAAAAAAATCCTTAATACAAGCAATATAAACATAGACTTCTTACCTGCGGGATTCTATTACCTTAGATTGCATTATCAAGACAAGATTCTTATAAGAAAAGTAATCAAACAATAGAAAAGAAGAAGTTGAAAATTTTAATATTTTTTAATTAAAATTAAAGCCCGAAGTTATTTTATTACTTCGGGCTTTTGTTTTAGTGTTTTTTTTCTTTGCTTTTTCAAAATTTTTCTTAGCTTTTTTGAATTTTTTCTTAGGATTTTTAAATTTTTTCTTAGGATTTTTTTTCAAAGACTTTGTTTCAGATTTTTATCCTCCGTTGGTAAAGTTTTATCCTCGGAGGATAATTTGTTACCATCGGAGAGTAATGCTCTTACCATCGGATGGTAATAGTGTTACTATCGGAGCAAAATTTTCTAAAACAAAGCAAGGACTTTTTTTGTCGTTATTAAAAAATGTTTTACCTTTGTGGGCAGAAATTTAAAACGTAAAAAAGGAGGACAAAAAGGAGACAAAGAATAATTATTATTAAGACTGAGTAAATTTTAATACGACATAAAAGCGTTTTTGCTTATACTAAAAAGTTTGAAACCTGGAAAATTTCAAAACATTTACCGAAAAGTTAAGCAGAAAACGCTCACGAGTAATATCGTGGGCTTTTCTTATTCGGTAAATAGGTAGTTCCAGGACCTCAAACTTTGATAAGATAAAAAGTCCCACGTTTTTTTATGCCTTTAAGTCAAGAAAGAAAATAAGTAATCGCTATTGGGGACTTGGGTAAAGAAATAAAATAAAATAAAATAATATTATTAAGAACTGAAAAGCAAACAGTATAAAATGTGCATAATACAATGGATAATTCAGTTAATTTTAATGCTCTTATGGCATGGACAGCATTTGGTGCACAAGATTATCGTTCTTTAGAAGAACATGGAAAGTATATTTATAATTATTTTGTACATAATCCAAACGAAATTTTAAAATTAGATACTCCTCTCTTAATAGGAAAAATTTTTCAAGTATGCCTTGGATTTCAAGAGCCTGATAATGACATACAAGAAGTTAGAGCTGAAAATGCGTTTATTTGTTTTTCACAAGCGATAAAATCAGATAAATCAAATGTTCACGATGAAGCTTTAGCTCGACTAATGATACTTTTAATTAAAGAACAGAAGTATTTGATAGATAAAGTTGAACAATCATGTAGAAACAAGAATATTAATCCGTATAACCCTTTAAGTTTTCTTAGTGATGGATTACCATCAGATATGCCAATGGCTACAAATACAAAAATGCTTTTTACAGCATACTATCTTTATAGTTGCATTATAAATAAAGGTAATGTCAGTGATGAATTTGTGAATATTATAGAAAAAAATATGTATAAGAATGTTGAAGAACACATTATTAGCAACTGCAATCAACTAAATAATACATCTAGTGAAAGAAAGATAGAATTAGGACGTATTGTTTTTGAAAAAATATGTAAAAAAATAAAAGATGATATTGAGATGTATTCTCAATATTTATAAATATAATTCAAAAATATTAAAACAAATAGTTGTGCAAGAAGGAATAAATATGGGACGTAAATCCCCTTGGACAAAAGAAGAGTATATATCAATTTTCAATAAAGTAGATGAATATGTAAGTAAAGCTTCAGAATATTTAATATATAAACAGGGTTTGAATTCTTCGGCAGAAGCAGTTGCATACATGGCATTGAATAAAATGCCAATAGTTTATCTTTTTATTCATTATCATTATGGTACGTTTAAAGATTTGAATATAGATGAAATTGATGTGGAATTTTATTTTAATGGTTTTTTGACACACGTAAAAGATGTAGTAAAACTATTAAAATATTGCTATGATAGAGGCAATATTTTCCCTCTAAACTTAAAAAATAATGAAATAGCATCTATATTAAGTAAAATGTGTGATGAAATCATGTATATTGAAGAAAACTTTTAATAGCAAATAAAAAGATGTAGTAATATGAGTATAGCATTATGTTATAATAAAGAACAGAAAAGGCTTTATATAGGTTGTGAGCATTCAAATGATTCTTTGTTTGTTGAACATGATAAGAAAGGTTGGAAAACCAATATAATAAAAATTCCAAACGAACCTATTGAAATTATAATTAAATCAAATCTTCATTATCAAGGTGCGTCATATCATTATGCTCAAATAAAAAATAAAGATAAATATTTGTTGAATTTTAAAGATATACAAGCTTTGTATTTAACAAGAGGTGATAGTATCAATACTTTTCACGTTAGCCTAGGAGATTGGCAAGAATTATTTAGAATTATAATACATAATTATAATAATCTTTTATATGTAAGCGAAAGTGAAATAGATAAATATTTTTTTGAAATCGAAAATATTATTAACAGTGAAAGTATATCTGTTTTTAGAAACAAAACAGATGAGAAACCAGGTAATTGGAATGATATTTTTCTTGTTTTATTACATTCTATTGATTTGCTATCAAATATTATAAAAATCAAAGATGAATCAATTTTATTTAATAATACATTCTTTTCAGATAGATTACTTAAAACTTGTAAAATATTTTTAAAAAGATTTTCAGAGTGTTATGAATCTTTTGAAAGAAAAGAAAAAGATCAACGCTTAAATCGTTTATCAAAAGAACTTATTATTGTTTGTGAGTATATTAGTAAATATGGTAAACCATTAGAATATGTTGATTTATTAACAAATAAAATAACAAAATGAATCTAAAAGAAATTTTTAATTGATACTAAAAATAAGAATTGGTATGAAAAAAATTTAGAATCTTTAAAAATAAACAGAAAATGGAAATTGAAGAAAAAAAATCAGTTAAATCTTTAGCTATAGAATATTTGCAAAAATGGGATATTAAATATGAAATTGTAGAAAGCGACTATTTATTCTTTAAATATCAAGGTGGTGAATTCTTTATTCATACTTGTGAAGACCATCCTAATTTTTTACATCTTGTTATGCCTAACATATATCAAATTAATAACGATAGAATAGAGGTTCTTGAAGCGATGCTTAATATAACAGGTAATAGAAAGTTAATGAAGGCATTTTTACATGAGGATGACGTTTGGTTGTGTGTGGACATGCTTATGGATCCAAGTTCTAATATTGACTTTTTTGAGAAAATGATAAGATATTGTTTTCTTTGCCTATTTGATAGCGAGAGAGATTTCTTTACATACTTATTAAAAAATAATTAGAAAAATAAAAAAAAGGTATTTCAATTTTCAGAAACACCTTTTTTTATTCTCTTTTACCTTAGTTTTGTTTTTTGCTTTCTTTGTTTTAAAGTCTTAAATCTTCTTTCTTTTATTCTCCTTTTCCGTATCGTCTTGTGCCGTGATAGAGTTCAAACTTGCAGAATCTACATTCAAGATTGGAATTATAGATTGGAATTTTTTTGCTTGGCTTTAAGCCTATTCGTTTCAAGGCTTCAAAGTCCGAAGAAATAACCCATGCTTCGTTACCTTCGTGTTTTGATTTTAAGGCTGTACCTATTCTGTCATATAATGCGAAAATGTCTTCTACATCTATTCTTTCGCCGTATGGAGGGTTAGTAATAATTAGAGTTTTGCCTTGTGGTGGTTCTTGTTTCTCTATTTCGCAACGGAATAGTGTTATGTCCTTATGTAGTTTTGTTAGCTTTATGTTTTCGGTTGCTTGTGCTATTGCAGAGGCTGAAAGGTCTGAGCCCCAAATTTCGTATTCAAAATCACAAATTTGCTTATCGGCTTCTTCTTTTACCCTTTTCCATTCTGGCATTGAAAACTCGCTCCATTTCTTAAAGGCGAATTTTTTTCTGTAATACTGAGCTGGGATATTGTAAGCATACATACAAGCCTCAATCAAAAGAGTTCCACTTCCGCACATAGGGTCCATAAAATTGCAATCACGTTTCCAACCGCTAAGTTGTATCAATCCTGCTGCTGTTACCTCATTCAACGGAGCTTGTCCCATATTTGCTCTGTAGTTTCTTTTGTGCAAAGAATCGCCTGACGAATCCAATGAAATAGTTACTTGATTTTCCCAAATATGTAGGTTAAGTTTTATTTCGTATTCGTCTCTTGTAACAGTAGGTCTTTGATTAAACATTTTGCGGAATCTATCGCAAATAGCGTCTTTTGTCTTTTGAGAAGCGTAAAGCGAGTGCGTAAAAATTTCGCTATTGACTGAGTTGTCAATAAAGATTTTCGCATCTGGATTCATATACTTTTCCCATTTGATTTTGTAGACTTCGTTGTATAATTCACGCTCATTGTTTGCTACAAAGTTGGCAATAGGTTTTAAAATGCAGAGTGCTGTTCTTAAACAATAGTTTGCTTTGTATAAAAGAGTCATATCTCCCTCAAAACTCACTGCTCGACGAAGGATTTCTATGTTTTTTGCTCCTAAAGCTTTTAATTCTTCTGCTAATACTTCTTCTAATCCAGCCATTGTTTTGGCTGTCATTTTGAAGTCTTTGCTATTTGTAATTGTTTTGTTCATTGAGAATTTATTTTAGGTTGTTTAAGAATTTTTCTTTGTCCACTACAACTCTTGTGTGTGAGGCTTGTCCAATCAAATCTTCGCCTTCGTAGGCTGAAATGGTGAAAAATAATTTTTTTCCATCAACCTTTATCAGCTCGCTTTTGCAAACAATTTCTTTTCCTAAGCCTGATGCTTTTATGTGTTTGGTATTGATTTCTACTCCTACCGTTACACAACCCTCAGGTAAGTGATTGCGTAAAGAATTGTTTGCTGTCTTTTCCATAAGTGCTATCATAGCAGGCGTTGCAAAGACTTCCACACTTCCAGAGCCTACAACAGTTGCTACATTGTTAGCATTAACGATTTCTCTCTCTTCATTACAAAGATTTAAAGGGATATTAAGTTCCATATATTTTATAATTATTTTATTTCTATTTCTTTTACTAATTCTATTTGTGCTTTTTGATAATCTTCTGGCACACCTATGTCAATAAAATAGCCATTTGTTACTATGCCTTTAAGATTTCCTTTCTCAACTTCTTTTTCCAAGAAATCCTTTTCAAAAGAAAACTTCTCAGGAAGGTGTTTATCTTTGAATATATCTTTATTTAAAACATATACTCCTGCGTTTATGAGTGCTTTTTCTTTGAATTGTTTTTCTTCAAAGGCTGTTATCACATCGTTTTCCAAAACAACAGAGCCATATCTTGAAACATTTCTCATTTCTTTCAAAACAAGCAATGATTCACTCTTTGAGTAAGGAATGTGTTTTTCTATTTCCTCTAATTCAACCTTTATGAAAGAGTCGCCATTCAACACAAGCACGTTTTCTCCCTCGGTCATTGTCATTGCTTTTGCTATTCCACCACCTGTTCCTAATGGTTCGGTTTCCACGCTGTAAGAAATCACAAGTCCATTGAAAGAATTACCAAAGGTTTCTTGTATTATTTCATACATATAACCCACAGATAAAACAACTTCTTCAATACCTTGTGATTGCAAATATTGTAACAATAAAGCAAGAAAAGGTTTTTCACCAATAGGTGCCATAGGTTTTGGCACGTTGCTTACAACCGATTGTAGTCTTGTGCCTTTTCCGCCTGCCAAAACTATGGCTTCTTTTATTTTTTTAGTTAAATCTGCCACGTTTCTAAACCTTGTTTTGTAAATTCAAATCGTCTGACTTTGCCACCAAAAGGCTCCAAAGCCTTAATCACGTTATACCTTTTTGATTCTGGCGCATAGAAGAAAATATATCCGCCTCCGCCAGCACCAGATATCTTTCCGCCACTTGCTCCTGCGTTAAGAGCAGCGTTATATACCTGTTCAAACAAATCGGTGCTTATTCCCTTTGCCATTTGCTTTTTATACTGCCAACCAAGGTTAAGAATATCTCCAATTTTGTCCAAATCGTTTTTCAAAAGTGATTCCTTCATCAAAATGGCTTGGTGCTTTAATTGTTGCATTGCTTCAATTGACTGAGTATTCTTTGCCATTACGTTTTTTTGTTGTTGTTCTATAATCTTGGCAGAGTCTCTTGAGGTGTCGGTGTAAAACAATATTATATTTCTTGAAAGCTCGTTTAGAATTTTGTCTTTGATACGTAAAGGATTTACGATAACCTTTCCTTCAGAGTAAAACTCCATGAAATTAAAACCACCAAAAGTTGCAGCGTATTGGTCTTGTTTTCCTCCTGCAAGCTTCATATCTTCTCTTTCTATGCTGTATGCCAATGAGGCAATGTCGTATTCTGCAAGTGGAAGCTTTAACCATTGTACAAAAGCACCTAAAACTGCTACCACTAAAGTAGAAGAAGTGCCTAAACCACTGCCTGCGGGTGCTTCTACAAAGGTGTGAATGTCAAAAGAGAGTTTTCCAACATTAAAGTCTTTGACAATTCTGTTGTAAACAGCTTTTAAAAGGTCAATTTCTCCGTTTATTGGAAGTTGCTCTACGCTTTCGTATTCGTATTTTAGGTTTTTGTCCTCTAAAAAGAAACGAATCTTTCCGTCATTGTGTGGAATAATATCACAATATGCGTATAGGCTAATTGTGGCGTTGAGAATGCAACCGCCATATATGTCAGAAAAAGGAGAAACGTCCGTTCCGCCTCCTGCTAATCCTAATCTTAAAGGTGCTTTACTTCTTATTATCATTTCTTATCTAAGAATTTTATTGTGTAATTCCCTAATGGACTTAGTCATGTTTGCCCATGAGAATTTTTTCTTTTCTTCTATTAAACTTTCACTAAAATCTGTTTTGTTTTTGCAAAACTCATACAAACTATCTGCAAGAGATTCTGCATTAGGTTGGCAAACAAATCCGCTCTTTCCGTGCTTTACTATTTCGGCAAGGCCTCCTACGTCTGTAACAAGCATAGGTTTTTCAAAATGAAAGGCAATTTGTGTAACACCACTTTGAGTTGCTGTTTTGTAAGGCAAGACTACCAAGTCGCAAGCACAGAAATAGCTTTTTACTTCTTCGTTTGCTATAAATTTATTGTGAATTGTTATGTTTTTTAGTCCAAGTTGAGAGATAATTTCATCGTATTTTGATTGCGATTCATAAAATTCTCCTGCTACTGTAAGGTGTAAAGGATAGTCTTTTAAGCGCGCATCTGATAAGGCTTTGATTAAAAAATCTAATCCTTTGTAATCTCTGACTAATCCAAAGAATAAAATATTTATTTCTTTGTTTTGTAATCCCAAGATTTTCTGTGCGTTTTCTTTTTCTATTTTTTCTCCAAAGTTATCAAACAATGGGTGGAAGCAAAGCGAGCGAGGAGTTGTTTTATTAAAGAGAGCTATGTCGTCAAACACGCTTTTGCTCATTGCAATCCACGCATCAACACAACCAACAAAGTATTTTGTTAGCCAAGAGTCAAAGAAACGTCTTTCGTGTGGAATGATATTATCGGCAATTGCGATTATCTTAGTTTTTTTATTGCTTTTGATTATGCGAGCCATTGTTCCAAAACAAGGAGACATAAAAGGCATCCAATATTTTATAATAACAATATCGGGGTTTTCTTTCTTTATTTTTCTGCCAAGGCTAATCCAATTAAAAGGATTAACAGAATTGACACAGCGTTCTATGGGAAAATTATTTGTGTTTTCGCTTGAAGAAAATTGTGTTTTGCCTGGGAAAAGTATTGAGGGATATTGCAAAGTGAAAGTTTTGATTTCTACTTCTTCTCCTTCGCTTTGAAATTGCGAGATCAGTCTTTCGTTAAATGAGGCTAAGCCTCCGCGGTATGGATATGCAGTCCCTATTAGTATTATTTTCATTCCTATTGTCTCTTTTTCGCTATGAAAATGTGATGCTCTATATTTATGTTTTCTTTCTTTGCTATTGCAAATCTTTCCAACTCTTGCTCTGAAAGGGTTTCAACAAATTTGTTTTCTTCTACCTCAAATCCTGCCTTTTCTAAAAGAGTCGCATAATCTTTTCCAAATTCTCTTACATGGTCTTTTTGTCCAAAGTGTTTTTCTCTTTCTTCTGGACTTGTTATGCTTGCATCTTCGTATGTGGTTTCTCTATTTGGATTGATAGGACTTAGCAACACTGCCCAACCGTTTGGTTTTAGTACACGTTTTATTTCACTTAGTGCTTTTGGAAGGTCGTTTACGTGTTCAAGTATGTGATTTGCCATAAGAATATCAAAGCTGTTATCTTCCAAAGGCATATTTTCTATGTTTAAGTGAATGTCTGCCCAAGGCGATTCTAAGTCTGCTGTTTTGTAATCAAGATTTGGCAATTTTTTAAATAAAGGAATAAAACACATCTCAGGTGCTATGTGTAAGAAAGAGCGTTTTTCTTCAAATAAATTGGTTTCTTTCTTAAAATAAAGCCACAAAAGGCGGTGTCTTTCTAAGGATAAGCAATTTGGACACAAGGCATTTTCTCTTGAAATAACGTATCCGTAAGGTAAAAACTTGCGATAATGTTTCCCACACACAGGACACTCTTTTTTGTTGCCCAAATAAAATAACTTTGCAAAGATTTTAAATACTAAAACTAACTTTTGTAAGTATTTTCGTGGTACTTTTTGTAAAAAAAACTTGATAATCTTTTTCATTTCTTTGTTGCTTGTTTGCAAAAATACTAAGATTTTAAAGATTTTCTGTTATTTTCTTTATGAATTTCCACTTTACGAAAAATTCTTTGGCAATTATTCTAAATAATGTATAGACAGGAATTGCAAAAATCATACCTAAAATTCCTCCTACTTCGCCTGCCATTAGTATAACTAAGAAAATTTCCAATGGGTGTGCTTTTACGCTTTTGGAATAAATGAGAGGTTGAAGCACGAAGTCGTCTATTAACTTTACTATTGTGAAAACGCTAAGGAATTTAATGACAATAGGCAGTATGTCAAGGGTTGGATCGGCTCCAAGATAGCTTGTTAAACATACCATTAAGCCTACAATTCCTCCAATCAAAACTCCTATGTAAGGAAGTATGACCATAACTCCACAAATTGTAGCAATCAAAATCACATTCTTTAACCCTACTAAATAAAACCCCAAAGATAAAATGGCAATCATTATCACAATTTCGGAAAATATGCCTAAAAAATATCTACTTATAAGAGAGCGTGAAGAAGATATTATTTTGTGAATTTCATCTAAATATAAATCGGGTGTAACTGCGTTGATGAATTTATTTACAAGGTTATTGTCTTTCAAAAAGAAAAAGGTTATGAAAAGAACTATGAAAGTTCCCATAACAATATTGCTTGTTAGGTTTATAGTTGCGTCAGCTATGTTTGTAATGTTAAGAGTGTTTAAAGCATCTAATATGTATGATGAAACAAGTGCTTCTAAATTTTTGTCAGGTGGTAATAGTTGATACTCAAGAAGGAAATTTTCTATTTTATTTATTGGCTCTGCGTAATAATCTGCGATTTTATAAACATCAAGATTAGCAAATTCCATTGCTTGACTTATAAATAACGGAATAATTATGTAACCTAAAAGAGTGAATATTGAAACAAGAGAAAGAAGTGTTATAATCGTGGTTATTGTCCTTGAAAAATGGAATTTCCCTACGTGAAATTTATGAAGCAAGTTTTGAATAGGAGTTCCCATAAAGGCAAGAATCAAGGCTAAAAGAATGCAAACTACAAGAAAACGGAAGTACCACATTAGGAAAATAACTAATGCAATTATGGAAAGCGAAAATATCCATTTCGCAATGTATGGAAACTGAAATTTATCGTTATTCATATTTTGTGTTTTAATTATTCGTTATCTTCCATCAACCATTCTGCAAAGGAAGTCTCTGTTTCATGAAGTTTTATTTTAGCAAGTTTGATACCTTCAGGTAAAACCTTAGTTATTCTATCGTGAAATTCCATAATCAGGTTTTCACATGTTGGTTGGCAGTCAAACATTATCATTTTAGTATCGGTTTCTTTTATAACGTTTGCAAACGCACTATTCTTATATAAAACAATGCTATGATCAAAATCATTGATGACGCTATTTTCTATAAGTTCCTTTACCTTCTTAAAGTCTAACACCATTCCAGAACTATTGTTTTGTGGATTTTTTACATATTCTCCTATTACGGTAACGAATAATTTGTAAGAATGTCCGTGAAGATTTCTGCATAAACCTTGATATTCATCAAGAGCATGGGACATTTCAAATCTAAATTCCTTTGTTAATCTGATTTTCATTCGGCAAAGGTACTATTTTTTCTTTGTTTTAATAAGAAAATGTTATTTTTTCGTAACTTTGCAAGCCTATGGACAGTAACAGATTACAAAAAGTAGCCCGATTAATTCAAAAAGATATGGGCGAGATTCTTAGATATGAGTCAAAGAATCTTTTTAAAGGAGCGATGATAACAGTAACGAGAGTAAGGGTATCATCAGATTTATCAATAGCTAAAATATATATTAGCATATTTGCATTAGCTGGAGCAAAGACTGAAGAAATCTATGAATTAGTGAAAGCAAATAAACCTTTATTAAGAAATAAGCTTGCTACTATGGAGAGAAATCAGTTAAGAATAATACCTGATTTGTCTTTCTTCATAGATGATAGTTTAGATTACAGCGAAAATATAGATAGATTACTAAAGTCTTAAAAAAATACTTAATGGGTTTTAGCTTCTTTGTAGCGATGAGGTATTTCTTTTCAAAGAAAGAATTAAAAGTTATAAATATTATATCTTTAATATCGCTTATTGGAGTTGGAGTTGTAACAATGGCTTTGCTTGTAGTATTGTCTGTTTTTAATGGATTTACTTCATTAGCTTCAGATATGCTTAGTTATTCAAATCCAGATTTAATAGTAGTTCCAAACAAAGGGAAAGTATTAGATTTAAAAGATATAAACATTCAGCAAATTGCAAAGCTCTCTCAAGTACAAAATTGTTCTCCTGTAATAAAAGAGTCCGTTTTAATATCATGTGAGAATGCTCAAAGTATTGTTGATATGTATGGAGTGCAAGAAGAATATTTCAGGATTTCCAATATAGATACAACAATGTACATAGGTAATACATCGCTTTATACAAAAGAAAGAGCAAATTGCATTTTAGGATACTCGTTAATGTTAAAAATGTCGTTGTATCAAGGAGCAGAAAAAATGAATATTCCTATACAATTTTGCATTCCCAAGAAGAACCCGACAAATGTTATAGTGTCTGAGGATAATTTGAACATAGACAAGGCCCTTTTTTCAGGGAGTTTTGTAACGAGAAGTGAAATGGACGACAATGTAGCAATTGTTCCATTAAAGTTTGCACAAGATTTGATGGAGTTTCCTTCAAACCAAGTCAGTAGCTTACATATTAAACTCAAAGATTCAAAAAAAACTAATCAAGTAAAAGCCGAAGTAGAAAAACTAATCCCAGAAAACTATGTTGTAAAAGATAGATTGGAACAAGATCCCGTTTACTATAAAGTGGTAAAAGCAGAGAAATTAGCAGTATATATAATTTTAGGATTCATTATCTTCATCGCAAGTTTCAATATAATGGGAGCATTATCTTTACTCATTATGACGAAAAGTAAAGATATAATGATATTAAGAACAATGGGAGCAACAAAAAGAGATATTCGTAAAATATTTTTCACAACAGGAGTTATGATGAGTTTGATTGGAATGGTGTGTGGACTAATCTTAGGAGTAATATTCTGTCTATTGCAACAGCATTTTGGAATAATTAAAATGGGTTCTTCATTCATAGTAGAAAGTTTCCCAATCAAAATATACTTCACAGATATTATAGCAATATTACTTATGGTTGTTACAATATCGTGTTTATGTACAGGAATAATGTCAAGAAAGATTAAATTTAACAAATAGAAATAAAGAAGAATTATGATAGAGAATACAAAAAAATTAGTAGTTTACAATACGCTTAGTAGAAACAAAGAAGAGTTTCAAGCAATAAACTCTCCTTTTGTGGGAATGTACGTTTGCGGACCAACAGTATATGGAGATGCACACTTAGGACACGCAAGAGCAGCATTAACATTTGATACTGTTTTTCGTTTTCTTAAATATTTAGATTACAAAGTAAGATATGTAAGAAATATAACTGACGTTGGACACTTGGAAAATGACGCAGATAGTGGAGAAGATAAAATTGCAAAAAAAGCAAGATTAGAACAATTAGAACCAATGGAAGTTGCGCAATACTTCACTCAAAGATATCTTGAAGCAATGGACTCAATGAATATTTTGCGTCCAAGCATTCAACCAACAGCAACAGGACATATAATTGACCAAATCCAGATTGTAGAAAAATTATTAGAAAATGGCTACGCTTATATAAGCAATGGTAGCGTTTATTTCGATGTTTTGAAATACAATAACGACACTCATAAATACGGAATTTTGTCTAATAGAGTTATTGACGAGATGATAGCAAACACTCGTGAGCTTGACGGACAAGAAGAAAAGAGAAATCCTGCTGACTTTGCACTTTGGAAAAAAGCTTCACCAGAACACATTATGCGTTGGCCATCTCCTTGGAGCGATGGTTTCCCTGGCTGGCATTTAGAGTGCACTGCGATGAGCAGAAAGTACCTTGGAGAACAATTTGACATACATGGCGGAGGTTTAGACTTACTTTTCCCTCACCACGAAAGCGAAATTGCACAATCAATCTGTGCTTTTGGATGTGAACCTGCGAAATATTGGTTACATAACAATATGATAACAATCGGAGGTCAAAAGATGGGTAAAAGTCTTGGTAACTTCATAACATTAAATGAGTTCTTTACAGGTAATCATCCTAAATTAGACAAGGCTTACAGCCCAATGACAATTCGTTTCTTTATCTTACAAGCTCACTATCGTTCAACATTAGATTTTTCTAATGAGGCACTTTCTGCAGCTGAAAAGGGAATGAAAAAATTATTTGAAACACAAAGAAATATCAATAGCCTACCAACATCTGACAAAACAAGTGTAGATTTCAATGCAGTATTTACAAAATGTATTGAAGCAATGTGCGATGATTTCAATACACCAGTTGTAATTGCTAATATGTTTGAAATCTCACGTTTAGTAAACTTGATTGCAGACAAAAAAGAAACAATCACAGAAGCTGACAAAGCTCAATTAAAAGAAAACTTTGAAATCATATTCAGCGAAATACTTGGTATGAAGAGCGAACAAAGCGACAATACCAGCAATATAATTGATGGATTGATGAGTATAATTACCGAAATGAGAGCTGATGCAAGAGCAAACAAAGATTGGGCAAAAAGTGATATGATAAGAGATAGATTAGCCTCAGTAGGAATTACAATAAAAGACGGAAAAGACGGAGCAAAATGGGAAATAAACTAAACATACTCGTAATATTCGCGTTGATTTTGTGTTTTGCTTCTTGTAAAAAAACCACAGAAGAAACTCCTATTACGCAAATAGATTACACAAAAGTAGAAATCCCTACTTTTAATGCGGATTCTGCTTATCACTATGTTAAAACACAATGTGATTTTGGGCCAAGAACACCTAAGAGCAAAGCCTCACAACTTTGTGGTGATTATTTAATAGACTTTATGAAGCAATACGCCGATACAGTCTATGTACAAAATTTCTCATCTTCGCTTTGGGATGGCACAAGTGTTGAAGGAAGAAATATTATAGCATCTTTCAATCCAGAATCCTCAGAACGAGTTGTTTTAGCAGCACATTGGGATAGTAGACTATGGGCAGACGAAGACCCTAATGAAGAAAACCACAAAAAAGCCATAGACGGAGCAAACGATGGCGCGAGTGGAGTAGGAGTTTTAATGGAAATCGCAAGAGTATTTCGCCAAAAACCAAACACACAAGGTGTAGATATTATATTTTTTGACCTTGAAGACCAAGGAACTCCTTCATGGGCGGAAAGCGATGTTGAGGATCAAAGTGATTGGTGTTTGGGTTCTCAATATTGGAGCAAGACTCCTCACTATCCTTTCTACACTGCTAATTATGGAATATTGCTTGACATGGTTGGATACAAGAATCTACGTTTTACAAAAGAAGGTTTATCTATGCACTATGCAGCTTCTATTATGAATAAGGTGTGGGACATTGCCTCTGCAAAGGGATATTCAAATATATTCATAAACGAAAATACTTATCCTATAATGGATGACCACCATTGGGTAAACAGAGACGCTAAAATACCGATGATAGATATTGTTCAAAACGATCCAACTTGTAGTTTCTTTCCTTTCTGGCATACAATGCAAGATAATATGGAAAATATTAGCAAAGAAAGTTTGCGAATAGTAGGAGAAGTTTGTTTGATAACAATATTCTCAAATCAATAATCGTTTTTAGAATATGAAAAAGCACATATCCATAATTCTAGGTTTAATAAGCATAAGTTTTCTTTTTACTTCGTGCGAAGAAACCTATGATTATGGATATGTTAATTTTTACATAGAACCCGATACTGCCGAATACTTCAATTTAAATTTAGGAAATCGTCAATGGGAATACTTTGAAGGAGGATATAGAGGCGTTGTAGTTTTCCGAAAGAATTGGGACGAGTTTATAACCTTTGAAAGAAGTTGTGTAGCCCAAGATTGCGACGGACGTCTTGAAGTAGATACAACAAATAACGTGCTTCTACACTGTCCAAACTGCGATTCCAAATACATATATTACGATGGCTCTCCATTAGAAGGCAGTAAATCTAAACGAATGCTTTATACATATTGCAGTTTCTTTGATGGAACTTATTTATGGGTAAATAATTGCCAATAGAATATGTACGGAATAATCACATATCTAAGAAACAAACTCTTTGATTGCGGAATTTTAAAACAACAATCCCACTGCGTAAAAATAATATCCGTAGGCAATCTTCGCGTTGGCGGAACAGGCAAAACCCCTTTCGTAGAATATCTTATCAAAAGCCTAAGTCCTAACTTCAATTTAGCAATATTGAGCAGAGGATATGGCAGAAAAACCAAAGGATACATCAAATTACAACCTCATCACTCAGCCTCAGCAGTAGGAGATGAACCTTTATTGCTCTACAAACGCAATCCAAATACCTGTGTAGCAGTATGTGAAGACAGAAACAAAGGAGTAGAAAACCTACTCAAAGACTTCCCAAATACCAACCTTATAATATTAGACGATGCCTATCAACACCGCTACATAAATAGAGACATAAACATACTACTCACCGAATACAACCGCCCATTCTTTAAAGACAGAGTTATACCCTTTGGACGATTAAGAGAATATCGTAAAGGATTTAAACGAGCCGACTATATAGTAATCACAAAGTGCCCACCATTAAGCCAAAATCAAAAACAAAACTTTGTAAACAAACTAAAAGCACAACCAAACCAAAAAATCTTTTTCTCAAACATAGTATATAAAGAACCATATCACATAAAAGACAAAAATAAGAAAATAAACCTATCGGAATACAAAGTATTGCTCTTTACAGGCATAGCAAACAACCAACATATAGTAGAATACCTTAACTCAATCACACAAGTAATAGACACAATAACCTTTGCAGACCACCACAACTTTACCTCAAAAGACAAAGACACAATAAAAAAACTCTACAACACACACACTCAATCACAAACCATACTACTCACAACCGAAAAAGACGCAATGCGACTACAAGACATTGAAACCGAAATCTATGTCTTACCAATAGACATAGAAGTTCACCAATACGGAGAAGAAAACCCTTTAATAGAAAAAACAATACAAGAAGATGTTAGATAAAATTAAAGAAACAGCAGAATATCTTTCGCAATACGCCACACAATGCGAAGTAGGAATAATATTAGGAAGCGGATTAAATAACTTTGCAGATAACATAAAAGTAGAAAACACAATCCCATATAGCCAAATCCCACACTTCCCACAATCAACCGTAAAAGGACACAAAGGAATGTTGATTTTTGGTGAAATAAGTAATAAAAAAGTAATCTGTATGCAAGGACGCTTTCACTATTACGAAGGCTACACAATGCAAGAAGTAACATTTCCAATCAGAGTTATGAAATCCTTAGGCATACACACGCTAATAGTAACAAATGCTGCGGGAGGAGTAAATCCAGACTTTAAAGTAGGCGATATAATGCTTATAAAAGACCACATAAACCAAATGCCAAATCCACTAATAGGCAAAAACTTTGAGGAATTAGGCACACGCTTTCCTTCAATGAGCACAATTTACAGCCAAGACCTAAGAGAAAAAGCAAAAATCATTGCAAAGGAAGAAAATATCTCACTTCAAGAGGGCGTTTACCTTGCAACAACAGGACCAAGCTTTGAAACGCCAGCAGAATACAAGTTTTTCAGAACAATAGGTGCAGATGCAATCGGCATGAGCACCGTTCCGGAAGTAATAGTCGCCTCCCACAGCAATTTAAACGTACTTGGAATGTCGGTTATCAGCAATGTATTTAATCCAAACGCCATTGCAGAATGCACACACGAAGAAGTTTTGGAAGGAGTCAACAAAGCCGGCGACAAAATGAGCCGAATAGTAAAACGACTCTTTGAATAAGAAAAAGAAAACAAAGAAATAAAAAAACAAAACGCTCGTTTGTCAAAATAAAACTAAGACTCACGAGCGTTTTTCTTTGAGTTAATTATTGTATTGCTTTATTTGCAAAATTCAGCTTTCCATTGTTCAAAGTATTTAACCTCATTTGGATGAACAACTCCATCAGCATTGATTACTTTTTCAATGAAATCAGACATCAATTCTACTGTTTTAGAACTTTCTTCTTCGGTTAATGACGACAAAAATTCTTTTGTAGAATTTATAACGTCATCTATTGTGCATTTTTCACTCTTGATATCAATCAACTCTTTTAAAGAATCTTCTATCTCAATGCCATCTTTAATCATTTGTAAGATAAACTCAGAAATAAACTTACCTTCAAGTTTGTCATAGTTTCCATCACAATTTGCAAAAAACACTCCCGTTTTTGCAACTAAGATTTGGAAATCTTTTCGTACTTCCATAAATTTTGTATTTTTTAATTGATTTTATTTATTGTTATTATTTTGTTGCTGTTGTCTTTGTTGACTATCTTGAGCTCCACCTACTGCACTAAAAACACCTCCTGCAGCGGTAAGTATCAATCCTATAATTGTTAAAGTTCCCATAAATTTTGTTGTATTTTTATTAAAATCTTTTTTTTACTTCTTTGCCCAAGTCCCAAAGGCGATTACTTATTTTCTTTCTTGACTTCAAGGCATAAAAAAACGTGGGACTTTTTTCTTATAGTTATATGAGGTCCTCGAAACTACCTATCTGCTAAATAAGAAAAGCCCACGATATTACTCGTGAGCGTTTTCAACTTATCTTCTTAGCAGATTGTATGAAATTTTCGAGGTTCCATATAACTAAGTATAAGCAAAAACGCTTTTTATGTCGTATTAAAATTTTTAAAGTCTAAATTATCTTTCTTTTTCTTTCACCATAGGCATAATTTTTCGTTTATAATCTATTCAACTCACAAAGGTATAACAAATTTCTTAAAGTACAAATATTTTTTATTAAAAAGCTTTTAAGCTCAAATGTGAAGAAAAAAAATTACCTCGTTATGGTAATTGGATTACTTTCCTATGGTAATACTTCTACCACTAAGGGGTAAAAAAATAAATCAAAGAAAAAATGAAAAAAAGCAAAGAAATAATAAAATAAAACAAAGGATTAAAAAAATAAACCAAAGAAACAAAAATGAAAAACAAAACTCCAAAAAACAATCTTTTTGTGAGCGTCTAAATATTTATTATAATATTCCAAAAGTATAAGTTTTCTATATATTATATATTGTATAACAAATCGTCAAGTTAATGTGTCTTTTTGGCATATCAAATGTGCCTTTTTTGCACTTTTGATATGCCTTTTTGGATTTTGGTATTTTATGATTTAATCTACGAAAAACTCTTCTGAAAAATTGACTAAGAACACTTGTTTCCTTGCTCGTGTTATGGCTGTGTAGAGCCAACGGAAGTATTCTTTGTTTTCGGTTTCTAAGGCTGGGACTTCGTTCAGCACAAAGGCGGTGTGCCAATCTCCTCCTTGGGCTTTGTGGCATGTTATGGCTTTTGAGAATTTTACTTGTAAGGCATTGAAGTATTTGTCTTCTTTTACGGATTTGTGTACAAGGGCTTTGTTGTTGCAGTCTTGTTGATAGTAAGAGAAAATGGCGTCATAGAGTTGTCTTTCTTTTTCTTGTGAAAGGTGGGCTTGTTTATCGGTGAGGGTGTCAAGCATTATGGTTAGTTCAATTCGTGTTTCGCTTTCGTTAATCTTGGCTTCTATATTGGCAAAGTTGAATCCGAATTTTTCTTCGTAGGAAAAGATATTTGTAATCTCTATAATATCTCCGTTTGCTATGAAGTCGGAGTATTCGTCTTCGGTATTCCAATAATAGTTGTTGCGAATAGACATTAGTTTTTCGCCAATATCTATTATGTTTTCTTTTTCTAAAATTCTGTTTCTAATGTATTGATTGAGTTGATTGGCGGCAAAGTTGCTTCTTGTTACGACTACTACTTCTTTTTCGCCGATTTGTCGGTACTGGTTTACGAGTGTATCTTCAAAGTCTATGGATTCTATTCTGCGAAAGTCTTTATGGTTTTGTGTTTTGAAGATTGGCAGTTGCGTTTTGTTCTCTATTGCCCAGCGAATGTTTACTGCGTTTTTCAAAATCCCTGATTTTAAGGCTTGTCTTACTACTTGGGTTAGTTGATAATAGCCTATTGGTTCGGCAAATCTTTGATTTAGATAGTCGGCATCAAGAGCGAAGGATTCTCTACTGCCAACGGGTGGGAGTTGGGCTTTGTCTCCAAGAAGTATTATTTTGTTTTTGACTCCGTTTTTAACGTATGAGAATAGGTCTGTTAGTAAATTGTCGCCTTCTCCTATCATTGAGGCTTCGTCAATTATGTAAAGGGTGTGGTGATTCTTGTTTTCTTTTAGTTTAAGGCATATATTTGAGTAATAATCTGTTTGAGTGTAGTAGATTTTTTTGTGAATTGTGTAGGCTTGTTGTAAGGAACGATTGCTTAATACTTTGGCTGCTCGTCCTGTTGGTGCAAGAAGTTCTGTTCTTATGCCGTAAAATGGGAGGGTTTTAATGAGTGCAGAGATTATTGTGGTTTTTCCTGTCCCTGCATAGCCCTCTAATATAAATATGTCGCAGTCGTCTTTGTGAAAAATAAAGTTTGAGAGGTTTTTCACAAGGTTTTCTTGGTCTTGTGTCAAAGGGAATTTACAGAAACTTTCGATTTGTTTTACAAACATCTATTCTGCTATTTCTAATATTTTGTCAAGATTTTTTGTGTGCGAGGTTTCTATCTCTCCTTTTGAGTTTGAGTAGATGAATATTGCGTCATATTCTGGGTGTTCTTTGAGAAATTCTTCTGATTTCTCTTTTCCCATTACCATAAAGGCAGTTGCCAATCCGTCTGCTGTGGTTGCATCATCTGCAATTACCGATACGCTTAATAGATTGTGGGAAACAGAGCGTCCTGTCTTTGGATTGATTGTGTGAGAAAGGCGAATGCCATCTTCTTCTATGTATTTGCGATAGTTACCACTTGTTACTATGGATTTGTTTTCAAGCTTTACAAAACTATTATACTCTCTTTCGGCATACATGTCTTTGGATGGATTTTCTATTGCTACTCTCCATTGTTGCCCGTCAGGCTTTCGACCGCTTGCAAAGACTTCTCCACCTACATCTACTATGTGTTGTTTTATGTTATTACGGATTAAGTATTGGCTAATCTTGTCTGTGGTGTAGCCTTGTGCTATTGCGTTGAAGTCTATTCGTGTTTGAGGATATTGTTTTATTAGTTTTTCATCTTCTATTCTTAGTTTTTCATATCCTACATAAAGCATCATAGAGTCGATTTCAGCATCTGATAGTTTTTTTCTTTCCTTTGCTGCAAATCCGTGTGCTTCTATCAATGCTCCAAGGCTGATATCGAAAGCTCCGTCTGTGAGTTTGGAAATTTTTTCTGCGGCCATGAAGTTCTCTAATAAGATATTATCTAAGGTATTTCTTTGATTGTTGTTTATTTCGTTGAGGTTGGAATTTGGATTCCAAAGAGATATAGAGTTATCTATTGTTGTGAGAATCCTATCTATGCCATTCTTTATTTCCGATGAGGTTTGCCAGTTATTTTTTACGCACCATTTATCTTCGGGAGCAAAATATACTATATGATAATAGGTGCCTTGTGTCCTTCCGTTAAGGGTATATTTTTTCAATTCAGGATTTGCGTTGTTGCTACAAGCTGAAAGAAAAATTAAAATCAAAGAAAGAGAAAAATAAAATGGTGCTTTTTGAAATTTAATCATAGGTTTAATTTTATAATTTGTGCAAAGATAGTGTTTTGTTACCCATTGCAATTAAATTTAATTTAATATTAGTTTTAAAAACTTGATTTTCTGTGAAATAAAATTTTGAAATAAATGTAACTTTTCAAATTTTAATGCGTAAAATCAAGCAACAAAATGGTAATTTTTGGGAGAAAATGGAAAAAAGTTATCAACAAATGTTTTTTTTTGGGAGAAATGTAGTAATTTTACAAACTGAAAAATAGTAGAATTATGTCATCAATTGTAGGTATAGAGTTTTGCAAAATTGATTCAAACGGCAGGTTGAAACTACCTGTTGCTTTGAAGAAGCAGCTTATTACCTCTGATGACGCAAGGTTTGTTCTCAGAAAAAGCATCTATAATTCGTATTTGGAACTTTTTACTTACTCCGATTTTCAAGAAGAAGTAGCAAGACTTCAACGAAATCTTAACCCTTATGACCCAAAAGCGAAAAGGTTGTATAGGAGATTGACTCAGGCTAATATAGTAGAACTTGATTCAAGCGATAGAATACTAATCCCTATGGAGCAAAGAACAATGGCTAACATAGATAAGGATATAGTATTGCTTGCATCTGGTAAATTTATTGAAGTGTGGGACGCTCAAACTTACAACTCGCTTGACCAAGATGACTTCGATTATATATCTTCTGCTGAAGAACTACTTGGTAATCTACAAGAGGTCGATTGTAATAAGGATTAAGATTTGTATATGCAGAAAGAAGAATACCATATTCCTGTAATGTTAAATGAATGTATAGAAGGCTTAAATATTAAGCCCGATGGTGTATATATTGATTTGACATTTGGAGGTGGAGGTCATTCAAGAGAAATTTTAAAACATCTTTCGGAAGAAGGAAGTTTATTTGCGTTTGATCAAGATAGCGATGCTGTGAAAAATGCAATAGATGATGATAGATTTACCTTGATAGAGGATAATTTCTGCAATCTTACAAATCAATTAAAGCTTTATAGAATTACGCAAGTTGATGGAATACTTGCCGATTTAGGTATTTCATCTCATCAAATTGATTGCGCAGAGAGAGGATTTAGTACTCGTTATGATGCAGATCTTGATTTGAGAATGAATAGAAAGCAAGTGCTGACAGCGGCTGATGTTGTTAATACATATACATACGAACAATTAAAGAAGATATTTGCAACATACGGGGAATTGTCAAACGCGCATCAAATTGCAAAAAAGATAGAGTCTTCTCAAATAGAGGGAATAAAAACTACTAATCAATTAAAGGATGTTCTTCAATCGCTTGCACCAAGAGGAAAAGAGAATAAGTTTTTTGCTCAAGTGTTTCAAGCATTGAGAATAGAGGTTAATGGAGAGATTGATGTACTTCAGAAAATGTTAGAGCAAACTGCTCCATTGCTAAGTAAAGATGGAAGACTTGTGGTTATGAGTTATCATTCTTTGGAAGATAGATTAGTGAAAAATTATATGAAGGCAGGTAATTGTGATGGTAATGTAGAGAAAGACTTTTTTGGAAATGTTTTAAATGATTTGGAATTGGTGAATAGAAAACCGATAACAGCGAGCGATGAAGAGTTGATTGCTAATCCACGTTCAAGAAGTGCAAAATTGAGAATAGCAAAAAAGAAATAGTAGATGAAGTTTAGGGAAATTGTAAGAGGTGATATATTATTGAAATCTTGGTTTCGCAGAAACGTATGGTTGTGTTTGCTTATTTCTGTTTTGTGGATATTGTTTATAGCAAATAGATATAATATAGAAGGTAATGTTAGGGCGATTAAGCAAACTACTAAGGAAATAAAAGAATTGGAGATGAAGAGAACGAGTATAAAAACTCAGTATCAAAAATCTTCAATGATGATAGAATTAGAGAAAAACTTATCATCAGTGGGAGTAGGTGTGTCAAGAGAGCCAATTAAAAAGGTTATTTTAATAACAGAAAATGAATAATACGGACATTGATAGAAATAAGAGGATAGCGAAATTAGGCTTCATTTTGTTTGTTGTTACAGTTATTCTTATTGTAATATTGATTCGAGTTTTGATATTGCAGATAGCTTATCATGACAGAGAATTGAAGAAACAACAAGAACGAATAGTACAAGAAAGAACTTATGAAGCAAAGAGAGGAAATATTTATTCTGTAGATTATGATACAGGAGAGTATTTAATGCTTGCTACTGACCTTCCTATTTATGATTTGTATATAGATTTAGGTAAACAAAAAAATAAATCTACAGGACAAAGTGAATGGGTAATTCATGATACTCTTTTCAATAAGCAGTTAAAACCAATGTGTGATAGTTTAGCTGCTACTTTCGCTTATAAAAAAGATGCTAAGACTTCAAAACAATATCAAGACTACTTTAAGACAAAACGTGTTCAAAAAAATAATAGAGGTGTATCTGTTGTAAGAGATATTAGTTATGAAGAATTACAAAGGATAAAAACCTTTCCAATAATAGGTTCTGTTAAAAAGAAGGTAGATAAAGCTACAGGAGATACAATAAAAACTTATAGATTAAGTCATAGAGTTCATGTGGTAGAAAAAGGTCAAAGAACTTATCCTTATTATCCTTTGGCAAGAAGAACTATAGGAATAAAATTGAAAGGTTGTGATACTTGTTATAATGGAATAGATGGTGGATTTGATAAATACCTAAGAGGAGAAAAGGGGTCAAGACTTGAAAGAAAGATAAATCCGGGAGTATGGGTTCCTTATGACAAGGATGAAAAAATAACTGCTAGAAATGGCTTAGATGTAGTTACAAGTATTGATGTTAGTTTGCAAGAGTTAGCAGAAAATTCTCTAATGAATTGTTTGCAAAATAATCAAGCAGAAAGTGGTTGTGTAATTTTAATGGAGGTTGAAACTGGCTTTGTTAGAGCGATAGCAAGTTTCACTGAAATAGAAGGAGAGTATTATGAAAATAATAATATAGCTATTTCAAGTTCTTTTGAGCCGGGTTCTACTTTTAAAACTGTGACTGCAATGGTGATGTTAGATAAAGGTTTGGTTAGCCTTTCTGATTCTGTTCCAACAGGAGTAAAACATTTTCCTGGCAGTGCAAAACCTGTTGAAGACGTAGGAAAAGTAAATAGAGGTAATATTACATTTGAAAGAGCTTTGGAAATATCTTCTAATGTTGGTATAAGTCAATTAGTTTATGACCATTATGGAACTGCTGCAAAAAGAAAAATGTTTAAAGAAGATTTAATGCAGTATTTCAGATATGAGAAACTAAATTTAGATATAGATGTTCACGAACCTAAACCAGTTATTCGTTCATCAGAAAATCCAACAGACCTTTTGAGAATGAGCTTTGGTTATGTTACACAGATGACTCCATTGCAAATGCTTACTTTTTATAATGCAATAGCAAATAATGGTAAAATGGTAAAACCTCAATTTGTAACCGAATTGATGAGAGATGGAATAGTTGAAAAGAGATTTGAGCCTATTGTTATTGTTGATAGTATTTGTAAAAGCACAACAAGAGAGGATATACATAGAGTTTTGAAAGGTGTTGTTAATAATGGTACAGGAAGAAGATTGAGTGGAACTTCCTATGGTATTGCAGGAAAATCAGGAACTTCTGAAATGGGTTATGATACTAAAGAAAAAATGATTCAACATAGAGCATCGTTTGTTGGCTACTTCCCTGCAGATGAACCAAAGTATTCTTGCATAGTAGTTATTAGTAAACCAAAAGGAGCAAGAACTCATGGTGGAGATTTGGCAGCTCCTGTTTTTAGAGACTTATCTGATAGAGTTGTTGGTACACGAATAAATCTAAGTAGAGTAGGAGAATCTATTGAAAGAAAAACTCCTGTTATGAAATTTGGTAATAGAGATTCTTATGTTGCTTTTTGTAATGCTTTAGGTTATAATGTATCTGCACCTGCTTCAAAGTGGTTAAAAGTGAAAGAAGTTGATAGCACTCTTGTATTTACTCCATATTTTCCACAAAAAGATGTTGTGCCAAATGTTATTGGATTGACTATTAGAGATGCTATTTATATGCTTGAAAATATAGGAATGAGAGTTAGATTTAACGGAAAGGGAAAAGTTGTAAAGCAAAGCATTGCTCCAGGTAGTGCTATTAGCGATGAGGTGATTGTGTTAGAACTTGCGGTTCCTGAAACAAAGATTCAATAAATTAAATTAAAGAAAGAAAAAAATGATTCTAAGAAATATTTTATTAGATCTTGAAGTCATAGAGCAAATAGGTAATCTTGATATATCTATTTGTGATATTGTATTTGATTCTCGCAAAGTGCAAGAAGGTAGTCTTTTCGTTGCACAAAGGGGAACTCAAATTGATGGACATAATTTTATAGAATCAGCTATTAAAGATGGAGCAAAGGCTATTGTATTGGAACAAATGCCAGATAAAATCCAAGATGGAATAACTTATATAAAAGTAGGTAATTCTGCAAAAGCCTTGGCAATATTAGCAAGAAATTATTACGATAATCCTTCTTCTAAATTAAAATTGATAGGAATAACAGGTACTAATGGCAAAACAACAACTGTAACTCTATCTTACAACTTGTTTAAAAGTTTAGGTTATGAATGTGGTTTGATTTCTACAATAGTAAATAGAATAGGAGATAGAGAAGTTGTATCTACACATACAACTCCAGATGCTTTAAGTTTAAATAAGTTGTTGAATGAAATGGTTGAGAACTCTTGCGAATATGTTTTTATGGAAGTAAGTTCTCATGCAGTAGACCAATATAGAATTTGGGGCTTATCATATTATGGAGGAGTATTTAGCAATATTACTCATGATCATTTGGATTATCATAAGACATTCGCAAATTACATAAATGCTAAAAAAGGATTTTTTGATTCATTATCAGCAAAGGCTTTTTCGCTTACTAATATAGATGATAAGAATGGCGAAAAGATGCTAGAGGCTACAAAATCTAAAAAATACACTTATAGTTTGAGTAGAATGGCAGACTTTAAAGCGAAGATAATTGAAAATAGTTTTTTTGGCTTATTGTTAAACATCAATGGTAAAGAAGTATCTACTCAATTAGTTGGAGAATTTAATGCTTACAATCTTTTAGCTATTTATTCTATAGCAGAATTATGTGGATTGAAACAAGAAGAAATACTATTAGGACTAAGTAAACTAAAAGCAGCTGCTGGTAGATTTGAAACTTATAGGCTAAAAAATGGCGCAGTTGCTATAATAGATTATGCTCATACTCCAGATGCTTTACTTAATGTAATAAGCACTATCAATGAAATTAAACTTGGAGGAAAATTGATAACGCTTGTTGGTTGTGGAGGTAATAGGGATAAAACTAAACGTCCTGAAATGGCAAAGATAGCACAAGAGGGAAGTGATGTTGTGATATTGACATCTGATAACCCTCGTTTTGAAAATCCTGATGACATTATTGAGGATATGAAAAAAGGTGTTATTGATAATGAATCTTTGTTCTGCATAACAGATAGAAGACAAGCAATTAAGCTGGCTTCACAATTAGCAAAAGATAAGAATGATATAATTCTTGTAGCAGGTAAAGGACATGAAACTTATCAAGAGATAAGCGGAGTAAAGTATCATTTTGATGATAAAGAGGAAGTATTAAAATATTGATAATAAAAAAATAGAATAATAATATGTTGTATTACTTATTTGATTGGTTACATTCAAGTTTTGATTTACCAGGAGCAGGAGTGTTTCAGTATATTTCATTTCGTGCTGCTGGTGCTGTAATAACATCTTTGCTTATTACAATAGTTTTTGGTAAGAAACTTATAAATTATTTGCGAAGAAAACAAGTTGGAGAAACTGTAAGAGATTTAGGTTTAGAAGGACAAAAAGCAAAAGAAGGTACTCCAACAATGGGTGGACTTATAATATTGGCTGCAATACTTATTCCAACATTATTATTTGCTAAGTTAGATAATATCTATGTAATAATAATGCTAATAACTACTGTTTGGTTGGGAATTTTAGGTTTCATAGATGATTATATAAAGGTTTTTAGAAAAAATAAGGCAGGTTTAAGTGGTAAATTAAAGGTTGTAGGACAAGTAATATTGGGAGTAGTAGTTGGTTGTATGATGTATTTTCACCCAGACATCACAATAAAGGAAAAAACCGAAATAGCTCAATATTCAGAACAACATAATCTGCATGATAAATCGCAGTATGAAAAGGCTAAAGTTGAGTTTCAAGAAGAGTCTTCTCGCTCAACAAAAACAACTATTCCATTTGTGAAAAATAATGAATTTGATTATAGTTGGTTGATAAAATGGATAGGCGATAATTATAAAGATTATGCTTGGTTGATATTTATACCTATTGTTATCTTTTTCATAACAGCTATTTCAAATGGAGCAAATCTCACCGATGGGATAGATGGACTAGCTACTGGAACGTCGGCAATAATTGGAGCGTGTTTAGCAGTGCTTGCATGGGTATCGGGTAATATAATATTTGCGAACTATCTTAATATAATGTATATACCGAATGTTGGAGAATTAACAATTTTCATAGCGGCTTTTGTTGGTGCTACTATGGGATTTCTTTGGTATAATACTAACCCTGCACAAATATTTATGGGCGATACAGGTTCTTTAGCTATTGGAGGAATAATTGCAGTGTTTGCAATTTTGATTAGAAAAGAATTGTTGATACCTATTTTATGTGGAGTGTTTATTGTAGAAAATTTATCTGTGGTATTGCAAGTTTCTTACTTTAAATTTACAAAAAAGAAATATGGGGAAGGCAGACGAATATTTCTTATGTCACCATTACATCACCATTATCAAAAGAAGGGTTATCCAGAACAAAAAATAGTACAAAGATTCTTTATAATTTCTATAATTTTAGCAGTAACCACAATAGTAACACTTAAACTAAGATAAAATGACTATCGATAAGTTAGCAACACAAGGAAGAACAATTCATGCAACTTTAGCATCAAGACAATACTCAGAGATTTCGCGTCTAAGAAATGAAACTTTGAGAAGTATGTTTGCTGGTAAGGAAAGCTTAAATCATAAGCAAGAGGTCATAGCAACTATAAAAGGTGTAAGGTATATAGATGATTCTAAAAGTATAAATCCAAATGCAACTTGGTTTACTTTTGAAAGAATAGGTAATCCTATAATATGGATTTTAGAGATAGAAGATAGAGAAGAAAATTTTGTTTCGCTAATCAATCCTGTAAAGGAAAAGGTACATACATTGATATTAGTAGGAGAGAAAGATAATAAGGCGTCAAAAGTATTTAGTGGATTGACAAATTTAATACAAGTGGCAAATTTAGCAGAGGCTGTTAGTATGGCTTATTATTTTGCTAATGAACCAGATGTTGTTGTGTATTCTCCTGCAAACGGTAAAGAAGAAAATGTAGAATATAATGCAAATAGATTTTTGCAATTGGTTAATGAATTGTAAAAAAATAAATGAAAGTGAAATTAGGTAAACCACAAATAAAAGGTGATAAAGTTATATGGATAGTATATTTAGTACTATCGGTTTTGTCATTGATATTTGTGTTTAGCAGCATGGGTAAAGTAGTGTATCACACAAATGGTGATATAACAAGAATGTTTATAAAGCAGGTTAGTATAATTGTTGTAGGTGTTGCTATAACATATTTTGTACACCTTTTTAAATATACTAATTATAACCGTTTAATAAAGATAGGTTATGGTTTTTCTCTTTTTTTACTATCAATCACTTTGATAATGGGAGGATTGTTTGGAAAGGCCGCAAATCGTTGGTTAGAATTGCCAATAATAGGGCAAATACAACCCTCTGAAATAGTAAAATATATTTTGATAATATATGTGGCTGCAGAACTTTCGCGCTTAAAAGATAAAATAAAAGATAAGAGAGAATTTGGATGGTTACTTGCTAAAATAATTGCTGTTTGTGGGCTAATTGTATTGGAAAACTTCTCAACAGCATTTATTATATTTTTAGCTTGTTTTCTATTAATTTTTATTGCTGGTGCAAGATTTAAACATCTTTTACTTATCGTTGCTTTTGGAGTGCTTGTTGTTTTAGGATTTGCTGGTGCAGATGCTTTAGGTATTGAAATAGGAAGAAACTTTACTTGGGTAAATAGAGTAGAATCATTTTTGAATAATGACCCTAATGAGGCTAATCAATATAATTATGCTATAATGGCAATAGCAACAGGAGGTACTACGGGAGTTGGAATAGGTAATACTGTTATGGCAAGATTTTTAAGTGAATCACATAATGACTTTATTTTCTCTGTGATATTGGAACAAGGAGGAATAGTTATATGTATCATAATACTTTTAGCTTATTTCGTATTATTTTATAGATGCTTGCTTGTGTCAAGGGAGGCTAAAGGATTGTTTGGAGCTTATATAGCAGCAGGTATATCTTTTGTAATAATTATTCAATCTTTGATAAATATGATTGTAGCGACAGGAATGTCGCCTATCACAGGACAAACGCTTCCTTTTCTTAGTTATGGTGGTACATCGTTTTTAATAAGTAGTTTTGCGATAGGAATTATTCTTAATATAAGTGCAGAGAGTAAAAAAACAAAAGAAGAAGAACAACTAGCAATGGAAGTTGTTGAAGAAAATTCACAAATAGATAATACAAATAATAACGAGATATGAAAGTAATAATAAGTGGTGGAGGAACAGGAGGACATATATTTCCTGCGATATCAATAGCAAATGCATTGAAAAATAAATATAAAGATGCAGAGATATTATTTGTAGGAGCAAAAGGGAAAATGGAAATGCAAAAAGTCCCACAAGCAGGTTATGAAATCATCGGATTACCTGTTGCTGGATTTCAAAGAAAAAAGTTGTGGAAAAACATTTCATTTCCTTTTAAATTGCTTTCTTCTATGATGAAGGCAAAAAAGATAGTAAAATCTTTTTCTCCAGATATAGTGATAGGAGTAGGAGGTTATGCTTCAGGACCATTATTACGTTCTGCAGTATCACAAAAAGTACCAACGTTAATTCAAGAGCAAAACTCATATCCTGGTGTTACAAATAAGATTTTAGCTGATGGCGTAAATAGAATATGTGTTGCTTATGAAAATATGGATAGATGGTTTCCTGCAAACAAAATAGTTTTTACGGGTAACCCTATACGTCAAAATATATCAGCTTTACAAGAAAACAAAATAGAATTAACTGCAAAAGCACAAGAAACATTTGGGCTTACAAAAGATAAACCTGTAGTTTTAGTAGTAGGAGGAAGTTTAGGTGCATTGACAATAAATGAAAGTATAATCAATCACCTTGACTACTTTATAAAAAATGATATACATTTAATATGGCAAACAGGTAAGTGGTTTTATGAAAAAGCTAAAGAAACTGTTTCAAAATTAAATTCAGTAAATATAAGAGTCTATGAATTTATTTTTGAAATGGATCAAGCTTATTCTTTATCTGATGTAATCATTTCAAGAGCAGGAGCCATTGCTATTTCAGAACTATGTGTTGTAGGCAAACCTTGCATTCTTGTTCCTTCACCAAATGTGTCTGAAGACCATCAAACAAAAAATGCAAATACATTGGTGTCAAAATCAGCTGCGGTGATGGTAAAGGATGTTGAGGCAAGAGAAAAATTAATAGAAGAGTTAGACAAAATAATCAATAATTCAAGCTTACAAAAAGAGATGTCAGAAAACATTGTTCAGCTTGGAATTAGAGATGCTGATAAAAGAATAGTAGAACAAATAGAAAATATACTTAGTAAATAAAATGGATAAACAAACGTATTACTTCGTAGGTATAGGTGGAATAGGAATGAGTGCTATAGCTCGTTATTTGAATAATAACGGGCATAAGGTTTATGGATATGATAGGACACGAACACAATTAAGTATTCAACTTGAAGAAGAGGGAATGCAAATAAGCTATGAAGATAATCCGAATCATTTACCAGAGAATATTGATTTAGCAATATATACGCCAGCAATACCAGCAGATAATCAAATACTGCAAACAATAAAAGAAAGAAAGATTAAATTAGAAAAAAGAGCTATGGCTTTATCAAAAATAATAAAAGATAAGAAGGTAATAGCAATATCTGGAACTCATGGAAAAACTACAACATCTGGATTACTTGCACATTTGTTGCATAATAGTAAAATAGGTTGTTCAGCCTTTTTAGGTGGAATAACAAATAATTATTCTACTAATATGTTATATAATGCAAATTCAGATTATGTCGTAGTAGAAGCAGATGAATACGATAGGTCTTTTTTGCAACTTACTCCTTATGTTTCGGCGATAACTTCAATATCGGCAGACCATTTAGATATCTATGAAAATAAAGAAAACTTGGAACAAGCCTTTACGCAATTCGCTAACCAAACAAAACAAGAAGGAAGAATATTCTTGAAAAAAGGAATAAATATAGAAGCAAGCGACTCAATAAAAACTCATACATACTCTCTTACTGATATAGAATCTGAATATTATGCTTGGAATATAAGAGTAAGTAAAGGAAGTTACTACTTTGACTACCATACACCAGATAAAGTTTATTACGATATGCAGATGACATATCCTGGTATTCACAATATAGAAAATGCAATACTTGCTTTATCAATAGCAATGAATCTTGGTGTAAGTGAATATGAATTAAGAGCTTCTTTAAAATCATTTAAAGGTATGAAGCGAAGATTTGACTTGAAACTAAAAACACAAGACACAATATACTATGATGATTATGCTCACCATCCAGAAGAAATTGAAGCAACAATTACATCATTAAAACACTTGCACCCAAATAAAAGAATATGTGGTGTTTTTCAACCACATTTGTATTCAAGAACAAGGGACTTTGCAGATGAGTTTGCAAAGGCATTAGAACATTTAGATGATATAATACTAATACCAATCTATCCAGCAAGAGAAGAACCAATAGCAGGAATAACTTCTAAAACTATTTTGCATAAGATAAATAAAATGGATAAGTATCATGTGACAAAAGAACAATTATTCCCATTATTGTCTGCACTTCAACCACAACTATTAGTTACACTTGGAGCTGGGGATATAGATCAATTAGTAGAGCCAATAACACAATTTTTAAAAGATAATGAATAAGACGATAAAATTTCTACTATTAGTAATAGGATTATTAGCACTTGTCATCGTAGCAAATATTACGATGAAGAATCTTAATGTGTCTAAAGTAGAAATTGAAATGAACTACAAAACTGCAGATAGACTAATTTATAAAGAGCAAGTACATTCATTACTCTCAAAAAAATATGGAGATTTTACTAATTATAAAAGAAAAGAAATAGAAACAGAAGAAATAGAAAATTTCTTAAGAGAAAAGAATCTAATATATTCAGTAGATGTATATCTAAATCTGTTAGGTACACTTAAAATAGATATAGTGCAGAATTCTCCAATATTGAGAATATTTACAGAAAATAAACAATACTATATAGACGAAGAGGGTAATGTTTGTAATACAATAAAGAACAAAGCTGCAGATGTGATTATCGTAAACGGAAATATTAGAGAAACGTTGAAAGGAATTAAAACAATAGATTCAGTAAAAACACCTATTACTTATGATATACATAAACTTGTTTTGAAAATAGAACAAGACTCAATTTTAAGAAATCAAATAGACCAAATCTATTATGACAAACAAAGTGGATTTGAGTTGTTGCCAAAAATAGGAGATTATGTAATCAAAATAGGAAAGATGGAAAAAATCGATGAGAAACTAATAAAACTAAACAATCTATATAAAGAGGGCTTTTCAGAATTTGGCTGGGATAACTATAGTGAAATAAAATTAGAATTCGAAGGACAGGTAGTTTGCGTAAGAAAGTAAAACAATAAACACAATAAATGATATGAAAAATATAGTAGTAGGAATTGATGTCGGAACGACAAAAATTGCAGTATTCATTGCAGAACAACAAGAGAATAAAGAGATTCATATAATAGGTATGGGTTGCACAGAATCTCAAGGTGTAGAAAGAGGTGTTGTAAAGAATATTGAAAATACAGCAAGTTCTATAAAGATAGCTGTACAAAAAGCAGAGGAAATGTCAGGCGTGAAAGTAAATGATGTTTATGTAGGAATAGCAGGACATCATATACGTTCAAGACAACATAGAGGTAATATAATAATACATGAGGAAGATCATATAATAACAAGAGAAGATGTTGAGAAATTAAAAGCTGAACAATATGGTATCCTTATGGAACATGGAGAAGAAATTATAGATGTTATACCACAAACATATATAGTTGATAATGATTCTCCAACAACTAATCCTGTTGGTAGAGTAGGTAAATGTTTAGCTGGAGATTTTCATTTAATTACAGGAAATGTTACCAACATACAAAATATTCATAGAAGTGTACAAATAGCAGGATACAAAGTAAAGAAATTAGTTTTAGAACCAATAGCATCAGCAGAGTCAGTAGTAGATGAACAAGAAAAAGAAGCAGGGGTATGTTTAGTTGATATAGGAGGAGGTACAACAGATGTTGCAATATTCCATGGTGGTATTATTCGTCATACATCAGTTATTCCATTGGCTGGAAATGTAATAACTGATGATATTAAAAATGGTTGTTCTATTATAACTACACATGCAGAAGCTTTAAAACAAAATTTTGGAGCATGTCTTGAAACATCTACTTCAACTAATGAGATAATATCTATACCGGGTTTTAGAGGAAGAGACCCTAAAGAAATATCAGTACAACAACTTACAATGATAATTTCTTCAAGAGTTAAAATGATATTAGAACAAGTGTTGTATGAATTAGTCAATACAGGATACGATAAAAAACTTATAGCAGGTGTAGTATTAACAGGTGGTGGAGCTAAAATAAAAGACATAGATAAATTCTCTGAATTTATATTAGGTTTAGATGTTAGAGTAGGTACTCCACATGAACATTTATCAGGTAATATAACAGAAGAAATGACTCACCCTAAACATGCTACAGGAATAGGTTTGATATTAAAAGCTTTACAAGATTTAGAGGAACAAAATTTACTAAATCCTAAAAAAGAAGAACCATGCATAGAACCAGCACCTGAACATGAGGAAGTAGATATGGTAAAAGAAGAACCAAAACCTGCTGATAAAAAGACAACTCTTAGGAAACTTGAAAACTTCTTAAAGAATATTTTAGGAGATAATAAGGAGGATTCTTATTAACAGTATTTTGTGAAAAACTTGACAATTTTCAATCATTATTGTGTATATAAAAGTAGTAATTTTACAAACTGATATATTAGTTATTATTTAAGCGAAAAAATATGGAAGAATTAATGCAATTTGCAAGCGAAATAACTGAAAATAATTTATTAAGCATGGATGCTCCAAAAGAACAATCTTCATACATCAAAGTATTAGGAGTTGGAGGGGCAGGAACCAATGCAGTAAATCATATGTTTAACTGTGGAATACAAGGAGTTGATTTCATAGTTTGTAACACAGACCAATCTTCTTTAGACAATTCACCAGTCTTGAATAAAATTAAGATTGGAGAAGGCGGTTTAGGGGCAGGTAATAATCCTGAAAAAGCTCGTATTGCAGCAGAAGCAGCAGAAGAGGAAATAAAATCACATTTAGAACACAATACAAGAATGCTATTTATCACAGCAGGAATGGGAGGAGGAACAGGAACAGGAGCCTCTCCTGTAATTGCGCGTTTTGCAAAAGAAGTGAAAATAGCAACAACAGAAGAACAAATCTTAGTAATAGGAGTTGTTACATTACCATTCTCTTTTGAAGGAAGAAGAAGAAAAACACAAGCACTAGAAGGTATATCAAAACTAAGAGAAGAAGTAGATGCTATAATTACTATCAATACAGACAAATTGAGAGAGTATGGAAATCTAACAATGGACAATGCTTTCACAATGGCAGATGATATCCTTTTAACTGCAGCAAAAGGTATTTCTGAAATGATGACAGTAACAGGTAGAACAAGAGTTGACTTCCGTGACGTACAATCTGTTATGCAAAAATCAGGAGTAGCCTTAATGGGAACAGGAGTTGCAGAAGGAGAAAATAGAGCTTTAGAAGCAATACAAGCAGCAACTACTTCAAAATTGCTTAATGACGACGATATATCAAAAACTAAAAACATCTTATTATATTTCTTGTCTTCAGAAACAAACCAACTTCGTATGGAAGAAATGGATATAATAGTAAACTATATCCAACAAGCAACAAATCCAGACGTAGATTACATTTGGGGAACAGGTGTAGATAATAGCTTAGGAGATAAATTATCTATAACATTAGTTGCTACAGGCTTTGAAGCAAAAACACCAGAAGTATCAGGTATACGTTCACCACTACCTTTAGGAGGAACAACACCAACTCAAAATGGTCAACAACCTACTCAAACGTCATCACAAACAAATGTTCCAACTCGTGTAGATGTGCCGCAAATAACACAAACAGTTGAACAACAAACTACTCAAGTTTCTCAACCAGAACCAGTAGCACTATCTGCTCCAAAACCTGAAAAAATAGTTCATGTTTTTCCACTTCCAGAAGAACCAATAGTAGATACTCAAACTCAAGCTCCAACTACAGCAACAACAGATACAAAAATAACAGGTATGTGGCAACCAACACAAGTAGCAGTTAAACCACAACCATTACCTCAAACTCACTCACAACAAACAATGGTGAAAGAACCTATTGTAGTATCACAACCAGAACCTGAGGTAACAACAGATATTAATAAAATATTTGCCCATCCAACAGGATTTCAAAGTGTTTCAGATGATGAAAGAATGGAAAGAATGAAAGCTGTTAGAGAAATGTTGAACTCTGAAGCTGGTATAGAAAAACTTATTGCAAGTTCACCACTTGAAATTGAAAACATGAATTTTAGTCAAGAATTCTCACAAGCAAATAAAAGTTCAAGCTTTTCAATTTCACAAGATGGAACCTTAAAATATGGAACAAATCCATCACTTAACGCTTGCGTAGATTAAAAACAAAATGAAAGTAAAGATTATAAATAAATCACAACATCCATTACCTGCCTATGAGACAATCTTATCGGCAGGTATGGATTTAAGAGCCTCTCTTACAGAATCAATTACCCTACAACCAATGCAGAGAGCTCTAATTCCAACAGGACTTTACATAGAATTACCAGAAGGAACAGAAGCGCAAATACGTCCACGTTCAGGTTTAGCTTTTAAAAATGGAATAACCGTTTTAAATTCTCCAGGAACAATAGACGCAGACTATCGTGGAGAAATAAAAGTCCTACTAATAAACCTATCTCAAGAAGCCTTTGAAATAAAAGACTCAGAACGCATTGCCCAAATGGTAATTAGCCGACACGAAACCATAGAATGGGAAGAAGTAGAAATACTTAACGAAACCAAAAGAGGAGAAGGCGGATTCGGTCATACAGGTAAATAAAAACAAAATGACAGCAGACGAAGCAATAAAAATCTTTCAAGAAAGAGTAGCAACTCTAAGGAGGTGTCTTTGACGTAGATTCCCTACAAAAAGACATAGAACAATCCCAAGAAAAAACACAAGCCGAAGACTTTTGGCAAGACCCAAAAGAAGCCGAGAAGTTTCTAAAACAACTCAGCGAGAAAAAAAACAAATTACAATCCTTTCTTATAGTAAATACAGCATTAGAAGACTTCCAAGTATTAAAAGAATTCTATGATGAAGGCTCGGTAGAAGAAACTGAACTACAACAAAACATAGACACACTTAACACAGAGATAGAAAACTTGGAATTTAAAAATATGCTATCCTCAGAAGAAGATAGACTATCAGCAATAGTAACTATCAATGCAGGAGCAGGAGGGACAGAATCTTGCGATTGGGCAAGTATGCTAATGCGAATGTACACACGTTGGGCAGAAAAAAACAACTATAAACTTTCGCAAATAGATTACCAAGAAGGCGATGTCGCAGGAGTAAAAAGCGTGAGCTTTGAAATAGACGGAGAATACGCATACGGCTATCTAAAAGGAGAAAGTGGAGTACACCGTTTAGTAAGACAATCCCCCTTTAATGCAGCCAACAAACGCCAAACCTCTTTCGCATCAGTTTATGTCTATCCTATAATAGACGAAAACATAGAAATCAACATCAATCCCGCAGACATAGAATGGGACACATTCCGTTCATCGGGTCCAGGAGGACAAAACGTAAACAAAGTAGAAACCGCAGTACGCTTACGTTACAAACCAGAAAACATAGTAATAGAGTGTCAACAAACCCGTTCACAACTCCAAAACCGTGAAAAAGCAATGCAAATGCTACGTTCACAACTATACGAAATGGAGATGAGAAAAAAGAAAGAAAAAATAGCCGAAATAGAAGGCAACAAAAAGAAAATTGAATGGGGAAGCCAAATCCGTAACTATGTATTACACCCATATAAATTAGTAAAAGACGTAAGAACAAACGTAGAAACCACCGACACAACCGCAGTACTTGACGGAGAATTAGAAGCCTTTATAAAAGCCTTTCTAATGGAGTACGGAGGATAAAAACAATAAAACAACAATAACAAGGCGATAGAAAAGAATCTATCGCCTTTATTATTTATTTCTCTTTTTATTCAATAACTATCTTTGTGGTTTTGTAGGCTTGTTTGTTGAAGGCTTTTATCATATAAACTCCTGTTGGTACTTCGTTTAATTGGAATTTATAGTCTTTTGTTGTTAGTACTTTTTGTCCTATTGTGTTATATACCTCTATCAGCAAGTCTTTTTCTATTGTTGTGATGTTTACTTGGCGGTTGTTGTTTGTGATTGTTATGTCGTTTGTGTTTGTTGTTTGTATAGTTCTTGCATTGCCAAATAGTATTTTAAATCTGTCTTCGTTTTCGCCTGCTGTTATGGTTGTGCTGTAGTGTTCGCCTTCGTTTAGTCTTGTTGATTGTTCTCCGTCTATTAGGGTTACCATCATTCCTTCTGGTATGTTTGTGATTTTGAATGTTATTTCTTTTGTTTCTTTACTTTTAACATTCATTTGTGCAAGGTATGGCAAGTTCTTTACTTCTTCTTTTACTAAGTTGTTTTCTCCTGTTTTGAAGTATGGTTCTGTTATTTCAATTGGGGAGAATAGTTTGTTGGCATCAAATCTATCGTAGCCTTGTTCTGCATTTTCGTTTTGTGCAAATAATAGTTCTACTTCTCTTTCCCCATCTATCATTGTAATGTGTATGAAGTCTCTTTGTGGTGTTATTTTTTGTGAGTTGGTTAGTCTTTGTTCTTTATTAAATGTTAGTGTTGAGTTGTTTACAAAGAATCCTTCTGTTACTTTGATTTCACCTGTTGTTACGGGTACAAAGTTTGTTCCATTGTATGTGTATAACACATCTCCTTGTAATGCGTTGTCTGTGCGAATTTGTCCAATGTCAAGTTTAAAGGTATAAGGGTTTGCTACTGATAGCCAATTTACTCCATCGCTTGAATTATTGTCTTGATGTGAGATTGTTATTGAGTTTTCGTTGAATAGAGTAAAATCAGTAGGGTTTCCAAAGATGTATTCTTCTAATAGTTCTGTTTCATAGTTCCAAATGTCTCCGTATGTTGTAAAGACTATTGGTGATGTTCCCCAATTCCAAGCGGCAAAGCCTTCTCCTGTTTTTATTTCATCTTCATAACTTGCCCACTCTGTGTTCCATGTTCCTGTGTTATGGTTAAACAAAGATACTGTAGCGTCTTCTAAATTTCCGTTATTTGTTTGTGGAAGTATTGAACTTAATGTGTAATCATTAAAAGGAGCTCCTATGTAATTCCAATTGTTATCTCTGTTTATTGATTCTATTTCAAAGATACCATTTACATTGTCTGTTGTTTGGTTTATTAGTTGTCCGTTTTGTTTTATTCTTAATACTCCATTGTTGATTAAGCCTGTTGTTGTGTTGATTGTAAAGTCTGTTGCAAGTTCTTTTCTTTCGCCATATTGTATTAGGTGATTAGTTTTTGCCCATGTGGTATTTGACTGCCAAGTGGAATAATCGCTACCGAAAGGAATGGTTAAGGTTTTAGTGCTTGGAGTTCCAGAGAAAGTGCCATTTCCATTTATAGTTGGTGGGTTTTCTGCAAGGCAAGTGATAGATGTTAGGTTATTGCAACTATAAAATGTATATCTTCCTAAAGAAGTAACACTACTTGGTATTGTAATAGAGTTTAAGTTGTCACATTCTTCAAAGGCACCATAGCCCTCATTTGCTGTTCCTATAGTAATAACTGAGTCAGGGATTGTGACAGAGCTTAAGTTTTGGCATTTATAGAACGCTTTATCAGCAATATAAGTAACACTATTTGGAATAACAATAGAATTTAAACTAACGCAAGCACTGAACGCACTAGCATCTATAGTGTCTAAATTACTATTTTCTGCAAAATTAACTGAAGTTAAATTATCACAACTATAAAAAGTCCATTGTCCAAGCCTTTTAACACTATTTGGAATTGTAATAGAGCTTAAACTATTACATTCTTCAAAGGCTCCATAATGGTCTATTTCTGTTCCTATTGCCGTTACTGAATTTGGAATTGTAATAGAAGTTAGATTAGATTGATAAAAAGCTTCCCCTTTAATAAAGGTAACAGGATATGAGTTGTCGTTTATTTGTATTGATGAAGCAATATTTGCTGTTGAGATTGCAGATGAAGCGATGCCTGTTACCATTGCTTCATTTGGTGGAAGATATTGAGTAGCATTACAAAAGAATGTAACCATACCTACATTAGCAAATTTATAATTACCAATATACCTAATTGCAGAACCAAGAGAATATATTATATTGTTACTTGTTTGATTTGTAGATAAACCCGCATTAGTGAAAGCATTTTCTGCAATTGTTGCGTTAGTTGGAAGAAGAATGACTTGATTTAAATGACTGCAATTTTTGAAGGCATAACTACCAATAGAAGTAATGCTATTTGGAATAATAATATTAGTTAAACTATTACAATTTATGAAAGCAGAATCACCAATAGAAGTAGCAGTAGTAGGAATAATAATAGTAGTTAAACTATCACAATTACTTAAAGCAGAATTAGCAATAGAAGTAACATTATAAGACGTTGAATTTATTTCTATTGTTGAAGGAATATTTAATGTTCCACTTTTTGATTTCTTGCAATAAACAACCGCAATTCCATTATTTATTGTAGCACTATAAGTATTTCCTCCTAAATGAAATCTTGCAAAAGCCGTATTTGTAAATGTATATGGTCCTACATATAATGTATCATTTATTGTTCCATAATACAAATCGTCTATTTCTACACAACCAATATTACCTCCAAAAGCATCTGAAGGAATGATTGCGTTGTTTGGCAGGTATATATCCATTAATTTACTGCAACCATAGAAGGCAGAATTTCCAATAGTAGTAACACTATTTGGAATTGTAACAGAGGTTAACCTACTGTAATTTTGGAAGACAGAATTTCCAATAAAAGTAACAGGATATGTGTTGCCGTTTATAGGTACTGATGAAAGGATATTTGCTGTTGTAATAGAATTAGTTGTAGCGCCTGTTACCGTTACTTCATTTGGTGGAGGAAAGCTATTGCCATTCAAATGAAATGTAACTTCACCTACATTAGTAAATGTGTAACTACCAACCGTTCTACTTGCAGAACCAATAGAATATTTTATACCATTACTTGTGTAATTTGGTGATATACCAGCATTAGTGAAAGCATTTCCTGCAATTGTTGCCTCTGTGTTATTCGTTAAGGTAACAGAGTTTAAATTACTGCAATTTTGGAAGGCTTTACTGCCAATAGAAGTAACACTATTAGGAATTGTAATAGAGTTTAAATTACTGCAATTTTGGAAGGCAGAATTATTTATAGTTTTTAAAGTACTATTTGCTTCAAAAGTAACTGACGTTAAATTATCACAGCTATAAAAAGTCCATTGACCAAGTTTTGTAACTTTTTTTGGAATTGTAATAGAGCTTAAATTATCACATTCTTCAAAAGCTCCATAAGGGTCTGTTGCTGTTCCTATTTCTGTTACTGAAGAAGGGATTGTAACAGATGTTAGGTTATCGCAATCATAAAATGCGCTCCCTTGGATAAAAGTAACTTTATATGTTCTTCCGTTATATATTACTGAAGAAGGTATTGTTAAAGCATTAGGTAAATTAGAGTCGTGTCCTATTACGCTTACGTTGCTACCATTGATAGTATACTGAACTCCATTATTATAGAAAACTTGTGATAACAACACATTCACACAAAGAATTGCACAAACAAATAGTAATATCTTTTTCATAATTCAATTCTTTTTTAGAAAAATACCTCGCAAAGATATTAATTTTTATATAAAGGAAAAAATATTTTCTTCATTTTTTCCTTTGTTTTTTAAAAGTCCAACGCCTTTGGACACTTAGTCCAGAGCCTTTGTACAACTCGTCCAACAGCATTGGACTAATATAATTCTTGAAAAGAGAAAAACAACTCTTTGTTTTAGCGAAACGAATCAAAGAAAGATAGGTGTGAAACAAAGAAACGATTTAGCGATACAAAACAAAAAAAGCAGAAGAACTATCTTCTGCTTTTGCCTTTGTAGCGGGGGCAGGACTCGAACCTACGACCTTCGGGTTATGAGCCCGACGAGCTACCTCTGCTCCACCCCGCATCCTCTCGATTTGGATTGCAAAAGTACTACTTATTTTTGAATCCACCAAATTTTTCTCGAAATTTATTCTTCAAATATGATTTCTCCTCTTGCTCTTGAGAAGGTAAATGTTCCAAAATCGATAAGTCCGTTTCTATTTACAATCATGTCGTATTTCATTCCTTTTCTTACAATGACTTCATATTTGTCTGCAAAATATTTTCCTATATATGCAGAACGGAATGTTAAGACTGAATTGTCTAATATATTGCCGTCTTCGTCAAAGGCTTTGTCTTTGTCTTTGAAATCGTCTTTTGTAATTCTGCCTTCTAATAAATATTTCATTGCTAAATCCCAATCTAATACGGCTGCATCTCTATATTTTTCATCATAAATACATGGAACAGCTTTTCCATTTAGTATGATGTAAATTTGTGCTTTGTTGCCGTTTATCATTGAAACTTTTATGTGATTGTCTGTATAAACGATAGGCACTTCTGTATCTGGTGGTGGCACTGTTCCTGATACCATATCTACAATTGGAGCATTTAATGCAGCGTCTTTTAAGCTGTCTATTACTGCTCTTGGAACAAAGTCTGTTCTTAAGATACGGAATTCTGTTCTTCTGTTAAGTTGGTGTGCTGCTTCTTTTTCTCCTTTGCTTCTTAATCTATTAATGAAATCATCTGTTAGAGTTACACCTTTAGCAAAGCTATATTCTTTTCCACCAAATTCTGCGGTGCAGTTTGTTTTTAGGGTTCTTGGAACTCTATCTCCGTATCCTTTTGGAATCAATCTTTCTCTGTCGATTCCTCTTGCTACAAGGAATTCTACTACTGATTCTGCTCTACGTTGGCTTAATGTATCGTTAGTAACGCGAAGGAAAGGTCTAGAGTCAGTGTGTGAACCAAGCTCTATAACGTATGTTGGATTGTTAACTAATATTACTAATAAGTCAGATAATGAGTCTTGGTATTGGTCTTTTAATTCCCATTTTGCAAGGTCATATCTTATTTCTGGTAATACTATTGGTTCTTTTGGTATTGGACGTAGTTTGAAATCGTGTACAAGTTCTGTTGTTGTAGTTAAACCTACTGTAGATTCTTTACCTTCGTTGTTGAAGTAACCTATTTGAGATACTTGTATTTTGTAGTTTACATTGTAGTTTATTTGTTCTGTAGAGAAGCTATATTCTCCTTTTCTGTCAGTTCTTGTTTCTATACTTGTATTGTCGTCACCTATTAGTCTGATTCTTGCTCCTTCTATTGCTTGCATAGATTTGTCATCTCTAACTTTTCCTTTTAGAGAGAATAGGAGTGGAGCTCTATAGAATGAGTATAAGTCGTCACCACCTGTACCACCTTCTCTGTTTGATGAGAAGAATCCTGATTCTTCTGCTGCTATAGTTTCTTGTTCTACTTTATTAAAGATGATACCTATTTCATCTGATGGGCTATTGATAGGATACATTAAGTTTTGTGGTTCAGACCATTCTCCATTTACAAATTCTGTGTAGAATAAGTCCATACCTCCTAATCCTGGTAATCCGTCAGAAGAGTAGTAAAGTCTTGTGTCTGAACGTAAAGTTGGGAATTCTTCTTTACCTTCTGTGTTTATTTGTTTTCCTAAGTTAACAACGCTTCCAAAAGGTTGATCAATGCTGCTTCTTGTTGCTTTCCAAAGGTCATAATCTCCTTCTCCTCCAGGTCTGTTAGAAGAGAAATAAAGTGTTAATTCGTCAGATGATATTGCTGGGTGGAAATAGTTGTAGGCTGTATCACCAAGGTTTATCATAATAAATGGTGATTCGTTTTCTTGATTTTCTGTTTCAGCTTTTTTCTTATTCTTTTTGTTTTTATCTACAGGCTTATTTGTATAGATAGCACAGTTTAATTGTAGATTTTTTTGAATAAGGCATCGTGAGAAATAAACATTTTGTGTTTTAGAACCTCTTGCAAATACAAGTTCCCCTTCGTTGGCATCTGTATTTACTTGGTCTATTCCTATTAAATTAGGTTCGCTAAGTTCTCCTTGTTTTAATTTTGCTGATGTATAGATGTTTGAGAAATATTCTCCTGTCCAAACGTCAACTTCTTTGCTGTCTTCTTTTGGACGTGATGATGTGAAAATTACTTCGTTCTCATCTTCTGAAGCAGAGAATCTTGGTCCCCATTCATTCCATTCAGTATTGACATTCTTAACTTCTTGTATTTGGTGACGTGTTGGATTGTTCATCCATTTCTTTGCTAAATCTATAGATTGTAAACGACGTTTCGCTAACTCATCATTAGGAACTAATTTAAGGTATTCTTTGTAATTGTATTCTGCTGCATCCCATTCACTATTGAATTTTTGAATGTCAGCCATGTAAAGAAAAATCTTTGGTTGAACGTCATAGTATTTAGCTTTGACTAATCGTTGATAAGTCTTTACTGCCATCTTTTGGTCGTCCATATAACGATAACATTCCGCTTGTTGGAACATTATTCTGTTTTTTTCTTCTCTGTTGCCTTTTATCTTGGTGTAAGCTTCCTTATATAGGTCAACTGCAGTTATATATTGTTTGCTTTCAAATGCTTCATCGGCTAATTCAGTCAAACTTCTCTTTTGTGCAAATGTACTAAGGCTTGTTATTATCAAAAGAAAAAAGACAATTTGTTTTAATTTCATATTCTTAAGCTATTTTTAATAAAATACTAATATTCTGACTACAAAAATACAACTTTTATCGTAAAATCTAAAAAAAACAATCTTTTTTTGTAATTATTTAGACTTTGTTGTGTTATGGGTTTCTTGATGCTTGATTACATATATATCTTCGTTGGGAGATTTCATCATGTATTTTTCTCTTCCGTATTTCTCTTTTGCTCTGATGTTTCTCTCTAATTCTATATTTCTTATGCTGTCTTTAGTTATTTCTTCTAATATGAAGTTTTTTTGTTGTTCTATTTCTTCATATTGCTTTTTTACTTTGAAATAATAGATGATATTGTTGTTTGGGGAAAATAAGAATAGTAACGAAAATATGATTATCGTTAAAATGTATTTGTTGGTTATAAACCTTACAAATTTGTTTTCTCTGAAAGAAGAGGTGTTCATTATATTATCTTTTTACTATATAGATCTATCAATGTTTCTCCGTTTGTAAGCCAATAAGTATTTAAACCTACTTGTTTTGCTCCTTCAAGATGTTGTGGTGAATCATCTATGAATAAAGTTTCTTCTGCTTTTATTCCTGCATCGTCTAAAACAAATTGGAAAGACTCTGGGTGAGGTTTTCTTCTGTTTATTTCATTTGAAAAATAAGCTTTGTTGAAAACACAAGAGAATAAATCAAATCCTAATTGATGTTCAAAGTCTTTTTTAAGAAATTCAATGTGTAGTTCATTAGTGTTTGAGAAAAGATATAGTTTATATTTTAGCTTTAACACTCCAAGTAATTGAATGATTTCTTTTGGTAAGTCTAAAATCATTGCAAACCAAGCTTTGTCTATTTGTTCATCGGTAAGAGGTTGTTTTACCAAGTCTCTTATTCCGTCTCTAAATTCTGCAATACTGCATTTTCCTTCTTCAAATTTATCAATAATTTCTACTTGATTTGCTTGTGTATAAATCTTATCAAAGTCTTCTATTCCGTAACTTTTGAATGTTTCTACTACTCTGTGATAACTAACATTTAGTATCACACCTCCCATGTCTAATATTAAGTTTTTAATCATTGCTTATTCTTCTTGTTTATAATGATTCCAACCTTGAGCTTTTAATTCTATTGTGGTATTTTGTGGTGTTACCAATTGGCAACCTAAAGATTTATCAGTAATGTGGCCTATTATATGAATGTTTTCGTTCTTTTGAACTTTTTCGTAATCTTTTTGGTTTATGGTAAATAGCATTTCATAGTCTTCTCCACCGTTTAAGGCTCCTGTGTCTGCTAATATTTTGAATTCTTCAAATGTTCGTGAAGCTCTGTAATCTACAGGTATTTTTTCTAAATATATTTCGCAACCTACCTCTGATTGTTTGCAGATATGTAGAGTTTCTGATGCAAGTCCGTCTGATATATCTATCATAGAAGTTGGTACTATGCCTTCTTTTTCAAAGAAATCTATAAGTTTCTTTTGTGCTTCTGGTTTTAATTGTCTTCCAACTTCGTATTCGTAATCTTTTAACTGAGGTTGAGAGTTAGGGTTTACCATAAAGGCTGCTTTTTCTCTTTGTAATACTAATAAGCCTGCATAAGCTGCTCCTAAATCTCCTGTTACGCAAAGCAAATCGTATGGTTTTGCGCCATTTCTTTTAACGATTTTTTCTTTTTCTACCTCACCTATCACAGTAATTGAAAGAAACATTCCTGCCGAAGAGCTTGTTGTGTCGCCTCCAACCACATCTACGCCATATTTTTCACAAGCAAGATAAATTCCCGCATACAATTCCTCTAAGGCTTCAACAGAATATCTATTGCTCACTGCAATAGATATTGTAATTTGTTTAGGTTTTCCGTTCATTGCATAGATATCAGAAAAATTAACTACGCAAGCTTTATAGCCTAAATGTTTAAGAGGGGTGTAAACCATATCAAAATGCACTCCCTCTGTCATTATATCTGTAGATACTAAAACTACTTTGTCTTTATATTCTAAACAAGCAGCATCATCTCCTATGGAAAGGATTGTACTAGTGTTTTTTATTTCTCTTTTTTCCTCTGGGTTAAGTCTATCGATTAGTCCAAATTCTCCTAAACTTTCTAATTCTGTTCTCTCGCTCATTGCTTCTTATTATTTGCTTTTAGTCTGCAAATATAAGAAATTATTTACATTTTAAGAACAATACTTAAAGAAAGGGCATTGCTTTCTATGTTTGGGAAATAGGTTTTTTCAGTAAAACCGGTGATAGTAGTGATTCCTTTGTGAGCTATTATATTGTAATCAAGGCTAATTCCTACTGCTCTTTCTCCAATGTGAGCTTCTTCGCTTTTATGTATCCACCATGTTATACCTATTGGAACTATTGTATTTAGTGAGCTAAGGGCTAAGTTAGGTCTATATTCACCTAAGTTATCTTTAATTGTGTGTAAATAACTATTGTATTGTCCACCAAATCCAAGTGATGCTTCAAAATCAAATTTTTTGTATCGGCAGAAGATGTAAGAAAACTCTAATTTACTACCATAACTCCTTAATTCGGAATATTGATTTTCGTGTACACTGACTGCGGGTGCAGAAGATGCATAACTTTCTGTTAATAGATAGAATCTATCTTTGAAATAATATCCAAAGCCTAAAGAAAATCCTGTTTTGATGTAAGGTGTGAATTCTTTGTATTCAGGGTATATTTCTTTTATGGAGGAGTTTAAATGATCAAAATTACTAAAAAACTCCATAGAAAAGCCTGCTGTTGAAATAAATCCTGAGGGTTTAATTGCTCTTTGCGCAAATAGATTTGTTGCTGTTGCGAAATAAAGGATTGTTGCAACTAAAATAATTTTTTTCATAAGGCTATTGTGTTTTAAAATTATATGTTTTACAACATTTATTTCACACAATAGTTCAAAAAAAGAGGGAATTTTCTTTTCAGAATATTCCCTCTCTATGTTTTAATGTGAAGAATTGACTATTTGTATTCTTTACATTCTATTTCGTTATTCAAGAACATTGTTGCGTTCATTGCTAATGCTCCCATTTCATCTTCTCCTGCGTATATTTCAACAGGCGCGATGAATTTTACTCTTTCTATTACTTCTTCGTCAAATGGTTTTCCGTAAGCAATACCTCCTGTTAATACGATAGCATCAACTTGTCCATTTAATACTGTTGCAGCTGCTCCAATTTCTTTTGCTACTTGGTAAGCCATTGCTGATTGTATGAAAGCGTGTTCTTTGTCGCCTTCTTTTGCTTTTACCTCTACAGTGTAAGCATCGTTTGTTCCTAAATAAGCAACGTAACCTCCGTTACCAACAATCATTTTCTTGATTTGTTCTTTTGTGTATTCGCCGCTGAAGCATGCGTTTACAACTTCATTAACTGGTAAAGAACCTGTTCTTTCTGGTGAGAATGGACCTTCTCCGTCTAATGCTTGGTTAACGTCTATTACTAATCCTTTTTTGTGAACTCCAACTGAAACTCCACCTCCTAAGTGTACGATGATAAGATTTAAGTCTTCGTATTTTTGATTGTGGTCTTTTGCGTATTTTCTTGCGATTGCTTTTTGGTTCAATGCGTGGAAGATAGAACGACGTGGGAATTTAGGGTGTCCGCTTATTCTTGCCAAAGGTTCCATTTCATCTACAACAACTGGGTCTGCAATAATAGCAGGAACATTGTTTAATCCACTTGCTATGTCGTTTGCTATAAGTCCTCCTAAGTTACAAGCGTGTTCTCCTGATACTCCTTTTTTAAGGTCTTCAATCATGGCAGCATTTACTCCCCATACTCCAGAAGAGATAGGCTTTACTAATCCACCACGTCCAACTATTACTTTAAATTCGTTTAAATCGTAACCTGCTGCTGCTACTTCTTCAAGTATAAGAGATTTTCTGAATTCGTATTGGTCTGCTATTTTAGCAAATTTTGCTATTTCTTCAGCAGAGTGTTTGATATTCTTTACAAATAGTTGTGTTTCTCCGTCATAAACTGCTACTTTTGTTGAAGTAGAGCCTGGATTTATTGCCAAAATCAATTGTTTGTTGCTCATGTCTTTTAATATTTTATTTTTAATTTTTTCTTCTTTTGTGCAAATATAAGAATAATGTTTCAATCGCGAAATAAAACAAAGAAATAATTTTCTAAAACAAAGAAATAATTTTTTAATTCTTTGAATTATTTTCGTAAAACAAAGAAATATTTTTACCTTTGTCTAAGTTTTACTTTAAATACTTTGATTATGTTTTTTAGAAGGGGTTTTTCTTTTGTTTTTATTTTGATTTTGTTTGCTCAATCCTTGTCTTTTGCTCAGCAAAGTGAGAGATTGTCTTTGAAATTAGGCTTTGAGGGAAGTTATATGCAAAGAAATGATAATTCAAACGGCTTTTCTACGGCTTTAAATCAAGAAAAAGACACTGTTTTTTTTGAAAGCCTTAATTCAAATGGCGAAACAAAGGAGTATAGCGGAGCAATGAATATTGATTTACTTTATAAGTTTAATGAAAAGAATGTTTTTTCGTTTTCTTTTTCTCACTTGCAACTAAGTAATCAAAATAATCTTTTCACAAATCAAACAAGGATAGATTCTTCTTTTGCGAACAAAATGACAAGTGCTTATAATGCTGAGGATTTTTATGAGGTTGAAAATAGCGTTTCTGCATTTTCTGCTGGATATTCTCATAATTTTAACAATAAAGGAAAGATTTTATCCATTGGACTTGACGGAAGTTTTTCTAATACAGAGAGCAAAGGAAATAATCTTAGGATTTATGATAATCCAACGTCGATTTATTGGAATTTTAACGGACTTGATGTTGCTAAATCCAAGGATAATGATATTGCTTTAAACGTTTTTTATAATTATTCTTACGATGAGTCTTCTAAAATTATGCTTGGATTAAGATTAAATCACGCTTGGAGCGACAAAGATGCCGATTACAATTATTATGACTCGCTAAACCATATATATAATGTTAAGGATATTGCTTTCTCCTATATATATAGGTATAAGAACAGCGGTTTGAATTGCTTTTTTGATTGGAAAGTTATTTTTCATCGCTTAATGATGAATGTAAGATTGGATTGTAATTTAGCAAATGAAGAGTTTAGTTATCAATCTCTTTATTCGCCTGATGATACTTCTTATTTTAAATTCACTATTGAGCCTTTGGTTTATTTAACTTATAGGGCTAATGCTGGCAATGTGTTTAATCTTTCTTATAATCTTAAAACCACAACACCTTCTGCAAGTGATTTGACTACTCATAAGCTGTATGGTGGAGATTTTTTCACTATTGGTAATCGCAATCTTAAATCTTCGCAAACTCATTCTTTGATTGCAAGTTGGCAAAAGGCTTTTTCTGGAAGTGAGTCTGTGTCTTTGAGTGCTTATTATAAACATTCTTCTAACGAAATAGACTATGCGACAGATTTTCTACTTGATGATTATTATGGATATGTGATTTCTTATACTATGCCTTACAATATGAAAACTTCTTTTAGGTATGGATTGGACGCTAACGCAAATTTTGAAATTGGAAACTTGTTTGACGCAAGTCTTTTTTCCAATATATATAGGTATTACTACGAAATTGATTATCCAAACTTAGGATTGTATTCTAATTATAGCACTTCGTATTCTTTCAACTTAAAAATAAGCAGAGATTTCTTTGAAACGCTAAATCTTTACGCTATTGCACAATATTCTTCTCCTGTTGCAAGATTGTTTTATGAACAAAGAGAGAATTATAGCATAGATTTAGGTGTGAGAACTGAACTTTTTAATAAAAAATTATCCTTGTTTGCTCAGATAAATGACGTGTTTAATCTTAGCAAACAAGGATATGAAATCACAAATCCTTTCTTTAATTCCTATAATTTAAAAGAGTATAAAGGAATATTTGTAAAATTTGGTGTGAATTATAGCTTTTAAAATCTTGATTTAAGAAAGCAAATCGTCAATCACTTTAGGGAAATGTTCTTTTTCTAATAAGTGTATTTTTTCTGCCAAAGTGTCTGCATTATCTTCGGCAGTTATTGTGCATTTTGCTTGAAAGATTATATTTCCTTCGTCATATCTTTCATTAACGTAATGAATAGTTATTCCGGATTCTTGCTCCCTTGCAGCGATTACAGCTTCGTGAACGTGATGTCCGTGCATGCCTTTTCCACCATACTTAGGTAATAGAGCAGGATGTATGTTTATTATTTTATTTTCATACTCCTTTAATATGTTATTAGGAACAAGCCATAGGAAACCTGCTAATACAATAAAATCTATTTGATTTTCTAAAAGGGCTTCAACAACCTTATCTGTAGAATAAAAATCCTCTCTATTGAAATATAAGCTTTTTACATTTAATTGCTTTGCTCTTTCAAGAACATAAGCATTTGCTTTGTTTACTATTAGTAATTCTATTTTGATATCAGTTTCCTTTGAGTTAAAATACTCACAAATTTGTTGGAAATTTGTTCCGCTACCAGAAGCAAAAATAGCTATTCTTTTCATTTTATGTAATATTTGATTTTTTTTATGCTTGCAAAGATAGTATTTTAGTATAAAACATCGTTTTTATTTATTTTTACAATAAAATGGCAATAATATTAAAATTCTAAATTTCAAATTGTTAAATTGAAAAGCCTTATCATTTTTCTTTGTTTTTTTGTCCAATTGCACTTTTTTTTGTTATTTTGCAAATCGGTTTAATTATAAAAACTTTATAAATATGTCTGAAATAGCAACAAAAGTGATAGCTATCGTAGTTGATAAGCTAGGTGTAGAAGAAAGTCAAGTTACTCCTGAAGCAAACTTCACAAGTGATTTAGGAGCTGATTCATTAGACACTGTAGAATTGATCATGGAATTAGAAAAAGAATTTAACATTTCTATACCAGATGATCAAGCTGAAAAGATAGCAACAGTAGGTGACGCTATCACATACATCGAAAACAACGCTAAATAATTTCATTTTTCATTATGGAAATGAAACGTGTTGTAGTTACAGGGTTAGGCGCACTTACTCCAATAGGTAACAATATTGAAGAATATTGGAACGGCCTTATAAATGGAGTAAGTGGGGCTGCCCCTATAACTCATTTTGATGCTTCACAAGCTAAAACTCAGTTTGCTTGTGAATTGAAAAACTTCGATGGTAATAAGTTTTTCGACAGAAAGGAAATAAGAAAATACGATAAATTTGCTCAATACGGAATAGTAGCTGCTGACCAAGCAATGGCTGACTCTGGAATTAATTTAGAACAATTAGATAAGGACAGAGCAGGTGTTATTTGGGCTTCAGGTATTGGTGGTATAGCAACATTCCAAGAAGAAATCGTATCTTTTGCGAAAGGAGATGGTTCATTAAGATTTAGTCCATTCTTCATTCCAAAGATGATAGCAGATATTTGTGCAGGTCACATATCTATTAAATATGATTTAAGAGGACCTAACTTCTGTACAGTATCAGCATGTGCTTCTTCAGCTCATGCAATAGCAGATGCTTTCATGTACATAAGAACAGGAAAAGCAGATGTAATGGTTTGTGGAGGAAGTGAAGCAGCTATCTCTGAAGCAGGATTAGGTGGATTTAGCTCAATGCACGCTATTTCTCAAAGAAATGATGATCCAGCAACAGCTTCAAGACCATTTGACAAAGACAGAGATGGATTTGTTTTAGGAGAAGGAGCAGGTGCTTTAGTTTTGGAAAGCTATGAACACGCTATAGCACGTGGAGCAAGAATCTACGCAGAAATTGGTGGAGCAGGATTAACAGCTGATGCTCATCACATGACAGCGCCTCACCCAGAAGGAAGAGGAGCTTTAAATGCAATGAAAGAAGCATTAAGAGAAGCTGGTCTTGCATTAGAAGATATTCACCATATCAACACTCACGGAACATCAACACCACTTGGTGATATAGCAGAAATAAGCGCTATAGAAAAATTGTTTGGAGAACATGCAAAGAACATAAACATCAACTCAACTAAGAGTATGACAGGACACTTGTTAGGCGCAGCAGGAGCTATAGAATCAATAGCAACAATTTTGGCTGTTTATAACGGAATAGTTCCTCCAACAATTAATCACTTTACCGATGATCCTGAATTACCTCAATTAAACTTTACTTTCGGTAAAGCTCAAAAGAGAGAAATTAAAGGAGCCTTAAACAATACATTCGGATTCGGTGGACACAACGCATCTCTTGCGTTTAAGAAATATGAATAAGATATGTTTCTTATTAAAAGAGGCATAAAAAAAGAAGATAGAGAACTTCTGAAATTTTTAAGAAATATTCTTGGGTGTAAACCTAAGAATATTTCTATTTATAAGCTTAGTCTTATACATAAATCTTGCTCTATAACAGATAACAAAGGCAATAAGCTAAATAATGAACGTTTAGAATACCTTGGCGATACGGTTTTAAGCACAATAGTAGGGGATTATTTATTTAAGAAATACCCTTTAAAAGGCGAAGGATTTCTTACCGAAATGCGTTCAAAGATAGTTAGTAGAGCATCTCTTAATAAACTTTCAGTAAAAATAGGATTAAGTAAACTAATAGAGTATAATAAAACTTCACATTCGGGGAGTTTCTCTTCAGTCAATGGTGATGCCTTTGAGGCTTTAGTAGGTGCTCTTTACTTAGATAGAGGTTACAAATTCACACAAAAAGTCTTAACAAAAAAGATACTTTCAATTCATCTTGACATAGACGAATTGGAGAATACCACATGGAACTATAAGAGTAAGATAATTGACTGGTGTCAAAAGAATAAGAAGAAAATATCCTTTGAAGTTGTAGAGTCGTCTGTTGTAAATCATAGAATGCATTATGTAGTTCAAATACTTATTGATGAACAACCTCAAGAAAAAGCAGAAGACTACTCAATCAAAGCAGCAGAACAACTTGCCGCAGAAAAAACATTAAAAAAGATTTTAGAAAATGAGCAACAACCCACAACGTAAACCAGAATGGTTGAAAATTAAACTTGAAACAGGAGAAAACTATCCTAAGGTAAAAAAGATAGTTGAATTAAATAAATTACACACAATTTGTTCTAGTGGAAAATGTCCTAACATTGGGCAATGCTGGAGTATAGGAACTGCTACCTTTATGATATCAGGCGATATTTGTACTCGTTCTTGTAAGTTCTGTGCAACAAAGACAGGAGTGCCAATGCCATTAGATGAAGAAGAACCACAAAAGATAGCAAAATCAGTAAATCTAATGAAGTTGAAACACTGCGTTATTACTTCAGTAGATAGAGATGATTTGGAAGATAAAAGTGCTGCACATTGGGCTAAAACAATAGAAGCAACAAGAGAGTTAAATCCAAATACTACAATAGAAGTTCTTACACCAGACTTTGACGGAGACGAAAAGCTATTACAAATCGTTTTCGATGCAAAACCAGATGTATTTGGGCATAATATGGAAACAGTAAAACGCCTTTCAAACCAAACACGTAGCCGTGCAAAATATGATGTCAGCCTAAAAGTTCTTGAACTTGCATCACAAGCAGGCTTAATTGCAAAGACAGGAATAATGGTTGGATTAGGTGAAACCGAAGAAGAAGTTGTAGAATTAATGAAAGACGTAAGAAAAGTAGGAGTAAGACTTTTCACAATAGGACAATATCTTCAACCAACACACAAACACATTCCTGTAATAGAATATGTAACTCCAGAACAATTTGCTAAATATAAGGAAATAGGAATGTCATTAGGTTTTGATAATGTTGAAAGCGGTCCATTGGTGCGTTCTTCTTACATGGCAGAGAAAACATTTATTGATGCTAAGATAAAGAAATAAAAAAATATGAATAGAACGTCTGTTTTATTTATCATTGTAGTAATGGTAACAATGTTGTTTACATCTTGCAACGAATGGTTTGAAGAAGATGAATTGAATTATCGTTGTGTAAAGACTTTTACTATTGCACCTAATAAGTGGATTACAGAATTTGAAATTTCCCCTAATGGAAATCGTTTCTTTGCTGTAGTCAATAATGTGGTCTATATTTGCGATTTTAATACAGGAAATATTATTGATAGTTTTCCTAATGAATGGGTGTCTTCGTGTTGTTGGAGTCCTGATGGAAATAGAATAGTAGTTGGATACAGATGGTTGGAGCTATGGGACGCAAATTCATGTGGAAGGTTGGAGGAATATATTACAAGAGACTCTTTTGACTACATTAATCGTACGGAAACTTATTATTCTTTAAATTTCAATCGCAATGGAACTCGCATATCAGGAGGTGCGATTGAACAATATTGGACAGCTCCAGAAGGTTCTACAGAAATAATTGCAGCTCAAGGACAAGGATTTATAAATATATGGGATGTAAATGGAGATAATTATACTTATATAAAAACTATAGAAGAACATACCCAGACTATTAACGACTTGATTTGGAGTCCTGATGGAAATAGAATAGTTACTGCTTCTGGAGATAGCACGCTTAGAATATTAGATGTAAACGAAGGTAGATGTTTAAAAGTATTAAAACATAAAGATGAAATTTGGACAGTTGCTGCTAACGCCGATTTTAGTCGCATAGCCTCTGGATCATGTGATGGAAAAATTAAAATTTGGAATCCAAACACAGGAGAATGTGTCAAAACAATAAACGGACATAATGATTATATTCAATCATTAGTATTTAGTCCTGATGGAAAATATTTAGTTAGTGGTTCGACAGATAAAACCATGAAAATATGGGACGTAAATACAGGAGATCGTTTACAAAAATGCAGAGGCTTTGATGGAGATGTAAGACGTGTAAGATTTACTCCAGATGGCAAGTATATAGTTACCGCATCTTATGATGGAACTGTTAAAGTTTGGTCGCAAGAATAATAAAAGAATCAAGAAAAGAAAAACGCTCGTTTGTCAAAAGACTTACGAGCGTTTTTCTTTTAATACTTAGAAGTGATACCCTAAGCTTATTGTAAGCAATTTTGGATTTATACTTTTAAAAGAAAAATCTTCTTTATAACTATAATGCTCCCCATTGAAAAAATGCTCTTCAAGATGTTTACCTTTAATCTTTTGAGAACCCAAAGAATAGAAATGAACACCCAAACTATACCTATCATGTGTCATAATGCCTGCTCCAAATTGAAAAGCAAAACTTGCATTCGGTGCATAAGAATATATAGTAGTGTATTCATAATCATAAGAATCGTAATAATCATATTCTCCACTTCGAAAAAGTTTAAAATTTGTTAAAGCACCGATATTAACACCAATCTCAGCCTCTCCCCAAATTTTAATATTATCAGCATAACAATGTTGATAATTTAAACCCATCATAATAGGGATATTGATATAATGAGGAACAGTAACACCGAAATCAGTTAATTCTTCCTGTTCTTCAAGTTCAAATATCACATCTTTTTCCCAATCTTCAACATCACTATTAGGAGTATTAAAAAACAAATCCGCCGTTGCAATAATTCCCCATCCTTCAGCATAATAATCATTATAGCGGAAATTCAGCCCAGCACTAAAACCACTTCCTGCCCCAGCACGCTCTGTTTCGCTATTCCAAGCGATTACCCCATCATCTATACGACTTGCTGCAAAATCTCCTCGAGGGAAAAGCATTCCTAAATGAAAAGAAACATCTAATTGTGCTCTTACAGAATTTATTCCCAAAATTGCCACAATAAGCAATGCGATTTTTTTAATTAGCCCTTTAATAATTAAAAAATTTTATTAGGTTAATACTTGCTAACAAAAATATAACATTTTTTGATAATTACAAAAAAAATATTCAATAAAAAAGAGTAAATATACAAGAACGAAATAATAAGGTAATAATATAGAATTTGTTCCCAAGTTACAAAAACGCTCATTTATTAAAATTAATAAATAGTTTTTCTTAATAAAAAATGCTTCAATTCCTTAGAAAAATTGAGCAAAATTCAATGTATATTTCACTAAAACGAAGAGTTATTTTAGTAAAACGCTGTTTTAAGAAAATAAAACAAAGAATTAATCTGAAAAAACAAAGAAAAAATTTCAAAAAACTGCGTTTTTTCACCCCAAAAACTGCGTTTTTTTTCGCTAAAATCAAGGAAAAAATAGCATTTTTTAGGCTTTAAAGGGTGTTTAAACAGCATTTAAATACATTAAATCGCTGATTGACAAATCTTTTGCTTAACTCAAAATGCTTAAAGAATTCGTAAAGAAAAAATTAGAGCTCGAAATTTTTGAAGTATTTCGAGCTCTAATTTTAATTAAAAAATGTTAAAATTTTCTACGAAAGGATTTTTTACTATTGTTTTATCACTTTCTTTATTATGAATTTGTCTTGATATAGTAATCTTAAGTAATAAAATCCTGCAGGTAAGAAGTCAATATTTATATTGCTTGTATTAGAGAATGTTCTCATACATTTACCACTCAAATCCATTACTTCTATTCTTTCAACATTAGATGTAAAGTTGATTTGTCCATCTGTAGGATTTGGATACAAAGAAAGCTCGCATTCTTTTGCATCATTCAAAGACACATTCACAGAAAGATTTAAAACAATCACACTATCGCAACCATTACTAGTAGTGAAATATTGATAATATGTACCTTGCTCACTTTCATTAAAGCCATAGTCGGTATAAACCTCTCCTTGATTTATAGTTGTGTCTATGATAAATCCTAATTCCATAAATATAGCAACTATATTAGTGTCGCTTTCCAAAGCAACTGTACGAGGATTTTCTTTAACTCCATCGCTCCAAGAAAGAAACTGAAAACAATCATTAACAGTTGTTGCAGTAAGTGTTGCAGTAGAGCAATCTCTTTGCATATCAACAATTCCTTTATCTTCATCATTTGAAGAAACATTTACTTCATAGACTATCTCAGTCATATTGTTTGAAAAATAATATGACCAATCAAATGAATT
>JAZRCB010000012.1:0-29974 GCA_045635365.1 Candidatus Onthomorpha sp.
TTCTGCAAGTGTAGTGAATGTTGTTGAAACCCATGCTGATTGTTGTTCACCACAGATTGCTCTTACTTCTACTGTGTATGTTGTAGATGCTGTTAAGCCTGTTAATGACTTAGTTGTTGCTGTAAGTGTTTCTGCTGTGCCGTTGTTCAATCTGAACTCGTATGCGCTTGCAGTTCCGTTCCATGTGATTGTTGCTGTTGTTTCTGTTATGTTGCTTGCTGATAATGCTGTTGGAGCATCGCATGGTTCTGGGTCTGGGTCTGGATCAGGTTCTGGTTGTTCATCTGCTACTTCTACTGCTAAGTTGTCTAAGTATAGGTCGTTGTCTCCGTTACTTACAGTTGATTCTGCGTAGAAGGCAACTTTAACTAATCCTGTTAATGGGTTGCCATCTGCATCTTGAAGAGCGAATGACACTCTTGTGAAGTTTTGGTTAAAGTCAGAATAGTTGTGGTCTGTGTCGTCATCTCCGTCATAGAAGATTAAAGCATTTGCACTTGACCATGTTATTCCACCGTCTTCTGATACTACTATCGCAAATTTATCATCTATTGCTGATTCTGGTGCAGATGAAGGTGCATAATACTCTGTTAAAGCCACGTCAATAGAAACTTGATATAATGTTCCATCTTCTCCTAAGTCTATTTGTGGAGTCATAATCCAATCCTTACGATTTGTTCCATAAACATTGTTTTTAAGTTTTGTTGTAGCATTTCCATCAACTGCACTTGTTGATGTACCCCAGTAACCATTGCCATATGCAAGAGTAACTGTTTCTGCTAACAATCCTTGTGCCATAGTCCAACATTGAGAATTTGATATTCCTTCAAGGTCGTCTGTAAATGGTGCTTCTAATGCTGCACATTCTGTTCTGAAAGTGATTTCTGCTGATGGTGCTGATTCTTCTGCGCCACAGATTGATCTTACATATAGATAGTAATTCATATCAGAAAGAAGATCTGTTAATTCTACTGATGGAGTTGCTACTGTAACTGATGTATATTCTGCATCAGCGAAAGTCTTGTAGTAAACATTCCATGATGTGTGTTCTTCATCTGTCCATGTTATTGTTGCAGTAGAACTTGTTAATGCAGTAACTTCAGGAGTTGCAGGAGGTGTACAAGATGCTACGTCAATAGAAACATTGTCTATTGCAGCAGGTATAACTATGTCTGCTTCATTTGTGTATCCCCATGTTAAGAATAACAAACGTTTTTCACCTGTTACATTTCCTAAATATACTCTTTCGTTAGCCCATTCATCAGAACCATAAACTAATGTTAATCTATAATCATTTGAAGGGAATGATGTTGTTGAAGGTTCAACAAGGTCATCTACTAAGTAAACAAGTATTCCATTATATACTCCGTCTGCTTCTGTTGCACGTCCTCTTATCTTCCAATCAAATGAAAGTTCAAATGCATCTTCTGTTTCACCGAAATCAAAGTCTTTCCAAATGTAAGCACGTGTTGTTGTTGATGTTGTTAAAGAAGCTGAATAAGTTTCACCGTTATCAGTAGAAATATAAGCTGCAGAACCACCTTCTTCTGCTGCAGTTGCTGTTCCTATTGCCCAAACGTTTGGAGTTGAATTTTGTGTAAAATGCCAACTTGCTGCATCGTCTGCATCATCAAATGAAGTTGAATAAGGTACAGCCTCTCCTGCATCTAATGTTAAGAATGTTGCTGTAACCCAATTTGAAGGACCTTCTTCACAAACACTTCTTATTCCGAATGTATGTTCTGTTGAAGCACTAAGTTCTGTTAATTCTATAGGTTCTGTTGTTGCTATTTCTATAGGAGTTGCTCCATCTAAATCTGCATCTTCACCTGTTCCTTCAACAACTACATATTCCCATGTTGTTGCAGGACCCCATGTGCCGAATGAAGCAGTTGCTGTGCTTGATGTTATTCCAGAAATAGAAACATTGTAAGGTGCAGGACATGGGCTCCATTCTTCAACTGCTATATCTTCTACAACAAGATCGTTGTCTGCATTATCTACAGTTGATTCTGCATAGAATGCAAATCTTACTGTTCCTGTTAATGGTTCGTCGTTTTCATCAACAAGTTTATAAGCATAACGTTGTAAATGGTTTGTTAAATCTGCAAAGTTATGTTCTGTGTCTGCATCGCCATCAGCAAATACTATACCATCTGCCATATTCCAAGTTACTCCATTGTCGCGAGAAACTAATACCATAAATCTATCATCTGGTGAAGCCATTTCTGGTGGGTTACTATTAGCATAATCAGTTACTGCAACAGAGAATGCTATTTGTTTAGGGTTTTCAAGATCTGTTCCTAAATTAATAGAAGGAGTTACAGCCCAATAATAATAATCTTCATAATATAAGTTTATTCTTAACATATTAGATGTTACACCGTCTAATGTCTTACTATAAATACTCCAATAAGATGTTATAGAAGATAAAGCAGATGTTGCTATTGTTCCACTTGCAGGCATACCTCCACGATATCTATTCCAACAAGTAGGAGCTGAAAATAAGCTTGTAGAAGAAAAATCTTCAAACCAAGGAGCTTGTTCTGCTAAACAAGGAGTAGTTATAGTTTGAGTTCCTACAGTTGAAGGAATTTCATCGCCATCACATAGCATTGAAACACTTACATTGTATGTTGTTATAGGAGACATGCCTTCTATTGTAATAGGGAAGTCTGCTAATGAAAGGTTTTCAAATGTTATAAGTTCACCGCCAGTAGATGGTTGGCAAGTAACATTATATGTTGCACCTTCATTTACTTCATCAGTAAGATTAACATTAAGAACCACTCCACCTTCTTCATCTTCTGCTGAAGTTGCAGACCAGTTCACTGATAATGTAGAACATGTTGTTGAAGTAATGACAATATTATCTATAATTCCCGCAGGGTTTTGTCCACCACCACTATCATTTTTCCATCTAAATACTAATTCGTAAATACCCGCATAATTTGAACCTGAAAGAACTTTTGAATATGTTTGCCAAGAATAACCTTCTGATAAGTAGGCATTACCATTACGTAAAGTTATGTTGTGAGATTCGTTTAATGTTGCTCCGAAAGGTACTAAATAAACTGCAATATTATCCCAAGAACTTTCTCCATCACATTTCCAATCGAATGAAAGATTAAATTCAGCTGCTGGAGTAAATGAAATAGGAACTTTTGCATAAGTTGTACAACTTGAGTGTGTATATGATGCAGAAGCACCGTTATCATTTGATACATATAACGCACCACCCGATGTAGGGTTACCATCTTCATCAACAGTATTGTTTTGTGCTGTACCAATAACCCAAGGGTTAGTTGTTCCTGTGAATGTCATTTCAGGAGTTGTTTCTGGAGTGTCGAAATCAAAATTAATAGGTAATGAATAAGCTGTAGGGATAGTTATTGTAACAACATTTGACCAGTTTCCACCACAAGCTTGTTGTGCTGCAAAAGCATAAGTAGAACCTGTTGTTAAACCTTCTATTTGATAAGGTAAAGTTTCTTCTGCTCCTATTGTAACAGTTGTTGCGCTTGTAGGATCAAATTCTTCACCTTCTGCTATTTCAGCGTAAGCTATTGTAACGCCATCTTCGCCAATGTTTCCTGTATCATAACTTACATAAGCAACTTGATCTCCTGGGTTTACTGATAATCCATATACGTTTGGACAAGCAGGGAGTTCGCTAATTGAAAAGTCATCAATATAGAAAGAAGAAGATTTTTGTCTAACTGCAAGTGCAATACGTGTATTTCCTTCATATTCGTTTAAGAATATTTCAGCCATGTTGTATTGTCCAGTTGCTGTACCTGTTGTATTGATAGAAGTAAGTAGTGTAAAGTTTGCTGTATCTGCCATTGAAGTATAATCTGATTCGCTTACATTCATAGCATATACATCTATAACAGGAGAGTTTGTATTTGAAGAAATTTTATATTGGAAGTTTAATCTTTCATTTCCTGTTAATTCAAAGATTGGACTAATCATCCAATCAGAAAAATTGTAAGATGTTGTAGAAGTTGTTCCGTAGAAATACAACGCTTTTGAATTTGTAGCTCCTTCTGCTGTTGAAGCAGGAAGTCCACTACCAGAAGAAATACTATTCCAATTGTAAGAAGAAGAACCTCCATTAACATTATACCAGCAGTGAATAGAAGATCTGTTTGCTCTTGCTGAATCTTGTATTGCTATAAATATGTTTGTATCGAAGTTTTCTACATAAGGAATTGTAGAAATTGAATTACAAGTTGACCAAACTGTAAACACATCTGATGTTACTGCTAAATCTCCTGCACAGTTTGCTGTTACTCTGTAATCAACTCTTGATGAGTATGGAAGGTCTGGGATTTCAACAGGGCTTTCGCTTTGTGCTGAATACCAAGTTGTGTCACCAGCATATCTATATTCTACAAAATATTCTGCACCTTCATTAATTTCATCTGTTACTGCAACATACATAGTAACGCTTCCACCAGCGTCTTCCATTGTTACTTCGAAATCATTTACTCGTGCACAAGGTGTTGACATTATTGAAAGATTGTCAATAGCTGCAGGAGGGTTTTCTCCGTCACTACCATCTTGTCTCCAAGAGAAAACTAATTTATAGATATTAGGTGTTAATGTGTTAGACAATGGAATATTTACTCTTTCCCATGCGCCTTGAGTATTTGTGATCGTTGCTACTCGATAAGCAGCATTAGGTAAAGAAGATGTTAATTCATCTAAAAGAGGAACAACTGAAACTACCAGATAATCACAACAAGTTTCTCCTACGAATCTTGTATCGAAAGATACTCCATAGTAAGAACCTTCTTCAATAGAGAATAATGTGTAAGCGTGAGTTACTGAAGAAGCAGAGTTATTATAAGAATTTGTAGTACCTCCATCGTTAGATACATATAAAGAGCCACCTTCTGTTAGTTCTCCATCTTCTGCAAAAGTGTTATTAACTACAGAACCAATGAACCATTGATTTAAAGTAGAGTTTTCAAAATACCATTCTGAAACATTTTCTAAATCATCAAAGTTTTGACTATAAGGAGCAACTATAAAATCGCCATCTTGTGGATAAGTTACGAAAGCAGTTGTTGCTTCTGAGCTATTTTCTTCTGCACAAATTGTCCAAACCTTTACATCATATCTTGTATATGAATCAAGGCCTGTTAAAGTATAAGAAAGGTCTGTAATGTTTGTACTTACTTCTGTCCATTCTTCTTCAGTTTCTGCTTTATAAGCTAAACCGAATGTAGTTAAAGTTTCATCATATATTGTCCAAGAAACAGTAGCACTTGATTGATCTATTTCAGATACTGTTAAGTTAGAAGGTCTGTAACAAAAGCCTTCTAATTCTACTATTTCCATTTTCATCACAGGACGAGCAGTGAAATCATATATTTCCCAACCAGCAGGCATAGAACCTACTGTGTAAGATACACCGTCGTCATATATTCCTTGCACTGAGGTATAAGAGGTTGGAGATGTTTTGTAATGAACAGCACCACAATCATAATCATTACCATCTCTAATAACAGTTACCAAAAGATTTCCTCCTGTATAAGGGTAAATTTCAGATAAGTTAAAGGTTACCCAACCTGGTGCATTTGTCATTGGACCAGAATAGACCTCTGTATAGTCTGTACTAGGGATAATTGCAGATAACGAAGTGTTTGTAACTTCATGTAAATAAATCTTTACTGTACCATTACTGTAACTTCCGTTTGTACAATAAAAACTTATACTTTGAATTCCTCCTGCTTGTAATTCTTCTGCTTTATAAAGCATTTGCGTATAAGAATCCATATAGCAGTGATAAATAGGGACATACTCACTTAAGTCAGTTGACGTAGAGTCCCCCGCTACAATTGTTGTCTGTGCCGACAACTGCATGGCAAAAATAATAGCCATTGCGAATAATAATAATCTTTTCATCATTTTTATTATTTTAGTTAATACTATTAAGAAGCGTCAAATTTAGTACATTTTTTTATATAAGCAAAATTATTATTGCATTTTTTGAAAATAAATCAAAGAAAGGAAAAAATATTTCTTTGATTCAGTTTGTTTTTTCTTGAAGAAAATCAATTATCTCTTGAAGAAAATCAATGTAATGACCCCAAAAGTTTGGACAAAAAACGAAAGGGGAACAATGTATAAGAAACATGATTATTTAGCCTTGATAAAATATATCAAGCTGCTAGAAGAAGGCTATTCTATTTACTACATCAGTAAACATTATGGAATGGACAATAGAAGATTAAAAAGAGTCTGGAACACCTATCAAGAGACAGGAGAAATTGATCACGAAAGAAAAAAGCAAGACAGGAGTTTAAGAAAAGAACCGTTTAAAGGAACACTAGAATTAAAACAACAAATACTCCATGAAATAGAGAAAAAAGAAATAACTTTGCATCAAGCCTCGTCAAAATATGGAGTACATATAGTAACTATACGAACCTGGATAAGGAAGATTAAAGCACAAGAAGGTACTCCTTTAATCGAAAAGAAACGAGGGCGACCAAAGAATATGAGAAAACAAAACAAAAAGACTGAACTATACAATACGAGTGAAGTCAAACGCTTAAAAGCAGAGAATCAAGCCTTACAAGAAAGGAATAAAGAACTTGAAATACAGATTGAACTGATAAAAAAAGTAAATACCTTATTCAAGGAAAGATACGGTCAAGAGCGTGCAGATGGGCGTTGATAATCCATGAATTAAGGCTAAACCAAAAAGACTTACACTTTGCATTGAACTACGCAAACATAGCACGCTCTACGTACTACTACCATATATCAAGACAACGCAAAGATAAGTATGAAGAAGTCAGAAAAAGGATAAAAGAGATATTTACTTTACATAACTTTCGTTACGGATACAGAAGAGTATATCTACAATTACGCAATGAAGGATTTACTATAAATCACAAAACGGTACAAAAACTCATGCAAGAGATGGGACTTAAATCAATCGTTAGAAGAAAGAAATACAACTCATTTAAAGGGGAAGTAGGGAAAGCAGCTCCGAATATATTAAATCGCAATTTTAAAGCAACAAAGCCAAATATGAAATGGGCAACAGATTTAACAGAGTTTAAAATAGCGGGAGAAAAGGTATATCTTTCCCCAATTATTGATCTGTTTAACAGAGAGATTATAAGTTATTCTATTTCTAAAACTCCTAATGTTGCAATGGTTTTAGATATGTTAAAAGAAGCAAAAAAGAAAGTAAAGAATACAGAGAAAGTTATTTTGCATTCGGATCAAGGTTATCAGTATAGAAGTTATTTATATCAGGAGACTTTAAAGGATTTTGGTATTATACAGAGTATGTCTAGAAAAGGAAACTGTTTAGATAATGCTGTAATTGAGAATTTCTTTAGTATATTTAAAACAGAATTTCTATATTTGCACAAGTTTAATGATATTGATTCCTTTAATAAAGAGTTGAAGATATACATCGATTATTATAATAATGAAAGGATTAAATTAAATTTAAATGGTATGAGTCCCGTGCAATACAGAACTCATACCGAAATATTTGTTAATAATTAGTCCAACTTTTTGGGGTCAGTTCAATCAATTATCTCTTGAAGAAAATCAATTTTCTCTTTGAAAAAATGAGAAGATTCTTTGAAAACAATAGGGCGACTCTTTGAAAGAATCGCCCTATTGTGTGTATTTGATTGTTGAGTGCTTATTCAACTATCAATTTTTGTGTAAGGATTGCTTTGTCAGTTACTATTCTGATGTAGTAAACTCCACTTGCCATGTCACTAAGGTTAATTGTGTAACGGTTTGTGCCTGCACTGATAGCTTCTTGACTTAGAATTCTTCCTTGTAGGTCAGAAATAACTACTTTAGCATCTTGGTTCAATCCGTTGATTTGTAGTGTAGCTTGTGTAGAAGCTGGGTTAGGGTAAACTACTGCATTGATTTGGTTTGCTATTGCATCGTTCAATCCTGATAGAGTGAAGGTTTCTACTGCTCCGTATGTTGTTCCTGCTTCGTTTGTTATGTAAGCACGGAAGAAGTATGTTTGTCCTTCTACTAAATCTGTTACTGATTGGCTGAATGTGTTAGCGTTTAATGTTGCAACTACGTTTTGTACTCCTTGGCTTTCTAATGTAAAGTCTGCTGTTGTTGCTACTGCAAATCCTACTGTGAAGTTTTCAGAGTTACCTGCACTTACTAATGCTCCATTCAATGTTGCAGATGTGTTTCCTACTTCTGTCGCTGATAGTGTTGTTACTTCTCCTAATTCAATCACTACTTGTTCTTCAAGTGTTGTGAATGATGTTGATACCCATTCAGAAGTTTGTTCGCCACATATTGATCTTACTTCTACTGTGTAAGCTGTTGCTGGTGTTAGGCCTGTCAATGCTTTTGTTGTAGCTGTAAGGGTTTCTGCTTCTCCTGAGTTTAATTTGAATTCGTATGCTTCTGCTGTTCCTGTCCAAGTGATTTCAGCTGTTGTTTCTGTAATGTTGCTTGCTGAAAGTGCTGTTGGTGCGTCACATGGTAATACTTGTTCTTCAAGTGTTGTGAATGTTGCTGAAGTCCATTCAGAAGTTTGTTCTCCGCATACTGCTCTTACTTCTACTGTATAAGCTGTTGCTGGTGTTAAGTCAGTTAATGTTTTTGTTGTAGTTGTAAGTGTTTCTGCAGTTCCATTGTTCAATCTGAATTCGTATGTATCTGCTGAGCCTGTCCAAGTGATTTCAGCTGTTGTTTCTGTGATGTTGCTTGCCGTTAGGGCTGTTGGTGCATCACATGTTGCTATTGGTGTTATGAAACTTACACTTACCCAATCAGATGTTTGTTCATCGCAAACTGCTCTTACATCTACTGTATAAGAAGCATTAGGATTTAAGCCTGTTATTGTTTTACTTGTTGTTGTAAGTGTTTCAGTCGCTCCTGCATTGATTCTTAATTCGTAAGTTTCTGCTGTTCCTTCCCAAGTGATTTCAGCAGATGTTGATGTAACGTTTGTTGCAGCTATATTTGTTGGTGCGTCACATGGGATAGCCATAAGTGTTGTAAATTGGATTGAATCCCATTCTGATCTGCTTGTTGCATTACATACCGATCTCACATAGACTGTGTAAGTTGTATTAGGTGTTAAGTCATAGAATTGATAGAAAGGAATTGTAGAATTTTGTATTGTTCCATTTTCTCCAAGTCTTACTTCCCAACCACATTCACTTCCGTTTGAAGACCATGATAAGATTGCAGAGTTTTCTGTAATATTATTTTCTTCTATTAGTAATGAGCTTGGTTGAATACAAGGACTTGTTTCTCCTTCTAAGTTTATTTCAAAGTTGTCTATGTATAAATTAAGGTCTGAATTGCCATATTGTGTAGAAGCGTAGATTCCTATTTTGATTCTTCCTGCTAATGGAGTTCCAGTTGCGTCTTGTAATGCTATTGTTTTTCTTGATAATGATGTTGTAATATCAGTAAGGTTGTGTTCAGTGTCTGCATCTGCGTTTGCAAAGATAACTGCATTTGCACTTGACCAAGTCAATCCGTTATCAGTAGAGATAACTACCGCGATTTTGTCATCATCTTCAAATGTTGTTGTATTGATGTTATTATAGTCTTGTGCTGCAATGTCAAATGAGAATTGGTAAAGTTGAGTGTTAGTGTCTCCTAAGTTGATTGTTGGAGTAATAATCCATTTGTGTTTATTTTCTCCCCATAAGTTATAGTACATTTTATATGAACCATTATATTCAATAGGAGCACCGTTTATTGTCCAAATACCGTCTGTGTATTCAATATTTGTGTTTTCTGTTAATTCTCCGTTTGCATAGAACCAACAATTTGATGAGTTGTATGAACCTGTTTCAAAGTTTTCTGTCCAAGGTGCTGATAAACTTGCACAAGATGTGTTGAATGTTGTGCTAACAAATTGAGATGATTCTGTTGCTGAACAAATTGTTTTAACTCTTACATTGTATTCTGATCCAAATTGTAGGTTGGTTAATGTGTAAGGGTTTGTTATGTTGCTAACTGATGTCCAAGTTGATTCTGAGCTTAATTTGTATTCTAATAGGTAGTTTGCTCCTTGGTTAATTGTGTCAGTAAAGCTTATTATTGCTTGTGCTTCTTCTCCGTCGTCTGTTGCAAGTGCTGTAAGGTCTGAAATTTCAAAACAAGTACGTATAGAAACTTCTATGTTATCTACTGCCAAAGGAGGGTTTGTTGCAGCCATATTATCATTGTACCATAAGAATACTAATTGATAAACAGAGTTTGCACATTCTTGTCCTAAGATGATAGATTCTCTTGTCCATTCGTCAGATTGTTGATATTTGCTTTGTCCTATTATGTAAGAAGAGTATGTTGATGTTGGAAGACTTTCTCCAAGTGGTAATAGATATACTTGCATGTAGTCATAGTAGTTTTCTCCACGTCCTTTCCAATCAAAAGATAAATTCCAAGAGATGTCGTCACCAAATGCTAAGAATGTGCTAAGAGTTGATATTGTATTGGTGTTTCCACTGTAAGCATTTGTTACTCCATTATCATTACTTACATAGAATGCTCCTCCGTTTGTTAAGTTACCTGCTTCATCTGTTGTGTTGTTTACAGCTGTTCCATGACACCATTTGTCTAATGAACCAGCGTATGCACTGTTTGGTGCAGATACTGACCATTCTGTTATTCCTAATACATCGTCAAAGTTTTCTGCGTATGGAATTGCGTTTACTATTGGTATGAATAGGTTTACAGGATAGCTCCAATATGCTCCATCGCAGTTTTGTTTTACTGCTATTGTGTAGTTTCCTCCATCAACGTTTGTTGCTAATGTATAAGGGAATGTTGAGCCTGCTGGAATTGTAACTTGTGTTGCTGTTTCTGGATCGAAAGAGTTAGAAGCAGGAGCGTATGCTACTATCCAACCGTTTTGTGCTCCTAATGTATCAAATGTTACTACGATAGAAGAACCATCAGGTGAGGTTGCTGCTAATCCGTGTACATCTGGACAAGGAGGTGCTTGGTTGATTCTTACATTATCAATAAAGAATTTAGCTGCGTTATGACGAACTGCAAATGCTAAACGTGAAGTTGTTTCTACGTTTGATAAGATTACTTCTTTTTCACTCCAAGCTGAACCTGCTATTGTAACACTTGTTAGGTATGTAGCGTTTGCTGTATCTGCTCTTGATGCTAAATCGTTTTCTGAAACGTTTAATGCAAAAATGTCTAATGTTACTGCTTCTTCCCAGTTGTAATTTAGTGCTGCTTCAAATTGAAGTCTTTGTTCTCCGTCAAAGTCAAAGGCTGGTGTGAATATCCATTCGCTAACAACAGGTCTGCTATCTCCGTATGAATCTCCATTGTATGCTAATACGTAAGCGTCTCCGTCATTTGATGCTTCGCTTGCTTCTTGTCTTGTTGTTGACCATTTGTAAGAAGATTCAGATGATAGGTTTATCCAACAAAGTGGTCCTGATATTCCTATTCCTGTTCCTGTAAATATTCCAGAGAATGTGTTTGTGTAAGGTAATTCTTGAACTGCTGCACAGTTTGTAACGAAACTTCCGCTTACATAGTTTGTTATTTCTCCATCACATAATGCAGCAACTTTGTATTCGTATTCTGTTCCTAATTCAAGTTCTGTTAATGTGTGTGTTAATTCTGTTGTTGTAGCTATTAACCATTCTTGTGCTGATACAGGCTTATATTCTATTTGATATGTTGTTTCAGTTGGGTTAGATGATGTGATGTTGATTATCATTTCAGAAGGGTTTTCTGTTCTTTGATAAGCAACGCTTGCTGGTGCTATACAAGAAAGTGAAGATATTGTTAAGTTATCTACCGCTGCTGGTGGTGGATTTCCGGTAGAATAGTCGTTTCTCCACATAAATACTAATTTTTGCATAGTACCTAATCTTCCTGCTGCATCTAAAACTATGTTTTCTGTATTCCAAGTTATAGAACCTTCTAAATGACTTGTAAGTGCATATCTACTTTCTGGTTCACTACCATGAGATAATTCGTATTCAACAGGTACTAAGAATACTTTCATAAAGTCGTAAGTGCCTTCTCCATAACATTTCCAATCAAACGAAATGCGGAATGCTACTGAACCATCTGTTGGGAATGCAACAAGTGTTGTGTAGTAAACTCTTGTTCCACTACTACCAGGGTTAATTGTGTAAGCGTTTGTAACTCCACCATCATTACTGATGTAAATCGCTCCACCTTCTTGTGATTCTGGATTGTTTGTTGCTGTTCCGTGTACCCAATCATTAACTGTTCCATCGTTGATGAATTGTACTTCTGGAATATTGCCTATTGTGTTATAGTCTTGTGTGAAAGGTGCTACTGCTACTGTACCTGCTGCTGGTAATGTTACTGAAACAGGCTCAGTGAATGTTCCATCACAGTTTTGTTTTGCTGCTAAATAGTATGTTGCTCCTGGTGTTAAACCTTGAATTAAATAAGGGAAATCTGCAACATCATTGATTGTAATAGTTTCTGCTGTTGCTGGGTTAAATGCTTCTAATGAATCTGCTGCTGCATAAGCAACTACCCAACCACTTCCTTCATGATTTAATGTATTTAAGTTTACTTGAATTGCATCTACGTTAGAAACTATAGCATCGAATCCGTAAACATTTGGACATTCTACTTCTTCTATTGTTACTTGTGGAATGTAGAATGAAGGATTTGCTGTTTTGTTTACAAATGCTATTCTTGCAGTATTTTCTAAGTTAGATAACAATACTTGGAAAGTTTCTCCCGATGGAGTATTTTCATCACATAATATTGTAGCTAAATATGTGAAGTTTGCAGTATCTGCTTCTGATGTAATATCTCCGTTTGTAACATCAAGAGTGTAAATATCAAAAGTTATTCTATCTGTATTATATGTTTTATCAATAGAGAAAGTTACAGCTTCAGCTCCTGTAAATTCCATTGCAGGGAATATTAACCAGTCACTATTTGTTATTGTTTCAGAAGTAGAGAAGAAGCCCACAAGAGAACTTCTTGTTGCAGCTCCTCCCCAACGATAAGTTGAGTTGCCACCGTTTACGTTTATCCAACAGTGATGAGGAACTGTTCCTCCTATTGAACCTTGAACAAAGTCTGTAGCAAAATCCTCACTCCAAGGGAATGATTCTACTGGTGCACAAGCTGTATTGAAACTTTCAATTGTAGGGAATGATTCTGAGTCTTCTCCACAGTTTGCAACAACTTGTACTTCGTAAACTGTTGAAGAAGTTAAACCATTTATTTCATAAATTGTATCACTTGTTGTTCCTAATGTAGTAAAGGTTTCTGAACCTGGCAATCTGTATGAAACAGTGAAAGTTGTTCCTTCTCCATTAGGATTTGACCAAGAAGCTGTTGTTGAAACTTGATCTGTATTAGAAAATACTAAGTTTTGAACTGGCAAACAAACATCTGCTCCTTCTGGTAATCTTGTAAATATTGCTGAAGGAACCAATGTTGTTGAATAAACTCCCGAAGGGTCTTCTGGTGTTACTGCTCTTGAATCTCTTGCAGAGTATAAAGTACGAAAAGCTGGTGTAGAGTATTCTGCTCCCATTCCCCAAGCGGTGCTATAAAAGGAAGTACCCATAACTGATCTTACCGCTACAACAAGGTTGTTTGCTCCTGTGTAAATGTATGGAACTTGAAATTCTACATTATGCCAACCTGTTCCTGATAAGGTTAAAGAACCTGTATAAACAGATGTAAAATTCTCTGTAAGCATTAATGTATTGCTTGAGAAAGATTGTGCAGAGGTTTCGCTTAATAACACTTCTATTTGGATAGTTCGTGTACCCGCAGTGTTTTCTGATAGATACCAACTTATACCAGAAAGAATACCTGGTGTAAGCTCTGATGATAGGTAAATACTTTGAGAGTAGGCGTAGTTAAATCCTGTATGAATCAATGCTGCTGATTGATTTGTGTTAGGAAAAGCTACGGTATCTCTCAAAGATGTTTCTTGGGCTTTTAACCCTATGGCAACACATATTGCCATAATCACTAAGAGAAATCTTTTCTTCATTTTTACTTAAAAATTTTAATTATTAAAGTTTGTTGATTTTTTCAAAAACAAAGGCGCAAAGATACTACTTTTTTGAAAAAGAGAAGATAAGAATGTGATGTTATTTTAAAATTTGAGATATTTTCTCTGCTGCGTTTACCCCGTCAATAGCAGATGAAGTAATTCCTCCTGCATATCCTGCTCCCTCTCCACAAGGGAAAAGCATAGAAATTTGAGGATGTTGCAAACTTTCTTTATCTCTTAGTATTCTAACAGGAGAAGATGTACGAGATTCTAAACCTATCATTGTAGCCGAACTACTAATAAATCCTTTAATTCGTCTATCAAATACTTTAAATCCTTCTCTTAAAGTTTCGGCAACGAATTTCGGCAAATAGTCATTCATATTGCAAGCATACAAACCGCTTGGATAAGATGTAGAGCCAATATTATGTGATTTTTTGTTTTTCATAAAATCACTTACTCTTTGAGCTGGTGCTACTTGGTTTTGTATATACATTTTTTGTTCACACTCTTGTTGGAATTTCATTAAAGAGAGTGAGGGTTGCTTGCTATATTCCTTTACATCTTGTGGTGAAACGCTTACTACTATTCCACTATTTGCAAAGGCTGAGCCTCTATTTGATGCACTCATTCCGTTTACAACAAGAGTTTGTCTTTCGGTTGATGCTGGTATTATCATACCGCCAGGACACATACAAAAAGAAAATACTCCTCTATTCTTTTCATTGTGTACTAATGAATATGAGGCTGGTGGCAATAGACTTGCTAATTCTTTATTGTGATATTGACTTGTATTGATTAATTCTTGCGAATGCTCCACTCTGACACCCATTGCGAAAGGTTTCGCCTCTATTGCCCAATTATTATTTGCAAATAGGTAGTATATATCCCTTGCAGAATGTCCTGTTGCAAGGATTACTGCTTTTGCTTCTATGCTGGTATTATCAGAAGTTTTTACTCCGTAGATAGTATTATCCTTTATAAGAAAGTCTGTTACTTTTGTATTAAAATGATATTCTCCTCCGCATTCAAGGATTGTTTCTCTTATGTTTTTAATTATACGAGAAAGTTTGTCTGTTCCTATATGTGGATGAGCTTCTACTAAAATATTTTCATCTGCTCCGTGATAAACAAAGGTTTCTAAGATATCAGAGATATTACCTTTCTTTGTAGAACGAGTATATAACTTGCCATCAGAAAAAGTTCCTGCTCCTCCCTCTCCAAAACACCAATTTGATTCCTCGTTTAAATCTTGATTACGAGCGATAATAGCAATATCTTTTTTTCTCTCACTTACAGGTTTTCCTCTTTCTATAATGATAGGCTTAAGTCCTTTTTCAATCAGTTTCAATGCGGCAAACAATCCACAAGGTCCTGCTCCTACAACAATGACTCTTTCTGCTTTACTAACGTCTTGATAGTTGCGTTGAATAGGAATTTGCTCTATTGGTTTATCGCTAATTAGTACTTTTAAGCGAAAGACAGGACGTTTTCTTGCATCTATACTTTTGCGAAGTATTTTATAATGCAAATCTTTAGCTTTGATTCCACAAGATGACGCAATTTGTTTTGCTAAGGCTCCTTCAACAAAAAATTGCTCACAAGGACATGTTGTTTCTATTATTCTTTCCAAAAGACTTATTCAAATGTAAGGTTTATATAAAATACTTGTGTTCTGATTTTATCCAAGACATCTGAATACATAGTGTGATGTTCTGGTAAAAGAATATTTGTAAGTCCGTAAGAGGTTTTTATCTCTACTCCAAATTTAAAATAAGGCAAATAGAAATCTACGCCTGCTCCCAATGTGTAGAAAATTTCTGAATTATCTATTTTCAACATTACATCATTTGGATTGGCTTTCTTACGTTTTATAGAGCCTAAGTCATAGGCATATTTTCCTCCTGCTATAAGATATGGTCGCATATCATGCCAACGCTTTGAACGTATTTTAAATTCCAAAGGCATCTCCACATAAATAGCTTCTAAAGAGGTGCTTTTGACAATAAATTCTCCATCTCTATTGTACTCATAAAAGTTTAATCTTCTATCACCAAAGGTTACTCCTGGAGTAAATCTCAAGTTAAGAAAATTCAATAGACGCAGATCTGTTACAAACATTAATTGAAAACCACTATTTCTATCGGAATTAAATCCCATAATAGTATCTTGATAAGGACGAAACTCCTTTTCAATCATATTAGAATAGAATTGATTGTAACCAAAAGAAATTCCAAAGTGTGCTATTTTACCATCATAATGTGGCATATTAGGTGGAGCTGTTTGAGAAAAGGCTACACCCATAAAAGATAAAACAAGTACTATTAGACACAGTATTTTTTTCATATATCTTTTCTTAATAATTCCCCTAATAGAGTAGGCTTGTCAATAGGCACTACTCCCACGCTTTCACAAACAAGTCCTCCTGCAAAATTACTTATAGTTGCAATAGTGCGAGAATCTAAATGTAATGCTAAACAAAGACTTGCTACACTTATTACCGTATCCCCTGCTCCTGATACGTCAGCAATTTTTCTTAAACAAGCAGGTAGCATTGTAACCTCTGCTTCTTTTTGAGAAAAGTCCATCATAAACACTCCTCTTTCGCTTAATGTAATAAAAACTTTATCTATTTTTTGTTTATGATGTAAAAGTAATGCTGCTTCAACAAGTGTATCCTTATCTGCATTATCAAAATCTATTTTCAAACCTTCTTTAAGTTCTTTTAAATTAGGTTTGAATAAATCAACATTCTTATAAGCATTAAAGTTTCTTTTCTTTGGGTCTACTGTTGTTGGAATATTGTGTTTTCTCGCTAATGCTATTGTTTTTTCAATCACGCCTTCAGTTATAACCCCTTTGTCGTAATCTTGAAAAATTATTGCACTAATTTTTTCAGAATTGACTATGCTTTCTATTTTATCAATAAAAACTTGTTCCTCTAAAGTTGATATATTAGCATCTGTTTCTTCATCTATTCTCAACATTTGAGTTTTGTTTCCAAGTATTCTTGTCTTAACTGTTGTAGGACGATTTGAAGAAGAAACAATACCTCTTATATCCATATTTTGTTCTTTCATCAAATTACAAAGTGCTCTCCCCGGCACGTCATTTCCAACAATAGAACAAAGAATTGGATTTGCTCCCATAGCAGCTATATTCAAAGCAACATTTGCAGCCCCTCCTAAACGATTTTCTTTCTTGCTTACTGCGCATACAGGAACTGGTGCTTCTGGTGAAATTCTATTTACATTACCCCACCAATAAGCATCTATCATCACATCTCCTATGATGAGAACATTTAATGAATTAAATTTATCAAATATCTTTACAAAGTCTGTTGTCATCTTAAGCTGAAATTTCTCCTCTTAAATTAGCTTTTAACATTTGTTTAATTACCTCATCATCTTGATAATTACCCAATACAAACATCATTTTTGCAAGGGCTGCTTCAGTAGTGATATCTCCCCCCGAAATAACTCCCATTTCTAATAATGCAGTTGATGCTTCATAGTGTCCCATTACAACAGAACCAGCTTTACATTGAGTAACATTCAATACATATATTCCCTTTTCTATAGCAGATTTTATAGTATCTATAAACCACTTACTTGTTGGAGCATTACCACTTCCGTATGTTTCAAGAATAACTCCTTTAAGCGAAGGAATTGATAAAAAGGCTTCTAAATGTTCTTTTTGTAAAGAAGGGTGCACCTTTATAATAGCTACATCTTCACATATCTTATCATAAACCTTCAATGGCTTATCATCGCTCTTATGTATCAAATGTTCTTTATAACTGATATTAATTCCAACCTTTGCTAAAGAAGGATAATTGCCAGAATAGAATGCCTCAAAGTGTTCTGCATTTATCTTTGTAGTTCTATTACCTCTAAATAATTTGTTTTCAAAGAAAATACAAACCTCTGGAATATTCACATCTTCATTAGCTGCTATTTCCACAGCAGAAATAATATTTTCTCTACCATCTGTTCTAATCATTCCCAAAGGCAACTGACTACCTGTAATTATAATAGGTTTAGACAAATTCTCTATAAGAAAACTCAAAGCAGATGCTGTATAACTCATTGTATCCGTTCCGTGCAAAACAACAAAACCGTCATATTCTGCATACTTTGTCTTAATCAATCCTGCTAATCTTATCCATACATCAGAACGCATATCAGAAGAATCAATAATAGGATTGAATTGTATAGTATCTATCACACAATCCAATTCTTTTAACACAGGTAAAGCCTCATAAATTTTCTCCATATCAAAAGGATACAAAGCTCCTGTTTCTTTATCTTTTACCATACCGATAGTACCACCGGTGTAAATGACTAATATTTTTTTCATACTAAAGTAATAAGTAATCGGCAAAGATACAAAAAACAATAATATATTTGAATAATTAACCTCCATTTTATGGATTGTTTTAATTTCACAACAATCCATATTCACATTTATTTTCTTGAAAATTATCTTTCGTTATCAATTAGAAAAAGGAATATAAATTTTCTATTGTTATATATATGTGTTCCAAAAAGGAATATTTTTTCTTCTGTTTTAGAAGATTCATCATTCTATTTTGGCGAAATTTATCTTCCTTTTTGGAATATTTAATATGCTTTTTTAGCTTTTGTATTTTTGAAAAACAAATAATTTATTTTGTATTATAAAGAATTGTTGTAACTTTGCCTAGTTATATTGTAGAGATGAATTTTTTAAGAAAGATTTTTAGATTAGTTAGCTTATTTATTGTTTTTATGTTTGGTGTAAGCAAGTTGTCTTTTTGCCAAACTAGCAAAGGTCCTATAGCAGAATTTGATATGGTTTCATACGATTTTGGAGAAATTTTGCAAGGCAAAAACACAGAAGTTGTGTTTACATTGACAAACAAGGGAGAATTTCCTTTAGTAATTGAGGATATTAATGTTTCTTGTGGTTGTACTTTAGTAAATTGGAAAGATGACCCTATATTACCTAATCAGTCTTCTAAAATTGTTGTAAAATATAACACAAATATTATTGGTTCAATAAAGAGAAGCATCGTTGTAAATACCAATGATAGGTATAACGATAGGATTCTCTTAATGTTGACAGGCAATGTAGTAAGTTCTTATGAAGATTAATAATTTAAAAAACAATAACACAATGAAAAGATTTCTTTTATCAGCGATTTTTCTATTCGCTTTAATGTTTGGTGCTAATGCACAACAAAATCAAACTCAAAACCCAACAAATATTGAGTCACAAGCAGAAATCACTTTTGAAAAATTAGAACACGATTACGGTGAAGTTAAACAAAACGGAAACGGTGTTTGTGAATTCAAATACACAAATACAGGTAGTGTTCCTTTAGTATTATCTAAAGTTCGTTCATCTTGTGGATGTACAGTTCCAAAATGGAGCAAAGAGCCTTTAATGCCAGGACAATCTGCTTCAATTACAGTTAAGTATAACACAAGTAGCGTTGGACCTATCAATAAATCTATCACTGTAGAATCTAATGCTAAAACATCAAGAGTAAGACTTCTTATAAAAGGAAAAGTAGTTAAATAAAAACATAATTATAGAGCCATGTTAAAAATATCAAAAAAAGGACAAACATTACCTGCTTCTGCTATTAGAAAATTAGTTCCATACGCAGATGCAGCTAAAGAAAGAGGAATAAAAATACATCACTTAAATATAGGACAACCAGATATAGAAACTGCACCTGGTGCATTAGATGCTTTGAAAAATGCTCCAAGAGATATAGTTGCTTATACACACTCTGCAGGAAACATGTCTTATAGAAAGAGACTTTGTGAATATTATGCTAAACACAATATCAACATCACTCCAGATGAAATCATAATAACAGCAGGTGGTAGTGAAGCTTTACAATTTGCTTTTACTATTTGTTGTGACCCAGGTGATGAAGTATTGATTCCTGAACCATACTACACAAACTACAATTCTTTCGCAATACTTTCTGATGCAGTAATCAAGACTGTTCCTTCTACAATAAAAGAAGGCTTTGCTCTTCCATCAATAGAAGATTTCGAAAAAGTAATTACTCCAAAAACAAGAGCGATAATGATTTGTAATCCAAATAACCCAACAGGTTATTTATATTCAAAAGAAGAATTATTGTTATTAGGAGAAATTGCTAAAAAACATAACTTATACTTATTTGCAGATGAAGTTTACAGAGAATTCTGTTATGACGGAAGAGAACACTTCTCTGTAATGGAAATGGAAGACTTATCTCAACACGTTATCTTGTTAGACTCTGTTAGTAAGAGATATTCAGCTTGTGGAGCAAGAATAGGTGTTATCATTTCTAAGAATAAAGATATCATGAATGCTGCGTTAAGAATGGCTCAAGCAAGACTTTGTGCTCCATACTTCGGACAAATCTTCGGAGAAGCAGCAGTTGATACTCCTCAAGAATATTTTGACAAAGTAGCAGCAGAATACGATTTAAGAAGAAGAACATTAGTTGAAGCTATCAACAAAATAGACGGATGTTTCTGCCCAATGCCAACAGGAGCTTTCTATACAATATTAGAAATGCCTATTGATGATAGTGATAAGTTCTGTCAATGGTTATTAGAAGAATTCAACTACAACGGAGAAACAGTAATGCTTGCACCTGCAACAGGTTTCTATTCAGACCCTGAAAAAGGACGTAAACAAGCAAGAATTACATACTGCTTAAAGATAGAAGACCTTAAAGCAGCTGTTAAATGTTTGGAAGAAGCCTTAAAAGTATATCCAGGAAGAACAAACAAATAAGAAATAGATTATAAATAGAATAATCACTCAAAAAAGGGGTATTGGAAAATTCTAATACCCCTTTTATTATTGTTTCATTGAATTGTTGTATCTTTGTCGTCTAAATAATTATTACAATGAGCAATATAGTAGCAATAGTAGGACGTCCAAACGTTGGAAAATCAACTTTATTTAATCGTTTAACAGAGACAAGAGATGCAATTATACATTCAGAAGCCGGAGTAACAAGAGACCGTCATTATGGCAAGTCTAATTGGAATGGCAAAGAGTTCTCTGTAATTGACACAGGTGGATATGTAATTGGCAGTGAAGACGTTTTTGAAGGAGAAATAAGAAAGCAAGTTATTTTAGCAATAGAAGAGGCAGACGCTATTATATTTATGGTAGATGTCAAAGAAGGTATTACACCTGATGATGAAGAAGTAGCAGAACTTCTAAGACGTTGCGATAAGAAAGTATTGCTTGTTGCCAATAAAGTAGATAACTCAATGAGAGCTAACGACCACTATGAGTTCTATTCATTTGGATTAGGAGAAGTCTATACAATCTCTGCAATCAATGGTTCTGGAACAGGGGAAATGTTAGACGAATTAGTAAAAGACTTTGCAGAAGAAGAAAACTTCGTAGATGAAAACGCTGGAATTCCTAAACTATGTGTTGTAGGCCGTCCAAATGTTGGCAAGAGTTCTTTAATCAACACTTTGATTGGACAAGAAAGAAACATAGTTCACAATTCAGCAGGAACAACACGCGATTCACTTGATACAAGATATAATTTATTCGGTTTTGATTTCGTAATCATAGACACAGCAGGTGTTAGAAAGAAAAACAAAGAAATGGACGATGTAGAATTCTATTCAGTTATGCGTTCGATTCGTTCAATAGAAAGTTCTGACGTTTGCGTGTTAATGATAGACGCATCACAAGGATTAGAAAGTCAAGACATCAATCTATTCTCTCTTATCAATAGAAACAACAAAGGTGTTGTCATTGTAGTAAACAAATGGGACTTAATAGATAAAGACCACAAGACTACACTTGAATTTGAGCAAAAGATAAGAGCAAAAATAGCTCCATTTGATGATGTTCCTATTGTGTTCACATCAGTAATCAACAAACAAAGAATTTACAAAGTATTAGAAACTGCAAGAAAGGTTTACGAATCACGAAGCAGACAAATACCAACATCAGAACTTAACGAAAGACTTCTTCCTATTGTAAAAGAACAAAACCCACCACCAGCATACAAAGGAAAGTATGTTAAGATTAAATACATAATGCAATTAAAAACAGCATACCCTCAATTTGTTTTCTATTGCAATTTACCACAATACATAAAAGACCCTTACAAACGATTTGTAGAAAACCGTCTAAGAGAGATGTATGATTTCAACGGTGTTCCTATTACTATATTCTTCCGTCAAAAATAAAATATTTCTCAAGCAATGGAAGTGCGTATTGACAAGTGGTTATGGGCAGTAAGACTCTATAAAACAAGAGCCTTAGCCACAGATGCTTGTCGTTTAGGCAAAGTAACATGTGAGGGTAGCATAGTAAAACCTTCTAAAATTGTAAAAGAAGGCGATATATATGTAGTAAACATAGACCAACTTCACAAAAAAGTAAAGGTAAAACAACTATTAAACAATAGAGTTGGAGCAAAACTCGTAGAGAATTACCTTGAAGACCTAACCGATATTGCAGAAATAGAAAGAATACGCATGGCAAGAGAATTCGCCTTTGAAAAGCGCGATAGAGGAATAGGTCGTCCAAGCAAGAAAGACCGCAGACTAATTGAAGCATTTAAGGAATAAAGAAAAATAAAACGCTCGTTTGTCAAAATAATTCAAAGACTTACGAGCGTTTTTCTTTAATTTATTTTTTTAATTCTTAGAATCAAATAATTAATTCTTTAAACTAATCTTTGGGAACTTGTTTTGCAGTTTATTGTATAAGAAATAAACTATATAACCTAATAGAATACCTAATAAAGACCCACAGATTACATCTCCAGGGTAATGAACTCCGCAATAAACTCTTGAATAACCTGTGATAAGAGCCCAAACAACCAACAGCAAAATAGTTAATCGTTTTCTTGAAATCAAGGAAAAAGCTGTTGCTATGCAGAAAGCGTTGGTGGCATGAGAAGAAACAAATCCATATAATCCACCTTTGCTATTATAAACCAATTGAAAATCTTTAAATTTCACAAGAAAGACATCTTGCAAAGCATGAGAGGGTCTTAGTCTTTCAAAGACATCTTTAAATCCCATAACGGAAACTCTATCGCCAAGTAGGAAACAAAGTCCTATAAGCAAAAGCGCTACCCACCAAGTCTTTTTAAAATTCTTATAAGTGAAAGCAAGGAGGATACCAAACACCACTACACCAAAGAATAGGTGCGAAGAAATAACGGCAAAGAACCAATCAAAAAATTCGTTCCTTGCCGCATTTATTGTATAAAATAAAGATGTATCTAATTTATTAAGAGTCTCTATCATTTATTTAACACTCTCCAAAGTGTATCTTTTAATTGTTGAATATTTTCGCCTGTTACAGAAGAAATGAATAGCGTTTCTATATTTTCAGGTAATAAAGCCTTCATTTCATTCTTCATTTGCTCATCAAGCATATCGCATTTTGTAATTGCTAATACTCTATCCTTATCCAACAATTCAGGATTGTATCTTTCAAGTTCTGATAATAGAATATTGTACTCTTTCTTTATGTCATCGCAATCACAAGGTATCATAAATAAAAGAGCAGCATTTCTTTCTATATGGCGTAAGAATCTATGTCCTAAACCTTTTCCTTCTGATGCACCTTCTATTATACCAGGTATATCTGCCATTACAAAACTCTTATCTTCACGATAAGCCACCATTCCAAGATTTGGCACTAAGGTTGTGAAAGGATAGTCTGCTATTTCAGGTTTTGCAGCAGACACAACGCTTAACAAAGTACTCTTTCCTGCATTTGGAAATCCTACCAAGCCAACGTCTGCAAGTATTTTCAACTCTATAATCTTCCAAACCTCAAGTCCGTCTTCTCCTGGTTGAGCATAACGAGGTGTTCTATTAGTTGGAGATTTGAAATGGTCATTTCCCAATCCTCCTCGTCCACCTTTTGCAATTATAACTTGTTGTCCATCTTCTACAATTTCGCAATCAATTTCCTTTGTTTCGAAATCCTTGCATACTGTTCCCAATGGCACATCTACAATAACGTCTTTACCGTTTCTTCCATGAAGACGATTTTCTCCACCATTTCCTCCTGCTTCTGCAATTAGGTGTTTTGTGTATTTAAGGTGAAGAAGAGTCCAATATTGTTTGTTTCCTCTCAATATGATATGGCCACCTCTTCCGCCATCTCCACCATCGGGTCCACCCTTTGCATCACCCTTTGTTCTTAAAAGGTGAGCAGAACCAGCTCCTCCCTTTCCTGAACGACAACATACCTTAACGTAATCAACAAAATTTGAAGCCACTTTATTAAGATTTTAATGCTTTATCTACAGTGTCGCAAACAGTTTCAAAAACAACTTCTACGTCTTGGTCACCGTTTACACTATAATACTTATTCTTATTTGTGTAATATTCTCTTACCTTATTAGCACAGCTTTCGTAGATTTCCAATCTGTGAATGATTGTATCAGTATCTCTATCGTAAACTCTCTTATCGTCAGTCTTGCTTCTGATGTTTAATCTCTTTACACATTGAATTGGATTTGACTTAATTTCCACTACGCAAGTAACAGAAGAATGAATTCTATCCAAGATTCCGTCTAATATATATGCTTGAACGTATGTTGAAGGGAAACCTTTGAACACAAATCCTTTTGCATTAGGATTTTCTTTAATCTTTTTCTCAATTAAACGAATCGCAACCTCATCAGGAACATTCTCACCTTGTTCTATATAAGGCAAACATATTTTTCCTAATTCGGTATTTTGCTTTATTTCTTCTCTTATCATTGCTCCTGTAGAAACATAAACCAATGAATATTTTGCTGCAATACGTTTTGCTTGTGTTCCTCTTCCTGAACCAGGCATTCCATAAAGCACTATGTTTCTATAAGCAGTTTCAAGAGTTTCTTCTATCTTGTTTGTAAGACGAGAGAAAACCTCTTCCATGCTTCCTACTCCATTTATTGGATAGTAGATTCCTTTTTCTTTATAGAAATCTGCAACAGGTTGAGTTTTTTCATCATATTCTTTAAAGCGGTTTTTGATTACCTCTTCATTATCATCAGCTCTACCTTCTATTGCAGCACGTTTAAGCATTCTTTCTATTAATTCTTCTCTTGGCACTTCCAAGCTTAACATACAAAGAAGTCTGCGGTTCATTCTGTGAAGCAATCCTTCCAAAATATATGCTTGAACAACAGTACGAGGGAATCCATCAAATAAAATTCCTCCATTATCTTCTTTTTCTATAATCTTTTCTATGATTTGTACTATCAATTCATCGCTAACCAAGCCACCTCTATTGATAATATCTTTTGCTTGCAAGCCTAATTCACTTCCTGCTGCTATTTCTTTTCTTAAAATATCACCTGTTGAAATATAAGTCAAATCATATTTCTTTACTAACTCTTTAGATTGAGTTCCTTTTCCTGCACCAGGTGCTCCGAACAACGCAATATTTAGCATAATATTTATTTTTTTCTTTGATAAACACATGAAAGATTCCTTCCTTTATTGTTCAAGTCCAATCCGTAACCAACAATAAAGTCGTGCTCAATATTCTTTCCTATGTATTTGATATTATAATTTCCTTTAAAGTTTTCAGGTTTAAAAAACAAAGTACAAATTTCAACACTTGTCACTTCTTTCTCCCTTAATAGTTCCAACAACTTTTGCATTGTTAATCCCGAATCAACAATATCTTCTATCAACACCACATTCTTTCCCTTCAAATCATCGGGCAAACCAATCACTTTTACATTGTTTGTACTTTGCATTCCATCATAAGATGAAACCTTTATAAAATAAGTACAGCAAGGAGTGTCATATTCTCTCAACAAATCAGAAGCAAAAACAAATGCACCATTCAAAACAACCAAAAAAATCACTTCCTTATCTTCATAATCCCTCTTGATTTTTTCGGCAGTTTTAGAAACAATTTCTTTTATTTCTCTTGCATCTATGATTTTCTCAAAAACAATGCCTTCTATTTCTACCTCACTCTTTACCATATTTTGCAAAGGTATAAAATTTTCTTAACAAAACGGCGCTCATTCCTCCCATTCGATTAGAAATTCGCTATTTTCAAATTCTTTTTCCTTTTTTAGCTCTTGTTTTTCATCTTCCCACTCTATCAAAAACTCTCCCTTTTCTTGTTTTTCCCAATTTTGCTTATCCTTTTTCGCTTCTTGAAGATTTAGTTTAAAGTCTTTGTCTATTGAATTAACAATATCCTTTTTGTCTTTATTCACTTTTTCTTTCACCTTCTTCATATCGCTTTGCAAATTGAAGCTAAACTCAGGTTTATCCAACAAGCCCATCACTTTTACAAACAATTTCATTCTCACATCAGAGCCTTTACTTTGTTCATTCTCCTGATATTTTGCCCTTCTCTTCTTACTGCTCAATTCAGATAAATTTATAGCAAATTGATAGTCTATTTTATTATCTAAACTATGCTTGCCAAAACACTCAAAATCCACCAAAGAAGAACGAATCATTATTGGCTCAAAATTAATGCAAGAGTTATTCATTTGAAGCGAAGATTTGATATTCTCAAATTTCACATCGTTCAAGGCTTGCTCCTCTACAAAAAGAGATAACTTTTTCATAAGCTCAAAATCTCTTAATCTACCCTTTGAAATAGAGTAGTCAAGATAGAAAGATGAAGGTTTAGACAAAAAATTAAAATCTTTATCAAAATGCAAATTCAAAACAGCATCTGCAGACAACTTACCTTCTAAATTTTTATCGGTAATAACCTTTTGAGAAAAATTATCAAAAGAAGCAAACGCCTTTTTAATATCCACATTCTTTAAACGACATTTACCATTCAATATATTCACTTTCTCATCAAAGATAAACTTGCAATCATTAGTACTTACCTCCCCTTCACATAACTTAAACCTCAAATCTTTTGTAGAAACAACATTATTAGCATAGTTTACACTACCCTTTATCTCCTTGAGAACAATCCCTTCAAAAGCATAAAAATCCAAATTTGCATTAAGGCTAATTCCTTTGCTATTAACAACCCCTTTAGCTTTCAATGCAGATGTATTAAACAAAGCATTCAAAGTATCAATCTTTATTTGATTGTTGTCAAAAGAAAGTTTGCAATATGTTTTATCAAGTTCTACTGCTGACAATCTCAAATCCTTAAAAGCAAACCTTTCTAACTCTGCATTACCTTGTGCTTTAAGGTTTTTCAATCCTTTGCCCTTTACTTGCACATCTGCCTTTAAAACACCTTTAAACACTATTAAACTATCCTGTTGCAAGAAAGGCTTAATGTTTTCTACATTCAAATTTGTTTTAACATTAGCATCAATATCAAAATTAGAAAAATCCTTTAACATCAATCGGCCCTCAAAAAAGCCCTTATTAAGATTAAAAGAGAATTTATCAAGGCTCAAAACCGAGCTTTTAGAATTACGTTCAAGCCCATTTGAATACTTACCTTTCAAATTTATGTTCTCGCAGAAAACGTTTAGTTTCTTATTTTTTAAACTTGCATTAGAAACATCGAATTCAGCATTAATTTCAGGCAATACCTCTTTTGACACATCGCCTTTTGCAATCATTCTTACATTTACTAAACCCTCTGTTTTAAAATCCTTAAACAAATTTTCATTTTCTAATAATGACAAGAGTTGTTTCAAATCAATATTATTACCAACAAGAGCAACATCTATCTGATTTTTATCTCCATAGAAATAAGAGCCATTCAAATCAAATTGCATTTTAGATAGTGCTAAATCAGCTTTTGTCAGGGTGAGTAATTGCTTTTGAGTATTGTTTTCTGCCTCTATGTCGAAATTAAGTCTTTGCGAATAAGTCAATTTCAACTTATCAAACACCAATGTCTCTATTGACAAGTCTGCTTCTAAATCTAATTTTTGAAAATCATCACTAAAATTCCCACTTGCTTCAACCCCAGCTATCTTTGTCTGCAAAAACAAACGCGAAATATCGTTTCTAAAACACAATTCCACATTTCTAAACTCCACAGAGTTTAAAGCAAAAGAAAATTCAGCCTTACTATCTGTCTGTGTCTGCTTCCAGAAAATATAATTGCAATTTCCGTCTTTATCTATCTTGAGATTAACCTTTCCATTCTCAACAAGTATTTTCTTAACATTGTATCTGCCACAAAGAATGTCCCACAAATTAAATTTAACAGCCAAATTCTCCACAGCCACAAAACGTTCCTTTCCCAAAGTATCCAACACATCTTTTATCACAACATCAGAAAACTCAAGCGAAACCATAGGGAAAGACGACAAAACAGCAAGGTCAATTTCTTTAACATTAACCTCTGTTTGCAAATGTTTATTTAGTTCATTTACAACTATGCTTTCTATCTTCTCCTTATTAGTCCAAACTAATATTGTGGCTAACAAAAAGCACAAAACGAGCAAAAGTGCTATTACTAATAATACCCTTTTAACTCGTTTTGAGAATTTAAAATGAGCAATACCCATTCTACAACATCTTTAAGAAGTTTATTTCTTTTTCTGTTAAAAATCTACATCTACCTCTTGGCAAATCTTTTTTTGTTAATCCTGCAAAACTAACTCTATCCAACTTAACAACATAATAACCCATAGCTTCAAACATTCTTCTAACTATTCTGTTTTTTCCACTATGAAGCTCCACTCCTACAATTCTCTTATCATTGAAATATTCTACAAATTGAATATCATCAAATCTTGAAAAACCATCTTCCAACTCAATTCCGTCAAGTAAAGACTGCATATCATTTTTTTCAAGAGGCTTATCCAACTCTACATGATAGATTTTTCTTGCTCCAAATGAAGGGTGAGTAAGCTTCTTTGTCATATCACCATCATTTGTAAATAGTAATAAACCTGTAGTATTTCTATCTAATCTACCAACAGGATAAATTCTTTCCTTGCAAGCCTTTTCCACAAGACTCATAACAGTTTTTCTTTCATGTGGATCGTCAAGAGTTGTGATGAAATCTTTTGGTTTGTTCAACAAAAGATACACTTTCTTTTCGTGAGATAATCTTTCTCCATCATAACATACCACATCATCAATAGTAACCTTTGTTCCCATTTGAGTAACTACCTTTCCATTAACAGTTACTGCACCAGAAGCAATCAATACATCAGCTTCTCTTCTTGAACAAACGCCAGAATTTGCTATAAATCTATTTAAACGAATTTCCTTATCAGAAGATTTCTTTGGAGCAGAAAATGATTTTGTTTCTCTCTTTTCAAACCCTCTATCCCCTCTTTTTTCAAATGTTCTCTCTCTCTTTTCAAACCCTCTTTCTCTTCTCTCAAAACTTCTCTCTCCTCTTGGCTCAAATTTCTTTTCTCTTCTTTCAAACCCCCTTTCTTTAAAAGGAGTTCTTTCTGGTTTCTCTTCAGATGAAAAACGCTTTCTTCCAAACTCTTTTCTTGCAGGCTTTTCATCTCTATCAAATCTTTTAGAGAAAGGTTTTCTATCTTCTCTTTCCTCTCTTTGTTCTCTGAAAGAGCCTCTTTTTTGAGGTCTCTTCCAATCTCTATTTTCGTTTCTTCTTTCCATTTTAAAAACTTTCTACCGATATTCACATCGGGATAATAATGCAAACTGCAAAGATACAACAAAGAAATGAAAAACAAGCTAAGAATTAAAATTTTTGATAGATTTCTCTAATTACTTATAACATTATTTTTGATTTCTATTGAGCTTTTTCAAGAGTTAATCATATCAATTCTTTGTTTCGCTGAATTAAAACAAAGAATTAATATTCTCTTTCTTTGTTTCATTTGGGTTTTTCTTTATGAAAATCTATTTTCTCTTTGTGAAAATGAATTATCTCTTGAAGAAAATGGATTGTCTCTTTGAAAAAGCAAATGAATTCTTTGAAAAAAAGAGGGCGACTCTTTGAAAGAATCGCCCTCTTGTGTGTATTTGATTGTTGAAAGATTATTCAACTATCAATTTTTGTGTACTGATTACGTTGTCA
>JAZRCB010000013.1:0-140906 GCA_045635365.1 Candidatus Onthomorpha sp.
GTTTTTTGGTTTTTTATCGCTTTTTCTGCGTTTTGTATGTTTCCAACGCCTTTGGAGAGGTATTCCAACGCCTTTGGAGAGGTATTCCAACAGCGTTGGAATCTTTTTTTTCTGCGTTTTTGAAAGTAAGAATTGGTTATAGGGTATCTTTTCCTTTAATACTATTATATATATAGTATAATTTATGGAATTGAGTTTTCAATTTTATTTCTTTGAGTTTTGGTGATATTTCTTTTTTTTGTAATTTTGCAACCTAATGCCCAGGTGGTGGAATTGGTAGACACGCCACTTTGAGGGGGTGGTGTCAGTTTTGACGTGCAAGTTCAAGTCTTGTCCTGGGCACTTTTATCGTTTTGTACGCAGTTTTATGTTTTTTCCTATTTATAATAATGGTTTTGATGATGATGTTTTGCGTTCTTTAATAAGTATTATTGAAGACGATGGTGTCGTTATTATTCCTACTGATACGTTTTATGCTTTTGCTTGCGATGTAAATTCAGTAAAGGCATCGCGTCGTTTAGCCGATTTAAAGGGTAAAAAACTTGAAAAGTCTGATTTTTCTATTCTTTGCAGTAATATAAGTCAGGCTTCTGCTTATACAAAACCTATTTCCAACGATTTTTTCAAGCTTTTGAAGAACAACACTCCTGGAGCTTTCACTTTTGTTTTTGAAGCAAGTAGCCTTATTCCTAAAATCTTCCAAAACAAAAAGAGGTGTATAGGTATTAGAATTCCTAATTGCGAGTTTGCAACTGAATTAGCAAAAGCTTTAAATAGGCCTTTATTGGTAAGCAGTATTCCTATGACGGATAGGGATTTTGAAGACTTTACCAACATAGAACTAATAAATGAGGAATGGGAAGAGAAAGTTGATGCTATTGTTGGCGGAGTGGAATTGCGTTTTGAGCCTTCTACAGTTGTTAAATGCGTGGGAAACGATTTAGAAATCATAAGAGAAGGTTGCGAAGACTTAGTTTTATGAAATCCTTTCTTTGTTTTCTTTCCTTCTTACTGCTAAATATAGTAGTCTTTTCTCAGAACATGCTTTATTCTGAAGATATTGTTCAATCTAAAATAGATTCAGCAAACTACCTATCTGCGATTACCTATATTGAAAGCATGGAAAAGATAGATATTGATACTGCATTGAACCTTTACCCAAAGAAAGCCTATTGTTATTATAAGATAAATAAACACAATGAAGCAAAAGTCTGCCTTAATACCATAGAAAGCGAAGGAGTTGAAAACGATTTGACTGAATTATTGAGTCTTTTTTATCTACTTGACAAAAAAGAAGAAGCAGAAGACTTAATGGATAGACTCTCCATTTTTATAGAAGGCAATGAAGAAGCTTTCTTTAATCAAATTAGCTTGTTTAATAAAAAGGATTTAGTGAAATTTGCTAATACTATTGATACATATATATCTACCTTTGAAGAAGAAGAAGAAGAAAAGTATATTTACTATATGATATCTTCTTACTTTTATTTTCAAGCAAATGAAAAAGGAAATGCTTATAACAAACTTAGCAATTTTATTGACAAAGAGCCAACTGCCCTTTCTTCATACCTAATGGGATTAATCAAATCTGAACAACATGAATTCATTTCTTCAGTTTCGTATTTTAATCAAGCCGAAGATTTAGGTTATAATACAGCAGATTTATTTAAAAATAGAGGAAAAGCAAAAGGCTTTGAAAAAGATTATTTCGGAGCAATAGATGATTTAAACATAGCTTTACGAAAAGGTAACGAGCCAGAATATTACTTTTTGAGAGGGGTTTGTTACAATTATGTAATGCAATATAACGATGCCTTAGCCGATTTGAATACTGCAGTTGAGATGTGCGACACTATTGCAGCGTATTATAATTATAGAGGTATTGTTTATATCAACTTAGAGAAATACGCTGATGCACTTTTTGAATTTCAAACTGCACTTAGAATGAATCCAGATGCAGAATTTATTCATAATAATATTGGTTTAGCTTACGAAAAGAATGGCTTTTTAGAAAAAGCCATAGAACACTATAAGATTTCTATTAGAAAAGAACCTTATTATAGCGATTCTTACTTTAATTTAGGTAGAATTAATTATGAAAAGGGCAGATTAAAAGCGGCAGTTAAATATTTAGAAGAAGCCTACCTTTTGAATCCTAACTTTGGTGACATAACTCACATTTTAGGATTATGTTATATTGCATTGAATAATAAAGAAAAAGCCTGCAACTATCTTCAAATTGCGATAGATGCAGGCTGTGAACCTGCTGTAAGTTCTCAAGCGGAACATTGTAAATCAGACGAGCAGGTTGATGATATTGAATAAATATTATTCGTGATTATGCTCATGATTGTGGTCATGTCCACAATCGTGATGATGATCGTGACCACAACCGCTTGAATGTTCATGATTATGATTGTGATTGTGTTTATGTCCACAACCAGACTCTATTCCTCTTGCTGTATTTTTACAACAGCCAGGCAATTTAGCAACTGCTCTTTCATTTGCTTTGAAGTTTGGAGTTTCAAATCCAGCTTTTGCCAATGCTTTTTCTATTTTTTCTTGACTTGTTTTCTTTGTTTTGAATGTAACTAAAACAGATTTAGTTATAGGGTTTAATTGGAAGCTTTCAACTCCTTTTTCATATGCTAATGTTCTTTCGATTAAAGCATCAGATTCAGAACAACAATATTTTGGTAAAGATATTTGAACTGTTTGTTCTGTAGGTGCTGATTGCTCTTGTGCAACTCCTATTGTCATTGCAAAGATTGCCATTACGGCTAATAATAAAACTTTCTTCATTTTTCTATTCCTTTAATTATTTAATATTCCAACGTATTCCTGCGTAAAACATTCTTCCCATTACAGGTGCGTAAACAACTGATGCATCAAATTTTCTTGTAAATATATCATCAACTCCTATAACAGGTACATCTTGTACATAATTTGTAAGGTTTTCAACTCCAACATAGATATCTAAATCTTTGAATTTACGAGTGATTTGTCCTAACATATATATATATGGATCTGCATAACCTTGCTTCTCTCCTACGTTTAATGGTATTCTTTGTTTACCATTAAACTGTGTTGTTAGGTCAAACATCCATTTATCGTATTTTGTCTTATAAGAAAGCACTACTAAACCTTTCCATTTTGCAACGTATGGTTTTTCCATCAATACTCCATGGTAAGTAGTTTTCACATTATTGTATCTTCCCGCTAAAGTAACATTAAAGTCTTCAAAAGCTTCTATATTTACATCTAATTGTGCAGCATCTGAATAACTTTTTCCGTCAAGATTATAGAAATGCACCTGATTTGCATCTACATCTAAATCCATCACTGCTTGATTTACAAAGTTTGTGTGATAGTAATCTAAAGCTATTGTCATTTCTCTATCGTCTGCAAGTTTTATTGATTGAGATATATTCAAACCAGCATTGTAAGCTTCTTCCATTCCTAATTTTTCATTTATGATAATATCTCTTGAAGATGCTAAAATACCAAAGTTATCTGCTATTATATTTGCAGCTCTATAACCTTTTCCTGCAGCACCTCTTAAGACTAAATCTTCTGTTATTTTCCAACGAAAATGCAAACGAGGAGTGATTACGTGTTTTGCGTAAAAGCTATTATAATCATAACGCAATCCAGCAGTAGCAACAAAGATTTTATCATAAATAAAGTTAAATTGTCCAAATACTCCTGGAACTATTTCTTCTTTCACAAAGTTTGCAAGCACATCTGCCGATTGATTGCTTGACATAAAGTGAGTTGCTGCTAAGTAAGGCACAGAATAAAGGTCTTCTTCTACATCTGTGTAACGGAAACTTGCTCCAAAATCAACATTATGTCCTCCTCTTACTTGTGCATTTACAAGAGCATTTGCATAAACTCCTTTTTCTATTCCTTCATATTCTGTTTGTCCATAATATGCATCTTGTTTAAAATATGTTGCAGACACTTGTGTACCAAATGAAGATGTATTTCCGATTGGAGCTCCGTTCTTTGTAAAGAAATGAAGTCTGTTTGTTGTACCACCTAATCCATAAACTTCAGTACTACCTCTTTGATCTTTTGAAAAATTCATTTGTCCACCTAATCTTTCTTCAAAAGTGTAATTAATTAAAGTTTGAGAACATAAGCCATCATGTACCTCATAATTCCAACGATTTGCAACATTTATTTGAGTCTGTGCAGGATAATCTCTAAATCCATCACCAATACCTCCATTTCCTAAATGGTCAAATGCTTTAAAATTATTGTAATTAGCATAAATAAATAAACCTGTAGCTAAATTATCATTGATTATGTGATTAGTTTTCACATTTACCTCTGTTTTCAATTCATTATTCATATAAGCATTGAAAGAAAACAAATCTGCCTTTTGAGGTTTGTCATATTCTAAATCTATGATACCCGTTATTGTTTCATAACCATGCTTTACTGTTGCAACACCTTTACTTATTGAAATACTTTCCATCCAATTTCCAGGAACGTAAGACAAACCAAATGGTGCAGACAATCCTCTTAAGAAAGGCATATTCTCTAAAAGAATTTGAGAATAAACACCTGTTAATCCTAAGAGTTGAATTTGTTTACTACCAGAAACTGCATCAGAGTATCCAACATCTACCGAAGCTGTATTTTCAAAACTTTCCCCTAAATTACAACAAGCTAAGTGTTTTAAACCTTCCCCTGAAATAACTTCCTTGCTTTCTAAAGTTGTTTTTGACAAGAAAGAGCTCTTCATTCTTTCTCTTACTTCAAAGGTAGAAAGTATTGTTCCTGTTTGAGAAAGATATACTTTTAGGTTTGTTGTTTCTTTTACTTCTATTGTATCATTTGCATAACCTGTATAGCTGAATACTAATTTTGTTTGTTCAGCTTTCTTTTTCTCTATTGTGAATTTACCGTCTATATCTGAGATTGAACCACCACCCCCTCTTAACCAATATATATTAGCCGAAGGTAATGTTTCTTTTGTTTCTTTGTCATATATAACCCCAGTTATCTTTTGCGACATTCCACTTAATGATACACTCAATAGGATAAATAAAAATAAAATCTTCTTCATAAATTCGTTTTTTCTTAAATAGACATTCGTTTTTTAAAAACCTTACATTAATAGAGTCTTTTTTCTTTGTTGAAATTATAATGATTGATATCTATTTCATTTTTCTTCTTTGCATTACGAGGCGTTAAGTTATCAACTTTTCTCCATTTGCCTCTATCAAATTTTAAACCAACAACCTTACCTGAGGGAACATTAAGATGATTTGTCATTCCTAATCCGTCATACATTGGCTCTAATTCTTCATAGATTATCATCCAGTCTTTTTCTATTTTTTGTTCTTCTGTTTCAAATGGTTTATTCTTTTTCAATCCCTTTTGCTTTGCCTTCTTAACTCCTCCTTCTGTATAGTATTGATTTTCCCATTTAAGATTAAAAGATGCTGTTGGAGTGTATTCAAAGATTAATCGTTTTAATTGTTTTTCTTTATGAAATACAGAAGCGCCAAAGTTTGGTCGTCCAGAATTTCTTTTAAAAGTAACCGGCTCTACTATTTTTCGTTTGGAGTAAATATCCTTTCCGTCCCAACCTAATAATGTATAGTAAGTTATATTTTCGTTTTTAGTTGTTATTAATTCATAATAAACAGCACCAAACCAAGAAGTATCTGTCAATTTAGCTTCACTTGGAGAGAAAACATCATCGCTTCTATCATATAATCTATAAATTTCATACTCTTCAGTGTTTTCATTTCGTGATTGTATAATTCCAAAGTTATCATATGTACCTTCATTAGAAAATATTGCCCAAGTAAATATCTTAAATCTCTTATCATCAGATGTAAGAATGTTTATTTTATCTAATTTAGAGAAAGGATAATCAAAGCTATTAGGGTATTCTAAAACATTGTCTAATACATTGATAAATTTTTCATTTGCATTAAATCTTTCGTTATCTCCTTTTGATGTAAACATTTCATTCATTAAGGTAGACAACTCTTGTTCCGCATTTTGTAGCATTATATTTTGTGAACGCAACTCTCCCACAAAAACTAATGTAATTATAAGTATTATTATTCTTTTCATGATGCAAAATTATGAATTTATATCGGATCAACGTCCATTATTATTCTTATTTTATTATACTCTTTTTTACTTAATATTTCTTCATTAAGTTGCATTATTGCCTTTTTAGCTTGAGAGTATGATATGTTCTTTTCTAATTTTAATATGAATTGTTTTTGATATTTTCCTTTAATTCTGAAAAGAGGAGGGTACTCAGGCCCTAAGATTCTTTGCCCAAATATCTGCCTTATCCTTTTAGAATATTCTTCACAAACCTCATCTAACAAATCTTTTTCTAAAGATTGGAATAGTATTTTAGTTAAATAGACAAAAGGTGGATACGAAAATATTTTTCTTTCTACTATTTGATTTCTATACATGGAGGAATAGTCGTAATTCAATACTTCTTTAAATATTTGATGATGTGGATTGAATGTTTGTATAACAACCTTTCCTCTTGTATTTAAACGCCCAGCTCTTCCTGATACTTGAGTTAGCAAATCAAATGTATGTTCGTATGCTCTAAAATCAGGATAGAATAGCATAGCATCTGAATCTATCACTCCAACTAAACCTACATTTGAAAAATCCAAGCCTTTTGTTATTATTTGTGTTCCACAAAGTATATCAATATTTCCTTTCTCAAAATTTTGAAGTATATCTAAATAATCATTCTTTTTGCGAGTAGTGTCTAAATCCATACGTTGCACTCTCGCATCTGGGAAATATTTTAAGGTTTCTTCTTCTATTTTTTCGCTTCCGCTACCCGATTGTATTAAACTATGACTATGACATTCTGGGCACTCATTTATTAATGGAATGTTCAATGCACAATAGTGACAATTCAACGAATTCAAATGCTTATGATAGGTTAAAGACACATCACAATTAGGACATTTTGCAATCCACCCACAAACATCACATCTTATATTTGAAGCATAACCTCTTAAATTCTTAAAAAGTATTACTTGTTTATAATTCTTTAATGCCTGATGTATGTTTGCATACAACAAAGATGAAAAGATAGAGTAATTAGTTTTGTTCATATACTCTTCTTTCATATTTGCAATTTGTATTTCTGGCATTGGAGTATTCAAATATCGTTCAAACAAAGGAACGTATGCATATTTCTCTGTTTGTGTATTGAAATATGTTTCTACAGAAGGTGTAGCTGAACCTAAAACTACTTTAGATTTATGAATAGTAGCAAGATAGATAGCAGCATCTCTCGCATTGTAACGTGGTGCAGGCTCTCTTTGCTTAAAGCCGCTATCGTGTTCTTCATCTACAATGATTAATCCCAAATCATCAAATGGCAAGAATACAGAAGCTCTTGAACCTATTATAATTTGATATCTCTTTTCTTTATCTTCTTCCTTAACCTTATTCCATATTTCAACTCTTTCTTCTCTCGAAAAGCGCGAATGATATATACCTATTTTGTCTCCAAAGTATTTTTCTAAACGACTTAGTAATTGTATGCTTAATGCTATTTCAGGCAAAAGGTAAAGTACTTGTTTACCTTGTGAAATAACATTTTCTATTAATTTAATATATATCTCAGTTTTTCCACTGCCTGTGACTCCATGAAGAAGAGTTACATTATTATTTTCCCAAGATTTAACAATTGAATCATAAGCTATTTTTTGATTTGGAGTTAATTTTATGTTTTCAAGATTCAGTTCACTATTTCTTGATTTTAGTCTTGTAAAAGCAAGATATTTTATTTCAAAAACTTGTTTTTTAATTAGTGTTTGTAAAGAACTCTTATTGCATTTATCTTGAAACAAAGATTTTTCTACAATTCCTTTACCCTGTGATTCAGACAAGAATAACAAAAAAGTTTGTAATTGTCCTTCTGTTCTTTTATTCTCACTTAAACTTTGTATTAACTCTGCCTTCTTTTCAGGTGATTCATATTGTTCGTTCAAAACAATATAATCTTGCAGTTTTGGTTTATATCTTTCTTCTAACTGTTCATCTATTGCCAACACCTTATTATTAATCATTTTATTTAGTTCTGGCAATATTCCTTTCTCTGATAAGCGACTACTCAATTCATCTATTGATATATTGACTTTCTCATCAACAATCTTTAAAATCTCTAACTGTTTTTCTGAAAGATCATCTACTTCTGCTGTGAATTCTGGAGATATTATTATTTTACTTTCGCTTCTCAAACGCAATAAGGCTGGCATTGCAGCTGTTATAACATCTCCAATATAACACATATAATAAGACGCAATCCATTCATAAAAGGATAGTGTCTTTAGTGAAATAATAGGTTCGCTATCTATTATCTCTAAAATATATTTTACAGATGAAACAGATGGAACTCTTTCGTGTATTTCACTTACAATGCCACTATATATTTTTTTCTTGCCAAATTGAACAGCAACCCTTACTCCTACCTTTACTTTATCGTATAACTCAAGAGGTATGCGATAAGTGTAACTATCTGGCAAGTGTAAGGGAAGTAAAACTTGACAAAATAAAGTTTGCATCTTTAATTATTGAACAAATACCAATAGAACTTTTTCGTCTTTTCTTAAATGCAACTCTCCTTCTTCTGTTATAAGGAAATTATTTACCTTTTCAAGTTGAGTAAGATAACGTCTTTCTAATTCCATTGTTTGATTTGGACACATCATTGCTGTAGATGCAATATCTTTAAAGCTCAACACTCCTTTTCTAAAAGTGAATTTACCGAAATATCTATTGCATGCAGAAAAACCACTAACGTTTTCAGGTTCAGAAGTCATTAATAGAGTAATAGTTTCTCTTTCTTCTTCATATTGAATAGACTTATTACCTATTTGTTTTAACTTCCATTCTACACCAAATACAGTTTGAGTTTCTGTTTGCTCATTTTCCTTTTGCTGATTCTTAAATATTGCACAAGAAGTAAAACACATAACTATTATTAAAAATGCGAGTATTTTTTTCATATTAAGAGTTTTTGTTACGAATTTCAGAAAAATATTCTTCTATTAAATTTTGAGCAGCTACATAAGCAGAAATCTTGTCATCAATTATTTCTTCTTTAAACTTATCCAACTTTTGCAAAATATTCTCTGAAGAATAGAATTTCTCTTCTAAAGTTGATTTAATAGTTTCAGAAAGAATCTTTAAATTTTGTTCGTTTCTTTTTTTATGGAAATGTCCATTAGATTTTGTAAGTACAACATATTCCATAACTGTTTCCCATATTTTATCTATTCCTGCTCCTGTATAAGCTGAAGAAGTAAAGACTATAGGTTTCCAAGTATTTTCATTCGCAGGGAAAAGACTCAATGCGCTTCTATATTGTGTAGCTGCTAATTCTGCACGATTTGGGTCTAACTCTGCTTTATTTATAGCAATAGCATCTGCCATTTCCATAATACCTCTCTTTATACCTTGTAATTCATCTCCTGCATTTGCAAGTTGAAGCAACAAAAAGAAATCTACCATTGAGTGAGCAACAACTTCACTTTGTCCAACGCCAACTGTTTCTACAAATACCACATCAAAACCTGCTGCTTCACACAAAACAATTATTTCTCTTGTCTTTCTTGCAACACCTCCAAGGCTTCCTGCTGACGGAGAAGGACGAATAAAAGCATTAGGGTCATTAGCTAAAGTTTCCATTCTTGTTTTATCTCCAAGAATACTTCCTTTTGTTTTTTCACTTGTTGGGTCTATTGCAAGAACAGCTAACTTATGTCCCATAGATGTTAATTTAACACCCAAAGCCTCAATAGTTGTACTTTTACCTACACCTGGCACTCCTGTTATTCCAAGTCTTATACTTTTACCAGCATAAGGTAAACATCTTTCTATAATTTTTTGAGCCTTTTGTTGATGATCAAAACGATTACTTTCCACTAAGGTTATAGCTTGCGAAAGTATTATTCTATCAGATTTTAATATTCCTTCAACAAACTCATCAACGCTTAATTCTTTTCGCTTTTTTAATTTAAAAATATAATCCTTATTCACCTGAGAAGGCATTTCAGCAAGAGCCTCTTGTACCTTCAAAGCTGAATTAGGATTATTCTTATCAATGATTCTATCGTACATTATTGCTTATTGTTTAAAGAAGTGTGAAGAATCTGCTTGTGCTGTTGGCATAATAGTCAAATCATTAATGCAAACATGAGCAGGCAACGAAACACAATAGTAAATTGTATCTGCTATATCTTCTGCTGTTAATGGTTCAAAACCTTTATATGTTGCATCAGCTTGTTCTTTATTACCATGAAATCTCACAATAGAAAACTCTGTTTCTACTGCGCCTGGGCAAATGTTTGTCACCTTAATTCCATATTTCAAACAATCTATTCTCATTGCCAAGCTAAGCGCATCAACTGCATGTTTACTTGCACAATATACGTTTCCATCAGAATAAACTTGCTTTCCAGCTATAGAACATATATTTACAACATGTCCTTTCTTTCTATCGCACATACCTTTTAAGATAATCTTACTAACGTAAAGCAATCCCTTTACATTAGTATCTATCATTCTTTCCCAATCATCAAGACTTCCTTCAATGATTGGTTCTTTTCCCGCAGCAAGTCCTGCATTATTGATTAACAAATCTATATCTTCCCATTTTCCAGAAAGATTACCCAAGTGTTTTTCTACTTGTTCATTACATCTCACATCAAAGTTAAGGCTTAACACATCTGCTCCTAATGTTTTTAATTCACCTTCTAATTCCTCTAAACGCTCTTTTCTACGTCCTGTGATTATAATATCATAATCATTCTTTGCCAACTTTAATGCACAAGCTCTTCCTATGCCTGATGTAGCTCCTGTTACTAATGCAATTTTTCTCATAGCTTATAGATTTTTACATTATTGCTTTAATTCCTGGTAATGTTTTTCCTTCTAAGAATTCCAACATTGCACCACCACCTGTTGAAATATATGAAACTCTATCTGCAAAACCTGATTTGTTTACTGCTGCTACTGAATCTCCTCCTCCTACTGCAGAGAATGCGCCTTTATCTGTAGCCTCTGCAACTGCTTTTGCTATAGCATCAGTTCCCTTTGCAAAAGTTTCAAATTCAAATACACCAACAGGACCATTCCAAAGAATAGTTTGAGAGTTTAAAATAACTTCTCTAAACAATTCTCTTGTTTTTTCTCCTGCGTCCATTCCTTCCCAACCATCAGGAATATCTACCTCAGGGCAATATTTCACATTACAATCGTTAGAGAAACCATCTCCAGCTACTATATCAACAGGTAAATATAAGTTTACACCTCTATTTTTTGCTTCTTCTATCAAATCTAATGCTACTTGCATTTTGTCATCTTCGCAAATTGAGTTACCGATTCTTTTACCTCTTGCCTTAGCAAATGTATAACTCATTCCTCCTCCAATGATTAAATTATCCACTAATGGCAATAGATTTTGGATTACATCGATTTTTGATGATATTTTACTACCTCCTATTATTGCTGTAAAAGGTTTCTTTGGTGAAGACATTAAACGATTTAGGTTTACTATCTCATTTTCCATTAAAAGCCCGAAATATTTTGCGTTAGGGAAGAATTTTGCAATTGTAGCTGTTGAAGAGTGTTCTCTGTGTGCTGCTCCAAACGCATCATTCACGTAACAATCTCCCAATTCAGCAAGATTTTTTGCTAATTCTTCATCACCTTTTGTTTCTCCCGGATAGAAACGGATGTTTTCTATCATCATAACATCGCCAGACTTTAATTCACTAGCAACAGCCTTTATATCATTAAAATCTAAACTTTGAGTAAAAGCAACCTCTTTACCTATCATTTTTGAAAGGTATTCAACAACTGGCTTTAAAGTTAATTCTGCTTCAAAACCACCTTTTTTAGGTCTACCGAAATGTGCCATTAAAATAACTGAAGCACCATCTGCCATCAATTTTTCTATTGTTGGCATTGCTTCTCTTATTCTTGTATCATCGGTAATCACTCCATTTTCTACTGGCACGTTAAAATCTACTCTTACTAAAACCTTTTTACCTGAAAAGTTTACGTCTTTTATGCTATTCATAACTAATTATTTTTTATTTTAATTTACAAAGGTAACAATAATAAATCAACTAACGTTCATTTTTCTTAGAAAAGAATAAAATAAAACAAAGAATTAAAAAATTATTTCTTTGTTTTAAAAAATTAATTCTTTGTTTTATTTTTTTATTTCTTTGTTTTATTCTAGCCAAATCAGATTTTGTAAATTAAGTTTTTATTCTTATCTTTGCAAGACTTTTTGTTGATTTGCTAAATAAAAGAAAGGAGGTTAAAAATGATTGAAAAAGTAAACTTTGAAGAATTACAATGGCTTCACATACTTAATCCTGAAGAACAAGACTACACTTATCTATTAGACAATTATTCTTTCCACCCCTTAGACATTGAAGACTGTAGAGCAATCAACCAACGTCCAAAGATAGACGAGTATGACGATTATTATTTCCTAATACTCCATTTTCCTTACCTTGACAAAAGCAATAAATTCCTAAGAATGAAGGAAGTTAAAATCTTCTGGGGAAATGACTATATCATAACTATAGGACGTTCACACTGGGCTGTAAAAAATCTTTTCAAGCAAACGCAAGAGATGATGGAAAGATACAAAAACGGCACTGCAAGTAGAGAAGAACAAGAAACAATAGAAAAAATAGGGACTTCATCAGATGCTTTGTTATACAATATCTTAGACCGTTTGATTATAGAAACATATACTCTAATTCTACGAATTGGAAGCGAGGTAGATAGCATCAACTACGACATCTTTACAAAGAAACCACAAAAAGTAATTGAGCAATTAAGCTTAACAAGAAAGAACATTATCTTATTAAATACTACATTCAAACCTCAACTAAAAGTCTTCTACAAATTTGAAAGTGGGGGAATCAAAGGCTATGCCGAAGACATGGAAGACTACTGGGGAAATATTCTTGACCAATATCAAAAAATGTTTGACTTGGTTGAAGATTATGGAGAATTAATTGAGGGTTTAAGTAAAACGTTTGATTCTTTACAAACAAATAAAACCAATGAGATTATGAAGGTTCTTACTTTCCTTTCTACGATTATGCTTCCGCTTACCGTGGTATCATCAATCTATGGTATGAACGTAGTATTACCATTTCAAAAATCCCCTTATGTATTCAGCGGAATCGTAATAGCGATGCTTATCATTGTTATTGCATTTTTCATTTATTTCAAGAAGCGAAAGTGGTTATAAAACAAGCCTTCGTAGTTCAATAGGATAAAACATCAGATTCCGGTTCTGACATTGCGGGTTCGACTCCCGCCGAGGGTACAAAAACAAATATCAATCTATGAAATTACTCACAAAGGATTTATCTCCAACAGTAAAAATCTTGATGTCAATAGCGTTTTTAATGACAGCTATATCTTTCACATCATTATTGATGTCTTTCTTTAAATATTTGTTTCCTATATTTAGTCAAACTAATGCAGGTGCTTTATGTATACAAGCAATAGGTTCGCTATGTATGTTTGGCTTATCAAGTTGGGTATGTATTGCTCTTTTTTTAAAGAACTTTAAAACCAATTTCTCATCAATCAAAAATAAAAGATGGATTATTTGGGCTATAATAATTCCTATTGTAAGCATTCCTTTAAACGATTTTCTTCAAATATTAAATAACAATCTTCACTTTTCAGGAGAAGAAATATTTAGACAAATGCAAGAGGTTTCCGAAAACGAAAGTAAGCGTTTACTAACAAGCGATTCATTTTTAGGATTAATAAAAGTAAGTTTTGTTTTAGCACTAATACCAGCAATTGTTGAAGAATTGTTTTTTAGAGGAGTAGTACAAAACCTTTTTAAAGACTTATGCAAAAATACATTTCTTGCAATCATACTTACCTCCATATTCTTTTCTTTAATGCACTTTGAAATCTTTTCATTCCTACCACGTTTTGTTTTATCATGTTTTCTTGGTTATCTATTTGTTACAACTAAGAACTTACTAATACCTATAATATGTCACTTTATAAATAACTTTGGAGTATGCCTTTTATACTTCTTAAATTCAAAAGGCATAATAGCCACTCAAAGTAGCGAGACTTTTTCACAACAACCTATTTTAATTATATCAAGCGTTGTAATATTAGCATTCATCTTTGGTTTTGAAATAAAAAAGAATAAACACTAATATTGTTTATATGCTTTGTGAAAATTTCTTTGTATCTTTGCGAAAAAAGTAACTTATATTCTTAATGCTATTAGACGGATTAAACAGAGAACAAAGAGAAGCTGCTTCACAAATTGATGGGGCTGTAATGATTATTGCAGGAGCTGGTTCAGGAAAGACACGCACATTAACTTATAGATTAGCAAACCTATTAGCACAAGGCGCATCACCATATTCAATTATGGTATTGACTTTCACTAACAAGGCTGCCGATGAAATGAAGGAAAGAATCATTGAGCTTATTGGACCAAAGATAACAGGAATGATGATAGGAACATTCCACTCTGTATTTTTAAAAATATTAAGAATGGAATGCGAGAAATTAGGATACATAAAGAATTTCTCAATTTACGACACATCTGATAGCAAATCTTTAATTAAAAACATTGTAAAGGACTTTGGTTTAGATGATAAGGTATATAACACTTCTTATGTATTAGATAGAATATCTAAATCAAAAAACAATCTTGTCTCTTCACAAGAATACTTAGAAGATAACATACTTATTACAGAAGATACCGTTGCAGGGAAACCAGAAATTGGTAGAATATATCACGAATACACTTGCCGATTAAGAAAAAATATGGCAATGGATTTTGATGACTTAATTTTCAACACCTACACCTTACTTTCATTGTTTCCTGAAGTAGCAGAAAAATATCAAAATCGCTTTAAATATATTATGGTAGATGAGTACCAGGACACAAACCATGCTCAATACACTGTAATCAAAATTTTAGCAAAAAAGCACAAAAACATCTGTGTAGTAGGCGATGATGCACAAAGTATTTACGCATTTAGAGGAGCCAATATTCAAAATATATTAAATTTTAGAAAAGACTACTCTGACGCATACACATTTAAGTTAGAACAAAACTATCGCTCTGCAGGAAATATCGTAAATGCAGCGAACTCTGTTATAGATAAAAACGTAGAACAAATTAAAAAAACAATTTGGACAGAAAACCCTGAGGGAGAAAAGATAGTTTTCAAATCTTTAGATAGCGACAGAGAAGAAGCAGAATATGTTTCTTTGAGAATAAGAGAAATAGTAGCTCATCAAGTTGATAAAGACTATAACAAGTTTGCAATTTTATATAGAACAAACTCTCAATCAAGAGCCTTTGAAGATGCCTTTAGACTAAAAAACATACCATATATGGTTGTTTCAGGTATGTCTTTTTATTCAAGACAAGAAATCAAAAATGTATTAGCTTATTTCAAATTAGTAGTCAATAATCAAGACAACGAAGCCTTTGAAAGAATCATAAACTATCCAACAAGAGGAATAGGACAAACAACTATTAGTAGATTAAAAATAGCAGCGGCTGAAAACAACTTATCACTTTTTGAAACAATCTATAAAGTTGATTTAAAAAACTACAATATCAATTCATCAACTCAAAGCAAGCTATTAGCATTTTGTGATTATATCAAAGCATTTACAGCAAATCTTTACAATAAAGACGCATACGAATTAGGAGAAGAAATAGTTCGTACTTGCAGAATAAAAGAAGCACTTAAAGAAGAAAACACTGCAGAAAACATTGACCGCATAAATAACATAGATGAATTAGTAAATAGCATTAAAGCATTTATAGAAAGTGAAGAAGAAAGTGTTTTAAACGAAACAACTGGCGAAGAAATCTCCACAAACGAAAAAACATTAGACATTTTCTTACAACAAATTAGCCTATTTAGTGAAACAGACAACCTAGAAGAAAATCAAAATTGCGTAAAACTAATGACAATACACTCTTCTAAGGGATTGGAATTTGACAACGTATTTATAGTTGGAATGGAAGAAAACCTATTCCCTTCTACCCTATCATTAACCTCAAAGAAAGAAACAGAAGAAGAACGCAGACTTTTCTATGTGGCAATGACTCGTGCAAAGAAAACCCTTACTCTCACTGCAGCAAGTATGAGATATAAATATGGGCAAATTATAATCTCAGAAAAAAGTCGTTTTATAAGCGAAATAGACAGCAAATACATTGACACTGGAATTGCTACAAAGAAAGCACTACCTACATCTTACACACAAAAAAGCACTTCTTCATCTTATCCAAATTTTATCAAGAAAGAAAAAAAGCAACTACCAATAACAAGTCTAAAAAACAATGTAATAACACGTCAAAGTCTTAATGCAGCAAGCAATGCTCCTTTAATAAATCCAGAAGAACTTCAAACAGGCATGGAGGTCTTTCACGACAAATTTGGTAAAGGCATTGTTATAAACATAGATACAAATCACGATGACAAAAGAGCAACAGTTGATTTTGTATCAGAAGGAATAAAAGTATTAGTTTTAAAATTCGCCAAACTGAAAAAAATATAATTCATAATGGAATACAACATAAATCGTAAAAAATTAGAGATACCAGAATATGGTCGTAATGTTCAAAAAATGATAGATTACGCTTTGACTATAGAAGACAGAGAAAAGCGTAACGCACTTACCCAAATAATCATTACGACTATGTCACAAATCAATCCTAACTGCAAAGAAGTAGCAGACTACAAACACAAACTATGGGACCATTTACACATTATGGCAAATTATGAATTAGACGTTGACTGCCCATATCCTAAACCAAAACCAGAGGACCAAATAGTGAAACCTAATAGAATAGAATACAAAAACTCTAAAATACGTTTTCGCCCATACGGAAAAAACATTGAAAATATGATAGATAAAGTAATCACTATGGAAGACGGTGAAGAAAAACAACTTCTAATAGAAATGATTGCACAACAACTAAAGAAATCATACCTACAATGGAATATAAGCAGTTGCGATGATGAAATGATACTACAACACTTTGAACAACTCTCTCATGGTCAGTTAAAACTACAAGAAGACTTTAAACTACACAGTACAAGAAAAATCTTAAGCAACAACCAAAAGAACAAAAACAATCAGAAGAACAAGAACAATCAAAAAAATAAACATCAAAAGAAAAATTAAAAACATAACATTATGAGCTCTTTTGAAATTATAGGAGGAAAACCTCTAAGTGGAGAAATAACTCCTCAAGGTGCAAAGAATGAAGCCTTACAAGTTATATGTGCAACCCTTTTAAGTGATGAAGAAATAACTATCAATAATATTCCTAACATCAGAGATGTAAACAAACTAATAGAATTATTAGAATATCTTGGTGTAAAAGTAAACAAACTAGGCAAAGAATCATATAGTTTTCAAGCAAACAGAGTAGATATAAGTCGTATTTACACTGAAAGATACTCACAAATGGCTGCCTCATTAAGAGGTTCTATCATGTTGGTTGGCCCAATGCTTGCAAGATTTAAAGAAGCCTATATACCAACTCCGGGAGGAGATAAAATCGGACGTAGAAGATTAGACACTCACTTCACAGGATTTGAAAAATTAGGAGCAAACTTCTCATACGATTTTGACACAAAAGCGTATCACGTTAAAGGAGATAAATTAACAGGTTGCTATATGCTATTAGACGAAGCCTCTGTAACAGGAACTGCAAATATAGTTATGGCAGCTTGTATGGCAAAAGGAACAACAACAATCTTCAACGCTGCTTGCGAACCTTACTTATTGCAACTTTGTAAAATGTTAAATGCAATGGGTGCTAAGATTCAAGGAATAGGAAGTAACCTTTTAACCATTGAAGGAGTTGATTCACTAGGAGGTTGTACACACAGACTACTTCCAGACATGATAGAAGTAGGTAGTTTCATAGGAATGGCAGCAATGACACAATCCTCTATCACAATAAAAGACGTAGAATATCAACACTTAGGAATAATCCCTGAAGTATTTCGCCGTTTAGGAATCAATTTAGAAAAGAAAGGTGACGATATTTTCATACCAAAGCAAGAAATATACGAAGTAGAAAAATTCATGGACGGCTCAATCATGACAATATCTGACGCACCATGGCCAGGATTCACACCAGACCTTATAAGTATTGCTTTAGTTGTTGCAACACAAGCAAAAGGCAGTGTATTAATTCATCAAAAAATGTTTGAAAGTCGTCTATTCTTTGTTGATAAACTAATAGACATGGGAGCACAAATCATACTTTGCGACCCACACCGTGCAACAGTTATTGGTTCAGAACGTAAATATCCATTAAAAGGAGTAAGAATGACAAGTCCTGATATCAGAGCAGGAGTTGCATTATTGATTGCCGCACTTTCAGCAGAAGGCACAAGCATAATAGATAACATAGAACAAATAGACAGAGGTTATCAAGACATAGACACAAGATTAAATCAATTAGGAGCAAGAATAAGAAGATTGTAATGGAAATATTAGAATTATTTGACAAAATAGACATAGCAGAATTAAATCTACTAGACAACGAAGAAGGAAGCATAAGCAATAACATTCTTTGTAACAGTACGCTTAACAACATTAAAACAAGCGACTTAGATGCCAATATGGCAATAATAGGATTAAGCGAATACAGAGGAGAAAACAAAGAAAGTTCACCACTTGCTGCCAATATCGTAAGACAAGAATTCTACAAACTAAAACAACACAACAACACACTAAAAATAATTGACTTAGGAAACATTAAGCAAGGCAAAGACTTAAGCGACACCTACTACGCATTAGGAGAAGCATGTAGTTTTTTACTACAAAACAAAATAATACCTATTATCATAGGAGGAAGCAACGACAACGCAATAGGAATCTACAAAGGATATGAATCAATAGGACAAATCATTAATATCAGTAATATTGATTCTCGCATAGACTTAAAAACCTTAGATAAAGACGCAAGAAGCGATAATTTCCTTGCACACATCTTTTGCAGTGACCCAAATTACCTTTTCAATTACACACACATAGCCTATCAATCATATTTTGTTGAAAGCAATGTATTAAAACTATTACAAGAAATACGATTTGAAGCATATAGACTTGGAGAAATACAAAGTCATTTAGAAAATGCAGAACCATTAATCCGTAATTCAGATATGCTTATTGCAGACCTTAACTCAATAAGAGCAAGTGATGCACCAAGCAGTGATTCTCCTCACGGACTATATGGAGAAGAATTTTGCAAACTACTTCACTTTGCGGGAATGAGTGATAAACTTTCTTCATTAGGACTATTTAATTACGATGCAGAAAAAGACATTGACAATCGTACAGCAAAGATAATCTCTCACGCTTTATGGTATTTCATTGACGGATACTTGTGGAGAAAAAACGATTTCCCTTATAAAGACATCAACAATTACTATCGCTTCAATGTAATATTAGAAAATGGAGATACAATAATCTTCTATAAGAGTAAAAAAAGCGAACGTTGGTGGATGCAAGTAAGTTGTAATGAACAAATGCAACAAAAATACATAAGACACTTCCTTGTACCTTGCACCTACGATGACTATCAATCAGCAATGAATAATCACATTCCTGATCGTTGGTTAATCGCTTACAATAAATTGAATATGTAATATTAAATATGTAATTAAAAAAACAAAGGGTTGAACTTAAAAATTCAACCCTTATTTATTTTGTGTAATTGCTTTAGTTTTATTTAACTATTATCTTCATAGATTCATTTATCTTATTGTTAAATGCTTTGATAATATAAGCACCTGCAGAAACTTGATTTAATGTAAAGTTATAGTCTTTTGTTTCGTAAACCTTTTGTCCCAAGGCATTGTAAACCTCTATTTGAAGATCATTTTCTGTACTTGATACGTTTACATTACGATTGTTATTTGTGATATCTATATCCCATTCTTTTATATCTAACAATCCAACAGAGTTTTTAAATACTACTTTAAATCTATTTGCATTTTCTCCTGCTGAAATATTAGTTGTGTAAACTACATCTTCGCTTAAGTCAATAATTTCTCCACCATCAATTATACTTACTGTAACTCCTTCAGGCACATTAGTTGCTTTGAATGATACCTCTTTGTTTTTGTAACTCTTAACATTCATTGTAGCATAATAAGGTAAAGACTTAACTTCTTCTTTTACCAAAGGTATTTCATTTGTTAAGAAATAAGGTTCTGTAACTTCTGCAAGAGAGAACAATTTGTTTGCATCAAATATATCATATCCTTGTTTTGCTTCTTCATTGCATGCAAAAAATAGTTCTGATTCGTTTTCTCCATCTATCATTGTAAGTTTCACAAGCTCTCTTTGTACCAATGCTTTTGCAGTTCCTGTATATCTTTGTTCTTTATTAAAGTTTGCTGTAGCCGAAAGAGTATTTGTTGTATTCTCATCATTATCTGCAAAGTTCACAAAGAATCCTTCTGTTACGTTTAATACTCCGCTAGATGTTGTTTCCCATACAGGTTCATTATCTGAATTATAAGTCAATCTATAATAAACATTTCCTTGTATTCCTGATTGATCACCTAAGAATGTTGCAATATCTAACTTAAATGTATATGGATTTGCTAATGCCATCCAATAACCTTGATTGTAAGTTAAGGTTTTAGAAACCACTACATTTTCATTATTTAAAGCATAAATAGGAGTTCCTGTATAAGTATATTGAGAATATGTAGAGTGAGCATTAGGAGAATACATACCATCTCCATAATTAGAGAATGCTATTTCCCCGTTTGCAAAAGGCCATACTAAAAATCCTTCTCCTTCTCCTATAAGAGTATCAATATCTGCCCAATACGTACTCCAAGCTCCTGCCCCTTGATCATAGTAATCAAATACTGATACTGAAACATCATTAGCTCCTGGTATTATTGTTTCTAATTTATACTTTCCATCAGTTCCTGTCAATGGAGCACCAATGAAATTCCAAGTATTCTTAGTTAATGTAGGTGTTTCAATTTCTATTATACCTAAATTGTTATCATTTGTTTCGTTGATTAACTCTCCTCCTTGTTCAATTACTAAAACTCCATTGTTGATTAATTTTCTTTCAGAAGTAATTTCAAAAGTTGTAGAAAGAGAATGAATTTCATTTTGTTTAATTACATAATTTGTCACTTGTGTAGAATTTGCACTATTTTCTCCCCATGTGCCATAACCTGTACTACCCATAGGAACTGTTATTGTTTTATTACTAGGTGTTCCACTAAAAGGATTTTCGTCAGAAGTAGAAGGTGCTGTAGTAGCATTACTAACTATATTTGTTAAAGTAGAACAACCTTTAAACGCAGATGGTCCAATAGATGTAAGTGTTGAAGGAAGAGTAATTGAAGTTAAACTACTACAACCTCTAAAAGTACGTTCACCAATAGATGTTACTCCTTCAGGAATAACGATAGAAGTTAATTTTTCACAATACCAAAATGCTAAACCTCCAAGACTATCAAGAACACTTGATTGAATATCTATAGTTTCTAACTTTATACAGCAAATAAATGCCTTATATCCAATACTTTTAATTGTATTAGGCAATACAACAGTTTTTAATTTAGAAGGGATATTTGCTGGAGGACTTTGCCAAGAATAATTATTATCATCTAAACCTGCAAAAGAATATTGTCCAACTCTTGTAACTGTATATGTGTTACTGCCATTAGTTACCGTTGCTGGTATTGTAATTTCTGTTAGAGTATAATCAAGCACATCACTCACTTCAACTGTTTTTGTTTCTGAATTATTTGATGTTACCTTATACCTTATACTATTTACGTCAAAGGTTGATCCCACTTGTTGGGCGAAAATCACATTTGTGATTAAGATTGTTAATACTAAAATTAAAACTTTTTTTACTTTCATATTACTTACTTTTATAAATCTCTTGAGAAAATTATTTATGCTTTTTCAAAACAAGGTGCAAAGGTAATATTTTAAAATCTCTTAACCAATTTTTTTTTGGTTCTTTTCTGTTCTTTTTAGTTCTTTTCTTTGTTTTTTAAGATTACAACGCCTTTGGAGAAGTATTACAACGCCTTTGGAGAAGTATTACAACGCTGTTGGAGAAGTATTACAACGCTGTTGGAGAAGTATTACAAAGCCGTTGGAGAAGTATTACAACGCCTTTGGAATTTTATTTTTCTTTGTTTTGGGAAAACGAAACGGCGTTTTGATTTACTGAAACAAAGAGTTAGTTTACTGAAATCAAGGTTTATAAAAACAAAAAGAGGAGTTAGAACAACTCCTCTTCTATTTATTTGTAAGTATTTGTTTATCGTTGGATTATTTTATCAATCCTCTGTTTCTTAATAATGCGTTCAAATCAGGTTCTGCTCCACGGAATTCTACGTAAAGTTCCATTGCATTTTTTGTGCTTCCGCTGCTTAATAGTGTTTTGAATTTTGCTGCTGTTGCTGCATCAAATATGTTTCCTGTTTGTTTGAATGCTTCAAAGGCGTCTGCGTCTAATGTTTCACTCCATGTGTATGAGTAGTATCCTGCACTGTATCCTCCGTCACCGAAGCAGTGTGAGAAGTATGTTGAGCGGTATCTTGGTGGTATTTGTGTAAGCATTCCTATTTTTGCCATTGCTTGTTGTTCCATTTCTTGTGTGTTTACTTTTTCTCCTGCTTTGATTGAGTGGAAACACATATCAAGGTATGATGCTGCAAGTATTTCGCTGAAGTTGAATCCTTGGTTGAAGTTGCCTGCTGCTTCCATTTTTTCTACCATTTCTTGTGGTATTACTTCGCCTTTTTCGTTCTTAGCGTACATTTGTAATACTTCTGGTTGCATGCACCAGTGTTCTAGGATTTGTGATGGTAATTCAACAAAGTCTCTTGCTACGTTTGTTCCTGAAACTGATGGATATGTACAGTTAGATAATAATTGGTGGATTGCGTGTCCCATTTCGTGGAATACTGTTAATGCTTCGTCTGCTGTAAGGGTTGTTGCTCCGCTTGGTGATTTTGCATAGTTGAAGCATACTGTGATTATTGGTGTTATATTCTTTCCATCTTTGCGTGATTGTCCTCTGTATTCATTACACCATGCTCCACCGCCTTTGCTTGCTCTTGTGTATGGGTCCCAGTACATAATTCCTACGTGTTCGCCTTTTTCATTTTTTGCTTCAAATGCTAATACGTCTTCTGCATATACTGATATGTCATCTCTTTGTGTGAAGGTGATTCCGTAAAGTTTTGTTAATACATCAAAGCATCCTTGTCTTACGTTGTTGATTTCAAAGTATGGACGTGTTAATTCTGCATCAAAGTTGTATTTTTGTTGGCGTACTTTTTCTGCATAGTAGTACATATCCCATGCTTCAAGTGTTGCTCCTGGCACGTCTTTTGATAGTAATGCTTGGAATTGTGCTGCTTCTTCTTTTGCTACTTTTACTGAGTATGATAATAGGTTTTCTAATAAGTTAAATACGTTTTTAGGTTCTTTTGCCATTCTATCTTCTAATTGATAGTGTGCAAATGTTTCGTATCCTAGTATTTGTGCTTTTTGTGCTCTTAATTCTGCCATTTTTGCTACTAATTCGTTGTTGTCGGTTTCGCCTCCGTTGTTGCAACGATTAGTTCTTGCAAGGAAAATTTCTTTTCTTAGATCTCTGTTGTCTGCGTATGTTACAAATGGAATGAATGATGGGTTATCAAGTGTGAATATCCATTTTCCTTCTTGTCCTTTTTCTTTTGCTAATGCTGCTGCTTTTTCGATTTCGCCTTGTGGTAATCCTTTAAGGTTTTCTTCTTTGTCGATTACTAATTGATATGCTTTTGTTTCTTGAAGAAGATTTGCATCGAATTTTGCTTCTACTTTTGTTAGTTCTGCATTTACTTTTCTTAATTCTTCTTGTTTTGCTGCGTCAAGTAATGCTCCTGAACGTACGAATTTGTTGTATGTTTTTTCTAATAATGCTAATTGTTCGCCTGTGTAGTTTTGATTGTCTTTTGCATCGTAAACTTTTTTGATTTTAGCGAATAAGTCTGCATTCATTGAAACGTTGTCTGAATGTGTTGCCATCAATGGTCCAACTTCTTCGTGTACTTTTTGAAGTTCTGCTGATGTGTTTGCTGCCATCATGTTGTAGTAAACTCCTGCTATTTTTGAAAGAGTTGCTCCGCTATAATCTAATGCTGCTATTGTGTTTTCGAAGTTTGGTTCTTCTGCATTGTCGATTATTGCTTGGATTTCTTTGTTGTGCTCTTCCATTGCTGCTTGGAAGGCTGGCAAATAGTGCTCTACTTTGATTTTTTCAAATGGTGCTGTTGCAAATGGTGTGTCCCATTCTTGCAACAATGGATTGTCTGCTGTCTGATTTTTAGAACAAGACGCTAGTACAAGTCCTGATACTAAAATTGTCATAAGTGTTTTCTTCATACTTTTTTATGTTTTTAATTATTTTATTTATTCTTCTGTTTTCTTGAACTTAAATTTTGGTTCTTCTTTGTTTATTAGTCGTTTTATGTTTTTTCTATGTGTCCATATTATAAATATTGCTACTAATATGGCGAATACTAGTTGTACTATATTGATTTCTTCTCCCATAAAGTGACATCGTCCTATATAGAATATTGGGAAGGATATTGCTGCACTCATTGATGATAGGGATACATAGTGAGAGAGAATGAATACTACTATGAATACTGCTAATACTAATGGTATAATCTTAATAAATAATCCTATTACTATACCTAGCATTGTGGCAACGCCTTTTCCTCCTTTGAATCCTGCAAATATTGGTAGGGCGTGTCCTATTACGCAAAGGATTCCCGTGAGTAATTGATAGAATATCATATAGTCTGTTCCTATTAACTCTACTCCAAATATTCTTGATAGGTAAATAGCAAACCATCCTTTGAAGGCATCTATGCAAAGTACGAATATTCCTGGTAATAGTCCTAATACTCTTATGGTATTTGTTGCTCCTGCGTTTTTACTGCCTTTTTCTCTTACGTCTATTCCGTAAAAGGATTTTCCTATCCATACTGCTGATGGTATGGAACCTAAAAGGTATGCTACTAATCCTCCTATTATTAGTGCTAATACTACTGGTATTGTGATTGTGATTGTCATTTTATTATTCCTCCTCTTCTGTTTCTGTATCTGTGTCTGGTTCTACGTATTCTTCTTCTTGTCCTAATTCTATATTTCTTATAAAGTTACGTTTTTGTGCTGGGGTTGCAACTCTATATACATATATCTTTCCTGCTGAGGATTTGAATTCTCTGTCTTCTCTTGGTGTTGTGTTAATTTTCTCGTTGATTGCCTCGTAAGAAGATAAGATATCCATAGCAGAACCGTTGTATTCAAAATAGTACCAATGGTCTGGGTTTGCTTCAATGTAGATTCTTATTGTTGGAGATATTGCTCCTTTTGTTATTTGTATGCGTGTTTTGATTGTGCGATTGACTTGATATTTTCCTACTGTTCCTAACTGGAAGTTGCCTTTGCCTATGTATGAACGTAAGACTGGGTCCCAATCTAATCTTACTTCAGGGAAGAATATCTTGTTGTTCATTTGTTTTGGTAGTTCTTTCCATTCGCCTGTTGCTAACAAATCTGCATACCAATCATCGCCTTGTTCTGCTCCTAATAGGTAGTGTAGGTATTGTTTGTAACCTGATGTTTCAAATTCTATTTGTGATAGGTTTAAGTCTTCGTATAATTCTACTCCTATCATATCTATGATTTGTTGTGCTATAGGGAAATCAAGTGCGAGTGCCATTTTGATTGATGCTTCACCTTCTCTTTCAACTTTTACTGTACCATAGTTATTAGTCTTAACTAATTCTGATGGCAAGAAACCTAATTTGATTTCTCCCTCTCCTTCCGACTTGCAGTTTGTTTTGTGTAATGCTAAATATGGTGAGGAAACGTTTTCTAAGTCTTCGAGTTTTTCTTTTGAAGCAACGTAATATTTATTCTTTTCTTTAAAGTAAGTTAAGTATCCTTTGCTCTTTAACATCACATTATCCCCTTCTATATCATAGGTTAAGAATGATGTTTTTGGTTCAAAGTTATCAGGGTTAAACATAATAGAGGTTGTAACTCGTTTGCCTTCTATGTCGGCAGGTGCTTCGCTTATAGGAATGTAAATGTGATTTGGATTTAATTGTGCTGAGAATTTAATCCATGCTGAACCGTCTGCAAAGCAGTTTGTTGATAGTTGAACGCCTCCATCAAATAGATAGTTGGTGTCTTGTGCATTTACTGTTACATTTCCGTAGAAATCAAACGCTGAACTTAATTGAAGTACCTCATCTTGTGCAATCACTCCTTTTCCAAGTGTGTGTCCACTTAATGGATTTATCTCTTTAAGGAAGATTGGGTGCTTTTTCTTGTCTTCATCTACATAGTCTATATATCCGTTTGCGCTATATAGTTTTGCTGATTCTATGTAAACTCTTGCATCGTAGATTTCGTGTAATTTAGTGTCGGTATTTGCTAGTATTGTTACATCGTCTAATGTATCTATTTGTGCTCCTGGGTGTATTGTTATGCTTCCGTCTGATGGACGTATTGCGATATCTGCACATTTTATTACATATACATCTTCGGTAAATAATTTATTCTTGTTCAAATCAAGTAATGCTCTTGGAGAGTTAAATCCAAATCCTCCTTGATTAGGGTGTTGAGAAACGAATCTTGCTCCTGGGTGAGGTAAATCAACCGCCTCTCTTAATGGTTTAGATGCGAAGTCTCCTAATTTTGGTGCTTCTGTATCTACTAATCCTAATAATTTAGATTGCATTCCCCATTCAAATTGGTCAATATAGCAAGCGTATTGCAAATATGGTAATTCGTTTTTCTTAACTCCTTCATTAGATGTAAAGAATCCTTTTTGTTCTGTGAAATCTACAAGCGATTTCACATTATCAGATTGAAATGCTACAGAGTTTCCATCTAAGGCATTTATCTTTACCTTAGAGGTATCGGCAGAGTAGGATTTTTGTCCAAAGCGTGTGTAATCTGAACTAACAATTAACTCTTCGCTTTGTGTGCTTCCTTTTCCGAATAAGCCTTTTGGAGAAACTATTAAATTACCTGTATGATATGCTTGGGAGTTATACATATCAAAAGGTTCTTTCTTTTGTTCTACCAACATATAATCTGATTTTGGATACCAGTGTTCTGAGGTTATTGTTGCCTTTGAATCAGCAAAAGCAACGCTTGCACCTACTGCTCCTTTGGAGAAAGTAGTAAATTTATCTGTTTGACAGAACATTGAGTCAGGGTGGAAAACAAATTTCTTAGAATGACTACGAGAAGCAAGATAATCTAAATATCCTGTTGCTAAAAGTCCATTCGTACTCAAATCTATTGATTTATAAATTTGTCCTTTACCTCCATAAACAGGCATTCCTGCAGAAGGTGTTTCTATCTTGAAACCAAGTGAGTAATCTTTCATTACTCGTAAAGGTTCCGTTATGTCTTCAAATATTCCCGCTGACTTAAATACCCCTGTAAAGAAGATACTATCTGTTTTTAATTTATATAAATTCTTTACCTCAAAAGGTTCTACCTTATAATAGAAGTTTTCTCTATTGTAAACTCCATTTTGAATATTCTTATAGTCATAATATACATAACTATCTTTCAAAGAAGAAAGCATTGGGTAACCTGGCAATTTCTTCACACTACTCTTGTTGTTTGGAGCATCAATCACAAGTTTACATTGTAGGTTTTGAAGTGGAGTTTGTACCATTACATATTTTGAGGTGTCTTCAAATAGTTGCACAAAGAAGTTTAAACTATCTACTTTTGGTAAATCTAATGAGAAATTGTCGTATGAGAATTTACAATCCATTCCACTCAAAGTGAATAGTCCCGCCATAATATCTCCGTCAAACTCAAAGTTTCTATTCTTTTGCATTCTGATTGCTCCATTCTTCGGACGAATAACTACATTATGGGTATCACTAAGAATAAATGTTTTAATACCATTCATTTGCAAATCCATATCTGTTGTATTCAAAACTATATTTGGTTCACCTTTTGTTGCAGAAACAAATCGCAAGGCATCATAGTCCATTTTCTTTGTTTTCGCCAAGATGTAATCATATAGTTTTTGCTTTACTATGGCAGTTTCTCTATAACTTTCGTAAATAATAAATCCATTTAATGCCAAATTCATCAGCATCATCTTTGCTTGAACTTCATCTAACTTAATAAACTTGGCAAATTGCTTTACTGTAAATTCAGTCTTCTTTGTAGCATCTGTGAATTGTTTTACTCTATAAAGTGGATTAACGCTTTCTATTCCTTGTAGTTTACTCCATTTGTCATCAGAGAAATAGTTATTACTTTCAATCACTGCAAAGGTTTCACGTTTAGGTCCACGTATCGCTCCAAATTCTATATTCAAATCATCTAAATTAGCATATACTGCTTCGGTGTAAATGTCCACGCAGTGATATGAATCTACCCAAGGACTTGCAGAAATACCCTCTTTGTAATCGCTAAAGAACAATTGACGATTAGATTTATTGAAATTCATCTTTGTACTTGGGTGATAAATAGAGTCGTTATTTGTGTAAATCGTAATTTGACAATCCTTTGTTATGATACCATCTCTACTAAATGGGTGTTCTATCGCAGATGCTCTAACGTATATTTTACCATTCTTATAAAAACGTAATTCGGCAGGAGTTACCACATCACCTGTTCCAAGCACGGTTCCTCCTTGTTGAGTAAATCCTCCTACATAATCAACATCAGGATAAATATTCTTAATTATCTCTGCTTTTTTGTATGAGGTGAATAAAGGGAAGGTTTTATTTGTTTTCTTATCTCTACATTCGTCTTGAAAACTTCCTTCCAATTTATATGAGAAATATTCCTTATTTGTAAATTGTACACTATCTGCAAACAATACTGCTCTGTTTAATGTTGCAGAATACTTGCTTAGTTCCACATAAACATCATCTTGAGGCAATCCCAATTTACTCCAATTTACTATTCCTCCCTCTCCCTCAAAGTTATTGTCTTTAAAATATAGGCGTCCTTTAGTTGAATAGATAGTGTTAGAGTCTTGTAATGAACGATAAGTCAAATCTATTTCGCTTGTAAAGTCAGCATATAGTCCTTTTTCTTTATCTTCTCTAAAATCATATCCACCCGCATCTCCAATATACCAAGCAACGTTCTTGGATTTATAAAGGTATCCGTCAGCAATTAAATTATAAGTACTCTCAACTATTTGATTGTATATTTTAACATTATGCTTTGCTAAACAATTTTGCATAGATTTCAACCATTGAGTGTAATTCTCAGGAGAAATATTTGATGATTGAAAAGCAAGTTGTGTTTTTATAAACCCTATAAAACCATTTCTTATTCTAATATTCTTTTTGAACATGGATTGCGATAAAGTTGCTATATCTTTTCTTTGTTGTATTGAATAGTTTGCCCAATATTGTTCAAAATCTTCTAATAATTTATCACATTCTTTTTTATCCTCACCCTTTAAATTGACATCAGAATCTGCCAATTCTTTAAGTTCCGATAAGAAAGTTTCAGTATTTCCTGTAAATCCTTTGCTTTTTTGAGCGTTTAACTCAAAAGGCATAGATATAGTAAATACAACTAATAAAGATATAACACTTAATATTCTTCTCATTTTATTATTTTTTTAGCATTCGCATTGCTGCCCAATTGTCTTTTGTTTCTACAGCAGTCAATTCTAAACCATATTGCTTGCATTCTGCTTCCAATAGTTCAACATCTTCGCTATAAAAACCACTTAGGAATAATACTCCATTTGGTGCGATAGATTTAGAATATGTTTCCATATCTGCGATAAGGATATTACGATTTATGTTCGCAAAAAAGATGTCAAACTTCTCGTTTTCATCTAATAAAGAAGCATCTCCTAAAAGCACATCTACCTCTACATTATTTCTTTGTGCATTCCCTTTCGCATTCTCTGCTGCCCAAATATCTATATCTATTCCTTTAGCATACTCAGCACCCATTTTCTTACATAGGATTGCAAAAACACCTGTTCCACAACCCATATCCATAATGCGTTTACCCGAGATTTCCTCTTTTGAAATAAAGTTAATGATTAAAGAAGTAGTTTGATGATGAGCAGTTCCAAAACTCATCTTTGGTTCTATCACTATGTCATATTGAACGCCTTCTTGCGCAGGGTTAAATGGAGGACGTACTACGCAAAAATCGTTGAAACGAACTGAGGGGTAATCCTTCTCCCATTCTGCGTTCCAGTCTCTTTGCTTTATTTTTTCCTCTTCGTACTTTATTGAAATATTGCTAAGGAAGGATAAATTATCTTCGGCAATCGTTTTCACTTTATCTAAGGAATAGTCTTCCTCAGGACAATATGCTTCAAACCCTTCTTCGGTATCTACGAAACTATCAAATCCTAAACCAATTAAAGCATCTTTTAATATATCTGCTACCCAAAAGCAAGACTCGTTCCACTCATTATTGAGGGAAATACTAATGTTTAATTTTATGTAATACATTAGAAACTTTTTGCAATTTCAATAAAATCTTCACTCTTTAATGCTGCACCTCCTATCAATCCTCCATCGACATCGGTTTGTGCGAATAAATCTCTTGCATTCTTTGCGTTACAACTTCCTCCGTAAAGGATAGAAATTTCTTGTGCTACATCATCTGTGTATTTTTCTGCTAATAGATTTCTTATGAAAGCGTGAACTTCTTGTGCTTGTTCTTTTGTAGCGGTTTTTCCTGTGCCTATTGCCCATACAGGTTCGTATGCTATGATTACTCTTTGAATATCTTCTGTATTTAAATGGAATAATCCTTCTTCTACTTGATTGCGAATTACGTCAAAGTGTTTTTCTGCTTCTCTGTCTTCTAACAATTCTCCTACACAAACGATTGGAGTAATATTTTCTTCAAGAAGTCTGTTTACTTTTTCTGCTACGTCTTGATTTGTTTCGTAAAAGTATTTTCTTCTTTCACTATGTCCAACTATGCAATAATCAATGTTCATTGAAGAAAGCATTTTTGCAGATACTTCACCTGTGTAAGCACCATCATCGAACTTTGAAACGTTTTGAGCACCAACAAAAAATTCTACATCTTCTGCTGCATCACCTATAAGTTCAAGGTAAGGAAATGGAGGACAAACTATAATGTCAATATCAACAGAGTCAAATTCTCTTAATCCTTCTGCTATATCTGTTATCAATTCATCAGCATCATTAAATGATTTATTGCTTTTCCAGTTACCTGCTACTATATTTCTTCTCATAATATTTTTATTTTTTTTATTTAATTTACTATATAATTTAACGTGCAAACATACAAAAAAATATGGACTTAATAAAATAATCCTAAGACTTTCCTTAATCCGTCTATCATTCTAAATCCAAAAATCTTATATGCTAACTCTGCAATCTTAATTCTAAAACTCAAATCCTTGTCTTGCAAAGCAACATCTTTCCATGGAGAAAGTTCTTTGTATTTTAAGTAATAATCCTTGTAAGGATGAGTGCAATTCTTACACCAAGGACGATTATAAAAACCTGATATATAATGAACTGATACAGGATTAAGACAAGACTCTCTTAAATCCTCCTTATCATAATGAAGTTGCTCAAAAAGATAGTTTAAATCCTTTAAACCAAAATAAAGATTACCTGAAATAAGATTATATCTCAAACTAACATATTTCACTTTATCACCACAAACCTTATTTAAAACACCCTCAGAAAGCACAGGAGGATTACCATTAAATTGATTTATAACCTCTATTGACTTTGAAATTAAATCATTCTTTCTACAATAGTCCACATTAACCAACGCCATACCATCATTAAAGAAAGGATAATCCTTTGCTATTCCTAATGCCTTTTTCCCTTTTGCGTAAGTAGTCTCCACAACACCCATATAAACCCCTGATAAATCTGTATTCCACAAGTCTTTCAAACTACCAACTACCACTATATCACTATCCAGATAGAGAACCTTATCTAATCTTGCAATACGAGAGAAAAAGATTTTAGCATATATAGTTTCCAAATGCCTTCCACAACTACCCTTTGGCAAATCCCAAGCAATATTTTCAAAATTCACAACCCTTAATTCCCCATTGTAAGCAGAACAAATCATATCCAAGACTTCTATATTCCCCTTACTAATACCCTTTGAAATAAGATAGACTATAATCTTTTCATCTTTGTTGTTTTCAAAAACAGAAAGAAGACTAATACCCGTTTGTTCTATATATGCGTCATCGCAAGCGTATGCTATATTCATAATGCCTTTTTAATATAATAAGAACTCAAAAAATAATAAATTATAAAAAGAGAAAGATTTGCTATCAATAAAGAATAAGCAACTCCCAAATAACCATAAGTAGAAGAAGTTAAATTAAATAGCAAATACCCTAAACCATTGATTAAAATAGAAGTAAGAATAGTAATATAATTCTTTTCAAAATATGTGAAATAATTAAAATAGAATAAATTAAGAGAAGCAAAGATTTGTGCTAATAAAAGAGGAGGGAGAATTTCCATAATAAGAGAATAATTCTCAGGGAATATGCCTAATCTTAATAAAACCCACGCTCCTATATATATAAAGAAAGAAAGTAATAATAATAGTAAGAAAATTCTTATACCATTCTTATTTGTCTTTTTCCTTAATAAACTAAGATTTTTCTCTTGTAAGAAAGAAGGTAACCAAATGAAATTAAAACTTTGATAAACTATCACAGGAATAGTTGCCAATAGCGAAGCAAGATTATAAACTCCCACTATTGCAGCGCCACAATAAAGCATCACAAAGTGTTTATCTCCAAAGTTTGTAATCGCATTCATCAATGCCACCAACGACAAAGGAAGTCCTATCTTCAACCCTTTAAGCAAATAATACTTACTGAATTTTAAAGTAAAGTTTTTGCAAAGAAAGATAGAAAACAACAAACACAATGCCAACTCCACCAAATAAGTAGCACTCAATCTAACCAATGCAGCATCAGAATCCTTTGCTGTATATAAAAGAACCAACGCCAAACCATTCGCAAGGAAAAATCTAATTAAATTAAATGCTTGAATATTCTTAATCTTCTCAGCAGCAACAAAATAATAAGTTAAAAGATTACTCAATACCATAGAACACATTGCCACCAAAAGATAGATTCTATATGTAGAGTAATCAAAATTCTTTACCTCTTCATTCCTATTAACCAATCCAAAAAAGACTTCATCAACACCTGTAATAGAAATCAATGAAAATAATACAATAAGGGTAGAAATAAGCGTAAGACTCAAAGTAAAAAGCATACTACCCTGCTCCTTTGGGTTTTGTTTCGTATCAGCAAAAAGTTTTGGAACTGAAGCGTGAAAACCAAGCGTAAACACCAAACTCATCGCCATTGCGAAACTATAAAGATAACCATAAATACCAAACTCATCTCTTGTCATCAACTGCAAAAAGACAGGAATCAATAAGAAGTTCGCACCCCTTACCAATACGTCTGTTGAAAACAGAGAAATAAATCGTTTAAAAGATTGACTTAATTGCATTTATAGTTATTTAATATAAATAGATTTTAAAGTATTTTCACCCATTCTTTCGTTTATCTTATCGCAAACCGAAGTTCTTAACATCATCAATTCTGACTTCAAAGCAGGAGAATTCACATGAACGTAAAGCACCTTATTCTCAACGTAAATTTTCTTTGTCAATTTCTTAATAAACTCTCCTGTAAGTTCCTCCCAAGTCTTTATAATCTCCTCTTGATTAAAGTCTGCTGCGATACCCAAAGACTCAAAAAACTTCTCCATAACGTTCTTTATCGGTTGCTCACTTGCCTCCGAAACACCCCTTGGTTTAACGTAATCTTCTTCAAATATAAAATCCTTTGCGCTTCTCATAATTTAAAGATTTTAGTTTTTTCTTTCAACCCCTCACCAATAATCTTTTCCACCCTTTCAAGATGAGTATCAGTAATAAAAACCTGTCCAAAACCTCTATCTTCCAAAAGGGTTAATATTCTACTAACTCTCTCAAAATCAAATTTATCAAATATATCATCTAAAAGCAAAATAGGTTTCACACCCAAATTCTTCTGTAAATAATCAAACTGTGCTAGTTTCAGTGCCAAAAGAAAAGTTTTTTGTTGTCCTTGACTTGCGTGGGAACGAATAGGCATACCTTTTAAGTAAAACGCCAAATCATCTTTATGAACTCCCTTGGTGGTATATCCCACTATCTTATCTTTCTCTCTATTTTCCTTTAATATATTTAACAAATCCCCTTCGTAGGTTATATATTCTATTGCTATATTTTCTTTATTCTCTGAAATGAAAGAATAAAAATTATTCAAAGGTTGCTGAATTTTTTCAAAGAATTGCTTTCTTTTTTCTTTGATTTCATTACCCAAAACAGCGATTTGCTCCTCCCAAATCAGCATTCCTATCTCATCAAAAGAGTGAAAAATTTGATAATTCTTTAATAATTTATTTCTTTGTTCTATCGCTTTATTATAGCGAATAAGACTCTGTAAATAGACTTTATCTTGCTGACTTATAATTACATCAATAAACTTTCTTCTTACCTCTGAAGAACCTGTAATAAGACTATGAGAGGTAGGAGCAATCATCACAGCAGGTATCTTTCCAATATGCTCTGAATGTTTAGTATATGCTTTCCCTGAATGTTTTATTTGCTTTTTACCCCCTTGTTTAAGACTAAGAGAAATTCTCTCTTCTGCTCCTTTTATGGAATAATCTCCATGTAAAGCAAAAAAATCCTCTCCATTTCTTATAGAGTAAGAATCATTATGATTGAAAAAACTCTTGCAAAAACTAAGATAATAAATAGCATCAAGGATATTAGTCTTACCTACCCCATTATTACCAACAAAGCAATTGATTTGCGAAAAATCAAACTCCCTTTCCTCAATATTCTTAAAATTACTTAGTTTCAGATGACGCAAGTACATAATCTCTAATCTCCTCCATTAACCACATAGGCGTAGAAGTTGCACCACTAATACCTATTCTATTATATTTTTTAATCTCCTCTAAATCAATATCCCCCTTATCACTAATGAAATAAGTCGCCTCCTTATGCTGACGACAAAACTCATAAAGATAAGTACCATTTGACGAATGTTTACCACTCACAAAAAGAACAGCATCCACACTATCAGCAAAATCCAAAAGAGTTTTAGTTCTGCTTGCCATTCTCTTACAAATCGAATTAGTAGGAAAGAAATTATCATTATTATTTTCCCTCATTCGCTGTCCAATAATTGACACCAAATTTTCAAACTCCTCCTTATTCTTTGTCGTTTGTGAAAAAAGATAAACCGCCTTTGAGAAATCAATCCTTTCAATCTCCTCCACCTTGCTGATAACTATTGCAGTATTATCCGTTTGTCCACAAAGTCCAATCACCTCAGCATGTCCCTTCTTACCAAAGATAACTATCTGCCCATCGCTCATAGCACACTGCTCATACGCTTTCTTCACATCCTTTTGAAGTTTTAGAACAATTGGACAAGTAGCATCAATAATCTCAATATTATTCCTTTTCGCAAGAGCATAAGTCGAAGGAGGTTCACCATGCGCTCTAATCATCACCCTACAATCCTTCAACCCCTCTAAATCCTTTACCTCTATAATCTTTAACCCACGCTTTTCCAAACGATTTATCTCAATCGTATTATGCACAAGTTCCCCCAAGCAATAAATCTCCCCATATTTTTCAAGACTTTGCTCGCAAGTATTTATAGCACTAACCACTCCAAAGCAAAAACCTGCTTCATTTTCAATCAAAACTTCCATATCAAATGTTAATTTCTTTTGCAAAGGTAAATAAAATTGAATAATTTTGCAATGTAAAACCATTGATATGATAGAATTTAAACCCATAACTTCAAAAGACAGAAAGATTTTTGAAAAATATTACAAATATAAAACCATTCAAAACGCAGAATCCTCCTTTGCCAATCTCTGTGCTTACGCCTTCATTTTCAATGGAGAATACGCAGAAATTGACAACAACCTAGTAACGAGAATTCATTTCATAAAAGACAAAGAAATATGCTATCACCAACCACTTGGAGAAGGAAACAAAGAAGAAATAATCCAAAAACTAATAGAAGACTCAAAAGAAAAAAAACAAAAAATCACCATAATATGTAACAGAAAAGAAAAATGCGAAATCTATGAAGAAAGAGACTTCTTTGACTACCTCTACCTAAGAGAAGACTTACAACACCTAAAAGGAAGAAAATACCAACCAAAACGAAACCACATCAATAAATTCACCTCAAAATACCAATGGGAATTCATTCAATTAAACTCCCAAAACTGCTTTGACTGCCTACCCCTATTAGATAAATGGCAAGAAAAAGCAATAGAAAAATCCCCTGAACTCCTTTCCGACTATGAAAAAGAAAGAAAAGTAATAGAATACCTCTTCAATAACTTTGACGACTTAGACCTATTCGCAGGAGCAATAACCACAGAAAACCAAATAGTTGCCTTCTCCATTGGAAGCAAAATAAATGACAACACCTTTGATGTACACATAGAAAAAGCAGACAGAGATTACGAAGGAGCATTTGCTTTGATAAACAGAGAAATGGCAACCCATATACCCCAAAACTACCAATATATAAATAGAGAAGAAGACTTAGGAATAGAAGGACTAAGAAAAGCGAAACTAAGTTATTACCCCATTAAATTGATAGAAAAATGTTTTGCAGTATTGAAATAGAAAACCAAGCAAAAGCACTATGGCACAACACCTTTGGAGATAGTGAAGAATACATAGAAAAATTCTTTTCGCTCTACTTCAAAAAAGGAAATTTCTTTCACATAGAAGAAAACGGAAAACTCCTTTCCATGCTTTTCGCCACCCATCACACCATTAAAAAAGACAACAAACTAATCCCAATCGCCTATATAGGAAGTATTTGTACTGTAGAAGAAGAAAGAGGAAAAGGACTCGCCACTCTACTAATGAAAAAAGCGGAAGAAGAATTAAAAACAATGGGAAAAAGAGGATTTATCCTCATCGCTGCTCATGAAGGACTGGTACCTTTCTATGAAACAAGAGGTTATCAACTCTGTGGAAAAGAAGGAATTATAATAAAAAACACCTTCAATGAAGAAAAATTAAAAGACTACCAAATTGAAAAAGCAAAAGACTTTGACTACAACCTAATTGAACAAATACAAAAAGAAAGAAATAATTGTATAATCCATAACAAAGAAACCTTAAAACTCTACACCATAACCGATTATGATATCATAAACCTATATAAAGAAAACACACTTGTAGCACAAGGAGTAGTAATTCCTGACTTTTCACCAATAGAGGTTTTAGACTGTTTTTGTTTTGAGAAACAGACTTGTGAAATCTTCTCTGAGATGATTTATAGAAAGCATAAAAAAGAAGTTAGATTAAAACACTTCCCTATGGATAATCAAATCACCTCTACCATAGAAATGAGTAAAAACCTAACTCCTGAGATATTTATGAGTTTGAATTTAGACACCTAGTTGTTATAAGAAACTTCCTCTTTTATTTCATTATATTTTATTATAGTTATTATAGTGTCCCTTTTTTGAACATAAAAACACCATTTTTGAACATCAAATTCTTTATTTTGAACATCAAAATATCAAACTTTTAAAAGGGAAAATAAAAGAAAAAAATAAAGGGAGAACATTTCTGCTCTCCCTTTTTGTTATCCCGCAAAGATTCGAACTTTGAATGACTGAACCAAAATCAGTTGTGTTACCATTACACCACGGGACAATCCACTTTTTTCTGAATCGAATATTATTATTTGCGATTTGCGAGTGCAAAGATACGTCTTTTTTATTTCCTACCAAATTTTTTTTCAAATTTTTTTTCTTATATTTGCAAATTATTACTTGTAACTATGGCGAACATATTAGAAGTTAAGGATTTAAGAATTTCTTTCAAGAGAGAAAAAAAATGGAATGAAATCGTAAAAGGGATTAGTTTTTCGCTCAAAAAGGGTGAAACTTTGGGTTTAGTTGGCGAAAGTGGTAGTGGAAAAAGTGTAACTTCTCTTGCGATTATGGATTTATTAGAGAAAAGAAATAGTAAAATCTCCGATAATTCCATATTTTTCTATGGAAAGAAAAAAGCGATGATTTTCCAAGAACCTATGACAGCGCTTAATCCTGTTATGAAGTGTGGAAAGCAGGTTATGGAAATGGGTGTTAGTAAACAAAGGTGTTTAGAGTTGTTTGAGGAGGTTCTTTTACCTGATAGCATAAAGGCATTTAACTCCTACCCTCATCAACTCTCAGGTGGACAACAACAAAGGGTTATGATAGCGATGGCATTAGCAGCAAATCCTGATATTCTTATCGCTGATGAACCTACTACTGCCTTAGACGTAAGTGTACAAAAGGCGGTTTTGGATTTGATGAAGTCTTTACAAAACAAGTATAACATAGGTATTATTTTTATTACTCACGATTTGGGGGTAGTTCATCAGATTGCCGATAGAGTTGCGGTTATATATAAGGGAGAAATTGTGGAGCAAGGTAGCAATGAGGAGATTTTTTCTAATCCACAACACCCTTACACCAAAGGTTTGATAGCGTCTCGTCCTCCTATGGATTTTCGTCCTGAAAGACTTTCTACGGTAAAAGATTTCTTAAACAAAGATTATACCCAACCTCCTATTATTTCTTCATCAGAACGTCTTAAAACTCACCAGAAGATATATTCTCAAACACCTTTGTTGGAAGCAAAGCATTTAAACATAAAGTATGGTAAATTCACTGCTATTGAGGATATTAGTTTTGATTTATACAAGGGAGAAACTCTTGGTTTAGTTGGTGAGAGTGGTTGTGGAAAATCTACTCTTGGTGGTGCGATTATGAATTTGATTGAGCAGAAAAAGGGTGAGATTTATTTTGAGGGTAGAGAGATTTCTAATTTAAAGAGCAGTGAACTAAAATTATTAAGAAAGGATATTCAAATTATTTTTCAAAATCCTTATTCTTCCCTAAATCCACATCTTAGAATTGGAGAGGCGATTGAGGAGGTTTTGATTGTTCATAAGATTGAAAAAGACAAGAAAAAGCGAAAAGAAATGGTTCTTCAGATGTTGGAAAAGGTAGGGTTAGAAAGAGAACATTACAATCGTTATCCTCATGAGTTTTCAGGTGGACAAAGACAAAGAATCGGTATTGCTAGAGCATTGATTTTAAATCCTAAATTGATTATTTGTGATGAGAGTGTGAGCGCCTTAGATGTAAGCGTACAAGCACAGGTTCTCAACCTTTTAAATGATTTAAAGAAGGAATTTTCTTTGACTTATATTTTCATTTCTCATGATTTAGCAGTTGTGAAATATATGAGCGATAGAATGATGGTTATGCGTAAAGGAGATATTGAGCAATTGGATGAGGCAGATGAGATTTATTCTAATCCTAAAACCGAATATACTCAAAGGTTGATAAATTCCATTCCTAAATAAATGACATCTCGAAAATTATTCTTATATTTGCAGTTTTAAAAATATATATATTTTATGAGTTTTATTGAAATTAATTCCGAAATCGGAGAACTGGAAGGAGTTATTCTTCACACGCCTGGTGTTGAGATTGAGAGTATGACTCCAAGCAATATTCAACAAGCATTATACAGCGATTTATTAAATTTAAAAATAGCATCAAAAGAGTACGCTAACTTTTCAGGGGTACTTTCGCGTTGGACAAAGACTTATCAAGTAAAGGATTTGCTTGCTGAAATCTTAAAGAATAAAGAGGTAAAAAACTCTCTTATTGACAAGATTTTAAAAGCAGAAAACAAAGAATACTTATTCTCTGAGTTTACAGATAAAAGCGAAGAAGAACTCTCTAAAATCCTTATTGAGGGTTATAAATACAGAGAAGGCGTTTTCAACCCATTATACAATCTTTTCTTTACAAGAGACGCTTCTTCAAGTGTTTACGACAAAGTTTTAATTCACTCTATGTCAACAGATGTTAGAGATAGAGAGAGTTTTATAATGGAAGCAATCTTCAAAAACTATTTCAATACAGAAACTATAAACCCAAGAGTTTCCCAAGGTGCTCATACCGAGGGAGGTGACGTATTGATAGCAAGAGAAGATGTACTTTTTATTGGTAATGGTTGTAGAACTAATAAGGAAGGTATTGATTTTCTTACTAAGTATTACGCAGCAAGAAAGGAAAAACAACATATTATAGTTCAAGAACTTCCTGAAAAACCTGAAAGTTTCATTCATCTTGACATGGTATTTACTATGCTTGCTCAAGATAGATGTATGATTTATGAACCTATCATCAATAATCCTATTGGACAATTCAAAGTAACTCATATTGAAATAGATAACGGACAAATTCATTATCACGAAAGAAGCAATATGTTGGAAGCAACAAAGAAACTTGGTTTTGATTTCAATCCTATATTGTGTGGTGGTAATGACGCTTGGATGCAAGAAAGAGAACAATGGCATAGTGGTGCTAACTTCTTTGCTTTAGGAGAAGGAAAGATTCTTGGTTATGCTCGTAATACTCACACTATTGAAGCATTGAACAAGGCAGGTTTTGAGGTATTGAGAGCAGAAGAGGTTTGTCAAGACAAGGTAAATATGAGAGATTACGAAAGATTTGTAGTTACATTTGACGCTGCTGAACTACCTCGTGGAGGTGGTGGAGCAAGATGTATGACTATGCCTATAAAACGTAAAAAAGTTAATTGGTAATTTATTATAAAAAATAATGAAGAAGTATAATCTAATAAATAACATTTTAGGTTGGGCAATCTTTTTGATTGCTACAACTGTATATCTACTTACTGCTGAACCCACTGCTTCTTGGTGGGATTGCGGTGAGTATATCGCAACTGCTGATAAACTACAAGTAGGACACCCTCCTGGAGCACCTACTTTCCAATTATTAGGTTCTTTATTCTCTAACTTTGCTGGTAGCGATACAAGTCTTATTGCTTACACTATCAACGCAATGAGTGCTATTTGTAGTGGTTTCACTATTCTTTTCCTATTTTGGAGTATCACTATGCTTGCAAAGAAGTTAGTTAAGAATCAAGAAGAAATGACACTTGCTCAAATGATTGCAATCTTTGCAAGTGCTGTGGTTGGTTCTTTAGCATATACTTTCTCTGATACTTTCTGGTATTCAGCAGTTGAGGGTGAGGTTTATGCTATGAGTAGTTGTTTTACCGCTATTTCGTTTTGGGCAATTTTGAAATGGGAAGCAGAAGCAGAGTGTAAACACAATCTTCGTTGGTTAGTTTTAATTGCTTTCTTGATTGGTATTTCAATTGGAGTTCACTTACTTAACCTTTTAGCAATCCCTGCTATTACTTACGTATTCTATTTCAAGAAATATCCTGTGGTAGAAAAGAATAAAAAACGTAACTTCATATTAGTAGGATTAATTTCTATGATATTGGTTGCTGTTATTCTTTATTTCATAGTTCCTTACATAGTAATATTTGCTGGTAAATTTGAGATATTCTTTACTAACTCAATAGGACTTCCTTTCAACACAGGTACTATAATCTATTTCATACTTTTGATAGGACTTCTTGTTGCAGGAGTGATTTATTCTTTAAAGAAAGGAAAAGTAATTTTAAACACTGCTATCCTATCGGTTTTATTCATTATAATAGGATATACAACTTTCTTCGTATTGGTTATTCGTTCAAATGCTAATACTCCAATTAACGAGAACGCACCAAAAGACGCAACTGCTTTATTAACTTACTTAAACCGTGAACAATATGGTGACACTCCTCTATTCCACGGACAGTATTACAACGCTATGGCAGTGGAACAAAAAGAGGGTTCTTCTAAATATATCAAAGACAAAGAAAATGGTAAGTATATAGAAGTTAAGCAAAGAGGTAAGGTAGTATATGAATCAGATAAAACTACTATCTTCCCAAGAATGTGGAGTAATGATGAAAGCAGAAATCACCCTACTTATTATAAAATGTGGGCAGGTATAAGCGAGGGCACTGATAGAACTCCTACTTTCGCAGAAAACTTAACTTATTTCTTCCGTTATCAAGTCAATCACATGTATTGGCGTTACTTTATGTGGAACTTTGCGGGAAGACAAAACGATATTCAATCTCATGGTTTACTTCTTTCAGGCAATGAACCTACATCTATAAGTAATGGAGAAAAAGACTTGCTTCACGGAAACTGGATTACAGGTATTGATTTCATTGATGAATTGCGACTAGGTCCACAAGACAATCTTCCTGTAGATTTAGCAAACAATAAAGGAAAGAATAAACTATTCTGCTTACCTTTATTACTTGGTTTAGCAGGTTTGATATTCCATATAAAGAAAGCACCAAAGGATTCATTCGTAGTTTTCTTATTATTCTTTATGACAGGATTGGCAATTGTGCTTTACCTTAACCAACCTCCTGCTCAACCAAGAGAAAGAGATTACGCCTACGCAGGTTCTTTCTACGCCTTCTCTATTTGGATTGGTTTAGGGGTATTTGCTCTTTACGAATGGACACAAAAAATTAAGAAAATAAAACCTGAGTTGAGAGCAACAATCCTTGGTGTTATTTGCTTATTGGCAGTGCCTGTTCTTATGGCATCAGAAGAGTGGGATGACCATGACAGAAGTGGTAGATATATGGCAAGAGAATTTGCAAGAAACTACCTTGAAAGTTGTGAGAAAGATGCAATCCTTATTACTTTTGGTGATAATGACACTTTCCCTCTTTGGTATGCACAAGAGGTTGAAGGAATACGCACTGACGTTAGAGTTTTGAACTACACTCTATCAGGAATGCATTGGTATGTGGAACAACTTTATAATAAGGTTTACGAAAGCGAAAAATTACCTTTCACATTAGATAAGAAGTATTATAGTTTAGGTTTAGATATCTCTTTGGTTACTCCAAGCGATGAACCATATAGAGATATAAGAAGCGTATTAAAAGAGTTTGATACAAATCCTAATACAACTACATTCTCTAATGATGGAGATTCAGTAAAGGTTCTTCCAACTAATAATTTCTATATATCTTTCGATAAAGCAAAAGCAGCAGCGAATGGTATATATCCAAAAGATTTAGTTGATGACCAGGAAGGTAGAATAGAATTTTCTATCAACATACCTAAAGAATATCGTTATGAACAATTAATAAGAAACGAGTTAATGCTTCTTGACATCTTAGGTAGCAATAGATTTGAACGTCCTATCTACGTTATGAACCCTCGTTATTTAACAAAGGTATTCCCTGAAATACAAAAATACATTAGACAAGAGGGTATAGTTTATAGAATAGTACCTTATGTTGCAGAGGGAAGTTATGATTACAACAAGACTTCTGAACTTTTCTTAAATAAATTCCAATGGGGAGGAGTTAAAGATAAAGACGTATATCTTGAAGAAGCAGTAACTATCAACAATTCAAGAAGCATGCGTAATAACTATTCTTTATTTGCAACTAAACTTGTTAATAATGGTTATAAAGCAGACGCAGTTAAGGTTCTTGACAAGTCTTTAATAGAGTTCCCAAGCGAAAAAATACCTTTTGATAGATATGATATTATGCTTGCTGAAGCATATTTAAAGGCAGGTGCAATGGATAAAGGACAAGGAGTATTGAATGAACTTATTTCTTACTATGTGTCTTACGTTAAATATCTTGAACAATTCAAAGGCAAGAAAGCAAAAGCAGTTGAAGGAGAAATAACTCTTGCAATCTATGTTCTATCGGAATTGGCAAGTTTAGCAGAAAACTATAACTTAAAAGCAGAACTTGATTTAGCAAAATCTATTCCTATGGTTTCAGAAATAATGGAAACATATAAGGTAAGAGATTTAATGAACGAATACGCAGTGAAGTTAAATCAAGTAAATTCTATGGTTAATGTAGATAAGGCACAAGCAGAAGCAGTTTTATTGGAAGTTATTGAAGGATTGAATACTCAAATTCTTTCAACAGGTAATAATACTTTAATAGAACAATCTGCTCAATACTTTGGATTTATTTATAACATTGCTTACAGAAATTCTTTATTAAAGGTTCAAGAAGCATTAACTAAAAATCCAAAGATTCAAGAAGTATTAAACACTTTAATGGCACAACAACAATAAAAAAACTAAAATAAAGTATAAGAAATGAAAAAGAGCGATTTAATATTTATTTTAAGCACACTTATCGTAGTAGGAGCGTTTATCTTTGTAGAACCAATAAACTCTTGGTTTATGTCATGGTCATCTGCAAAAGATTGGCGTTACATGGTTTTAGCATTCTTTAAATTTGCTATTCTTGCAACAGCAGGAGAATGTATAGGACTAAGAATTAGCAAAGGAGTTTACTCTGAAAAAGGATTTGGAATCTTACCAAGAGCATTTGTTTGGGGTATATTAGGAGTTGGAATTACAATTGCGATGACAGTTTTCGCAGCAGGTAGTTTCAAAGTATTAGGATATTTTGGATTAGACATCAATCCTTTAACTATCTCTCACGAATCTTTTGGAGTTCAATTGATTTACGCCGTTACAGTTTCAGTTTTAATGAATACTTTCTTTGCACCAATGTTTATGACTGTGCATAAAGTTACTGATACTCACATTCTACAAACAGGAGGTTCATTAAAAGGATTCTTCTCTCCTATTCCATTTGGAAATATCATAGCAAACCTTAACTGGAAAGTACAATGGGGATTCGTATTCAAAAAAACAATTCCTTTCTTCTGGTATCCTGCACACACAATCACTTTCTTATTACCATCAGAGTACAGAGTATTGTTCGCAGCATTATTAGGAGTTGCCTTAGGAGTGATTTTGTCAATAGCAAATATGAAAAAGAAATAAAATTTTTTAGTTAATGAATAAAAAAATCTTTTTGGGTTTGAGTTTAGTTTGCCTATTCTCAAACCTTTTTTCACAAGAAAAGAAATTCGATTTTGAATTTTACGGTTGGGTTAGTCCACAGTATTTTATAAACTCGCATGAAATAGTAGAAGCACGCGATGGACAACTATCGCTTTACCCAAAACCAGCAAACTATGACGAAAACGGAAAAGACAGAAACCAAAATATAAATCAAAACTTTTCTGCCGCTGCAAGTCGTTTTGGAGCAAGAATTTTCCTTACAGATATTCTTGGAGCAAAGGTAGTTGGTAATTTAGAAACTGACTTCACAGGACAAAGCGATGCAAATATGCACCTATTGAGATTAAGACAAGCAAACGTAAAGATGAGTTGGGATAACACAAGTCTAACAATGGGACATGGTTGGAGTGCGTTTTGCATTCCTGAAATGATGCCTGCAATGCAAGACTTAAACAACGGAGCACCTTTTCACCCATTTTCACGTCTTAATCACATAAGATTAGACTACTCTCCTATTAAAATCTTAAACATAGTTGCCACAGCAGGTTGGCAAAGAGACTACGCCTCAATAGGTATTAACGGAGGAAGAGATTACAAACAACAATCCTTCGCCTCTTTACCTGAATTAAACCTTCAACTTCAAGTAAAAACTGACAATTTATTTGCAGGAGTTGGAGCAGAATGCAAAGAATTAAAACCAAGAAAAGAATTTGAAACTTCTCTTACAAGTTTCGCTTACACAGCATTTTTAAATTACAAGACAAATGACCTAAACATAAAAATGCAAGCAATAAGCGGAGGAAATCTTAATGACTATTGCATGGTAGGAGGATTCTACGAAAGATATGATAATTGGGGTGTTCCTACAGGTGAATACACACCTACAACAGTCAATTCCCTTTGGTGCGATTTATCTTACAATCTTGGAAGAATAACTCCTGCATTATTCATAGCAGGTGCAACACACGAATTTGACAGAACAGAAACTCATACTTACGGTTCAGCAATGAGCATAGAAAACCTTTATCGTATAGCACCAAGAGTAGATTTCTTCTTAAACAAAGACCTATTCTTTACTCTAACTCTTGAATACACAAACGTAAAATATGAAGACGCAGTTTGCGCTGACAGAGTTGGAAATTACAGATTAGGAGTTTCTTTATTGTATAAGTTTTCTTCTAAATGAAAATAGAATTTTACAAATATCAAGCAACAGGAAACGATTTCATAATCATTGACAATAGAAATCAAGATATAAACTTAACAGAAGAAAATATTAGATTTCTTTGCCACAGACACTTCGGGATTGGAAGCGATGGCTTAATCCTATTGGAAAATGACGACAAGACAGATTTCTCTATGCAGTTTTTCAATCCCGATGGTAGTGGTGGAATGATGTGTGGCAACGGCGGAAGAAGCATCGTAAAATTTGCAGCAGACAAAGGCATAATCAAAGAAAGATATTGCTTTATCGCACCAGACGGACTACACTTTGCAACAATAAAAGACGACATCGTTAGTCTAAAAATGGTGAACCCTACCCTATTTCAAGCACATCAAGACGGATATTACATAAACACAGGCACATCTCACTTTGTTGTTTTTGAGAACTCTCTAAACGAAATCGACATAATAAAGAAAGGTAGAGCATTACGATACGATGAAAGATTTTCTCCTTACAATGGTTGCAACGTAAACTTCGTTGAAGAAGTCTCAGCAAACAATTTAAAAATCCAAACCTATGAACGAGGAGTAGAAGACGAAACCCTTGCATGTGGAACAGGGATTTGCGCCTCTGCCCTAACATATAGTGTAAAGAAACAACTACCTTACGGAATTCACACCATAAATCTTTCTGCCAAAGGAGGAGAATTACAAGTAAGATTTGAGAAACAATCCGACAATCAATTCAGCGAAGTCCACCTTATAGGAGAAGCAAAAATGGTATTCAAAGGAGAGATAAATATTACTTAGTTTCAGTAATTTTTTTCTTTGTTTCAGTAAATTATTTCTTTGTTTTAATTTTCTAACTCTTTGTTTTATTCTTGTAATTCTTAGAGTTATTTTTCTAATAATCAAACATATAGATTTACCCCCCCCGAAAAATTTATTTTCCTTGATTTTTATTTTGCGGGAATATAAATTCTTTGTACTTTTGCTTGTAAATAACATATTTTATTAACATAAAAAGATATTATTATGAAGAAAAGTTTATTAACAATCCTTGCTATTGTGATTGTAGCATTGGGAATGACAAGTTGTTCTACTACAAGTAAATTGCAAACTATGGATAATAATTTAGTTATCCTTGATTCTGCTAATTTTGAGTATGTAAAAACAATTAAAGAAGACGCTTCTGCTACTTATATTTTAGGACTTTGCGGAGGCAATCCTGAACAAAAAGCTATTGATAAATTGAAAGCTACTGCTAATTTACAACCTAACCAAGCCCTAACAAACTTTACTGTTACTAAATCTTTCCATACAATTTTTGGAGTAGTAAACATCAAAACTATTACTGCAACTGCTGATGTTATTCAGTTCAAATAATTAAGATTTTATTTATTTTTTGATAATAAAAAAAACGAAGTCCCATTTTTGAGACTTCGTTTTACTTTTGTATATCTTAGAAATTATTTTTCTATTCTTATACGAGCATCTACTGCAACTACTGCTGTTGGAGAACCTAACAATGGGTTTAAGTCCATTTCTGCAATTTCTGGTACTGCTTGTACTAATGCTGCAACTCTTGCTATTTGGTCTGCATACAAGTCTTCGTTTACAGGGTCTTGTCCTCTAACGCCTTGAATTATCTTGTATCCTCTTAAACGTTTTATCATTGCTTTTGCTTCTGCTACTCCAATTGGTGCAAGTCCTGCTTGAACGTCTTTCAATACTTCTACGAATATTCCACCTAATCCGCATAATACTTGGTGTCCAAACAATGGTGTACGCATTGCTCCTATGAAGATTTCTGTTCCAAACAACATTGGGTATGCTTGAACTGCGTAAGTATCTTTAATCTTCATTAATCTTTCAAACTCTGCTCTAACGTGTGCTTCGTCTTTTACGTTTAATGATACTCCACCTACGTCTGATTTGTGAACAGGTCCTACAACTTTCATAACTTGAGGATATCCTGTTTTGTTTGCGAAAGCAACTATATCTTCTACGTTATCGCTTGAAATATCTACTGCGTGGTTGATTCCTGCTGCGTCAAGTAATTCGTTCATTAACTTAACATCAAGGTATCCATCTTCGCAACGTGAGATGATTTCTCTTATCTTTTCTACGTCTATTTTTACTGTGTCTTCTTCTCCTGCTGGTTCTGGTGTAGCAACTATACGTCCTACTGCATTACCAAATACTGTTTCATCTGCGAAATAAGTATTGCCCATTTCAACAAATTCTTTTACTTCATCACCTGCTACAAGTGTTGATGGAAGTATTGGGAAGATTGGTTTTTTGCTTGTTTTCATTTTTTCAGAAAGCACTCTGTAAGCATCGTAAATTGGTGCTAAACCTGGTGTTCCGAAGATTACACACATTGCGTCTACGTTATCAAATTCGTTGTTGCAATAATCTATAATTGTTCCAAGTTGTTCTGGTGTTCCTGTTGCAAGGAAGTCTATTGGGTTACCAACTGCTGAACCTGCGAAAAGCTTTGATAATAATTCATCGGCTTTTGGTCCTTCTATGTGTGGAATATTCATTCCTGCTTTGCTTAATGCGTCTGTTAGCATTACTGCTGGCCCACCTGCGTGTGTTATGATTGCTATGTTTTTACCTTCGAATTGAGGATAAGTGAATATGTTACCTACTGTACAAAGTTCTTCTCTACCATAGCATCTTACGATTCCTGCTTTACGGAACAATGCATCTACTGCTACATCTGGTGATGCTAAAGCACCTGTGTGAGAAGATGCTGCTCTTGAACCTGCTTCTGATGAACCTGATTTAATTGCTGCTATCTTAACTCCTTTTGCTCTTAAACTTTTTGCGTGAGTAAGTAATTTTTGAGGATTTTTGATGTTTTCTATATACATCAATATTACTTTTGAAGAAGTTTCTGGATCAAAACTTTCATCGTGATATTCCAATAAGTCTTCTATTCCTAATTGTGCAGAGTTTCCTACTGCCCAGCAGTGATTGAAATGCAATCCTTGTTGCATTCCGATATCCATAATAAAGCAACCTGTTGCTCCACTACCTGTTATGAAATCTACTCCTTTTGGAGATGATTTAGGGAATGGTTTTGAGAAGATTGCATGGTGATGTGGTGTAAAGATACCTGTACAGTTTGGACCTATCAAGCAAGCTCCTGCTTTTTCTATTAAATTAACTATTCTTAATTCAAGTTCTTTTCCTTCGTGGCTTTCTTCTCCAAATCCTGCAGATATGATTATGAATGCTTTTGTATTTTTTTCTTCTGTAAGAACTCTAACTGTTTCTTCTGTATATTTTGCTGCTATTGCTATAACTGCTAAATCTACTTGTGGAAGTTCGTTTACTGTTTTGCTACATTTTATTCCTTGGATTTCATCTTCTTTAGGGTTTACAACGTGTAATTGTCCTTTGAATCCACCTTCTATAATGTTTCTTAGTATTGCACCGCCTGGTTTTGCGGTGTCATTACTTGCTCCTACTACAACTATGCTTTGAGGATTTACTAATTGTTTGGTTACTTTTGTACTCATATATTTTAATTTTTATTTTTTTATTCTATTCTGTTATCGTACTAATTGCACACTCAAATCTTTCTTTTAGTTTTCTTGCTGTGTATTTATTCAATTCAGGTATTTCGATTTGAGGAAATTCTTTGGTTGATAGGTAAATAGCACTTATTATATCTTTTGAGAAAATCTCTTTATTCTCATCTGTGATTGCATATCTACATTCTATCTTTTTGCCATTGAATATCATTTCAGTTAATTCTAATTCTATTTCTTTTTCTTCTGAGAATTGAATATATACAACTGATTTTTCTTCAATAGTTACCGGTGTTTTTGAATCTATTGTCAAACCTAAACAATGTTTTTCTCCATTATATAGATATTGAATACAAACTCTAAAGTCATCATAATTGGTATTAACATAGTTTCTTTCTCCTCTATAAAGAGTTTTACCGTCTTTCTTCTCTTCTATTAACTTACAAGGTGTTTCTTGAGCAAAAGAGATTGCCGATACAAAAAGCAATGCAATTACGATTAGTTTTTTCATTTTCTCTTCTCTTTTATTTGTTATTTACCCATATAGATATATCTCTTGATACTACGCTTAGGAGTTTTTTCAAATTCCTCTTCTTGTAAGTAAACATTTGATATTTGTTCGTAAGATGATAAAAGTTGATTTGCTTGTGTCTTAACTTGATTCTTTAACTCTTCTTGACTCAATGTTATATTATGAGAATCCAAATAATCAGGGTCAAGATAAACCAAGGCAACTAACTTTCCATCTTCTTCTTTTACCAAACTTTCACTTACTATTTCTAAACTATTTATTATATCTTCTATTTCTTCAGGATAGATATTTTGTCCACTTGGCCCAAGAATCATATTCTTACTACGTCCTTTTATATAAAGGTTACCATCTTTGTCTTTTATACCCAAGTCACCGGTTCTCATCCAACCATCTTCTGTAAAGGCTGCTTTTGTTGCTTCTTCGTTTTTGTAATAACCCATCATCACATTGGCTCCCCTTACAAGAATTTCTCCTGTTATCTTTATTTCATCAGGCGAGTCAATCTTAACTTCCATTCTTGGAGCAGGCTTTCCACAAGAGCCTAATTTATGTTCTTTCCAGTCAGCATAACAAATGATTGGTCCACATTCAGTCATTCCATATCCTACTGTATGAGGAAAACCTATCTTTTTAAAGAATGTTTCAACCTCTCTATTAAATGCTGCTCCTCCTATAATGATTTCATAAAATCTTCCTCCGAACGATTCCATTAAGGTAGCAAGTATCTTACCCTTTATTATGGTATCTATGACAGGTGTTCTTAAAAGAACTTTCATCTTCGTCTTATCAAGTATAGGTTTTAGTTTACTCTTATAAACCTTTTCTATGATAAGAGGTACAGAAATAATAATATCAGGTTTTATTCTTGCAAAGGCTTCTGCTATTATCTTTGGAGAAGGGATACGAGTCAAGAAATGAATATGAATACCTCTTATAAACTCAAATATCACTTCAAATTGCAAACCATACATGTGAGCCATTGGCAAAATAGAAACAACATTATGTCCTGCTTGTAAATTAGGCAACACCTCGCAAGCAAACATATAGTTACTCAATAATGCTCTATATGAAAGCATTACTCCTTTGCTCACAGATGTTGTACCTGAAGTGTAGTTGATTAAAGCTAAAGTATCCAAATTATCTCTTTGATAGTTTACATCATCTTTAGTAAATCCATTTGGATATTTCTTTGCAAACTCATTATCTAAGTTATTATACACTTTAGCGAAGTTGTCATCATTACAACTTACTAATTCATATCCTTGCATTTGAATAATCGCTGAAAGATGAGGCATATCCTCTGCTTGCAAACCTTCCCACACTACATCTCCAACAAATAGCAATTTACCATCAGAATGATTTACCAAGTGCATTACCGATTCACTCTTGAACTCATGCAACAAAGGAACAGCTACTGCACCATAAGTAAGAGTTGCAAAAAAGACAACAGCCCATGCAGAGCAGTTTCTTCCACAAAGAACTATCTTATCCCCTTTTTCAATTCCTGTTTGTTCAAATAAAATATGTAATTTAGCTATTTTTTCAGCTACTTCTCTATAATATATTGGTTCTTGTTTATAATCGCTTAAAGCAGGTAAATCCCAGTTACTTTTAAAACCCGCAGTTACATTTGCAATAAAACTATCTGTGTACATAATATTTTCCTATAAAATTATGGGTTTATTCTGCAAAGATATAAAAAAAATAACATAAAAGCATAATTTAATATAAGTTTAGACTGAAAATCCCAAATAGTTCTTCATTTCAAAAAAAACGATTCTTGATTTCAGTAAAACAAATCAAAGAAATAATTTTCTTAAATCAAAGAAATAAGTTATCTTTGCAAGATAATAGGAAAATAATACAACAAAAAAATAAATGCAATATGAGTAAAGAGATAACAATCGACCAAGCAGTCGAAATGATTAAAGACGGCATGACCGTAATGATTGGAGGCTTTTTAGCAGCAGGTAGTGCAAATAGAATAATAGAAGCATTAGCAAAAGCAGGACGTAAAGACCTTACAGTAATATGTAATGACACATCTTACCCTGAAAAAGGCTCAGGATTGTTAGTTGCATCTGGTTGCGTTAAAAAAGTAATAGCTTCACACATAGGAACAAACCCTGTTACAGAACAAAAAATGAAAGACGGGGAAATGGAAGTTGAATTAGTACCACAAGGAACATTGGCAGAAAGAGTAAGAATCGGTGGAGCAGGTATAGGAGGCTTTTTAACAAAAACAGGACTTGGAACATTAGCAGGCGAAGGAAAAAGAGTAATAGAAGTAAACGGAGAAGAATTTCTTTTAGAACTTCCATTAAGAGCAGACGTTGCTTTGATAGGAGCATCAGTTGCTGACAAATATGGCAACCTTATTTACCGCGGAACAAGTCAAAACTTCAACCCTCTTATGGCTACTGCAGCAGATGTAGTAATTGCAGAAGTAAAAGAAACAGTTGAAAACATAGCTCCTGAAGCAGTAAAAACACCTTACCTATTCGTAGATTATTTAGTAAAATAACAAAAAAATAAAACATAAAAAAAATGGCAGCAAAATCAATAATAAGAATGAGAATGTCAGCACATGACGCTCATTATGGCGGAAACCTTGTAGATGGTGCAAGAATGTTAAACCTATTTGGAGACGTAGCAACAGAACTTTTAATCATACAAGACGGAGATGAAGGATTATTCTGTGCATACGACAATGTAGAATTTTTAGCACCTGTATATGCAGGAGATTACATTGAAGCAGTAGGCGAAATAACACACGTTGGAAACACATCTCGTAAAATGAAATTTGAAGCACGCAAAGTAATCGCTCCAAGAACAGACATATCAGATTCAGCAGCAGACGTATTGGCAGAGCCAATAGTAGTTTGTAGAGCAAGCGGAACTTGCGTAGTACCAAAAAATTGCCAAAGAAACAATAAATAATCAAGGAAAAATGGAAAAATTAATCATAACAGCAGCTATCTGTGGAGCAGAGGTTACAAAAGAACAAAACCCAGCTGTTCCATATACAGTAGAAGAAATAGTAAGAGAAGCAAAATCTGCAGTAGATGCAGGAGCTGCAATCGTTCACCTTCACGTTAGAGAAGACGATGGTACACCTACACAAAACCACGCAAGATTCCAAGAATGTGAAGAAGCAATTTACAAAGTATGTCCTGATGTAATCATCATTCCTTCAACAGGAGGAGCAGTTGGAATGAGCCCAGATGAAAGATTAGACTCAACAAACACTAATCCAATCCCTGAAATGGCTACATTAGATTGCGGAACTTGTAACTTTGGAGACGAAATTTTCGACAACACAATGCCAACAATGCGTGCATTCGGTAAGAGAATGATAGAAAAAGGCATTAAACCAGAATACGAGTGCTTTGAAATGGGACACCTTGACACTATTTTAACAATGGCTCGTAAAGGCGAAGTTCCAGGACATCCAATGCAATTTAACTTTGTCTTAGGAGTACCAGGTTGTACTCCTGCAACAGTTAGCAATCTTGCTTGGTTAGTAAACAATATCCCTGCCGGCTCAACTTGGACTGTTACAGGAGTTGGACGTTCTGCTTTCCAAATGGCAGCAGCTGCTATTGCAATGGGCGGAAACGTAAGAGTAGGATTTGAAGACAATATTTACCTATCAAAAGGCGTGAAAGCAGCTTCAAATGGTGAACTTGTAGAAAAAGTAGTTCGCATTGCAAAAGAATTAGGTAGAGAAATCGCAACCTCAGCCGAAGCAAGAGAAATCTTAGGCTTAGCACCAAGAAAATAATTCTTTGTTTTAAAATAATAACTCTTGAAAAGAATTTCCTGAAATCAAGAAAGGATTTTTTCTTTTCAAGAGTTATTTTTATTTTTCTTTGTTTTTTCGGAAAAATTCTTTGTTTTTTTCAAGCGTTTCTTTGCTTTTATTGAATGATTACTTTCTTATTAGCAAAGCCCCTTTGTGTTTTTATTCTTACAATATACATTCCACTTTCAAGATGTGATACATCTATGGTTTCAATATTTTGTTTTCCCTCTTTTCTTAACACAACTTGTCCTAAACTATTATGAATTTCTATTTCTCTTATCTTAAACGATGATTGCACTGTCAAAACATCATTTGCAGGATTTGGAGAAACGTTAGAATATCTATCTACCGTAGCATCGTAAAGACAAACGCTAGGATATATACCATCGCCTAATGTAGTGTCTGTTTCTGCAAAGATTGGAAACATATACATTTGACAAGTACTTGGAATAGGAGATTCTGCCGCATGACTTAGATTATAAAAATCACTATAAAAATACCTTGATGGCGAATGTCCATAAGCTCCAACTTGCAAATATTGATTAAAAGGATGCTCACTCCATTGCATCCAAGGAGCATCTGCAGTGTCTGCTGTCCGTACTAATGAAGGATAGGCAAAATCACATTCTGAAAATACCATTCGTGGTATTAGAGTTGAATTATTAGTTACATCTTCTACTATATAAAACAATCCATTTACGTTTACAGGTTCATTAAAATAATATTCCATATATGAATACAACTCTGCCTCATTAAGAACAAAGTTAGTATCAATATCAACCGAAGTAATTTCAGTGTTTAATGTACTATTCATTAATCTTAATTTACCTTTTGGAGTAGAATTATAGTAGTAAATTGGATTATCATGATAGTAGCAAAAAAGGCCGTCATTTACAATCAAAGCTATTTTAGGATAAACATTTTCAACCATTCCCCTTAATACTCTTCGATAATTAACTCCTATTGCAACACCTTGAACTGTTAATAGAGTATCTGTATAACATGGTTGTGCTCTATCAAGAACCTGTGTAACACCCAAGTCTTGTCCTGCCCCAAAAAAACAATAATGATTTCTTGCCATATAGTATTGTGTATCAATAGATGTTGTGTCATAAAATGATAAAGAACCACAATATTCTACATCCATAAAATCGGGAAGAAAATAATTCTCAATATCTTGACCTTTTACCGTAAAGGATGTAAGCATAACAAATGCTAAAATAAATAATACTTTTTTCATTTCTTTAAATTTTAATGGTTATTGACATAAAACTTGATTTGAATCGGGTGCATAAGAATGTTTCAATAAGATTGCATCTTGTTGTCCTAAATAAAAACTGTAGCTAACATTGGATGGTGCATTATTTAAGTAATTAATATTATAAACTTGTTCATTAAAAATGTTTGCACATCCAAATTGTGCTGATGAATTTCTTTGACAATCAAAAATTAAGCCTTCTTGTGAATTACTATTTTTTGCAAAAACAGCAAAATAATAATTATCGTATCTTATTATGCTATTATATTGTTTAATTTTTGATATTACCAATGAATTGGGTTGGATAATTGTAGTAATATAATTATTTTGTGCAAATGGGTCTATTTGAAATATTTCATCATATCCTTTATGCCCATTTGTTAAATACAATAAAGTGTTATCTTCTGGACAATATTCTAAATCTATTGGTTCTAATTTTGCATCTGACAATTCTATGTACTGACTATTTATTATATTTATTCCTGCAGTAGCATCAAATGTAGCAAAGTCTGTTTTATACCAAGTGTTATTTGTAACTAATCTATGTGTATAAGCAAAAGTGAATATATCTGTATTTACCATTGAGTTTTCTAATACATATTTATCGTATCTTAATTGTGGGTGTGTGAAGCCTCGATGTATATATTGCTGAATATTTCCTTTATCAAAGGCTGTTACGACAATAGAAGTGTCACTATCTCTACTTATTGTAACAATTTTAGTATCCCCAACAGATAATGCTCTAAATGGGTTAGGAGTATTTAGTCGCATTATTTGATATGTACTTGGGTTAGATGTATTCATATTTATTAAATATCTAGTATCTCCTAACGCAACAACGTGTATGCCATCATCCCATTTATAAACTTCTAACTCTGTAACTTCTCTTAGTTTGAAGGGATTAGTGATTAATTGAACTGTAAATGATACTGGATTTAGGCTTAATAAATTACTTATTGTCATCCAAGCTATGAAACCTACTCCATTAATATCTTGCCCACAAAAATAAATATTACCTGCGAATATTTTAAAATCGTAAATCTTTAAATTTGGAAAGGTTAATAATGTTGTAGCATTTGTTCCCATTGTGGAATAAGAAAACACTGTTTGATGAGCAGAAGTATCTGGCATAGAGACAAGTAAGGCATTCTGATTTATACTTCTTATTTTCATTAAACTTGAATCAATATTATTATTATTTATTTGCCTTAAGGTTGTTGCTGTATTTCCTTGACTTATTATATTTTGCATTTGTGAAAATGCAAGCATTGGTAATAATAGCAATGCTAATATTATATATTTTTTCATATCTTTAATTACTATTTAAAATAACATTAAACTTAATTTAATCTTGCTTTGATTGGATTTATTTTAACGATGTTTGCTCAAAGCAAGAATAGGAAAGCAAACATCTCTATTTGCTCAAATTGTTTTTGCAAAGGTAGGTTATGCTTATTGTAATTTGCATAATATTTTTGATTGATGCTACAAAGGTAAAAATAATTCTTTGAATTAAAAATAAAAAGCGAAGTTTCTTTGTTTTGAAACTCCGCTTTCATTATTTGATGTGTTATTGCTTATCTAACAACTATCATCTTCTTAACTTGTTTTTCATCTTTGTAGTACATTGTGTAATAGTATGTACCTTCTGCTAAGTTAAGGTCTTGAAGTTTGATTTCGCTTCTTCCTTGTGGATAAGCTCCTGCTTTTTGATAAACTACTTGTCCCAAGTTGTTTGTTATTACCAAATCAACGTTTCCTGCTTCTGGAAGTGTGAATCCTATTGAAGTTTGGTTGTCAAATGGATTTGGTTGGTTTTGTTCTAATTCAAAGCTTGGTGCTGCAGCTTCATCTTCCAATCCAACGTAAGACTTAACTACTACTATGTTTGTTGAGTCGTTTCTATGGTCTGCGTCGTATGGGTATTCAATCCATGCAATCAAGTTGTATTGTCCGTCTGCGTTCTTTGGTATTCTTTGGTCAAAGTTCATATAACGTACTAATGCTGGATTTGGTTCGTCATACTCCCAAGTGAATGTTTGAGTAATCTTGTTAGCAAAGTCTCCGTTTTGTACAAGGTGTGCTCTTACTTGTGTTGTTCCTCCTATCGTTCCTGCATTGTGTGCTATCAATTGAACTTTACAATCTGAGGCTGCTGTTTGTTCTACAAAGATAGTGTCTGCTACTCCGTCTCTGTATCCCATATAAAGCACACTTGTTGTATCGTTTGCTCTATCGTTTTCGTCTGCTGCTGAAACGTATGCTGTGATTGAGTAGTATGGTCCGTTTGCTCTTGGAAGTTCTACATCAAACTTATGGTGTGCAAGTGTTCCTGATGGTACTATATTACCTAATCTGTATGTTTCTTCAATAACGTTTGCTATATCTCCATTGTAGTAGTATCCTACTGTCACATTTCCTATTCCGACTGAACTTCTGTTCATAAATGTCAATTGTACAGAAATATTATTTGGATCTGCATCGTCAATTGTTACATATTTTGCTTCTAGGTCTCTTGTTGCACTTGTTCCTTCTAATCGTTTGTATAGTGTATCGTTGTCATGATAGTAGTCTCCTTCTTGTCCTGTCCAACATTTCAAGTTTACTGAACCAAATGATGCTCTGAATCTTTCGTTGAAACGATAGATGTATTCGTCACCATTATACAATGGAGGTGTGAAGTAAACTGTTTCTGTTATGGTTGTTCCTCCTGATACTGTATATCCAACAGGTAATTCAGATACTGGATCTAATCCATAGTTCTTTATGTGGATTGCGACTTCTATATTATCATTTGATACTATTTGTTCGCCTGGTGATGTGATTGCTACTATTCCAACGTCTTTTTGTAGTGGTCCTATTACTACTGATACGCAGCAAGAGTCATTGTCTGTATAAATGTCTGTTGGGTTTAATCTTGTGAATGCACATAGATTAAATGGATCAGGCATTCCTACTGCTAGGTATGTTCCTTGTGTGAATGTGTAGTGTAATGTATCTTCTGGTTCTAATCCTGCGTTTGTCATAGTTTCACAGATTGGGATATACATTCCTTCTGCCATGTAACAAACTTCAAAGTTATCTAATACTTGTGCTCCATAGTTCATTACACCTACTCTTGGATAGAAGTTAGAACCATAGTTTGGTAAGTCATTTGGTTCAAGGTTGATACTTACAATACCTGCATCTTGGTCACGTTTTGCTCTCTTGATTTCAAAATCGTCTATCGCAATACCATCGTTTCTTGATGTAGCACTCTTGAACACAAATCTGAATTGTAATTCGTTACCAAATAAGTGTGTGATTGATTTCAATGAGTACATTACTTCTCTCCATGTTGCTGTTGTTGTAAATCCGTCTTCTGAGTTATACCAGTTGTTTGCATTAGGGTCATCAACGCCTCCTAGTAATACCCATTTTCCTTCCCAGTTTAGATATTCTATACGCATTGAAGTTCCTGTTGCAAGTGATGTTCTCATCATGAATGTCATTGTGTCTGGTTTTACAACTCCTATGTCAAATATTGGTGTGTATAAGTAACTTTCGTTGTTTGCAGGGTATGTTCCTTCCAATTTTGTTTTCCAACAATTTGGTTCAGAATATGGTGCATTAATTTTACTGTTACTTGCTGCTGGTGTTCCAAATTCCCAACAGTTTGTAGGGTTAGATGTGTTCACATCGTATGCAAAGAAATCATCGTTTCCTTCTGGTTCATCAAAGTTTGTTTCGTATGGTACAACTACTTTTCTAAACACGTGAACTGTTTTAGTTATTGTATCATTTTCATGGTAGTTATCTCCTGCTACAGAAACAAATGCTTTCAAAGTTGTATTACCTAATGGTAAATCTACTTGTCCTAATGTTACTATTTCTGTTGCTCCTATTGGCAAGTTACCTGACCAGTTATAAACTTGTTCTGGGTCTGAGTTTAATTGCCATGTTATTGTTGCTGATGTCAAGGCATCTAAACCTGCATTCTTTAATTGGACTTTTACTGTTTGTTGTGTTTCTGATAAGAATTGAGCTGGCTCTACAAAGCTTTGTAATTCTGCATTTATTTGTTCTGCTGTACGAATTAAAACTTTATAGTCTTCTACTTCTCCTCTTGTTGGAGCAGAACTTCCATCTGTTATTGTTGTTTCATTTCCACCTTGTGCTAAGATTACTCTCATTCTTGTTAAACCTGACAATGTGTTGTAAGAAACTGTTACTGGACTTACTATTGATTGTCCTGACCAAATGGTATCACTCATGATAGCTTCTGTTTCTGCAAAGATTCCATCTCTATTCCAATCCAAGAATACTTTTGCCCAACCACCAACTATAGTACCTGCTTCCATTGATGATGAGTTGTCGGCTTGTACTTCTATTACATCTCCTACTCCTTTGAACAACACTGCTGGAGCAATTTCTTCTGTATAATTTGTGTATTTGTTTCCTGAAGCGTTAGAGGTTGATTCCATTGCACCTAACTTAACTCTTGTGATGTCTAACGATTCCTCGCCTCCTGGTGTTTGAGATAATGTATACAAATTTGTTCCGTTCTTTGGTTTGATTAAAACGTAATCACAAGTGTCATTCAATGCTGTATAATCATTGTTTGCATCTACCCATGCTCTTACTTTATAAGTTTTTGCTGGGTTTGTCATATCTGCTAATTGATTGAATGAATAGATATGTACTTGATCTGGTTGAATTGTTGCAGTACATGTTTCTGTTACTATTATCTCTTCTGCTGTTGCTGGAGATGTTGGTTTTATGCTATAAGAGATATTAAAGTTTGAAAGTGGTTGTGTTCCATAATTCCATACCATTGCTTTTATTGTATCACCTAATTCCATATAAACCCAACCTTCTGGTATTGGTTCTACTATTGCTGAGACTGAGGCATCTACTTCTGCTCTTGGATCTAGGTGAACTGTTACTGGTGTAAATTCACTCGCACATGGATATGCTCCACTTGCATTTACCATTACATAGAATGTTGTATCAGCAAACAATTGTGTTGTTGTATAATTTTTTGATGAGTTGTATGATGTTGGTGCATAGAATGGTGCTGTTGCATATGGATTAGAGTACCATTTTATTGGTAAATTGTTTACTTGTTCTGCTGATGGGTGCCCCCATGTTCCGTATGGTATAAAGTCATCTGTTACTGTTGGTGCAGGAGGCGATACTTTAGAGATAACTGTTTTCGCTGATGATAATGTGTCGTTATCAAATTTGTTATCGCCAACTACTTTAACTATTGTTACTAAATGTAGTGTATCATCTGTTCCATCTGTTGGATAGATATCTGAAGTAGTGTTGAAAGTATATGTTAATCCCGCTCCTGGTTGTAGGTTATTGAAGGTTACTCCGTTTGTTTGGTCAACATAAGGGAATGTTAATTGTTCAGTTACTATTTGGTTAGGTCTTTCTGTAAAGTAATATTTAACTTCAACAGTGTTATTAGTATTAACCATGTACTCTCCTACGTTCTTAATCTTTGTTTGTACTGAATAGTTTGTAAGATTACAACGTTCTGTAGTAACTATTACTCCATCTATCTTAAGGTCTGTTGATGGTATAGTTAAGAATGATGTGTATGCTGTGTCATTTGTTACTGTAGTGTCATCTGGTAATGTTGTGTAAACATATAAGTATAATTCTTCATCATTGTCATAGTTCAATGGAGGTGTAAATGTACCTTGGAATGTAAATGTTGTTGTTTCCAATGAAGCTAACATACCAGTCCAAGTTTCTGTCATTTGTTGAATAATGCTTGTTGAATCTTGGTGGTATTTTAATACCGCTGTTACATCTACTGAACTGATTGTATAGTTACCAAAGTTCTTTATTTCTACTTCAACTGTTAAAGGTTCACTTTCTATGTATTCATCTCCTTCTACTGGTTGTAGTATTGATGGAATACCTGTATCTGTACTTGTAAATATGTACTCGTATGCTCCTATTGTTGGTTTTGGAGAAATTGGTCTTACATTGTTTTCTATATCAACATTAACATCATCTAATGGTTCTGCAGCTCTTACGATATCTGTTGGCCATCTTAATGATAATATTGAGTCGTTAAGGAATGAGTTTTCTATTGACATTGATAAGTTGTCCATTCCGTTTGCTGCTTGAAGAAGTGCTAATGTTGCTTTATCTCCTCCCCAGTTTGCAAACTTGCTTCCGTTTACTGTATAGTTATTTGTGTTACATAAGACAACTTGTGTACCTGGAGCTGCTACGTGAATAGTGTAACCTTTTCCTTGGTTGTCAAGGTTGTTGTTTCTTATTCTTATGTTTGCACCGTCTGCTCCTATTGTCAATGCTCTTGATTTAGCACTATTTGTTGACGTCTTCATGTAAACAGTGTTGTAATACAAGTCAAGGTGTGTTACATTGTTTATAGAGATACCGAATGATTCAAGGTTTGTACTTACATTTGGTCCTACTAATGAAACTGCATTGTTTGCAATTTTTGCTGCGTTGCTTTGTGTAAATGTAGAGTTAGTTAATTCTATACCTACTCTTTCTGCAGTACCTTTTAGTAAGAATACTCTATTAGACATTACATTTAATGAACCACTGATTTGTGATAATTTAACTGCAGTTAATTGTATTTTTGATGTATCTGTGCTAAATACGTTTGCATTTATTTGAAGGTCGTTTACTTGAAATAGGTTAAGGGCTGTTATTCCAAAGTCATAGAATCTGTTGTTTGCAATATTTAAGCTTGTTATAACATCTTCTGTTTCGATTTGGTTAGCTGAACCATAGAAGTTATTATCTGTAAATGTTATAGAGTTACTCTTCTTTATATTGAATATATTTGGAGTTATAGAATGTGGTGTTGCAAATGTTGCTTGATCAAATGTGATATTAGAAGAGTTTGAAACTTTTACTATTGCTGTAGCTGTTGTGTCTGTTGCTGAGATTGTAAGGTTTTGAAGTGTAATTCCAGATACATAGTCTAATGATAAAACATATTTTTCTTCTGCTTCTGCAGTACTTGCAGGAGTATATGTTATTATTGTTTGCTCTGCTGTTGCTTCTCCTCTTATGATAACATAGTTTTCTGTTGATAATCCTGCTATACCTGATATAACTAATTGTTCATTATATGTTCCTTGTTTTAAGACGGCTTCTATTGGTCCACAAATACCTGAAGTTTTTAATACATCTAAGAATGCGTTTACTGTTGCATAATCGTCTGTTGCATCAGGACCTATTGTAACTGTTGTTACTCCTTCTGTGTTTCCTAAACAAGAAGAAAGGATTGTTGTAATTGTATCATTGCTTGTTTCTGCATCGCCTTCTACTGCAACCCAAGCTACGATTTCAATTGCTCCTGAAGAGAATGTGTAGTTTCCTATATTAACTATTGTTGTTGCATTTGAAGCTAAGCTTCCTGTCCAGTTATAAGGTGTTTGTGTTGCTCCATTAACTGTCCAATTAATAGTTGCTGCTGTTACTGCTGATGAACCAAAGTTCTTTAATTCTACTTCTACTGGTGTTGCAACTCCTGCTAAGATATTAGTTCCTGCAAGTGGTGATTGCATTGATACTAAACCTGCATCTACTGCTGGTGCAGCAGCTACTGTTACTATCACTTCTTCTCTTGGAGATACACAACCAAAGTTGCTTAAATTGAATTGAATATTTGGTCTTCTTTGTGATACAGTTGTTGGTGTTCCTGTAAATTCACAAGCATTATTATTTGCATTACGATAAGATATTGCTGAGTTGAAGTCTGTTTCTGTTTGTTTTACTTTAACTTTTCCTGTTGTAGTTGTTGTTTCAAAACATATTTGAACTACTATATTGCTTTGTCCATCGTATTGGAATGGTTGTGCAAATTGTATTGTTTCCCAACCACTATCTGTTGTTGTTAAAGAAATAGAACCAGAATATACTTCTTCTAATCCGTTAATCCATGTTGTTATATCATTTTGAGATGTTGTGCCTATTTGTACTTTATATGTACCCATTGTTACATTGGCATTAACATTATCTATATTGAATGCAATACTATTTATACGTCCTTCTGTAACTCCGACCGCACTAAGTTCACTCGCTTTATATAGATATTGTTCTTTTGCTTTTTTAGTTGTGTAAGCAAATGGTGCTGGGTTAGCAGCAACTGTATTCAATACAGTTCCTGTTCCTACTTGTTTATCTGTTGATTGTTCAATAATTGCAGCTACATAGAATGTGTCTGTTGTATAAAGTATTGGTGTTGTATAGTCGCCTCTTGTTAATTCTGTTTCTGTATATGGGTCATCATACCAAATTAACAAATTTTGACTTGTTGCTGTAAGTGTTGTTTGTTCTGCATAACCTATTGATTGGTCTGCTGCTACTGGTGCAGGTGGTGTCAATAAAGATGTAATTGATGACATTGATGTGTCATTTGCATGTAAAACATCTGTAGATAGGTTAGTGTATGCTTTTAATTCAAATTCTCTTGCTGCTGTAGTTGCAGAAAGGTTAATTGTTGTACCTAATACGAATTCTACTGTATCGTATGGTGCTATGCTTGAAGTATAAGAATCAGTTATAGTTGAAATTAATGTTCCGTTTTCAAAAACTTGACATACTACAGGGATTGGGTCTGAACTTGCTTGAACCCCCATATTAACTATTTTAACCTTTACTTCTTCATCTAATAATGTACAAGCTGATTCTGTCTCTACACCATTAATAGATACATCTACTACTCCTGGGTTTACTTCAGGAACACCTGTTACATTTACATTATATACTGTTTTATAACCATAACAGCCATTGTCCTCTGCTATTACTATTGTAGGGTTTAAAGTTCCTATTGTCATAGGATTTGTTGCAGAAGAAACATACCAACTTGTTTGATCATTACCAGTTGCTGATATTCTAGATATACCAGCTTTTCCTGTACAATCTAATGATGTAGAAGCTCCTGTCCATACACTAGAAGGAACACCTATTGATGCAGGGAATGTTGCGCCATTTAAAGCAACTGCATCTATTATTACTCCTTGTGCATTTTCAATAAATATACCTAATTTATTTGTTTGAGAAACAGTTCCTGTTCCTATACCTAACGCCAAATCTGTATCTACTGAACTTTGAGCTTTATTCAATAAAGTTACAGTTTGACCTGGTGCCAAAACAAAGTCTGCAGGGAAGTCATAAGTTTTTGTTATAGTTGTTCCTAAATCTTGGTTTGCATTAGCTTTTATATATTTCATTTTATATCCAGCCATATTTGCAACTCCATTTCCAACATTTGTGATTTCAAATGCATTAGCTACGGTCACCCATGCTGGTAATGGATTTGTCAAACCTTCTGCTGTAGTAGCTTTTGAAAGTTGGACTTCTGTTATCTTAATGTTTGGAACTTCTGATTTTTCAGAGAAGTATAATGTAGTATCTGCATATAAAACATCTGTTTGTAAAGAGTGTGATTTCAAGAAAGGATCTGTATCATTTAATGTGTAGAACCAATAAACAGAGTCATTAGATTGAACATTTAATGTTGCTGCTGTTCCATAAGGTACGCTTATAGACATATCTGCTCTTGCAGGTATTTGGTGACTTGAGAATACTTTTGCTATAGTTGTATCATTAGATTTAATTGTATCTAATGTAAATGAACTCCAAGCTTTCAATTCTAATTCTAAATCTTGTGTTGGAGCAGAGAAATCGTGAGTTTGAGTAAAATTGAAATCATATTCTACGTTTGGTTGTATTGCATGAGTTACTGTACCTGTTTTAACAGTTGAGTTACCAACTTTATAGTTCATGGTAACAGAGTTTGCAGGTATTGTGTTATCACTTATATTTTTAAATTTAACTGTAACACTTTCTGTTCCGAATTCACAACCAGAATACGAAGGTGTTCCGTCAAACATTACATTGTATGTTCCGTTATTTGGTGTAACAGACATTACATATATATTATTTGTAGGAGGAAGGAATTCTAAAGCTCCTATACAAGGAACGTTAGCTCTTGGTCTTCCAAAGAAGTCATCTGTGATTTGAGTGATAGCAACACCTTTTCCACATAAGAATGTACTTGTTGTACTCAAATCATTCCATGCCACAAATAATGGATTTTCTGTATAGTGTGAGTTTGTTTCGTTTGTATAAGTTTGCCAAATTGTAGGACTATCTACAGTTGAACTTCCATAGTAGAATAAGTAAGGAGCATTTTCACCTGGTATCTTATAGTATAAGTTGTTTGAGTAAGCAACAGATTGAGGAGTAGTTGGAGTAGTTTTAACTGCATATCCACTTAACTCACTTACGAATATATTGTTCTTAGATTGTATATTAGTAATATTTGTTCCTGTATAACCTAAGTTAAAGCCTATTGCATTAGCATCAGTTCCTAATGCATATACATTATTATATGCTAACAATATATTCGTACCAGAAACTAAGTTTACACCATAAAGAGTAATTGGTGCGTAACTGAAAACATGGTTGTTTCTTATACCTATCTTATTGTTTGCTATCTTAGATGTTGTTCCACTTGGAATATCAGATAAGATTATACCACTAACACCTGATAATTTAAATTCATTCTTATTAATGTCAAAGCTCTTACAAGAAGATAACATTATAGCGTAATAATTTGAAGATATACCTCCCATATCATCTGGGAACATTGTCACAAATTTATTATTACTTACTATCATGTTTTTGTTCAAAGAAGCATTGATTACATTATTAGTAATATTAGTGTTGTTAGCAGGTGTGTGCATATTCACTATTTCAAATACAGAATTCACTATCTCTATTCCATCAGACATAGAAAGGTCTGACATACCTTGAATATCAATATATGTTGTTGCTGGTACAGAGAATAAACAATCATCAACCTTAATACGACTTGCTGCACTTAAATTTAAAACAGAAGTTAATCTTTGAGGATAAGAACCTAAATGAGTAATATCATCTGGTTGATTTGTTTCTGCATTAACTCTACTTGCAAACTTACAATCCTTAAATACAATATCAGAAGTATTCAAAGAAGCTGTTACTATTCTTGCATTATTTTCATAAGAATCTGCAGCTCTAAATTCTAAATTTTCAAATACTAAATACTTACAACCAGACAAATCAATGTTAGCAACACTTACATTAGAAGGTTGTAACACTTTCTTTGTTGTTGTTGAACTTGTGAATGTGATTTTATTAGTATTCGATGCTCCATTTATATTTTGAGGGAATACTAATTCTTCTTTCAATTCACTTTCAGGTAAAGCAATCTTTATTGTTGTTGGACCACTAACACCTGAACATTCTAACATTCTAAATGCTTCATTGAAATTAGAGAACTGTCTATCAGCAGCAACTCCTGTCAAAGCACCAATAGAATATATTCCATTCATAGGACCAGCAGAGACAACAAATTCATATCTTGCTGTATCATTATCTTGATTCCAGTCTATGTTTGGCTCATTAACACTTGTTATGATAGTTAAATATCTATAACCAGGTGTAATATTCATATTACTTGTTACAGTAAACGCAACTGAATCTCCTGATGCTAAATTACCTGTCCAAGTAGCTGTACCTGAGGTACCATCATCAGCAGAATAATTAACAACTATTTCGTTTAATGTATTAGTACCTTCGTTTCTTAAATAAACTGTTAAAGGAGTATTTGTAGTTGCACAATTTCCAGGAGCAACTAAACCTGATGGAGTATTAGACAAACCTGGGTCAATAGGCAAATTACAATTATCTACGAAATCAAACTTAAAGTTTGGTTTGTAGTTCATTGTTTGACCTGTTTCAGGGAATTGAGTTGTACAAGCATCAACTGGTGCATCTGTTGTCTTTTCATATTTGTAGGTAACATTTTCTCCTGAAGTAGAAATACACTCAACTTTTGTTACACCACCTACGTTAGTCGCATCTCCCCAACAAACTTTAATCAAGATATCACTTACACCATCCCAAATAAAAGGTTCAGAGAATTGCATATAATGCCAACCTATAGGAGGATTTATATAAATTGGTTCATTTATAACATTAGTTAAAGTTGTTGCACTATATTGATATCTTGGATCCATTTGATAATCTGGATCAATATTTCCTATATACAACTTAAAGTTAGGCATAGAGAATCCAGCTGCAGCTTGAGTAAGATTAATACTCAATCCACCTATTTCCCCTGATGCATAACCTGCTGCAATCAATTCTTCTTGAGAATATCTTATTTGATATAAAGCTGCTCTCGCATTTGTTTTAAACACCATTTCTTGAGAAGACAAACCTGTTGTTTGCAATGGTTCGTGTCCAACGTGTGGTCTAATAGCAGTATATGTATTATAGTGTCCGTGAACGAAAGGATAAGTTAATTGATTTCCTTTTAAGTCCCTTATAATTAATCTCCATCTTGTTTCACTACCAAAACCATTAAAAGGAATCATACCCTCATAAATATTTTGATTAGAAGGGTCTTTTGTTAAATTAAGTTGATTAGGAGTTGTTTCATCATCATTAAAATATTCTACTACAACGGCATCTGCATCTACTGACATCGCACCTTGAGCATCACGAATATCAAATCTCAAAGGCACGTCCGAACATGTAGGATACATTTCCAATGAAGGATATTGAATTAGTTGTTTCAACTGAGGCACTCTAACTTCATCACCAGGAACATTTGCTACATATAATCTTATATCATCTAAAAACCAACCTGTAAAATTCGCTGCTGCACCTGTACTTGCAGGTATAATAAATCTAATCTGAACACTTGTCGCAGTTCCTCCTAATGTACTAAACAAATAGAATATTTCATTTCTCCAATACGATTGATCTAAATCTCCAAGTGGCACAGAAGTATTTCCAGACCAATACATAACTTTATTGAACTTACCATTGAAAGAAATGTAACCTGAACCATAACTCGCATCATAGCAGTTTGGCATTTGCACCCCTGCTAAGTTAAGAGTTTGCCAAGTTCCATTAGGTTTCTTAACCTCTACTCTACCTCCCTTTTCATTTTCCAAAATAGGAATGTGACTAAACTCTAAACGAGTTGCACAACCAGGAGTAATTGTAAACTCTGGAGACGTAATGATAACTTCCGAAGAAGCTGGTGTCATTCTCAAAGCCTTTGTTCCTGTTGAAGCTATATCGGTTGTTATTCCTACGTTTGAAGTAGAAGAAACTGTCCAGCCTGCAGGAATTCCCTGTTCAAAATCAACATGCGTTAATAATGTTGGACCTTGAGCCAAAGCCGTAAACATTGATAGAAAAATGCTGACAAAAGCAGCTAGTAAAAATTTTTTCATATATAACAAATTTTTATTTTTTTCAAAAAACTAGTTTTATCCAATTCTAATAAATCAACTCGCAAATTTACAACAAATTTCTTTTGTTACAAATTTTTCTACTACTTAAAGACACTTTTTAGTCTCATTTTGTTTTTTTTCAGAAAGCATCATCAAATAATTCAATATTATTTTATATTTTTGCCCTATGAAAAAGCTTATATTATCATTTTTTATTTCGGTTTTCGTATTATCAATCGCCTACTCTCAAGAAAGGAGTATGTTGCTTTTTGAATACGACACAAGTCCCGCACACAACAATATTGAGGTTTATCTAAATCTAAAAGACGAAAAAATCAATACAGAAAAACCTTTCACTTATTACGACAAGAAAAACAACAAACAAGAAATACTAGAAAAAAATGTCCCAAAAGACTTAAGACTAAAATTAAAAAAGAATAAAAAAATAAACAACTACTCTTATTTCATTGTTTCAAAAGGAATAAAAGAAATAAAATTATCTGCCAATTATAGCGAAAACTCAAACTTTACAACTTTATTTTTCAAACACGAAAAACAATGGTTTATTATAGAAAGGCTACACCTTTACTACAAAGACAACAAAGAGAAAAAATTAGATTTTACAAGAGCAATATGCAGACGTTTTGCAACAAGAGATTTAAAGGTTTTTGAATTTAAAAAATAATAAATAGAGATGAAGAAGATTTTAGTAGCAATCGTATTATTGTGTTCAATAGGTTTATCAAAAAACTCAAATGCACAAAGAATAGAAGAAGCTTGTAACATAATAGCAACAAGCATAGTAGATGCTCAATACAAAGAATTCACAATTGATGGCTCAGCCTATTTGTCTTACATCTGGACCGACAACAAAGGTTCAGAAACAACGATGCAAGTAGACTTAACACAAGTAACTATTTCAAAAGACATTACTCGTACAGGTTATAAAGTATGGTTAAATTGCCTTGACGGAGTAAACTGCATAGTTGAAAAAGGGAAGATAAAAGACAATGAAAACTATTATAGTGAATTTCCACGCACTTATCTTCCCGCAAAATCTGAAAGCGATATGGATGCAATATTCTATCAATTAGAATATCTCCTAAAGCTTGGCAACGAAATTAGATAACAAGAACTTTAGATTTAAAGACCTTATCATTAAATCTCACAATAACAATGAAATTTCCATTTTGTCCATAAGATGAAAGGGAAATTTTTTGTCCTGCCTTCACGCTTACTTGCTTTTCATTTATCATTTTACCATTAAGATCTATCAACTCAAGTCTTACAACATTAAAATCTTGTTTGAAAAATATAGAAACATCATCTATTGCAGGATTAGGATTGATTGTATAAAACTCTTGGGTTGATTGTTCAACCTCTTCCAAAGAAGAAGTAATACCTTTCCAATAATTGATACTATCAAACACTACCCTATTTGACGTAGTCTGCAAAATTGTAGCATCATCCATTGTCATTCCACTTGGCACATAATTAGTATTTACCTTTCTATCTGTTATCATCGTAAAGAAACTACAAGCAGCCAAGAACGAACCTTGAATAGATGGATGAGAATTATCAGAAGAATGCAACACCATATCAGGATAATTCTCCAAAAGACAAGACCAAGTTGCCCCTACAGGAGAAACCCAAGACGAAAAATCATTTGCCATCAAGCAATAATTATTTCTCAAACGATAAGACATAGATTCATAAGTACAAAACGGAGGATAATACTGACAATTCACTTGGTCGCCATATCTATAACCCCATGTCATATAAAACAAAACCTTTACATCAGGATTATACAACTTTGCAATAGAATCCAAAGTCTTTGCATAAGGATAAACCTCATTATAAAACTGACCATCAGGAAAAGCAACCTCTTGACTTTGTCCTTGCAAAACCACAAAATCCCAATGTCCCTCTTGCAACTTTGAAATCACATTTGAATTTTGAACATGAGTTTGGAAACGAGCGCCACCAGGAGTTATGCTTTCGCAATCAATAATCTCATCCATACTTTGAGCAAGATTAGTCAGCAAATTAGGCAAATCATTAACATGAGTATAACTATTACCTATAAACAACACTCTTTTACTTTCCTGTGAAATAGCTACAGAAAAGCATAATGTACAAATAAAATAAAACAATAAAGATTTTTTCATAACACTAAAAATTAATTAAGCGACAAATATAATAGAAAAATAGCAACTACCAAAAAAATATGTAAATTTGCAGACGATTAATCAACAATAAAAACAATAAAACTTATGAAAAAAATAGCCTTATTATTATTCGCATTATCATTGTGTTTCAACCTATCAGCACAAAAGTTGTATGATGAAAACGAAAACGCAAAAGAAAAAATAGACACAGCCATAAAGCAAGCACAAAAAGAAAACAAACATATTTTAATTCAAATGGGTGGAAATTGGTGTAAGTGGTGCTTAAGATTTGACGAATTTGTAAAAAACAACAACGAAATATCAAAAGTATTAGAAGAAAACTACATAGTTCTACACATTAATCACAACAAAAAAGACATTGAAACACTTGAGCGTTTAGAACACCCTGAAAGATTTGGATTCCCTGTGATAATAATATTAGATGAAAATGGAAAACGCCTTCACACACAAAATTCCTATTACCTTGAAGAAGGCGAAAGTTATCACGCAAAAAAAGTATTATCTTGCTTTAAAGATTGGACTCCAAAAGCGATAAAAGGCATTAAAGAATAAGCCAGAAAAAAAACAAAGAAAAATTGAAATTTTTCTTTGTTTTTTTCAGATTTTTCTTTGTTTTTTTGGAAAAATTCTTTGTTTTTTTCAAGCGTTTCTTTGCTTTTATTGAATGATTACTTTCTTATTAGCAAAGCCCCTTTGCGTTTTTATTCTTACAATATACATTCCACTTTCAAGCATTGACACATCTATGGTTTCAATGTTTTGTTTGCCTTCTTTTCTTAATACAACTTGCCCTAAACTATTATGAATTTCTATTTCTCTTATCTTAAACGATGATTGCACTGTTACTACATCATTTGCAGGATTTGGCGAAACGTTAGAATATCTATCAACATTTACATCGTAAAGACACATATCTGTAGTGTCATTTGTATTAAAGTTTATTCCATCTCCAAGAGTTGAATCTGTTTCTGCAAAGATTGGGAAGAAATACATTTGACAGGTATTTGGAATAGGAGCGGATGCATTTCCCGGTTCACTTCCCCAAAGATCCCAATGATCATAACCAAAACCAAAACGTTCTGAATCACGGAATGGATGTTGTTCCCATTGCATCCAAGGTGTTGCTGCTGTATCTTCTGCAGTCCTTATCAAAGATGGATCATAGACTGCACAATCTTTAACAAACAATACTTGATTTAAACGTGTAGAAGTAATTGTTACATCTTCAACAATATAGAATAATCCGTTCATATTTACAGGATTATCAAAATAATATTCTAAATAAGAGTAATTTTGACTACTCCTAAATATAAAATTAGTATCTATATCTACCGATGCTATTTCTCTATCTAAAGTATTATTCATTATTTTAAGTTTCCCTTTTGGTGCATTTATTAATTCCTGATTTTCAGCTGGACAAATTATTTGTTTTTTTTGATAATCGGTTAATTCACCATTTGAAAGTTGTGTTGATGTTACATTCAATCCACGTATTAGATTAACACCAACTGCAATTCCTTGAATCGTTAACAATGTATCTGTATAGCAAGGTTGTGCTCTATCAACTATTTTATACCCTAGGCCTGTGTGAAAAAAATGAAAATGTCCTCTTGTTAAGCCATTATGTTCAGTATAATTATAATAATTAAAAGCAGAAGAGCAGTAATCAACATCTATATAATCTGGAAGAAAATAATTATCTGGTGGGGTTGTAGTTTGTGATTTTGTTATTACACTGCAAAACAAAATCGCAACTAAAATAAATACTGATTTTTTCATATCTTTAAATGGTTTTTAAAATAAAATTAAACGTAATTTAAACTTGATTTAATCTTGCTTTGATTTAGGGTTATTTTAACGATGTTTGCTCAAAGCAAGAAAGGAAAGCAAACATCTCTATTTGCTTAAATTGTTTTCACAAAGGTAGGTTATGCTTTTAGAGTTTTGCATAATATTTTTAATAGATGCTACAAAGATAAAAATAATTCTTTGAATTAAAAAAATAAAACAAAGAATTAAAAAATTATTTCTTTGTTTTATTTTCCTTATTCTTTGTTTACGTTTTTTAGGACAAGGAGATTAAGCGGGTTTGATTCAAATCCACTTATGTTTTTTTGAACGAATCGCAATACTTGATCGTAATAGAGTATTACAACAGGTGCTTCTTCTATTATTATTGCGTTCATTTTTTTATAAAGCTCTATTCGTTTTTCTATATCGGTTTCTGCTACTGCTTGTTCGTAGAGTCTATCATATTCTTTTGAAGAAAAATGAGTATAGTTTGAGCCTTTTGGACAATGATTCTTACTATAAAAAAGCGAAAGATAGTTTTCAGCATCGGGATAATCCGCAATCCATGAGCCTCTGAACCATTGCGTTTTGCCTTGTGCGATATGCTCTCTAAGTGCTGCTGGTGGATTTACGTCAATCTTTACTTTTATTCCAAGTAATCCTAATTGCTGTTGAATATATTTACATAAATCTAGATAGCTCGCTGTTGTGGAAAGGGTGATTTCCTGCATTCCTTCGCCATTTGGATAACCTGCTTCGGCTAATAGTTGCTTGCTTTTTTCAGGATTGTAGGTATATGCCTTTGTTGTAGAATCAAATCCTGCGAGTCCAAGTGGTATGATGCCATTTTCACCTGCTGTGCCTATGTTGTTACGCATATATTTTATCATCTTCTCACGAGAGAATCCATAGTTTATAGCTTGGCGAACTCTTTTGTCTTTTAATGGATTTTTTTCATCGTTTAAATCCATTTTAAAACCTAAATATTCGGTGTTTAAATATGGTTGAGTTATTAGGTTTATTCTATCTCTGTATTTTGGTTGAAGCTTACCACTTCTTGTTAATACCTCATCTTTATAATTTGGGTCTATGCCTGAGATGAAATCAATGTTGCCTTTTACGAATTCTAGAAAGACGGATTGCTTGTCTATTATAAAACTAATAGCAACTGCATCTAAATAAGGTAGTCTTTTTCCTGTGGAATCGGTTTCAAAATAATCTTCATTCTTTACAAGAACTAATTTCACGTTTTCCTTCCACATTTTGAATTTAAAAGGACCTGTTCCAATAGGGTGCTTTCTAAAATCTTCCTTATAGTGTTCTACAATTTCTTTTGGCAGAACGCTTGCATAGGGCATTGTTAATATTCCAAGGAATGGTGCAAAGGCTTGCTTTAAACGAATTACAAATGTTGTGTCATTTGGTGCAGAGAAACTATATTTCCCTCCTATTTGCTCAACATTTTCAAAGAATACTGCTCCTGGCGACATTGTTTTTGCATCTACAATTCTGTTTAGGCTATAAACAAAATCCTCTGCAACGACTTTACGTTTACCGTTTTTGAAAAGTGAATGTGGGTGAAAATACACATCATTTCTTAAATGGAAGGTGTATTCTAACCCGTCTTTTGATATTTCCCATGATTTAGCTATTGAGGGCTTTACGTTCAACTCATTATCCATTTGTACCAAACCATTATATAGTTGTACATCTACCCATATCATTGCTTGGTCTTTTGCATATGCTGGGTCTAATGTGTTGATGTTTGCTGCCTCATTATAACGAAAAACTTTCTTGCCTGCATTAGGGTTCTCATTTTCACAAGAACTTAATACAAGTGCAAGAAAGCTTATGATAAGATATTTGTAGAATCTTATATTCAAATGATTTATTTCTTTATTTGCATAAAATTCTTACCGTAAACCCCTTGTGTTTTAGCTATTGATATGAAAGCATTTGGGTCTATGGCTTTTACTAATCGCATTATTTCAACTTTGTCTTTCTTTTGTGCAATTACTAATAATACTTTTTGGTCTTTTTTGCTAAACCAGCCCCATCCGTTTAATAGAGTTACGCCTCGTTTTACTTCATTACCGATTGCGTCTGCTATTTCATTACTCATTTGAGACATAATAGTAATTTGATATGTTTGTTTTTCCCCTTCAACAACAAAGTCTATTGAATAAGTAAATACTCCTAAACATACAAAGCAATATACTAATTGTTCTATTCCATTACCCATTAAAACAGTAGAAGCAATAACGCAAGTATCTACTATCATTATTACGGTACCTGGACTGACATTTTTATATTTTGTAACTATTAATGCTACTATATCGCTACCGCCTGAATTTCCTCCATTAATAAAGCACAATCCTATTCCTATTCCAGATAACACTCCTCCTAATATGGCTTTTGTGATTAGCTCCATGTTCTCAAATTTGAATTGTTCCATATTTTGAACTTCCAAAACTTGTTGAAATAGTATCAAGAACAAAGAAGCTGCCGTCATTCCTAAAATTGTATTGATAGCAAACTTACCTCCAAGTATTCTATAACCTATTAATAATAATACGGCGTTAATCGAAAAGTTTGTTATACCCATAGGAATTCCTGTAAGGTAGTAAATAACAGATGATAATCCGACTACACCTCCTCCAATTATCTTTGTAGGTACAAGAAAAACACTCCAAGAGAAGCAATACATTGAAATCCCTATAAGGATTAGCAAGTATTTTAACACCATTTTCCAAATCGGTGTCTTTGTCATTAAATTTACTTTATTCATAATTTATATTAGATATTTTATTTCAAAACAAACTAAAAAACTATCTTGCAAAGATTAAACCTAATCTTTCAGTTAGTTCATTAACATTCATATTCTTTCCGATAATGTTACCTTTTGAATCTATTAAGATATTTTGTGGGATATGTGATAAGTTAAACAACTTAACTATTACACTGCTCCAACGTTTCAAGTCAGAAAGATTAATCCAATTCATTTGTTGTTCTTTCACTACATTAACCCATGCCATTTTTGAATCATCAAGTGAAACACTCACTATTTCTAATCCATCTTTTCTAAATCTCTTGTATAATTGTCTTAAGTCTTTTATTTGCATTACAGATTTATTATCCCATGATGCCCAAAAATGAATTAAAACATATTTATTCTTTTGAGCAACGTCCATAAGACTTATTGGTTGAGAATTTGTATTGTTAAGTGTAAAGTTTTTAACCTTTTCCCCTACTTGTTCCTCTTTGTCTAAATCTAATATGTGCTGTCCTAATAGTGTATATTGATACATTGTTTTTGCATCACCGTCTAATGTTTCGTAAATTTCTCTTAATTCTGATGTTTTAAGATATGGTGCTAAATAAGATGTTATTATAAATGGTGAATATATGCTTGTTCTGTTATCCATAACATAATTCATCAAACATTGCATAGGGTTCTTTTGGTTATTACATCTATTTGCAATTTGTAAAAATTCATCATTTGATGACGAACCTTGAACTTTTACTTTATTTAAGTCGTTTGAATTTCCTGTAATTTGAATTTGGTCATTACCCATAAAGAAAGATATCTCTCCTATGCTTGAAGGAAGTGAAAGTGTCGCCATACAAGTTTTGTCTACTTGTCCTATTATCTCAAATATTCCATTAACTATTTTAGACTTTATAAGTTCTTTTTGTCCGTTTTCTAATAATAATTCAAGAGATATTTTACCTTCTTTTATTCCTTCTATTGTTCCTGTGATAGTAAAGCCTGATGCTGCAGTTAGTTCCTTAAGCTTGATTTCTAATTCTTCTGTTGAAAGATTAAATGCCAAGATTTTTCCATTTCTATCAATCAAAACATTACTTGGAACTTCTTTTATCATATATGTTTGCACAGCTGGACTTGTCCATTTCTTGAAATCGCATAATTGAATCCAAGGCAATTTATCTTCTTTTATTGTTTCAGTCCATTTATTTTTGTCTTCGTCTAAAGAATAGCCTATAATTTCAAAACCTCTTTTCTTATATTTATTATAAACCTTTATTAACTCTGGATTTTGTTCTCTTGATTTCACACTCCATGATGCCCAAAACTCAAGTAAAGTATAATCATGTTTTCTAACTTCATCTGTTAGTCTTAGAGTTTTGTTATCTGCTGTTTTTGATGTCAAGTTAGGAGCTTTACCTCCTATTTTTAATTGAGCCATTAATGCTTCTCTTTCTCTCAAATGTCTATAATGATATGTGTTAAGAGCTTCTTCCTTTAATGTATTTAAAGTTCTTGTTAATTCAGAATAATTCCATTTGTAAGAAAGGTAAGTTGCAATTATATCTGGAGAGAAAATATGTTCAGGATTATTGATTACCCAATTTTCCAATCTTGACAAATGCACTTCATAGTCTTCTTTATTTCGTGGAGAAACTACAGAATACCATTCATCTGTCAATTTAGTTCCTTTTATTTTTGTCTTTTTATCATTGTTTGGAACAAGTTGTATTGTAACATTATCTCCTGGTGATAAATACAATCTATAAGATTTCTTACCATTTATTGTCAATAATGCTGGTATAGGGTCCTTTATTTGTCCTCTAAAATAGAATTTACCATCACCTTCAACTGCTACACTATCTAACTGTTCATTACCATCTCTAAAATATGTTCTTAAGGTAGCATAACCATTTTTGCTATCTTTTACTTGTCCATCTATCATATACCCTTGTGAAATTGCAACAAACGATACAAAAATCATTAAGGTAAATAGCATTAATTTCTTCATATTATCCCTAATTTATTATTTTAATATTTCAAAGCTCTTTCAAGCTCTCGTTTATTATCCTTTAATTTTATTGTTTCTCTCTTATCGTAATAGTGTTTACCTTTACATAAAGCGATTTCAAGTTTAGCATAACCCCTTTCATCTACAAAAAGAAGTGTAGGAATTATAGTAAAGCCTTTTTCTTTACTTTTACTTTCTAACTTCTTTAATTCATTTTTCTTCAAAAGCAATTTTCTAATTCTCTTTACTTGATGATTATAATAAGAACCAAAACGATATTCAGAAATATGCATATCATGAACCCACAACTCCCCATTACTAAACATACAATAAGAATCAGAAAGATTGACTTTACCCTCTCTAATCGACTTTATCTCAGTTCCACATAAAACTAAACCAGCTCTAAACGTCTGAACGAAAAAATATTCAAAGCTAGCTCTTTTATTTTTTATATCTATAAGATGCTTCTCTTCTACTTGCATAATGTTGCAAAATTACTAAAAAAAACTTGTTTTGAGAACATTTTTGACTAAACTTGTTAATATTTACAATCTATCTTTATTTTTTTTATTTTTTTAAAATTTTATTCCTCTTCAAATCAACAACTTAATAAAAATACCTAAAAAATATTTCAAATAAAATTTGGTAGTAATGGAAAAAGTCGTACCTTTGCAAACGCAAACGCAAGGGAGACCAAGTAGCTCAGCCGGTAGAGCACATCCCTTTTAAGGATGGGGTCCTGGGTTCGAGTCCCAGCTTGGTCACGAAGGTTGATTGATTTATCAGTCAACCTTTTTTGTTTTTATCCTTTCTTATATTTATCTTTGCAAATAAAATTTTATAAGTTATGCAAAGAAGATTCTTAGTTTTCAGTATTCTATTCTGTTTATTTATTTCAAGTAAAGCAAACGCTCAAACAGCAGATATTGATATATTACATTATAACATCAATTTAAATATCAACAACATAGAAAACAACAAGCACATTGGCTTCACAGAAATTGATTTCATAGTTTTAAACTCTAACAACTCTATTGTAGAATTTGATTTAAAAAATCAGATAGTTGATTCAGTTCTTTTAAATCAAGAAATCGTTGATTTTATTTACCAAAACAATAAAATAAGTCTTGAACTAAATAATTCCCCTACTGAAGACACTTTAATCGTAAAGGTATTTTATTCTGGCGGTAACAATGTTGAGCCTTATAATTGGGGAGGAATACATTACACTAATAACATTATATATAATTTAGGAGTAGCTTTTCAAGATTTTCCTCATTGTTATGGAAGAAGTTGGTTTGTTTGCAAAGATAGTTTTACAGATAAAGCAACTTTTGATCTACATATCACAACAAACAATAATGTAATAGCTGTTTGCTCAGGAAATCTACTTAATACAACTAACAATTCTGACAATAGCACTACTTATCATTGGAACATACCACAAGAAATCACAACATATTCTCTTGGATTAAGCATTGCAAACTTTGAGAAATACGAAAAAAACATAAGCTCTAACGGAAGACAAGTTCCTTTAAACGTTTATTATTTCAGCAACGACAGCACTGCAATAAGAGAAAACTTTAACCACATAGACTCTGCCTTTGTTTGTTTAGAACAACACTTTGGCGATTTTAGATTCAATAGAATTGGATACAGCACAACTCCTAAAGGAAGTATGGAACACGTTGACAACATTAGTCTTGCTCATAGCTTAGCTTCCAATTATTCTTTATCATCACAAGCTGTTATTGTTCACGAAATGGGACACTCTTGGTTTGGGAACCTTATCACTTGTGCAAATGCAGGAGAAATGTGGATAAACGAAGGTTGGACTACCTTTACCGAAAAATTAAGTCTAACATCTATCTATGGTAAAGATGTAGCCAAAGAACATTTTAGAAAGAAAGCAGAAAGCGTAATTAGCAAACTACCAATAGATGAAGGAAAATTTGCATTAAGTGGAGTAGATAGCACACAAACTTATTCAAGTACTGTCTATGACAAAGGTGCCTTAGTTGCAATGTCTTTAAAAACATATATTGGAGATAGTTTATTTTATTCTGGAGTTAAAAGACTACTTAACGATTTTGCTTTTTCAAACATTGATTCACAAACATTAAGAGATAGTCTGTCTTCTTATACAGGCATTGACTTAACTGACTTTTTTAATTACTATGTTTTTGATACTACACTACACCATTTTGTAATAAAGAATTGCACTTTTAGCAACAATTCTGCAGATGTAACAATAGCTTCAAGAACACAATTTAACGACAATTTAAGATGCAATAACATAAGAATTCCTATTACGTTTATGGATTCTTCTTTCAATTCTTGTCAAAGACTAATAATAGATGGCGGAAATGAATCATCTCACCATTTTGATTTACCTTTTACACCTCAAGTAGCTTTCCTTGATTTTGAAGAAGACTTTTTTGATTTAACAACAGATTGCTATAAAACAATTTCAGAAATTGGTAATTACGAATTTCCTTACACCTATTTCAAAGCACAAGTAAATTCTTGCGAAGATTCAATTCTTATTCGCCCTACCCTACACTGGCTTGGCGCTAAAGAAAGCGAGCAAATAGAGGGTGTAAACAGATTTTCACAAAAACACTATTGGACAGTAGAAGGTGTAAACTTAGAAAAAGCCAACATAACTGCTAAATTCTATTTCAAAGTTTCAGATTCAGAACTCGGTTTCGACAACAGCTTAATGCCATACTCATCTGCAAAAGACTCTTTAATGCTATTCTACAGAGAAAATCCCGAAGCACAATGGCATAGAATTAAAGCAGATTATCCTTCTACAACAACAGGCTATGTAACTACCCAATTACGCAAAGGAGATTACATAATGGCAATAGGAGATAAAAATTTAGTAAGTTTAAAAGAAGAAGCAACAAACACCATAAAAATAAAAATACATCCAAATCCTTCTAATGGTTTAATCAATATTTCACATCCTCAATTTAAAGAAGAATGTAATTTAAAAATATACAATTCCATTGGTGTATTAGTACACAACCAAAAAATCAACCCAAATACCACAAATAGCAAAATAGAATTAAAGCTTCCACAAGGTTGTTATAACGCTCAAATTCAAATAAAAAGCAATAGTATTTCAGAGAAATTCATTATTGAATAAAGAAAAAATTTAGTCTTACTGTCACATTTCAGATACTTTCTTTGTCTTATGGGTAAGATGTTGCAAAAAAAAGAGCTAAAACAACTAATAGAACTATGTAAAAAAGGCGATAGAAAAGCCCAACAAAGCATATTCGATTTGAAAAAAGACGAATTATTTGCTATTTGTAAAAGATACGCATCTAATTCCTTAGAAGCAGACGATATGTTTATAGAAGGCTTTACTAAAATCCTTAACAACATTACCACCTACGCAGATGGAGATTTTGATGCATGGACAAAACGCATTATAATCAACACTTGCATAAACATCTATCACAAAGAAAACAAAAGAAAGCAAAACGAGGTAATTACAGATGAATTTTACGAAAACGGAGATATTGAAAACCCAGAAAGATTCAGCGATGAAGAACTTTATTATTGCTTAGAACAACTCAGCAACAAACAAAGAACAATATTTAACCTTTTTGTAATAGATGGATACAAAACAAAAGAAATAGCAGCCATACTAAACACAAGCGATGACACTATAAGAACAACAATACATAGAAGCAAAATAAAACTAAAACAACTTTTAGAAGATTTAGAACAAAAAAGAAAATTGTAATGAAACTTGAAGAATTATTTAAAGACAGACTAAAAGACGCTAAAGTTAAAGCACCAGACAATTTATGGAGCAAAATAGATAGTGGATTAAATAATATTCCACAAGCAAATAGCATTTCGCCAAACACAATAAGCACCATAAGCAGTTCTTTCAAAGCAATAGCCGTAAGTTGTGGCGTAGCAATAGCTTCAGTTACTGCTTATATTGTATATGATCAAGTTTCAGAAAAACAAGACAACACAATAATCGCTCAAGAAACACAAACAGAATTACCTGTAGAAGGAAAACAAAAACAAGTAGAAACAATAGAACAAATTACCCCTACTAAAACAGAAACAAAACAAATTGTTCTTCAAGAAACGATTACAAAAGTCACTCCAATAACACCAGAAGAAGAAACTATAATTAACGAAATCTACACACCAAAAGAAAACACTAACAACACCATCACAAACACTCCAACCAACACCCCACCTGTCGTCACAAAAGAAGAAATAAAACAAGAAAAAGCACCTCAAGAAACAATAGAAGAAAGACAAGAGGCTATCAATCAAATAGAGGAAATAGTCAAAGAAGAAATAGTCTTTAACCCTGATATAAAGATTCCTAATTTCATAAGTCCAAACAACGATGGAATTAACGACTATTTCAATATTCATAACATAGAATCCTATCCTGACAATGAATTAGTCATTTTTGACTCTCGCAAAAGGATAGTATATCAAGCTCGTTCTTATAACAATGAATGGGACGCAAACAATATTCCACAAGGCACTTATTTCTACAAATTATTGATAAAAGAAGGGCAAAATCAAAAAATACTACAAGGAGTCATTACAATTAAATTATAAGACTTAATTTTATATCACTAATAGACAAAAGATTATAAAATATATTCAAAAAAAAAGCTCATTTTTATTTTGAATTAAAGGCAATATTACTTAATATTGCAAAAAAATACAATAGTTTGATATGAAAAAAGGAGTACAAAAAAAACGTTCAATCATCAGTTATCAAAATCTTCCACAAGAAGCAATAGACCTTTTTGACGAAAAATACGGTGACGGTTATGCTGATTATGCTCAAAAGATAACAAAACCTGATGGTTCTACATTGTATGTAGTACCTTTAGAGACAGACGATGCCGTATATATGGTAAAAGTAGATGTCGTTATAGACTCAAAATTCTCTGATGAAGAATTTGACAAAGAAATATTAGGCTCAACTAAAGCAGACGAAGAAATAGTAAACTCTCACGAAGAAGAAGAGGAAGAAAACATTGGTCAAGACAAATTCGTTCTTGTTCACGGCGATTACTCTAATGTAAACGATGTGGCAGATGACGACGATGACGACGATGAGGTAGATGAAGATTAAAAAAACACTTATTAAAAAATAACAAAAGGCTGTTTCAATTCAACGAAACAGCCTTTTATTTTTTCCTTTCTTTGTTTTAATTTTTTAATTCAAAGAATTATTTTTCTAATTCTTTGTTTTATTTCCCCCTATTTTAGCAAAGACACTTAACCAAACAAAGTAAAAAGCAAAAAAGTGTACTCCTTGTTGTCTTTCTAAAATAGATTCCGTCATCATAAAAACACATAATATTGCTATAGACAAAAGCAATATTAAGCTCTCTTTTGTCCAAAAGTTATAGGATAGCATAAACAAGCTTATCAAAAAACAAATTAGTCCAATAGTTCCTAATGCTATTGCTGTCTGAACAAATTGATTGTGAGCGTTAAGGTAACGTCCAAAATCAACTCCTTTTTGCGAATAAAAATCTTCTAATTCGCCTTTCACATCTCCTGTTCCCACTCCTATTACGGGGCTTTTCTTTAAAATTTCAGCGACATTGCTATAAATGAAGCTTCTTTGTGAAACGGAATCTACTATTTTCGTTTGTTTCTTTGTTTCAATCTGCGTTTTAGCAACAATATTTGCATATCTATTATTAAACTCTTTCACTACAAAAAAAGATGTTGCAAAAACTGCGCAAACTATCAAGTAGCGTAAAACATTGACATATTGTTTTTTTATAAACAACTCATTACACAAAATCACAACACAAATAAAGGCCATTGCTAAAATGCCTATTCGAGAGCTTAACAAAACATTAAAAATCGCTAACCAAGACATTGCAATTAACCTTAACGCAAAATGTTTTTTGAAAGGCATAAAATAAAACATCATAAAGGCAAAACAAGTGTAAAGAGAGAAATATGTAGTATGGGTTTTCTTTCCTAACCTTGTGTATAAAATCTCCTTTATATTGAATTCCTCTCCTGCAAAAGCATTTACAAGTCCATTACCCAAGCTAAAAATTTGCATAATCAACAAACCTAAAGCGAAAGAAGAAAACACATTCCATAATTTTTCTCGTGTAAGCAATCTCTTTGGAATAAAGAAAAAAGCAAGAGGAAACAATAATAATGGTAATTTTATAGACAAATCCTTTAAGCCTTCATTTACATCGCTTGTATAAAACATTCCTATGCAATGTAGCAAATAAAACACCAACAACCACAAGAGTGGATTTTTTAGACTTAAGTTAAAATTAAAGCATTCCTTATTTCTATTGCACAAAAAATTAACTAAAACAACTAACAACAACAGCACTAAGGACAAGCTCTTAAAAAGAGGTGGCAAAACCACACAAAAGGCTGCAAATAAAAAGAGAGGGTATATTGAATTAGATATAAAACTTTTCATCTTCTATGTTTTATGATACGTTTGCAAATATACATATTTAAGTTTTTATTTTATCATATCTTCAAATAAAATATTACCTTTGCCAAGTCAAAAAACAAAATATCAAATCATGGAAAAGTCAAAGAAAATCTTTTTAATTTCTATCATAATAGCTTTAGTTAGTTTAGTAGTATGTGGACTTGGAGCAGGTAGTTCGGGAGATGAATACTTTCACGTCAATCACTCTCAAGATGTTTTCAACTATTACAAAACATTAGGTGAAGACAAAACAGCTGCTACTCCAACTGCAGACAACAATCTTCCTTATTATAGTCAATTACCCGACACTTTCATTCAACTAATTATAGAAACATTTAGCATAGAAAACTACATGACTTACAGGCATCTTACTTGCAATATCATAGCTTGGATAGGTATTATTTTTGCTGGGCTATTCGCAAGAAGGATTGGCGGTTGGAAGGCTGCCACTATAACAGTTTTCATTCTTTTACTTTCTCCTCGTTTCTTTGGACATTCTTTTAACAATCTCAAAGACATACCTTTTGCAACTGCAACTATGATGTCTATATACTATATCTCTGTTTTCTTGCAACAACTCCCAAAGATAAAGATTTCTACTTCCTTAATGCTTGTTCTTTCCATTATGTTAGCAACATCTGTACGTGTTGGAGGGCTTTTGATGATAGCATACTTTGGACTATTCGCAATAGTGTATTACATATACCAAAGAAAAACTCTAAAACCTATGTTTTTCAAAACTCTTCTTTGGGCTTTAGGAATTTGTATTCTTGCTTACTTTTTGACTATTCTTACTTGGCCATACGCATTAGAAGGACCTTTCAAAAATGTATTGGACGCATTCCAAAATATGAATAAGTTTGAAATAAACATTAGACAAAACTTTGAAGGCATTGCTCAATGGTCAGAAGATTTACCTTGGTATTATTCTACTAAATATATACTTATAACAACTCCTATCATAGTTTTATTAGGTTTTGTTTTATCTTTAGTCTTTTTAAGACATAATAAAAAGCAATGGTTTTTATATTTCATATTGCTTTTCACAACAATATTCCCTGTATTTTGGATAACAATAAACAATTCAAATGTTTACGGAGGCTGGAGACATCTTTTGTTTATGTACCTTCCTTTTGCAATACTATCAGCACTTGGAATATCTACTTTATTTGACTTATTGAAAAACAAATACGTTAAGATTGTTGTACTTTCTGCTTTTATTATTTTAAGCATACACCCTCTTGCTCACTACATAAGAAATCACCCTTATCAATATGTGTATTTCAATCAATTTGTTGGCTCAACGCAAGGAGCTTATGGAGAATATGAATTAGACTATTACTATCATTCTTTAAGAGAGGCTTCGGAATGGGTTTTAGAAAACGCCGAAAAAGATTCCGATTCTCAAGAAAAAATAATTGTAGCTTGCTGGCACAAACCTATAATTGACTATTATTTTAGAAACGATACTACAAAATTCCAAACTGCTTTTGTACGTTGGAATGAAAAAGGAGAGTTTGATTGGGATTATGCGATATTTTGCAATACAGGAATCTACCCTTCATACTTATTGAACGGAGGTTTCCCTCCTCAAAACACTGTTCATCAAATCAAAGTTGATGGTGTACCTATTTGTATTGTATTAAAAAGAAACAGCAAAGAGGATTTATATGGCACAATCGCCAAAAACAATAGCGATTTAGATAATGCTCTTAATCATTACCAAAAGGCATTGGAACAAGACAGCCTTAACGAAACCGCCCTTTTAAACTCCGGACAAATATATCTTTACAAAGCTCAAGAAGAAGATAGTTTATATATAGAAAGAGCTGATTCTGCACTTGTTCTTTTAAACAGATTATTAAAATATAACCCAGAACACGAAAACGCCAACTATTTCCAAGCCTACTCTTTTTTAATGAAAAATCAAACAATAGACGCTTTAAATGTTTTACATAAATTAATAAACAAATACAACCCTAATTATCCTGCAGCATACGAATTAACAGCAAACATATTCCTAATGATGGGACACTTTGACAAAGCTGAGGAATATTTATTAAAGTTAATAGATAAGAGAGTTGCAGATGAAAAAACTCTAGGTATGCTTTTAAAATTATACCTAGAGTCTGGAATGAATGAAATTGATGCTTACATCAAATTATATTCTTACATGGAAAATCATTATAGAGAGATTGGTGAAGTAGAGTTAGCAGATGAATATCTAAATGCTATAGATAAATTACGCGCCTATTAGATTTATCAATTCAGGAAGTTCTGTTAAAGGTTTAAAACCTTGCTCTTCCATATTATCTGTAATTCTTACTAATTCAAAGTAAGATAAGATAGTTGCACACTCATACTCTCCTATCATTTCTTCTATTAAAGAGTAAACAGCTACCAATAAATCTTCATCTTCTGTTTCTTCTAAATCCAATGCTATTTGCAATCCTAATTGTTCTTCATCTTCTGGATTTTCCATTGGCAAGAACCACATCTTTTTACTATTAAGATGATATTTTTCAAAGCTAATACTAACATTTGGTCCTTTACCTTGCTTAAAAGCAACTATATCCCAAAAGTCTAAAACAGGAGATTGTTCATATAAATTAATTAAGTCCTCAAAATAATCCACATCTCCGTCTGCAGTAAGTGTTAGTTTACGACCGTTTGTTCCTAATTTACCTATTTCTAAAGACAAACCCTCTGAATATTGTTTTATATCTTCATCTATACTATTCAACAAATCTTCTTTGTCTTCAGCGTTCAATGAATCCAAATCCATTAATCTATCACTTTTTTCTTGAAATCGTTTCCAGAATTCTTCAATTGAAATTTTCATTACTTGAATCTATTTTATTTATTATTGAACTAAATGAGCTTCTATTTCAAGAGAAACATCAAATTTCTCTTTTACTTTTTCTTTTACTAAATTAGCTAAATTCAAAACATCTTTTCCTGTTGCTCCTCCGTAATTTACCATTACTAAAGCTTGTTTTGCATGCATACCCACACTATCATATTTCTCTCCTTTAAAACCACATTGTTCTATCAACCAAGCTGCTGATAGCTTTCTTGTGTTTTCTTGAGAAAAACTTACGATTTGAGGATATTGCTTTTCTATTTCCAAAAATTGTTCTTCGCTTATTTCAGGGTTTTTAAAGAATGAACCAGCATTACCCAAAATCTTAGGATCTGGAAGTTTTGAATTACGAATTTCAGTAACAATATCACACATTTTCAAAGGTGTAATATCACTTATAGAGTTTTGTTCCACATAAGTTTTTATTGCAGCATAATCCAAATTTGCTTGAAATTGCTTATCCAACAAGAAAACTACTTTATATATAAGCTCTTCCTTGTGAGATGTTTTCCAACGAGAATACCTATAAGCGAACTCACAATCTTTATTCATTATTCTATAATTATCAGAAGTCTTCATATTATGAACCTCAACCCACAATATTCTATCAGCAACCTGCATTCCATATGCACCAATATTTTGAACAGGAGATGCACCTACTTGTCCCGGAATTGCAGCAAGATTTTCCAATCCTGAATATCCTTGTTGGCAAGTCCAACGAACAAAATCTGCCCAATTCTCTCCTGCACTTACTTCTATGGCAACAGAATCAACCTCTTCAGAAATTATCGTCTTACCTGTATTTTCAACTTTTATGATGCTACCTTCAAAACTATCAGAAAGGAAAACCGTATTACTTCCTCCTCCAAGTACATAAAGTTTTGAAGATTCTGAATACACTTTATCTATTTTCTCAAAATCATTCTCGGAATTAAACTCCACAAACTCTCTTGCTTGACAATCTATTCCAAAAGTATTAAACGATTTTAGATTTTTCATAACTTTATTTGTTTCTTACGTTTTACAAATGTACGAAGAAAAAATAGTATTTTTTAATATTTTCAAGAAAAAAACTTTCATATTTGAAAGATAAATTTTATTTTTGCATTTCTTAATATTCTTAATAAGAAACAAATGACACACCATATATTAGATTTTAAAGGAACAAAGATTCATTATCAGAAAGAAGGGGACGGAGACATTACTTTGGTCTTAATCCATGGTTTTATGACTGATTTGAGAGTTTGGTCTTCCTTTGTTTTCTCTTATATGAGGGATATTAAGATTGTTACTATTGACCTTTTAGGACACGGACAAAGCGGTTGGTTTGAAGACACTCCAAGCACTATGGAGCTACAAGCTGAAGCTGTAAAAGCTGTTTTAGACCATTTACAAATCAACGAATGTGTTATGGTTGGTCATTCTATGGGTGGTTATGTTGCTTTGTCTTTTGCAGAGGCTTACCCTAATTACATAAAAGGTCTTTGCTTACTTCACTCTCACGCTTTGCCTGATAGCAGTGCAGTAAAAGAAAAAAGACAACAAACATGCGATATAATAAGCAAAAATAGAGCAAGTTTCATTATTAATTTTATTCCAAATCTATTTGCTCCTGCAAGTAGAGATAAGTTCTATGATGAGATAAAAGATTTGCAAGATTCAGCCCTTGATTCAAAAGCAGAAGGTTTGATATTAGCTCAACAAGGTATTGCAAGCAGAACTTCAAAAATGGAATTATTGAAAACAATTACAGTTCCTGTTTTATTCATCATAGGAAAACAAGACCCAAGAATTTCATTGGACGTATCGCTTGCTCAATCATCATTCCCTATGCATTCCGAAACTTTGATTCTTAACAATGTTGGACACATGGGACACATAGAAGCTAAAGAAATCTTAAAACAACGCTTATTATCATTCACATACTCTTGTTTTGCATTGTAATTCAAAATGAGAGACTTCACAAAAGGTAGTATAGGAAAAAGTATTTTCAGTTTTAGTATTCCCCTTATGTTGGGGAATTTGTTTTTGCAACTATACAATCTTGTTAATAGTGTTTTCGTAGGACATTTTCTTGGAGACAATGCTTTAGCAGCTGTTGGTACTGTTTATCCTATTGTTTTCTTTCTTATTTCTTTGATTATCGGCATAGGCTCCGGCGCAAGTGTTGTGGTATCTCATTTCTTTGGAGCAAAACAATACGATAAAATCCCTTTAATTATAAGTACTTTCTATATCTTTTTCATAATCTTAGGCTTAGGAATATGCTCTATTAGTATCATTTTCACAAATCAAATCTTTTCTTTGCTTCAACTAAAAGCAGAAATCTCCGAATTAGCAGTCTCTTATATGAGAATTTATATGATAGGTATGTTTTTCTCATTTTGTTTCAATAGTGCAGTAAGCCTTTTGAGAGGATTGGGAGATAGCAAAACTCAACTCTATTATCTAATTGCTGCAAATATTCTTAATGGTATTCTCTCTTATGTTTTCCTTGCTATAATGAAATGGGATTTAAACTCAACAGCATGGGCAACTGTTATTTCTCAAGCAGCGGCATTCTTCACTTTATTCATTCATTTACAAAGAACAAATCCTTACATAAAAGTCAAAAAAGCTGAAAAGTATTTTGATAAATCAATTCTAAAAGAAATAATCAAAATAGGTTTTCCAACAGGCATTCAACAATCTGTTATAGCTCTTTCACAAATTTTCATAATCGGAATAGTTGCAAAGTTTGGTTCTGATGCTATAACTGCTTATTCTGCTGCTTCAAGAGTAGAATCTATTGCTCTTTTACTTATTCTTAACCTATCCTCTGCCCTATCTTCTTTCGTAGGACAAAACTATGGTGCGGGCTTGTCTTTAAGAGTAAAAAAATCTCTTACTTCTTCATTGAAGATAACTACTGTAATGAGTCTTTTAACAATGATTGTTTTCTGCGCCTTAGGAAAACAAATTATCTCACTCTTCTCTCAAACTCCTCAGGTAATACAAATAGGTTATGAATATTTAGTTATAATGGGTGTATTCTGGATAGTACTCGCTGCAATGAATATTTATCAGTCTTTCTTTAGAGGTTTAGGCGACACTTTTATACCTATGTTAATCAGTATTCTCTCTCTATGGCTTATTCGCATTCCTCTATCCTATTACCTATCATTTGACTTCGCTACATTAGGAATTTGGTTAGGAGCGCCTGTCTCTTGGCTTATTGGTTTAATTGCTTATTTAATTTATTATTATCGTTCAAAGCGTATGAAAAATATCTTTAAAACACTTTTAATAATCTTGGTTTTAGCCTTGCCTTTTAAAACAAAAGCACAAGATTGTTCTAATTTCCTTGCTCCTTTGAATATTCCTTTATCTTCATCTGGGCACTTTGGAGAATTGCGTTCAAATCATTTTCACTCAGGTATTGACTTAAGAACAAACTCTACAACAGGCCACGCTGTCATTTGTCCTTTTGACGGAGAGGTTTCAAGAATAAAAGTACAGGTTTATGGAGGAGGAAAGAACCTTTACATAGACCACACAAACGGAGCTACAACTGTCTATATGCACTTGGAGAATTATTATGGCAAAATAGATAAATACGTAAAGCAACATCAATATAAAATAAAATCATACGCCTTTGATTTATACATACCCAAAGGAACACTAAAACTAAAAAAAGGAGATACAATTGCCCTTTCAGGAAATACAGGTTCATCAGGAGGGCCGCATCTTCATTATGAAATAAGAAACACAGCTACTCAAGAAACAATCAATCCCGTTACAAAGGGTTTGAAACTCCAAGACAATATCTCACCAAAGCTATACTCCTTAAGAATAGTGCCAAACAACGAAACATCTTCAATAAACGGCAAAAACCAAGAAGTATTCATTGAAGCAAGCAAGCTAAAAAACGACACAATAAACGCAGAAGGCGAATTCTACATCTGCTTTGAAGCATACGACCGCTCACAAGGCAGTACCGAGAAGAACGGAGTTTATGATTCAAAGGTGTATCTTGACGACAAAATGATTTTTCAATACAACAACAAGTCATTTTCTTTTAGCGAATCAAGGTATGTAAATTCTATAATAGACTATGCCTATTACAAAACAAAGGGAAAAAGAATGCTAAAAACAAAACAACTACCTAACGGCAGATTCTCTAACGTTAAATATGCAGATAAAGGCATTGTAAGCATAAAAGACGGAAAATTAAGAAAGATAAGCATAGTTTTAACTGACGAGAAAAAGAATCAAAGCACATATACTTTCTATCTTAAATCCGATAACACAAAACTTGCAAGCACAACAAACAATAAAAACACAAAAGGTTTAAAGCACATCTCATACGCCAATGGAGGTAGTTTCCTAACAAATGATTTAAGCCAAATATCCTTTCCCGCAAACGCCCTATATGAGAATATAGACATTGCATATTCCTATTCACAAGGCAAATACTCTTGCATACACAAAATAGGAACAAACACCATTCCTTTGCATAAAAAATTCACTATGAAGCTTCGCTACAACAAAGAATTAACACCTTACAAAAACAAAGCCTTAATAGTAAGAATAGACTCAAAAGGAGGCAAAACATCTATTGGAGGCAAAGCAGAAGGAGATTTTATCACAGCAAGTACATACGATTTAGGCACTTACACAGTGGAAATCGACACCATAGCACCTAAAATCACTGCTAAAAACTTCAAAGAAGGACAAAAGCTTAACCCTAATCAAAAATTCATACAAATAAAAGTAACAGATAACCTTGCAGGAATAAACTCCGTAAACGCCTATCTTAACGACAAATGGCATTTAATGGAATATGATGGCAAGAGTTCAACAATATTCTGTCCTATTAGCGACTTTCCAAAAGGCAAAAGCGTGTTAAAAGTTGTTGCAACTGACGAAAAGCAAAACAAAACTACAAGAGTATTTAGCATTTTAAGGTAAAAAAGCATTAATTTATAAAATTACCAAAAAATTACTTTCAAGAGGTAATAGTTCTACTTCTTGAAGGTAGAACTATTACCTCTTGAAAGTAGAAGTATTACCTTAAAGAAGTAAAAATCTAAAAACACACTTTTCAAACATTAAAACAAAGAAAAAAGCTCGTAAGTGTTTAACCTACGAGCTTTTTTCTTATTTATCATCTCCTAAAACTATTGCTTTTCTTGTTTTGGAGCTGGTTTTCTTTCAGGGCGTCTTTGTGGTTCAACGTAGCCTTCTGGTTTTGGCAATAAGACTTTGTGAGAAAGTTTGAATTTACCTGTCTTTTTATCAACATCTATCAATTTAACTTTAACCTTATCTCCTACTTTCAAAACGTCTTCTACGTTTTCAACTCTTGACCAATTGATTTCACTAACGTGAAGTAAGCCGTCTTTTCCTGGAAGGAACTCAACGAATGCTCCGAATGTTTGAAGGTTTTTAACAACTCCTTCATATTCTTCTCCGATTTCAGGAACGGCTGTAATGCCTTTTATTCTTGCTATCGCAGCTTCTACTCCTGCTTTATCTACAGAAGCGATTTCTACTTTTCCAACTTCTCCTGCTTCTTCTATTGTGATAACTGTGTTAGTTTCTTTTTGAAGCTCTTGAATTACTTTACCTTGTGGTCCAATTACTGCTCCAATAAATTCTTTTGGAATTGTCATTGAAACTATTCTTGGAACGTTTGGTTTGTAATCTTCTCTTGGTGCAGGAATTGTTTCTTCAATTATATTTAAGATGTGCATTCTTCCTTCGTTTGCTTGTGCTAATGCTTGTGCTAATATTTCGTAAGAAAGTCCGTCACATTTGATATCCATTTGACATGCTGTGATACCATCTCTTGTTCCTGTTACTTTGAAGTCCATATCTCCTAAGTGGTCTTCGTCTCCTAAGATATCAGAAAGCACAGCCCATTTTCCGTCTTTTGCAATCAATCCCATTGCTATACCTGATACAGGTTTTGGAATTGGAACTCCGGCATCCATAAGTGCTAAACAGCCTGCACATACTGTTGCCATTGAAGATGAACCATTTGATTCTAATATATCAGATACTAATCTGATTGTATATGGACATTCTTCTTGACTTGGTATAACTTGTTTCAATGCTCTCATTGCTAAGTTACCGTGTCCGATTTCTCTTCTTGATGTAGAACCTGAACGTTTTACTTCTCCTGTAGAGAATCCTGGGAAGTTGTAGTGTAAGATAAAGTTGTTTTTTCCTACAACCATAGCTCCATCTATTATTTGTTCATCAAGTTTTGTTCCTAATGTACAAGTTGTTAATGATTGTGTTTCTCCACGTGTGAAGATTGCTGAGCCGTGTGGAGTTGGCAAATATCCTACTTCTGCCCAAATTGGACGTATTTCGTTTAATTGTCTTCCGTCTAATCTCACTCTTTCATTTAAAACCATATCTCTCATCGCTTCTTTTTCTACAGCGTGGAAATAACGATCTATCATGAATGATTTTGCTTCTGCTTCTTCTGCATCAAGTGTTTCTATAAATTCTTGTTTGATTGCTTTGAAACCTTCACCTCTTTCTGATTTAGATTTTATTCCTTGTTTAGCGAAGTCGTAGCATTTTTGATATACAGCTTGGTGTAGTTTTTCTTTTAATTCTAAATCGTTTTCTTCATGGCAGTATTCTCTCTTTTCAGTTTTTCCTACCATTTCAGTAAGTTCTCTTAGTGCTTGGCAGTGTAATTTGATAGAAGCGTGTGCTTGTTGTAATGCTTCAAGCATTAAGCTTTCTGAGACTTCTTTCATTTCCCCTTCTACCATCATGATATTATCTTCTGTAGCAGCAACTATCAAATCCAAGTCTGCTCTTTCCATATCCTCGTAATTAGGATTTATCACAAACTTGCCATCAATATAAGACACTCTACACTCAGATACAGGACCATTAAAAGGAATATCACTTACTGCTAATGCAGAAGCAGCAGCTAAAGCAGCCAAAGCATCAGGTGGTGTAGTTGGATCTCCAGATATAAGAGTTACTTGAACTTGTACCTCTGCGTGAAAATCATCTGGGAATAATGGTCTTAACGCACGGTCAATTAATCTTGAAATTAATATTTCGTATTCGCTTGGTCTTGCTTCTCTCTTAAAAAATCCGCCTGGAAATTTACCAGCAGCAGCATACTTTTCTTGATAATCTACTGTTAAAGGCATAAAGTCAACATTTTCACCAACTTCTTTTTTAGCACAAACTGTTGCTAAAAGCATTGTATCGCCCATTCTTACTACAGCAGATCCATCTGCTTGTTTTGCCAACTTACCGGTTTCTATTTCTATTATTCTTCCGTCTTCTAAGGCAAATTGTTTTTTTGTTCCTAACATCTTTCTTATTTTTCTTTTAACCTCTTCCAAGAGGAGCGGCTTGGACAAACTTCTTCTTGCTATAAACTTTGCTCCTACATACGTCAAAAAGGCAATTAGAAAGCTAATTGCCTTTTTGTTTTCTTATCTCACAAAATAGATATTATTTTCTTATACCTAATTGTTTAATCAATTCACGATATCTTTCAATATCTCTATCTTTTAGATAATCTAATAAACGTCTTCTTTTTCCAACCAAGTTCACCAACGCTCTTTTTGTAAATAAGTCATTGTGACTTTTCTTTACATGTTCTGTTAGATGTTGAATTCTAAATGTGAACAAAGCTATTTGTGCTTCTGTTGATCCGCTGTCAGCAGCGCTTTTGCCATATTGAGCAAAAATTTCTTTTTTCTTTTCAGTTGTCAAGTACATACTCTAACTACTTAATTTTAATATATTAATCTTTATTTCTTTTCTTTATATTTCTCTCTACGAGTTTGCAAAATTACGAATTATTTTTCATTCTGCAACCTTTTACACACTTTTTTTTCTCTTATTTTAAAAAATACTAATGCAAAAACTCCTCCTAACACATCGCAAAAATAATCCTTAAGCTCAAATCTCCTACCACACCAATCAAAAGTAAGCGCTTGTAAAATCTCAGTAAGCATACCTAAAGACAAAACAACAACTATACTTACAAAATAGAGTTTCAATGTTTTAAGCGATGAATTAAACACTAAAACGATTTGCAATAAATAAGTAAAAACACAAAACAAACCACAATGAATTATCTTATCTGAATGTGGTATATAAAAAAAAGAAGATTGTCTTTGTGACAACATATTTGCCGGAGCAAGCAACATAAACAACATACATGCCGTCCACAAAGCCAATATAACTATAGATACTTTCTTGTAATTAACCTTTGTCTTCATAAAAAACTATAAGATGCCCGACTAAACTGCGAGCATCTTATATTTACTTTATTTTATAGATTATATTATAAACCTATGAAAGCTGAGTAAGCAGCAGCATCTTTTAATTCTTCTGCTTCAGCAGGATTAGTCATTTTTATTTTGATAATCCAACCTTCTCCATAAGGATCAGAGTTTATAGCTGCAGCGTTATCTTCCAATGCTTCGTTGAATTCTAATACTTCTCCACTAACAGGCATCATTAAATCAGATACTGTTTTTACTGCTTCGATTGTTCCGAATACTTCGTTTCTTGAAATTTCTTCGCCAACTGTATCAACATCTACGAATACTATATCACCCAATTCGTGTTGTGCATAGTCAGATATACCGATGTATGCTACGTCTCCTTCGATTCTCAACCATTCGTGGTCTTCTGAATACTTAACATTTGATGGAATGTTCATTGTTTTATTGTTTTTTAGTTTCTAATTTTATTATTTCGTTTGCCAAAATTACTCATTTTTATCGGATTTTACCCAAAACTCAATAATTTATTTTTCAATTATTGTTTTATTACTCTAAAACTCAATATTTTAGAATCTAATTTCATTTGTAATAAATAAACTCCTGAGTTAAGATTAGATAAGTTTAATCTATCTTTTTTACCTTGCAAATCCATTATTACACGTCCTGACATATCTGTTAAGCTAATCAATTCATAATCTTGTTGATTCGCATCTATAAACAGAGTATTCTTAACTGGATTAGGGAATAAAACTACATTATTCTCTATTTGCAACTCATCTAAGCCAACCATTTGTACCGCTTTTTTCACTGCTTGATGAGCATCAATCTTTCCATAACCCCAAACATAGTTAGGTACAGCTTCTGTATAACTATCTTCTCTTGCAGTAGTAATAATTACCTCCTTAACTTGAGCAGGAGTTAAATTAGGATTTGCTTGCAATATAAGAGCCGAAATACCAGTAACCATAGGCGAAGACATTGATGTACCCGATAGAGTAGCAAAAGGATATTCTTTACCATTGAATTCTACTGTAGTCTTTGGAGTTGGTGGTTCTGTCGCAAAAGAAGAAATTGCTGAAACAACTAATTGTCCTGGCGCAGAAATATCTGGTTTCATCCATTCAAACAAGCTTGGTCCTCTACTTGAGAAAGATGCAATATTAGAAGGAGCGGAACTATTTCTCTTGCTTGCTTTATGAGCTGCAACTGTAAGCATTCCTTGTCCCAATCCTGGTTCACTAATAGAATATTCACTATCTCCTGCTATATAATCAGCTGCACGCCATTCAAAAGGCAAGCCCCAGTTTCCTACACCTGTTGTTAAAGATGCTATATTCCAAGCATGTACTATTCCATTTTGAGCAGTTATAACTAAAACAGCATGACATGTTGTATTGTAATTAGTAAATCTAACTTCCCAATCCATTAAAGGCCTATCGTTAGTACCTAAACGAGTAGAAGCTCTATATATCAAAGAATCTGTTTCAGATAAAGCCACAACTGTTTGAGGAATAACGCTACCATCTGCAGTTAAGAATTCACTCTCATAAAGCAAATTCCAGCCTGAATTATAAATTTCTATCTTTGCAGAAAAAGTAGATAAACTATCTCCTGCTAAAGACACTGTTTCTCCCCAATAATGTACAGAAGAAGACTGTGGCAAATCAAATCTAAACTCACTTCTTACAGTATCTTGTTCGTCAAAAGTTGCCTTAATATGAAATCTTGCATCTCCATTATTACCCGCACTGCCAACAAACATAACACTATCCTCATTAGCCATGTTAGCAATAAACTCATCTAACATTGAAGTGCCGTCCATATATCCAAAGCTATAAACACCCCAACTATTATTTATCACTAATCTTTTATTTCTTTCTTTGGCAAAATTCTTCATCCAAACGTAAGTATCCATTACATTTGCTTCATCAACTAACCAAGTACCAAAAATAAGTTCTGCACCAAAGGCAACACCTCTATAATCTGTGCCAGCTCCTGCTCCTGCTGCTATAGAAGCAACGTGAGTTCCGTGATAGCCCTTATCGTAAATATTATTAGTATCACATTCTGCTGCAAGCAACTCTTCCATACTTGTAAGTTCTGCTCCATAATCAAAGCCTTGTGGTGGATTACCCCCTGTACGGAATTGGTCCCAAGCTCCTATAATTCTATAATTTTGCATAAGAGTATCATAAAACACAGGGTGAGTGTAGTCAAATCCCCAGTCTGCAACTCCTATTATCACACCTTCTCCGTTTAATCCATAAGGAATATCCAAACCTTGATGAACATAATCAGCATTTACATCCTTAACGGCATCTTTAAGTTCTGGTACGCCTATTTTTCTTGCAGTATCTATGTCCTTTATTTTATCAGATTTCACAAGCTTATCCAAAGTTCCAATCTCTGCTCTCAAAGACACTATATTTCCACTTCTTGAACGCACTTTGCAGCCCATTTCTTCTATTTCCTCATTGCTTACTCCTTCAGCAAGTCTTGCTACAAGAGAAATATATTCCTTGCCATCTATTGTTTGCAAAGAGAATCTTTCAGGGAATAAAGCCTTTTCAGACTTTGGACTATTAAGGTTAGACATAAAACATCTCAACCCACTACCTATACTTTGAGCATTAACAACGACAACACCCAAAAGCATACAAATCATTAAAAAACTTTTCTTCATATACATTGCTATTTATTCTGCAAAGATACGCCATTTCACTAAAATATTTCTTTGTTTCAATAAATTATTTCTTTGTTTTAGCAAATTGTTTCTTTGTTTCAGCATTTTCTTTCTTTAAAAAAATCATTCAGAATCGTTCTTTTTATGTCAGTAGAATTCTTTTTAATTCACATTTCTAAAAAGACTAAAATAATCAAATTTTATTAAATACTTTTGCAGTGAAAATTATAAAATGTACAAGTATGAAAAAATCTAATTCAAATTCAGGATTTACCCTTATTGATTGGGACGAGCTTAAGAAAATGTGTAAAATCGTAGAAGAGTCTGCTCAGATAAACAAAAAGAAAAAATTAACTTATGCCGACATATTAGTCATTTCTTATATCAAAGGCTTTGGAAGCAATGGTTTCTTTGGCACATACAAAACGATTAGCAAAACACTTAACATGAGCGAGAATCAAGTTAGCAAACAAATTTGTGGAATAAAGTCTATTAAAAGCATATATAATGATGCGAATATCTTAATAGAAGACAAGCAAGGAATATATTTTAATCCTTATTTTCTTTCTGCATTAAAAGCTAAGCACAAAGGAATTAATAATTTAACTGCACTACCCTTCTAATTTCAAAAAAAGAAGAAATTATATGCGAAAAAGGAATATTTTTTCTTCCAAAAAGCAAGTACAATTCTTCCAAAAAAGAACAAAAAATCTTCCAAAAAGGAATACATATATATAATAATAAATAAATGATATCTTTCTTGTGAATTGATAGCGAAAAATAAGGGAACAAAAAAAAGAGGAGCATTTAACTCCTCTTTTTTATTTTGAGAATACAACTTACTAGTTGTATTCATTGATTATATCTTTTACCATATCAGGTGTAAGACGTCCATACACTTTATCTCCGATTGTTACAACTGGTGCTAATCCACATGCTCCTACGCAACGAAGGCAGTTTAGAGAGAATTTTCCGTCTGCTGTAGTTTCGCCTATTCCGATTCCTAATTGACGTTTAAATTCATCAAGAACTTTTTCTGCTCCTCTAACATAGCATGCTGTTCCCATACATACTGAGATTGGATGTTCTCCTTTTGGTATCATTGTAAAGAATGAATAGAATGTTACTATACCATATATTGTTGCTACCGGTACGTTTAATTCCATTGCTATTACTTCTTGTACTTCTGCTGGAAGGTATCCAAATTCTCCTTGTACTTTGTGTAATACATTAATAGCTTCTCCTGGTTGATTGCCAAATGATGCACAGATTTCTTTTATCTTATTTATTTTACTTTCTGCTAATTTTACTTTTGCCATAACTTTTAAATTTTAAAGTTTATTATGCTTCTACTTCTACTTGTTTTGATTTGTCAAAATAGTGTGTATGAAGCAAGTGGTGTGATTTTTCTCCACATGGTGTTCCCAAATATTCATCGTAAAGTTGTTTGATGTATGGGTTTTCGTGTGATTTTCTCAATTCTTTTCCTAAGTCTTCTTTGTAGATTGCTTCAAAACGTTTTTCTACTATTGAGAAATCTCCGTGGTGATAAGGTTGTCCTGCACCTCCAATACATCCGCCTGGGCAAGCCATTACTTCTATTGCATGGTATTGTACTTCGCCTTTACGAACTTTGTCTAAAAGTTTTCTTGCGTTTCCTAATCCGTGTGCAATTCCTAAGTGGATTGGAGTTCCATTGAAGTCTATTGTTGCTTCTCTTACTCCTTCTAATCCTCTTAGTTCAGTGAAATCTACTTTTTCAAGTGTTTTTCCTGTAAATACTTCGTATGCTGTCCTTGCTGCGGCTTCTATTACTCCTCCTGTTGCACCAAAGATTACAGATGCTCCTGTTGATGCTCCAAGTGGCATATCGAAGTCTTCTTCTTCTAATGAGTTGAAGTCTATGTTGAATTGTTTTATCAATTCTGCAAGTTCTCTTGTTGTTAATGAGAAGTCCACATCTGGGTTGCCATCAACTTTAAATTCATCTCTTTGACATTCGTATTTCTTAGCAACACATGGCATTATTGATACAACAACCATGTCTTCTCTCTTTATTTTTAGTTTTTCTGCCCAATAGTTCTTTGCTATTGCTCCAAACATTTGTTGTGGAGATTTTGCTGTTGAAGGAACGTCTAACATGTCTGGGTAGTTAGTTTCAAAGAAATTAACCCAACCTGGACAGCATGAAGTTAGGATTGGAAGTTTAACATTTTTGTCGCCTTCCATGAATTTTTGGATTCTTCCTAATAATTCTGTTCCTTCTTCCATTATTGTCAGGTCTGCTGCAAAGTCTGTATCGAATACATAGTCAAATCCTATTCTTCTTAATGCAGCTGCCATTTGTCCTGTTACTATTGTTCCTGCTGGATAGCCAAATTCTTCTCCTAAGGCTACTCTGACCGCTGGTGCAGTTTGAACGATAACTGTTTTTTCAGGATTGTTGATTGCTTGTATTACTTGACGTGTTTGGTTAACTTCGCTCAATGCTCCAACAGGGCATGCCATAACGCATTGTCCACACATTGTACAAGATGATTTTACAAGATCTTGTTCAAATGCTGTTGCAACTACTGCTTCAAATCCTCTGTTTACTGCACTTAATGCACCAACTGTTTGAAGTTCGTTACATACTGTTTCGCAACGACGACACATTATACATTTATCAACATCTCTTATGATTGATGGTGAGTTGTCTGGTCTGTATGTTGATTGTTCTCCTTTGAAAGGAATTTCTCTTATTCCTAATTTTTGTGCTAATGTTTGTAATTCGCAGTTTCCACTCTTTGAACAGCTTAAGCAATCTGATGGGTGGTCAGAAAGGATTAATTCAACAACTGTTCTTCTTGCGTTTACAACTCTTAGTGAGTGGGTATTAACAACCATTCCTTCCATTACTTCTGTTGCACAAGCTGGAGCAAGATTTTTTCTTCCTTCTACTTCTACAACACAAACTCTACATCCACCTGGTTTGTTTTCTAATTTTTGTCCGTTAAGTTCATAATAGCAAAGGGTTGGTATTGATATGCCTGCTTTTCTAGCTGCTTTTAATATAGTTTGACCTTTTTCTGCTTGTACCGCTTTGCCGTCTATTATTAAATTTACTGTTTCCATTTTTCTTCTTAATTTGTGATTAGACAAAATCCTTATTGAATACTGATTGCATTGAATTTACACTTTTCAATACAAGTTCCACACTTGATACACAATTCAGTATTGATTGTATGCGGTGTTTTCTTTTCTCCTTGAATTGCGTTTACAGGACAATTTCTTGCACAAGCTGTACAACCAACACAAACGCTTTGATCAATTACGTATTGCATTAATGATTTACATGCTCCTGCTCTACATTTCTTGTCTTGTACGTGTTCTACGTATTCATCCCAGAAGTTTGAAAGTGTTGATAAGATTGGATTTGGAGATGTTTGTCCTAATCCACAAAGTGCTGTATCTTTAATAACTCCTGCAAGATTCTTTAAGTTTTCAAGGTCTTCCATTGTTCCATTGCCTTTTGTTATCTTGTCAAGGATTTCTAACATTCTCTTGTTTCCGATACGGCATGGAGAACATTTACCACAACTTTCTTCACATGTGAATTCAAGATAGAATTTAGCAATAGCTACCATACAAGATGTTTCGTCCATTACTACCATTCCACCAGAACCCATCATAGAGCCTGCTGCAATAAGGTTGTCATAATCGATTGGTGTATCAAGGTGTTTTTCTGTCAAACAACCACCTGAAGGTCCTCCTGTTTGAACAGCTTTGAATTGTCTTCCACCTTTAATACCTCCACCTATTTCGTAGATTACTTCTCTTAGAGTGATTCCCATAGGAACTTCAATCAAACCAACGTTGTTGATTTGTCCAGCAAGAGCAAATACTTTTGTTCCTTTTGATTTTTCTGTTCCTATTTTATTAAACCAATTTGCTCCTTTCAATATGATGATTGGAATATTTGCATATGTTTCAACGTTGTTTACGTTTGTTGGTTTTTGTAAATATCCGCTTTGTGCTGGGAATGGTGGTTTGAATGTAGGTTCACCACGTTTTCCTTCCATAGAGTGAATAAGCGCTGTTTCTTCTCCACAAACGAAAGCACCAGCTCCGTATCTTAATTCTATATCAAAACTGAAATCTGTTCCGAATAGGTTTTCTCCAAGTACGCCATATTCTCTTGCTTGGGAGATTGCAACTTGTAATCTGTGGATTGCAAGAGGATATTCAGCTCTAATATAAACTAAACCTTTTGTTGCTCCTATTGCATAACCATTAATAGTCATAGCTTCAATGATAGAATGAGGGTCTCCTTCAAGGATACTTCTATCCATGAACGCACCTGGGTCTCCTTCGTCTGCATTACAAACAACATATTTTTGATCTGCGTGATTTTTTGAAGCAATTTCCCATTTCATACCTGTAGGGAATCCTCCACCACCACGACCTCTAAGTCCTGATAATTTTATTTCATCTATAACTTGTTGAGGAGTCATTTCTGTTAAACATTTTGCAACAGCTGCATATCCGTCACAAGCTATATATTCACCAATATTTTCTGGATCAATAAAACCACAGTTACGTAAAGCTATACGTAATTGTTTTTTATAAAAGCCCATGTGTTTTGCATCAGCAACATGTTCTTTCTTTTCTGGGTCTGTGTAAAGTAAACGAGCAACTTTACGACCTTTTATTATGTGTTCTTCAATTATTTCTTGAGCATCTTCTGGTTTTACTTCTGTGTAGAAAGTATTGTCAGGCATTATCTTTACGATAGGCCCTTTTTCACAGAAACCAAAACAACCTGTAAGAATTACTTGAACTTCTTTATCTAAACCTTTGTCAAGTAGATTGCTTTTTAGTCTATCAGCTATCTCAACACTTTGAGAAGCAGTACAACCAGTACCTCCACAGACTAAAATATGCATTTTATACTTCGCCATATATATTTCCTCCTAAATTTGAGTTAAAAATCTAAATCAATTAAAATATTTTTTATTTTGAAACAACACCACTAACGGTTTCGCCTTTTTGAATATATTTATCTAATATTTCATCAACCTTGTTAGTATCAACGCTTCCAAATATTACAGAATCTTTTCCCGGGATAGAAACTTCAACTGTTGGTTCATCTTTGCATAATCCCATGCAGTCAGTTTGGTAAACTACTACATCCATTGATTTCTTATCTACTTGTTCTAATAAGTAATTGTAAATGGATTTAGCACCAGCTGTTATACCACATGTCGCCATAGCAACTTTTACTTGCACTAAACCATCTCTATTACCTTTTACTCTAGTGTCAATTTCTTCTTGTACACTATTTTTTAGAGCTTGCAAATCTTCTAAAGATTTTATTTGTGCCATATTCTTAAAATTTAAATGTTTTTAACTACTATTTTTAATTCTGTAATAAAGTCTTGCAAATATATATTATTTTTTCAATACAAACCAAACAAAGAACATTTTTTTATTATTATTATTTTTTTTCTTGAAAAAATATCGTTTAAAATTATGTAGTTTCATAAATAAAGACTATTATTGCAAATTAAATTGCAAAACAAATAGCTATGAAAAAAGAAATTGTTTTAAAAGAAGGCTTTGGCGCTTTAAAATTTGGCATGGATATCAATTCAGTTATTGAACACATTGGAAAACCCTCTGAAGTAGAAGAAATTGGAGAAGATTTAGAAATGCCAGCAACAGTTCTTTATTATGAAAAAGAAGGAATTAGTTGCTTCTTTGAAAACATTGATTCAGAAAAATTAGCTTGCATAAACATAGAATCAGAAGAAGTTTTCTTATTTGGAGAACAAATCATAGACAAATCTTCAAAAGAGATAGTTGATTTAATGAGAAAGCACAATATTTTCGAACAAACAATGGACAAAGAAGAATGGGGAGAAGAAAGAATCTCTTACGAAGAAAGTGCCATTGACTTTTTCTTTACAGAAGACAAACTAAAATCAATAACAATTGGACTATAATAATCAAACTCCTGTATTTTCAACATCATACTTTCCGTGCATTGCCTATTTATCTCTAATAAATAAGCATAACGGAGTATTGATTGAAACGCAAGAATCGTTCAAAAAGCAAACCCACAGAAACAGAACATATATTCTTTCTGCCAATGGAGTATTGCCATTGATTGTTCCCGTAAAACGATTCAAAGACGTTTCACTGCCAATCAGCGAAACAGAAATCTGTTATCAAACAAATTGGCAAACAAATCACCTAAGAGCAATATCTTCTGCATACGGAAAAAGTTCTTACTTTGAATATTACTATTACGACATAGAGAAAATATTAAAAAAAGGACACCGTTACCTTATTGACTTAAACAACGACATAACACAACTATTACTTTCTAAAATCAAGATAAAGACAACACTTACCAACACCTCCTCTTACGAAAAAACAGCAGAGAACGATTACAGAGATATATTTGATAAAAAACACCTATTAAACGATTTTCAAACAAAACCATACTTCCAATGCTTCTCTAACAAGTTTCCATTTCAGCACAATTTGAGTTCATTAGATTTACTATTCAATATGGGAGTTGATTCTAAATTATATCTTTAGCTGTCAGCTGAAAAATCAAACACTCTAAAATCATAAGTTAAAATATCAAAGCATAGCAACTTATTTCTCAAAGAATCAAAAGAGTAATTTGTAAAAAGTTTTATAACTTCATTAACAACAATAGAAGCAGTGATTGAAGCAATTGTGCCAATCACTGCTTTATTATTGTCTACCTTAGAACACAACATTTCCTCTTCGGGAAAAAGAGTTCTATAATTAAGAGAATTTTCGCCAAGATTACAAAGAGCAACTTGACCTCTAAAAGCCTCAATAGAAGAATAAACAAAAGGTTTTCTAAGTCTAAGACAAGCATCATTTATAATATATCGCGTCATAAAATTATCGCAACAATCCACCACAATATCATAATCCTCAATAATCCTATCCGCATTCTTTTCAGTCAAATACTCATCATAAGCAACAATATCACAATTACTATTCAGCAAAGAAAGATTTTTCTTCGCCATCTCAACCTTTGACTTTCCAATTTGCTCTTCTCTATAAATAAGTTGGCGATGTAAATTAGTCAAACTAACACTATCCTTATCCATTAAGCCAATTTTTCCAATCCCAGCACCAACAAGTAATAAGCTTGCAATACTTCCCAATCCTCCAACGCCAACAATCAAAACTCTTGCTTGCTTTAAATTTTCTTGACCTTTAATTCCAAAATTCTCCAATTCCATTTGACGAGAATATCTCAATAATTCCTCCTTTGATAACATTAACTTAAAATTTTATCCCAATCTTTAAATACTACATCATAGCCTTGCGAGCGAACCATTCTTTCCATTTCACTCACATCTCTGTCATCACTTACACTAAATTGCTCTAATTCCACATCAGGATTTGAATATCCTCCCGGTTCTGTGCGAGAGCCAGCGCTCATTGAGGTAACTCCAAGACTAACAAAATGATTTCGCGTATCAGGTCTTTCTCTTGTACTCATTGTTATTTCAACATCATTATCAAAAAGGCGAAAAGCCCATATAATTTGAGCAAATTCCCTTTCGTTTACGCAATAATCTGCCTCAAAACCACCAGCGGCAGGTCTCATTCTTGGAAAAGAAATAGAGTATTTAGTCTTCCAATAATTCTTTCGCATAAAGCTAAGGTGCATAGCAAGATACAACATTTCTGTTCTCCACTCTTCCAAGCCAATCAACGCACCCATTCCAATTTTATGAATACCCGCCATTGCCAATCTTTCGGGAGTAGCCAAGCGATACTCAAAATTGCTTTTCATTCCTTTGGGGTGATAATACTTATAACGACTTTCATTATAGGTTTCTTGATAAACATAAACCGAATTAGCACCAGCCTTTATCAAACGCTCATATTCCTCAATCTGCATTGGGAAAACCTCCAAATTTATTGCAGAAAAATAAGGCCTACACAAAGAAATAGCATTCTCAATGTAAGAAACACCAGCATTCTTATGATTTTCTCCCGTAAGCAAAAGCACATTATCATATCCCATTTGCTTGATTGCTTTTATTTCTTCAAGAATTTGCTCATCACTAAGCGTAAGACGTGAGATTTTATTATTGTGATTAAATCCGCAATAAATACAATGATTGCTACACTCATTAGAAAGATACATAGGAATATAGAATTGCATTACCTTTCCAAAACGTTTTTGAGTTATATCTCTACTTCTCACCGCCATTTCTTCAAGATAAATTTCCCCTTGTGGAGAAATCAAAGCCTTAAAGTCCTCTATATCCAAATATTTCTTTGATAAAGCCCTTTGAACATCGTACTGCGTTTTAGCATATATACTTTTTGTCATTTCGTTCCAATCAAAAGACTTTATCATATCATAAAACGTTTCCTTCATCTCTTAGTTTTATTTTTGTGTAACCTCTTTTGAAATTCTCATTGCACAGAAATTAGGACCACACATTGTACAATAAGGAGTGCCTTTCAGCTTTTCTGCACCATAATACTCCATTGCCCTTTCCGAATCCAAAGAAAGATTAAATTGATCCTTCCATCTAAATTCAAATCTTGCCTTACTAATTGCGTTATCTCTTAACATAGCAGCAGGGTGTCCCTTTGCAATATCCGCAGCGTGAGAAGCAATTTTATAAGCCATGATTCCATTTCTAACATCTTCCCTATTTGGTAATCCCAAATGTTCTTTTGGAGTAACATAACAAAGCATTGCTGTTCCAAACCAGCCAATCATTGCTGCTCCTATCGCAGAAGTAATATGATCATACCCAGGAGCAATATCCGTAGTCAAAGGTCCCAAAGTGTAAAACGGTGCATTATGACATAGTTGCTTTTGTTTATCCATATTTTCTTTGATTTTGTGCATAGGAACGTGTCCCGGACCTTCTATAAGCACTTGAACATCATATTTCCATGCGACTTTTGTCAATTCTCCCATTGTTTCCAATTCTCCAAATTGAGCTTCGTCATTTGCATCTGCAATACTTCCAGGACGCAATCCATCTCCTATACTTACAGCAACGTCATATTGAGAAAGTATTTGGCAAATCTCTTCAAAATGTTCATACAAGAAATTCTCTTTTCCATGAATACTAATCCATTTTGCCATAATTGAGCCACCGCGAGAAACAATTCCTGTAAGCCTTTTAGGAATAAATTCTAAATATCTTTGCAACAAACCTGCGTGAATAGTGAAATAATCCACTCCTTGTTCACATTGTTCTATCAAAGTATCTTTATAGATTTCCCAATTCAAGTCTTCTACCCTTCCTTCTACCTTTTCTAAGGCTTGATACAAAGGAACAGTCCCCATTGGCACAGGACAATTTCTTATTATCCACTCTCGTGTTTCGTGAATATGCTTTCCTGTTGATAAATCCATAAGAGTATCGCCTCCCCACAAAGAAGAATAAATCGCCTTATCAACTTCTTGTTCTATATCGCTACTTAGAGCTGAGTTTCCTATGTTTGTATTTATCTTAACCAAAAATTCACTTCCTATAATCATAGGTTCTGCCTCTGGGTGATTGACATTTGCAGGTATTACCGCACGTCCTTCTGCCACTTGCTGACGAACAAATTCAGGAGTTATGTATGTATTCAATTCTTTTCCCATTCCCATATTTTCTCTTATTGCAACATACTCCATTTCTGGCGTAATAATTCCTTGTTTTGCCAAAGCCATTTGAGTAATTCTACAATTTGGTTTTGCCTTATAAGGAAGATGAGTTTTAGAAAAGCGAATTTCATCAAGATTCTTATCATTAAGCCTTTGCTTGCTATAATCAGAAGAAAATTCTTTAAGTTTTTCTATATCCTTTCTTTCACTTAGATATTTTTCTCTTATTCTTGGCAATCCATTTTTAATATCTGTTTTAATATTTTCATCTCCGAATGCTCCCGATGTGTCATATAATCTAAGAGACCCATTACTTTCTCTTTTTCCCTCTACAATAGTATCGGTCAATTCCACTTCTCGCATTCCTACTTCTATATCATAAAGATTGCCTTTAACGTATATTTTCTTTGATTCTTTACCAGAATTACATTTTTCTTTAATTTCTTTCATAATCTCTATTTTTTAAAAATTCAAAAACTCAGTTAATGGTGAGGAGGCTTGGGCTGATTGAAATCTCACAGCCAATCCGCCTTCAAAGGCTTGGCGTCCTGCTTCTACTGCTTTGGAAAAAGCTTCTGCCATTGCGATAGGGTCGCCTGCTATTGCTATTGCTGTATTGACAAGCACTGCATCGGCTCCCATTTCCATTGCTTCGGCAGCATGACTTGGCGCTCCAATTCCTGCATCTATTACAACTGGGACATTACTTTGGTCAATTATTATTTCTAAAAGGTCTTTTGTTGCAAGTCCTTTATTAGTTCCTATTGGCGAAGCCAAGGGCATGACTGTTGAAGCTCCAACTTCTTCTAATTGTTTACAGAGAATAGGATCTGCTTGAACGTATGGCAAAACTATAAAGCCATCTTTGACTAATTCTTCTGTGGCTTTGAGAGTTTCTATGGCGTCTGGGAACAAGTGTCGTGGATCTGGGTGAATTTCTAACTTCAACCAATTTGTTTGTAAGGCTTCTCGTGCCATTTGTGCTGCGAAAACTGCTTCTCTTGCAGTCCTTACACCTGATGTATTAGGCAAAAGAATTACGTTTTCCCTGTCTATGTATGATAACATATCATCTTGCTCCGAGTTTTCTATATTTACCCTTTTCATCGCGGTTGTTACCATTTGTGTTTTTGAGTTTTTAATGGCTTTCCCCATTATTTCATTTGAGGGAAACTTTCCTGTACCTAAGAATAGTCTTGAATTAAATTCTTTGCCCGCTATTACTAATTTTCCTTTCTTCATATTGCTATTTTTTTTCTTTGTTTTAATTTTTTATTTCTTTGAAATAATTTCTTAATTCTTTGATTAAATTTTCTGGTTCTTTACTTTCTAAAATCATTGACGAGAGTGCTATGCCATAAACACTTGTTTGAGCAAGTTTTTCCGCATCTTCCAAACGTATTCCCCCTATTGCATATATTGGAATATCGCACTTTAAATCTTTATAACCCTCTATTCCAAGCACGGGACTAAGATTTTCTTTTGTGTTTGTAAAGCGATAAGGTCCTAATCCTATGTAATCGGCTTTTTGTTCTAAGGCTTTAAGGATTTGTTCTTTGGTATTGCAGGTCATTCCTATGATTTGATTTTCTTTTATTTTGTTTCTCACAATGGAAATCGCCTCATCGTTTTGCCCAATGTGTACTCCGTATGCTCCTATCTTTAAGGCTAAATCTGCATTATCATTCATAATGAGTTTTGCTCCGTATTTGTCGCATTCTTCTTTTAAGATGTAAGCTGTATTCAATATTTCATTTTCCGAACTCTGCTTCATTCTTAATTGAATTAGCCTTATGCCACAGTCTAATGCTAATTTTGCACTCTCTATGTAAGAATACTTCTCGTTTTTGTGTGTTATAAAATAAATTCTGTCCATTTTAAATTTTATTTATTTTGCCAAAGACAACCCATCATTGCAGCAGAAGTAAATCCTATTTCCTTTAAGTCTGGCAGTTTTTCAAAAGTAACACCCGAAAGTGCAAATACTTTACTATCTATTATTCCTTGCTTAACGGCTTGCCTTAACTCGTTTTCTGTAAATCTACTTTCATATCCTTCTTTGCTTATACTATTATATATGGGTGAAAGAAAAACATAATCGCACTTTGTTTTCCATTCTGCTACTTCTGAAATGCTATGACAACTACGACTTATTCTACCTTTGAAATTTAATGGGATTTCATAATTATTGCGTTTATTAAGGTGCAGTCCTCCTATTTGAAATTCATTTGCTAATTCTATATAATCATGCAAGCACAAACGCTGTCTATATTCCAAAGGAAAGTCTTTGAGCCAAGCTTTCATTTGTTCTTTATCAAAATCAGGCTTACGAATATGAAAATACTCTATCTTATTACTTTGAAGCAAATCACAGATTATTTTCTTTTCCTTTGATATATCTTCGTATTGCGGTAATGTTACGCCTATCAACCTCCACATGTTGCATTTATTATTGTTATTTCATCTGCTTCTTTTAAGATATTTTCTTGCCATTGTGCTTTCTTTATTATTTTGTTTCCAATGGCAACTGCACAAAAGGCAGCATCTATTTGTAAGATTTCTAAAAGTTGAGTTATACTCGTGTTTTCTCTTACTTCTACTTCTTTTTTGTTTACTATTACTTTCATTTTATTATTAATCTTTGTGGGTTAAAGAAATGATTTAAACTTCCATTGCCGTTTCCAGAAAATATGTCTTTGGATTCTTTTATAGCAGAAAAGATATAGTCCTTTGCCAATTTGATACTATCTTTGTAATCGTAGCCTAAAGCTAAATAAGATGCTATTGCAGATGAAAGACTGCAACCTGTACCATGAGTATTCTTGCTTTCTATTCTCTCTGAAGAATATTCATAAAATCTACCATCAATATCCAAAAAGATATCTATACTATTGTTGTGATTGAAATGTCCTCCTTTTATAAGTACTCTTTTTGCAGATAATTCTTTTTGAATATATAATGCTACTTCTTTTATTTCCTCTATGGAGGTAATTGATTTTAGGTTTGCAAGATTTGCAGCCTCTATAAGATTTGGAGTTATTATATCAACCAATGGAAATAACATTTCTATCATTGCTTGTTGTGCTTGTTTTTGAAGAAGAACACTTCCACTTGTTGAAATCATTACCGGGTCTAAAACAAGATTTGATGTAATATTATTTCTTGTGATTGAATCGGCTACTGCTTTTATGATTTCTTCATTAAAAAGCATTCCAATCTTTATGGCTTTTATTGGAAAATCTTCTAATACTGTATCTATTTGACTTGAAACCATTGATGCAGAAAGGGCAAATACATCTTTGACTCTTAAGGTGTTTTGTGCCGTTACTGCAGTGATTGCACTACAAGCATATAATCCTAATGCTGAAAAGGTTTTTATGTCGGCTTGAATACCAGCTCCTCCACAGGAATCCGAACCTGCGATTGTTAAAATGGGAATAATTTGTTTTGATTTTCTCATTACACTCTCTTTTTGTAAAAATTTGAGAGTGTATTCCAAAAGGAAGATTTTTCCATGTCTGCATTACCAGACTGGTCAAAGGGTATAATCTCAGCCTAAAAAAATTTAAGCACCCCCAAATTTTTATACAATAAAATAAATACTACTTCGTTTACTTACTGAGGCAAAATTATAATAAGTATTCTTAATATGAAAATTTTTATTAGTATTTTTGCGCAATTATATATTTAAATCGTTAATAATAAAACTTTTAAACAAATAAAAACTATTAGTATGAAAAAAACTTATTTATTAATTGCAGCTCTTGTAATGATAGCATTTGGAGCTTGTAATAGCAAAGCAGAAAAAGAACTTTTAGCTCAAAAAGTGATTCAAGACTCTGTTGAATCAGCATTAGCAGCAAAAAATACAGAATTCGAAATGTTGTTCCAACAACTTAATGAAATAGAAGAAAGCTTATCTGTTGTAACAACAAAATATGCTGATGTTTCTAAAATAAAAGATAAAACAAGCGAAGTAAATGTTGATACAAGAACAAAAATAACTTCACAAATTCAAGACATAAACGACTTATTGGCAGAAAATAAACAAAAAATAGATAACTTAACTGCTCAATTAAGAAAACAAAAGAACGCTAATAAAGAATTAAACGCTTTCATAGAAAAGTTACAACAAAGAATTTCTGAACAAGAAGAAGAAATACAACTATTAACTACAGAATTACAAAAACACAAAATCATAATTGAAAATCTAAATAGAAATTTAGATGAACTAAACAAACAAAACCAAGATAAAGACGAAAGAATCTTAAAAATAGAAGAAGAAAAGAATTCTGCTTACTATATAATAGGAACTAAAAAAGAACTTTTAGAAAAACAAATCATCAATAGAAAAGGTGGATTCCTTGGAATGGGTAAGAGAAGCGTTGCAAGTAGCGATTCAGAACTTGCTAACTATACAAAAATAGATATACGCAGAGTTCCAGAAATCCAATTACCAGGAACAAAAATTAAAATCCTTACTACACACCCAACAGAATCTTATAGATTAGAAACAGATAAGAAAAAACCTACAAGATTGGTTATTACAAATCCTTCTCTATTCTGGCAAAAAAGCAAATTCCTTGTAATAGAGCTTGACTAAAAAGGAAATCCGAATACATAATAATAACTATTGAGGGGTAAACGTTTTGTTTACTCCTCTTTTTTTATCGTTTTTTACTTAAGTTAGAAAATTTTTTATTAATTTTGCGAAAACAATTTAATTATTAACTAAAATTTATCGTCATGAAAAAATTTATGCTTATGGCATTCGTAGCTTGTTTAGCTATTTTGCCTTTATCAAATGTTAAAGCTCAAAACTGGGGAGTAGGTCTTGTTGGTGGATTTGACTCAGGTATTCAAGTAAAAAAATACATGGGAGCTAACAACCTTGACTTCAGAGGACACCTTCACAATCACGGATTCCAAGTTGCTGGTTTATACGAATGGAATCACGATTTAGGTAGCAACTTTACATTATATTATGGTGTTGGTGCTGGACTTGGAACTTGGAAAGTTACTCCAGAACATGATATGGGCTTTGGTCTTGACGTTGAAGCTATTGTTGGCGTTGAATGGAAACTTCCTATCAGCTTCCCTCTTGCTATATCTTTAGATTACAGACCAGCATTTGAACTTCTTCCTACAACAGGATTTTATGCAAAAGGATTTGCATTCGGAGTTAAATACTTATTCTAAGAATATTAATTCATAGTATTGGAAATAGCAACGGCATAATTTGTCGTTGCTATTTTTTGTTTTCAAACAGTCCAGAGCCTTTGGACTAATTTTATTTAAAGATTTATTCTTTCAAATTCTCCTATACAAGACAAAATTTCTTAACTTTGCAGTATGGCAACTTTAAATAAGAAAAAGATTATAAACGACCCTGTTTATGGGTTCATAAATATTCCTAATGATGATTTATTTGATTTAATTCAGAGTAGCGAAGTGCAAAGGCTCAGAAGAATTAAACAATTAGGATTAAGTAATTTAGTTTATCCAGGTGCGGAACACACAAGATTTGCTCACTCTTTGGGAGCTATGCACTTAATGAATGAGGCTTTAGATGTTTTAAGACAGAAAAATATTGAGATATCTGAAGAGGAATACACTTCGGCTTGCTCTGCAATTTTGTTGCACGACACTGGACACTCTCCTTTTTCTCATTGTTTAGAACATGTTTTCTTTGCTTGTTCTCATGAAGAGCTATCTTTAGAATTCATGAAAAAGAACAATCTTTCTCAAGTTGCTATTGATATCTTTTCTAATAAATACCCTAGAAAGTTCTTACATCAATTGGTTTCTTCTCAAGTTGATACTGACCGTTTAGATTATCTTACAAGGGATAGTTTCTTTACTGGCGTAAGTGAGGGCGTTATTGGAACTGATAGAATTTTAAAGATGTTTAATGTTTGTAATAATGAATTGGTTATTGATGAAAAGGGAATTTATTCAATAGAGAAATTCATTATTTCAAGAAGACTTATGTATTGGCAAGTTTATATGCACAAGACTGTTGTTGCGGCAGATAATCTTCTTACAAAAATCTTATTGAGAGCAAAATACTTACAAAGCGAAAACAAACTTCACTTTGAGCAATCGCCTTTGAGTGAACATCTTTTCTATTTCTTAAAAAATGGTGCTGCACAAAAAGAGAATAAAGAGGCTTTAGAACATTTTATTCTTTTAGACGATTCTGATATTTGGAGCGCTGTAAAAGTATGGTCTAAACATCAAGATAAAATTTTGAGTAGTCTTGCTACTAATTTAATAAATAGAAAACTTGGTAAAATCATTATAAAGAACTCTCCTTTTACGGAAGAACAAATAAAAGAGCATTGCAAATATCAATCTGAAGAAGAAATACTATATTTCACAAATTCAGCTGAATTACACAACAAGGCTTATAATTTTAAAGACACAAAAATAAACATCTTGTTTAAAGACGGAAGTTTAAAAGAGATTTGTGACGCATCTGACCAATTAGATAGTTCTTTCCTTTCAAAGGAAATCAAAAAATATTTCTATTACCAAATTTAATTTCGTACCTTTGCCAATCAATTTTTTAAAAACAAAATAAAATAAAGAGATGAAAAACAGATTAATTATCCTTTCATTAGCGGCTTTATTCTTATTTGGAGCTTGCAAAAACGATTCATCTAAAGATGCAAACGTTATAGATAAACCAAATATTGAGGTTAAAGACGGAAAACTTTCACCTGAAGTTCTTTGGAGCTTTGGAAGAATTGGAGAAGTTTCTCTTTCTCCTGACAAAACAAAGATTCTTTATACTTTAACTTACTATAGTATAGAAGAAAATAAAGGAAATGCAGAAATTTATGTAATGGATATTGACGGAAAGAATGTTACACGTCTTACAACTACTGCTTCAAGCGAATGGAATGCTATTTGGACTCCAAAAGGTGACAAAATAGGTTTCATTTATGCAGATGAAAACGGAGTGAATATCTATGAAATGAATCCAGATGGTAGCAATAGAAAACAAATTTCTAATTTTACAGAAGGAGATTTAGAAGGATTCTCTTATTCTCCTGATGGAGGAAAAATTTTGTATGTAAGAGCTATTGCTAAACAAGACAAATATGCTTATTTGAAAGAAGGTTTAGACAAAACAACAGGAAGAGTAAACGATGATTTAGCTTATAGACATTGGGACAATTGGGTAGATGCAATTCCTCAACCTTTCGTAGCAGAATATAAAGACGGAAAAATAGGCGAAGGCAAAAACCTTTTAGAAAACACAGAATATGAATCTCCAATGCGCCCTTGGGGTGGAATGGAACAGTTAGCTTGGAGCCCAGACAGCAAGTCTATTGTCTACACTTGCAGAAAGAAAGTTGGAAAAGAATATGCTTTCTCTACAAACTCTGATATTTATTTATACGATATAGAAAAACAAACTACTGAAAACCTATCTGAAGGAATGATGGGTTATGACCAAAACCCTGTTTTCTCTCCTGATGGCAAACTTCTTGCATGGGAAAGTATGGAAAGAGATGGTTATGAAGCTGATAAAATTAGATTAATGGTTTATAACTTTGAAACTAAAAAAGCAGAATACTATACTCCTGACTTTGACCAAAACGTTGGAGGCTTAACTTTCTCTGAAGATGGAAAATGGATTTACTTTGTTTCTGACCATTACGCAGTTGATAACATTTACAAAATCAATCTTGAAGACAAAGCTATAAAACAAATAACTTCTGGTGTACATGATTACACTTCTGTTTCACTTGCTGCAAACGGAACTTTGATCGGAGAAAAAATGAGTATGTCTCACCCTAATGAAATTTGGAGTATAGATGAAAAAACTCAAAAAGAAACAAAGCTTTCTACTGTTAATGATGAATTAATGGCAGAAGTAAAATGGGGTAAAGTAGAAGAACGTTGGTTAAAAGCAACTGACGGAAAAGATTTACACACTTGGGTAATTTATCCACCTGATTTTGATTCTACAAAAAAATATCCAACTTTACTTTATTGCGAAGGTGGACCACAATCAACAGTTTCTCAATTCTGGTCATATCGTTGGAACTTCCAAATCATGGCAGCACACGGTTATATTGTTGTTGCGCCAAATCGTAGAGGACTTCCTGGCTTTGGACACGAATGGAACGAACAAATATCAGGAGATTATGGTGGACAATGTATGAGAGACTACCTAACTGCTATTGATGATGTTTCAAAAGAAAGCTATGTTGATAAAGAACACCTTGGAGCTGTTGGTGCAAGTTTTGGAGGTTTCTCAGTTTACTGGCTTGCAGGACATCATGACAAAAGATTCAAATGTTTCATCGCTCACAATGGTATGTTTAATTTAGAACAACAATACCTTGAAACAGAAGAAATGTGGTTTGTAAATTGGGATTTAGGTGGAGCTTATTGGGAAAAAGATAATAAAACTGCACAAAAATCATACGCAAACTCTCCTCACCTATTCGTAGATAAATGGGATACTCCATTAATGGTAATACATTCTGAATTTGACTTTAGAATAGTAGCTTCTCAAGGTATGGCTGCTTATAACGCTGCTGTAATTAGAGATATTCCTGCACGTTATTTATATTTCCCTGATGAAACGCACTGGGTATTAAAACCACAAAACGGAATATTATGGCAAAGAAATTTCTTTGATTGGTTAGACAAATGGTTAAAAGTTAAATAATAAATAAAAACAATATATATGGAAGCTATAGGAAAATTAATTGCAATCTTACCTGAACAATCAGGACAAACAGAAAGAGGTAATTGGGTTAGAGGTGGATTTGTTATTGAAACAGAAGAACAATATCCAAAGAAAATTGCATTCACTTTATTTGGTGAAAGAGTTGAAATGATTAAACCTTTCGCTATTGGTAGTAATTTAAGAGTTCAATTCTCTGCAGAATCGAGAGAATATGAAGGACGTTGGTACACTGATTTACGTTGTTTTAGAGTAGAGGCTTTTGCTCAAGCTGCATATCCTCAACAACCTATGCAAAATCCTTATCAACAACAACCTGTTTATGGACAACCAATGCAAGCAAACCCTTACCAACAACAACCAATGCAAAACCCTCAAATGGCATATCCTCAACAAACTACATACCCTCAACCACAAATGGCTCAACCAACGCCTCCTCCACCTGTGTATCCTACACCAAACAACACAGCAATGCCTATTGACAATTCAAATCCATTTGATTCACAAGCAGACGATTTACCGTTCTAAAATATAAGGTAGCTTGATAAAAAAGAAAGGAGAGTAATCTATATAAAAATAGACTTCTCTCCTTTTATTATTTCTTCTATTTTTCCGAGAGGAATAACTTCTGTGGAAATTTTCTTTAAGTCTAATGATTTTAGATTATATTTGCTTACATATATTCTTTCAAATCCCAACTTATTAGCTTCAGCAATTCTTTGTTCTATCTTTACAACAGGGCGCAATTCTCCACTTAATCCCACTTCTGCTGCAAAACAATGTTTGGAAGAAACAGCAATATCTGCATTTGAAGATATAAGACTTGCCATAACTGCTAAATCAATTGCAGGGTCAGAAACTTTAAGTCCTCCTGCGATATTGAGGAATACGTCTTTATTACTTATTTTGATTCCTACTTTCTTTTCCAATACAGCCAACAACATACTCAATCGTCTCAAATCAAATCCTGTTGAACTTTTTTGAGCAGAAGCATAATAAGAATTTGCTACCAATGCCTGAGTTTCAATGAACATTGGACGAGAACCTTCCATTGTTGCAGCGATTGCAGTACCTGAAAGATACTGATCCGAATTTGAAAGTAATATTTCCGATGGATTACTTACTTCTCGCAATCCGTATGATTGCATTTCAAAAATACCTAATTCATTTGTAGAACCAAAACGATTCTTTATTGAACGCAATATTCTATATCCATAATTTCTATCCCCTTCAAACTGCAAAACAACATCAACAATATGTTCCAATACCTTAGGTCCAGCAATAGAACCATCTTTTGTTATGTGGCCTACTATTATTATAGGCACACCATTTGTTTTTGCATAAGAGGAAAGAACAGAAGTGCACTCCCTTATTTGTGATATACTGCCTGCAGTGGAATCAATATCCATTGTAGTCATTGTTTGTATGGAATCAATTATAATGATTTGAGGTTCTACTTCTTTTGCCTTTTCTACAATATTCTCTACATTGGTTTCAATAAGAACATAACAATTTCCATTATTCTTATTGATACGTTCAGAACGCATTTTTATTTGTTGAGCGCTCTCTTCTCCACTTACATAAAGCACTCTCTTATCATTACAATTCAATGCTGTTTGAAGTAAAAGTGTACTCTTACCAATACCAGGTTCTCCTCCCATAAGAACAACAGAGCCTAAGACTAATCCACCTCCTAGCACTCTGTTAAACTCTTCATCTTTTAAGTCAATTCTTTGTTCGCTTGTACAAACGATTTGACTCATCAAGATGATAGGACTTTTTGATTGAATGATTTTTTTATTTGATGTTCTATGTAAAACCTCTTGTTCGTATGAATTCCAAGCTCCACATTGAGGACATTTACCTATCCAAACTGCAGATTTAGCACCACATTCTTTACAAAAGAAAGCTGTTTTTTCTTTTGCCATTTTTAGCTAGGTTTTACATTAACCTTATATTTCATATCCTTTTTATGAGAGAATCTCTTTTGGTCCAATAGATAATCTTTGTGATATGGTCCAATAGGTAAATCTAAAAAGGCATACCTTTGCATTTGTTGGCATATTCCAAGATAGTGATTTTCTTTTTCGTCCTCAATCAAACTCTTTTTATTCGTTTTTCTAGTGGGCATTTGTGAATCATAGTTAAAATCTGCATGACGAGAGAAAAGAATTTCATTTGTCTTTGTAGAAACCAAATCATATTGTGCATTCATATTAACATTTGTTGTCCACCATTCTTTTTTTATAGTGTAAATTGTTACATATAAAACTGCATCAACGCCATATTTTGATTGGTATTTTTTACTATCTTCTTTCTTACAATATTGAGATGAGAAAAGTGTATCTGCCTTAAATTCATCTATCATTGGCAATACAGGTAAAACATAATATCCTTTCAACTGCAATTCTTCGCATATTGCAGAATAGAACATCTCATCTGCATATTTTTCTTTACTTCTATTCCATGGATAAACCACCATTATAGTCTTTGGTTTTTCCACATACATTGCAGGATAAGTTACATCTCTTTCAACTTTTTTAGGGAATACTTTATACCAAGTTTTCTCTAAAAAGTTTAATTCACTATCTTGTTGCTTAAGCTGTTTTTCTAATTGTTTTTTATAGCGTTTTTGTTCCTTTTCGCTCATCTTTGACACATCTACCTCTTGCGCCTTTTCATTCTCCTTATCTTGTTTTTCAACAATTTGTTGTATTACAAGCTCCGAAGGAACAGTTTCATTCTCCTCTTTTGTAAACTTTTCTAAAAGAGAACAACTTGAATTAAAAAATGCAATAATAAGTGCTATATATATTATTCTTTTCATAGTCCTAATTTCTCCATTAATGATTGAACATACACTTTACTTTCAGGATAAGTCAAATATTCCTTTTCAAAATACAACTTTGCCTCATCTCTATCGCCTCTTTTATACATCAAATATGCATAATCTGCATAAGCCCCTGGAGGTGGCACAAGATTCTCGCCTTGAGGTTCTTTTACAATTGGAGAAAATGTTTTTGCCAAATTCTTAAAATCTTTATCTGCAAGTTGTTCTGAATTCTTTGCATAAGTGTAAACAACTTCTTGATAATCATAATGCGTATAAAGCACCTTTGAACAAGAAGTAAACACTATCATCAAAAATAAAATTGAAAGTATTTTTTTCATCGCTATTTTTTTGTCAAAATTACTCTTTTTAACAATATTTGCCAAATTTTTACTTAAAGATTTCTGTCGCTCTATTAAAAATTCCATGTATGTAGGCTATCACTAAACCATAATTACTTACAGGCACATTGTTTTCCAAAGCAGGTAAAAGACGATTTCTTATTTGTTGAGATGTTGCCACACAACCACCACATTGAATTATCATTGCAAAATCTGTAAGAGGTGTTTCAATCTCTGAAAGTCCCGAAACAGCACTAAATTCCAAGTTTTTACCTGTATATTTACTTATCCACATAGGCAATTTCACCCTTCCAATATCTTCGCAAGTTGGTTGATGAGTACAACTTTCCAACATTAAAACCTTGTCTCCATCTTTCAACTTATCCAAATACGGAGTACCCTTAATATATTCATCAAATGCACCTTTCATTCTTGCCAACACCACAGAAAAACTTGTCATTTTTATTTCTTTTGGAACAATCTTATCAACCATTTCAAAAACCTTTGAATCAGTCACAACCAAATCGGGTTTTATTTTCTTTTCATTAAGAACCATCTCCAATTCAGTTTCCTTTACCACAACGCAAACACAGTCTTTATCTAACACATCTCTAATTAATTGAACCTGTGGCAAGATTAACCTACCCTGTGGTGCAGATGAATCAATAGGTGTCACCAAAAGAACTACATCTCCTTTCTTCACAATGTTTTGAAGAGGGGTTTTCTTCTCTCCCTCCTTGGCTTTTAAAGTCTCTGATAAAATATTAGACAGCAATAACATTGAGTCTGCAGAATGATTTTCTAATTCTAAAGAGACTTTCTCTTTAATCTCTTGATTTGCAGGCGTAATATCTGATTTATTGTAAACAACTACAACGGGAATATCATATTTCTTACACTTTTCAATAAATGAAGATTCTATTTCTGAAAAAGTATTTTCACTCACAACCAAGACAGCCAAATCCATTTGAGTCAAAGCGTGCAATGAAGCTTTAATTCTTTTTTCTCCAAGAGTGGTATTATCATCTAATCCTGCAGTATCCACAATCACAACAGCACCATAGCCAAACAATTCCATGTTTTTCTTAACCACATCGGTAGTTGTACCTTTTTCTTGCGAAACGATAGAAACCTCTTGTCCTGTTAAAGCATTAACAATCGTGCTTTTTCCAACATTAGTTCTTCCAAAAAATCCTATGTATTTTCTATTTTCTTTCGTAGTTTTTTCCATGGCAAAAATTTTTCTGCAAATATAATTAAAAAATTATGACAAATTGTCAGCAAAACTTATTTGGAACAAATTTTTCCTTTGTTTCAATAAAATAATTCAAAGAATAAAAAAAATAAAACAAAGAAATAATTTTTTAATTCAAAGAAATAATAAAATAAATCAAAGATATGAAAGGTACAATAAACGTAAAGACAGAGAACATCTTTCCTGTTATCAAAAAGTTTCTTTATTCTGACCATGAAATCTTTTTAAGAGAGATTGTTTCTAATGCAGTTGATGCAACTCAAAAGTTGAAAACTCTTGCCTCTTTAGGAGAATTCAAGGGCGAATTGGGAGATTTAACAATTGATGTAATAGTTGATAAAGACAATAAGACATTGACTGTTGCCGACAAGGGTATTGGTATGAGTAAAGAAGAGGTAGAGAAATATATTACTCAAATTGCCTTTTCTGGTGCAGAAGAATTTGTTGAAAAATACAAGGGTAAAAGTGAATTAGAAGCCAACGGACTTATTGGACATTTTGGATTAGGTTTCTTTTCTTCATTCATGGTTTCTGATTTAGTAGAGATAAGAACAAAAACCTTTAAAGACGCCCCTGCAGTTCATTGGACATGCGACGGAAGTACAGAATACTCTATAGAGGAGACTCAAAAGGCAGAAAGAGGTACTGAAATCATAATGCACATTGACGAAGAGTCTGCAGAGTTTCTTGAAGAACACAGAATAGTTTCTTTACTTGAAAAATACTGTAAGTTCATGCCAATCAGCATTCGTTGTGGCAAGGAAACAAATTGGGTAGATTCAGAGACTGAAAAAGATGAAAATGGAAATCCAAAAAGAGTTGAAGTTTTAGAAGACAGAATCATCAACGACACAAACCCACTTTGGAAACAAAAACCAAGTGAATTGAAAGATGAAGACTACAATAAGTTCTTCCATCAATTATATCCAATGAATTTTGATGAACCTTTGTTCCATATTCACTTGAATGTAGATTACCCATTCAATCTAACAGGAGTTCTTTACTTCCCAAAAGTTAAGAAAAACATAGACCCAAATCGCGATAAAATACAATTATATTGCAATCAAGTCTTTGTAACAGACAGCGTTGAAGGAGTAGTTCCTGAATACATGATGTTGCTTCGTGGAGTATTAGACTCACCAGACATTCCTTTGAACGTATCTCGTTCTTATTTGCAGGCAGATGGAAATGTTAAGAAAATATCTTCTCATATCTCAAAGAAAGTTGCCGAAAAACTAGAACAAATGTACAAAAACGACAAAGAAGAGTTCCTTAAAAAGTGGGACGATTTATCTATATTCATAAAATATGGTATGATAAGCGATGAAAAATTCTACGATAGAATGTCTAAAGTTTGTCAATTAAAGAATACAGAGTCTAATTACTTTACTTTCGAAGAATACAAAGCCAAAATAGAAGCTCTACAAACCGATAAAAATAAAAAACTTGTGTATTTGTATGCAAACAACACAGATGAACAATACACATACATCAAGGCAGCAAAAGAAAAAGGCTATGACGTACTTTTAATGGACGGAATATTAGACAATCACTTTATTCAAACCCTAGAACACAAGTTTACAGATGTTAAATTTGCGAGAATAGACTCTGACACTATTGAAAAACTAATTGAAAAAGATGAAGTAATTCCTTCAAAACTTTCACAAGAAGAAACCGACAAATTAAAAACTTTAGTTGAATCAATAGTTGATAAAGCTAAATTCACAGTTCAAACAGAAAGCCTTGAACAAAATGCACAACCTTTCACTATTACTCAAAACGAATTTATGAGAAGAATGAAAGAAATGGCAGAAATGGGCGGTGGTGGAATGGCGTCATTCTACGGAGAAATGCCAGAAAATTACAATCTTGTTGTAAACGTAAACCACCCTATAATAGGACAAGTTCTTTCTGAAGAAAACACAGAAAAACAAACACAAACCCTTTCTCAATTAAAAGACTTAGCCCTATTAGGTCAAGGACTTTTAAAAGGCGAAGCCTTAGATAATTTCATAAGCAGAAGCATTGAGATAATAAAATAGAACATTCAAAAAAACGAAAAGCCCGAAATATTGAATTATTTCGGGCTTTTCTATTTTTCTAAATCACGCATTTTTATTTCACAACTCTAAATCCTGTGCCTGTGCCAATGCTTTCTTCTCCGCTTCCTCGACGGTGAGAGTTTTTCATAAGGCGATAGTCAAAGTTATAGCAACCTCCGCGGTTTACTTTGCCTATTCCTGTTGCGGGTCCTTGGGGATTTTTTTGTGGGGAGTTTTTGTAGTAATATATTTCGTAATTATCATTGCACCATTCCCACGCATTTCCGCTCATGTCATAAAGTCCTAATTCGTTTGCTTTCTTTTCTCCAACAGGGTGAGTCTTTTTGTCGGAGTTTTCGTAACACCAACCTACTTCAAAGGCGTCATTTCCTCCCGAATAGGTATATCCTTTGCTGTATTTACCACCTCGTGCGGCGTACTCCCACTCTGCTTCTGTTGGAAGACGTCCTCCTGCCCATTTTGCATAGTCGTAGGCTTGTTGCCAAGTAACATTTACGATTGGAGCGTTGTCTTCCCAACCAAAATGAGGGGCTGGTGGCATATCTTTGCCTGTTTGTTGGCAGTAGTATCTGAATTGTTCTACGGTTATTTCGTATTTACTGATATGAAATGTTGATATGGTGACGGTGTGTTGTTCTTCATCAGGATAGCAATCTGCCTCTGTCTTTTGACAGCCCATTTGAAATGTTCCGCCTTCTACTTTTACCCATTCAATGGTTTCTTTTCCTTGACCGAGGGCTAGTAGAGAGAGTGTAAAACATAGTGTGAATATTGCTATCTTTCTCATTGGCTTATTTGTATCTTTTAGCTATTTCTATTATTTCTTCTTCCCCTTCAACAATACCATGTTTCATTAAGAATTTTCCGTTACACATCACGCTATCTATGCACTTTGTATCAGAGGAGTAAATAATATTTGAAATTATATTATAGTTTGGCAACATTCTTTCATCATTTAGTTTTACAAAGAGCAGGTCGGCTTCTTTGCCTTCGCATATTTCTCCTGCATTTATGCCCATTACTTTTGCTCCGTTTATGGTTGCCCATTTGAAAACCTCATCGGAATTTCCTGCCTCTGAGTCTTGATAGTGTACCTTGGCAAGAAGACTTGCAAATTTCATTTCTTCTATCATTGAAAGGCTGTTATTTGAGGAGTTTCCGTCTGTTCCAAGTGTTATTATGCAATTGTGTTTCATCGCTTGGCGAGAATCAAATACTCCTGAGGCAAGTTTCATATTGGAACAAGGGTTATGTACAATTATTGACTTGTTTCGTGAAATTATTTCTGCTTCTTTTTCTGATAAGTGAACGCAATGAGCAAGCAGGGTTTTGTTGTCTAATACTCCTATGTTGTTTAGGTATTCCACAGGACGCATTCCATATTGTTTTATGCTGTCTTCTACTTCTTTTTGCGTTTCTGAAAGGTGTGTGTGAAAGTATAAATTGTTTTCTTTGGCAAATTCGTAACATTCTTTGTAGAGTTGAGCATCGCAAGTGTAGATTGCGTGAGGTGCAATCGCAACTGATACTAAACTATCGTTTGTTTTTGAGTATTGTTTTGCGAAGTTGAAGTTTTCTTCTATGGTTTCTTTGCCAAGATTGTTCATAAAACAAACTCCGATGCTTGCTCTTATTCCCATTTCGTGGCAAGCTTTTATGATTGATTCATGGTGCCAATACATGTCTGCAAAGAAGACTGTTCCTGTTTTTATCATTTCAAGTATTGCAAGGCGAGTTCCGTTGTATATGTCTTCGGAAGAAAGCTCTGCTTCACGTTTCCAAATATTGTTTAGCCAATCAAATAAAGGCAAGTCTTCACAATATCCTCTTAAAAGACTCATTGAGGAGTGTGTGTGCATATTATAGAAGGGTGGTATTACGGCTAATTCTCTTGCGTCAAAGATTTCTGCCTCTGAGTCTTGTATGTTAGTTGATATTTTGTCTATTAAGTTGTCTTTTATAAGAATATCTACTTTTTTGTCGTGTAAAAGTACGTCTTTTATAAGGATTTTCATCTTTGTTTTCTATTTTTTACCAATGTATGATATGAATTCCAAGTCAAATGATAGTGAAATAAATGCAGTAACTTTCCACTCTTTTGTTGTTTGTATACTCCAGCCTGCTGGTAATACAGCTCCTTCTTCGTAACCATCTGCAAGCATTGTGTATTGTGCAACATTCAATCCTGCTGTCAGGTGAAAGAAGTCAAGGAATTTATATGATGGACCTATGTAAAAGTTTTTAAATATATTGTTTCCTCCAAATCCAACATAAAGTCCTAAGTCTTGTGAGAATTTTTCACTGTAATGAGATAAGTCATACAACATTAAAGAGGCTCCAACCACCAAATCAAATTCAACTTTACTTGAGTTACGATTGACTATTACGTTTTCATAACTTCCATTTCCTAATGAACGTGGCATAATATCCCAATCGGGTGTTGGGAATAACCTCATCGCCATTCCTTGTATTACTCTTACCTTTTTCTTTCTGTTAGTTGCGATTAAGACTTTTTCTTCTGCAGCTTCTGCTCTTTTGCGTGTGTATTTCAACTCTTCTTCTCTCTGCATTATAACTATTTCGGCTGCCTTTAACTTTTCTCTTAAAGTGTCGGACATTTGAAAATACTTATCTCTTTCTGCCGATATGTTTTGCAGTTGTGCGTCTTTTGTAGAGATATAGTTTTCTTTTTCGTTTATACTCTTTTGTAATAGTTGTATTTCTTTATCTTTTCCTTCAAGATTTACATTTTTTGCTTCAAGCAATCCCTCGATTTTTGCCTTATCTACGTTTGAAGAACTAATAGCATCTTTATATACTTGTTCTTTTTCGGCAAATAGTATTTCTTTTTGTTGCAAGAGTTTTATTTTATCTTCCAACAAAGTGTTCTTTTCTTGTAATTGTTGTTGTATTTCTTGATTTACTACTGTCAAGGTATCATTTACAAGTAGTAATTCTTTGTTTCTTTCTATTAGTTTTTCATTATTTTGTTTTAAGTCAAAGATGTCTTGATGTAAGCTATCAATCTCAAATCTTAAAACAGAGATTTCAAACTCTAAGCTGTCTGTCGTTTCCATTTCTTGTGCCTTTGCAAAAAATGGAATAGCAAACATTATAATAAATATTATTAAGTATCTTAATTTATATCGCATATTTTCTGTTTTATTTTAAAAAAACGTCATTATACTTCCAACTACTGCAAATCTTACAAAGCGTCCTATCGTCATATAAATGCAACATTTCACAGGCGAAAGTCGCATAAATCCTAAGGTTATAGCTATCAAATCTCCTACGACCGGCAACCATGCAAAGAATGCCGCTATTGCTTTATATCTTTCTATTTTCCCTCTAAACGTTTCTATCTTCTCTTTCTTTACCTTAAAGTATTTTTCCAACCACTCCCATTTCCCTAATCGTCCTAAATAGAATGATATCATTCCTCCTATACTATTTCCTATTGCTGCAATAAATACACACAGCCAAATATTATTTCCTATAGCTATTGCACCAACAAGCAGAGCTTCAGAGGAGAACGGCAATATTGTAGAGGCTAATAAACTTCCTAAGAATAAGCCCCAAAGTCCCCAATATTCCAATTTGTTGTTTTTTTATTCAGCTCTAACGTAATTAGTCGGTGTTAGATACTTATCAAGTAAAGTCATAGTTTCTTTATTGATGTGTTCTATGATATACTTTTTTGTATCTCTGTGTTCATCTACTATTATTAGAGTATCCAAAACTACTGTATATGTATTTTCTATAATAATAGGTTCGTCTTGATTTTCTGCATCTTCTGGTATATCGCAGTAGTTTGCTTTGTATAGTTTACGTTCAGACGATTCATAAACATATTTTGAAAATTCAATGTAAGCTTTCTTCTCACATTCAAGTGCATTTTCATCATTAACTACACTTTCTAATTTCCATTTTCCTTGAATTAAATCATCTTCAGGAAATTCCTCTTGGCATGCACAAAAGATAAAAGAGGATAATAGTAATAATACTGATGTTTTTTTAATTGTTTTCAACTTCATCGTTATTTGTATTTTTTAATAATTTCGACTCTTCAACTTCTTTTCTTGATAATTGACTAATTGTTATTGTGTCAAATACCAAAAATAAAAAGAATATAATACAGTATGATACTGCAAATTTGATATTTGTTTCTATGTCTAACAAAAACACTAATATTAAGACAAATATATATGTCAAGAATTTAATAATTTTAGTCAGCATAAAAGTTGGTACAAAATTGGTTTTTCTTTTTTTGTAAAGCACAACAAATGATATTGCTGTAACTACATAAAACATTACTATGTAATAAGGCAAGTCTTCGCTTAAGAACTCTGCAGGCACAAATAGGCGAGCAAATAAACTGACAAAGCAAATTGCCATTGAAAAAATACTCAATTTTGAGAAGTAAAACATTAAATAACTTGATTTCATATTTTTTTAATTTTTTAAATACATCAATTTAAAGAACTTCAAATAAGCTTTTATATTTTGTCTATTATAGAACGTTGGATAGTTTTGAGTTGATATAACAAAGTGTTCAAAATTCTTTTTATCATATTTTGCAAGTGGAGATTCCTCTCCTTCCATTGCATTGTAATATTGCATTGCCGCTTCTTTGTTGTCAAATTGTCTTACACTCAACATTTGTTTTGTCATAGTAAATAACATAGCCATTGTTGTAAGATTTGAATTAGCGTACAAGCTATCATTATAAGAATTAATTGTTCTTTCTAAATCTATTGCATCTACCTTGTCTTCATCAAACAATAAGATATAATAGTGTTTCATATCTCTATATCTAAACACCAAGGTTTCTGCATCAAGTATATCGTCTTTGTTTACATTTTCCTCTTTCTTAGAATCATCATTTTCTTTCTTAGAATCATTAGACTCATTCTTTGAATCATCAGATTCATTCTTTGTTTTAGGAGTATATGTTAAATCTATCTTACCATCAGGATAAGCAGCAGCCAAATGTTTTAACTGACTTTCTATCATAGGAGCTATTTCGCTTTCTGTATAGTTATGAAGTATTAAGTTTAAGTCCATAGCTAATGAATCTATACCATATATTCTTCCTTTAGCTAAAGCTTGTACATAAAGTAATTTTGGAATATATGGTCCAATCTTTAGACTATCTATCACCATTTCACTTTTTGTAATAGTTTCTTCATATTTGTGTTTTAAATATGTATCATATACGTCAGCATATAGCTTTTCTGCATTCTCATTACTTTTAGCTAACTCTTCCCAATAGTCAGGATTTTTAATCATCATCGCAAATTCACTATCAGGATATTCGTTTAGTATCTTGTTCTTATAGAAATTAGAGTTAGGATATTGCCCTATCTTATCGTAAAGTCTATATAAGTGATATGATGATGGTAATATATTTTTGTGAGTTGGGTATCTTCTATGTAATTCCAAGAAAGTTTCAATAGCTTTAGTAGTATTATTCAATCCTTGATAGTAAATATATCCTGCAGTCAATAAAGCATCAGCTATTTCTGCATGCGCAGTATCTTTTGCCCCTTGTGAAAATGGAATATCTTTTGTGTAATATTCGCGACTACCTGGGTCATTATTTTTAGCAGGTGCACTACCTTTTGCAGATGTAGAATCAATTGGATTTCCGTTCTCATCTAACATTTCAGCCATTTCATCAAAATTAAATTCGCTTTCTTTATGGCTAATTCTCCAATTATCTTCCAATTTTCTTTCTCCCCAAATTCTTCTAAACTCTAATTGCCCTACTTGAACAGTTGAACTATTATAAAAATACCAAGAGTTTCTATTGTTGAATTGAGAATAATTTGTCATTCCAGCCATACTTGCAGCCAAAGCTTGAGCTTTCTTTGCAGCCTCTTCTTTTTCTTTTTGTACACGTCTATACTCCGCTATAGCAGAATCAATCTTCGCATTCAAATCAGCTTCACTCATAACACTCATTGCAAGCAAACTATCCCATCTTTCTACACAACGCAAATTAGTTACCAAGTTTGTCAATACCTTTTGTCTGCTTTCAATCTTCTTGTATTTGTCATGACTTTTAGGCATTACTGCAAGAGCTGTATCATAATACATTTGAGCTTTCTCATACTTTTCCAACAAATCAAAATATGTATCAGCAGCACGCAAACATGAGGTAATCTTTTGAAGGTTATTTGTAGTAGAAGCCGCAGAACTTGCCTCCCATTGCTGACATGCTTTATCTACATTTTTATCTCTAAAATAAACCTCTCCTAAGGCATAATAAACTTGGTCCTTGTACTCCACATTCTTTTTATCTTCCAACATATCTTCCAAGCGTGCAATTATAGGACGGCTATTACTTTTTGTAGGGTCGTAACACATCGCAATATTTAAACGAGATGCGAATTCCATTTCATAAATCCCTGCTCTACGCGCAACTCTCTTAAATAACTTGGTAGCTTCTTCAAAATCATTAGCTTTTTGATAAATTTGCCCTTTAATAAACATCAAACGAGTATTTAAAGGCTTTTCAAAAAACGCATATTTTCTTTTTGCAAAATACTCTAAAGCCGCAGCATTCTTACCTTGCGACAAAGCGTTTTCAGCATAAACAAGATTCATGAAATTACTTAATGATTTAGGTGCTTTACCTTCATCTATCTTATTTTTTACTTGGTCCAAAAGAATATCACATTCGCTATGATTACCCACTTTGCAATTAGTCAAAGCTAACCAAATCATAGGTTCATAACTTTCTTTCTTATCTTTATATTGAGCAATCAAAAGATTAAAAGTAGCCATTGCTGCATTATAATCTTGAGAATAAAAACAAGCCTTACCCATTAACAAATAAGCATCATCTATTTGAGGATTCTTCTCAACACCTGAGAATTTCATGGAATACTTTTGGATAACCTTACTACCCTTTTCTATAGCTCTATCAGTATTTGACTTAATAGCTGTAGCATTTTCTTTTGTACCTAATTTGTAAATTGGTAATATGGATGTGTAATCATCTTTATGACTTTTCTCTAAAGCTTTCACTCCCTCTTTTAAAGCCTCATTACCATTCCACCAAGCATTATAATGTGCTACAATACTATTATACTGACGATTTATCCACTTATCCTTTGAAGTAGAACAAGCAGAAAAAATCACTACTACTAAAAGCGATAATATGTATATTTTGAGTCTAACTCGTGTTTTCAACGTCAAATACTTTAAAATAAACTGCAAATATAAAAAAAATGCCTATATTTGCAAAAGATTTTTGAATTATTAACAATTAAAAACAAAGATATGTCAAGAGTAAAAGCATTTAGAGGTTTAAGACCTCCAGTAGAAATTGCTGCACAATTAGCATCTCGTCCATACGACGTAATGAATTCAGCAGAAGCAAGAGTAGAAGCAGACGGAAATCAATACTCATTACTTCACGTAACAAAAGCAGAAATCGACCTTGCAGAAGGAATTGACGAACACTCACAAGAGGTTTATGACAAAGTAGTTGAAAACTTCAATGACTTTAAACAAAAAGGTTGGTTAGTAAAAGATGACAAAGCAAAATTGTACATCTATGCTCAAACAATGGACGGAAGAACACAATACGGTATCGTAGGTTGTGCTCACGTTGATGATTACTTCAACAACGTAATCAAAAAACACGAGCTTACAAGAAAAGATAAAGAAGATGACCGTATGATTCACGTTAACATCACAAACGCTAACGTTGAACCAGTATTCTTTGCTTACCCTGCTCACCAAGAAATCGACCAAATGGTAGAAAACATCGTTAAAAACGAAAAACCAGTTTACGATTTCATAGCAAAAGAAGACGGATTCGGACACACTTTCTGGGTAATTGAAGACGAAAAAATAGTTGCAAGAATAGAAGAAATATTCGAAAAAGAAATACCAGCACTTTACGTTGCAGACGGACACCACAGAACTGCAGCCGCTGCAAGAGTTGGACAAGAAAGAAGAGCTTCTAATCCTAACCACACAGGAAACGAAGAATACAACTACTTCATGGCAGTTATATTCCCAGATTCTCAATTAAAAATCATTGACTACAACCGTGTAGTAAAAGACTTAAATGGTCTTACAGAAGAAGAATTCCTTGCAAAACTTAACGATACATTCGTTGTAGAAAAAGCAGGAAAAGAAATCTACAAACCAGCAAAATTACACGAATTCTCAATGTATCTTGGTGGTGAATGGTACAAAATGACAGCAAAAGAAGGAACTTACGATGATAACGACCCTATCGGAGTATTAGACGTAACAATCCTTTCAAACAATGTACTTGACAAAGTATTAGACATAAAAGACCTAAGAACTTCTAAGAGAATTGACTTCGTTGGAGGTATTAGAGGATTAGGCGAATTACAAAGAAGAGTAGATAACGGAGAAATGAAAGTTGCTTTCGCTTTATACGCTGTATCAATGCAACAATTGATAAACATAGCAGATTCAGGCAACATCATGCCACCAAAAACTACTTGGTTTGAACCGAAATTACGTTCAGGATTAGTAATCCACGAACTAATTTAATTTTTTCATAATTTTTAAAGGTTTACAAAAAGGGCGATTGAATTTTCAACCGCCCTTTATTATTGTTTCTATTTGCATCTATAAACTTTTACAAATCACTGCCGTCTGCAGCATTAAAACCATTTTCATAATACATTAAAAGGCGATAATCATTCACATCTCTACATAAAGAAACAATTACCTTTCTTTTCTCCGAGGTTTCTCCATCTAATCCTTTTTGATAAAAGATTGCTCGATATTCTTTATTATAAATAGAAAGACCAAAGGCAATATCTTCACTTGCACTTATCTTTTGATTTTCCTTATACGGCTTATAATTCTTGTGATTATTGAATTGCTCAACAAGGTCATTGAACGCACGTTTTATTTGAGCCTCATTTCGTTTCAAATCTTCAATAACTCCTATTCCACATACCTTTCCATTATTTTCAACCACAGAAACAATAACTTGCATTCCGTTAAACTCCCCACTTAGTAGTTCACCTGATTCCACTCCATAAAAACCTGCTCTAAGATTATCAAGACTTTCCTCTGTATCTTTAAAACCCTTTCTTTTCAAAGCCTTAACCATTTTTTCTTTTGTTCCATCTATAGGAATACCTTTAAATAAAGTAACATTACTTTGCGTAAAGGTTTCTATCTCTTCTTCATCTTCTTTTTCAATTTCTATGTTTTCTTTTTCTCTACTTTCTTCTTTGTTATTAAAAGTAAAGAAAGCACCTATTATCAACAAGGCTAATAGCAATAAAATCAATATTTTTCTCATAGCATTAAGGTTTTAAAATTATCTTCTGCCTACAAAAGTAAAAAAATATCTTGGATTCTTAAATCAAACTAGGGCAAAAGAATTTAAAAATCGTATAACAATAGCATAAAATCAAATTGTGCCGACTTTCTTGCTTTTGATTTAGTTTTCTTTTCCTTGTTTTACAAAATTACTTCTTGAAGGTAGAAATATTACCTTCAAGAGGTAGAAGTATTACCTTAGGAAAGTAAACAAATTACCTTAAAGAAGTAAAAAAAAGGTAATTTTAAAAAATGGCATTAAAACACAAAAACAAGTCCCCAAATAAATGATTACTTAGGGACTTGTTTTTAAATATCTTTGAAAGACTCTTATCTTTCTTTTACTAAACCTTCGTTAAATGCGTAGATTAGTTTCTTTAGGTTGGAGATTTGTTCTCTTAATTCGTCTCCAAGTTCTGTATCTCCGATTAGAATATTTTCTGTTCTTTGTTCTATCAAATAGTTCTTTGAGATGATATCGCTTTCATTTTCTATTGATTCTTGGCGAGATTGGAATGGTTCATGCTCAACCAAGAACAAACGACTTGAACCTGACACCAAAGTATAGCCACCTATTCCTGTTTCTTGTTGATATGCTTTTGACATTCCGCCATCTATGACAAGCAATCTACCGTTTGCCATTATTGGACTTTCGCCTTTTTTAACTTTTACTGGCACATGGCCGTTTACAATTCTTGCTTTTTCGTTATGCAATCCAAACTCTGCTAAAATTCTTTCGCAAAAGGCTACGTCATTTCTAAGAGAGTAGTATTTATCAAGTATTTCTTCTTGTTGTTCTTTTGCATCTATTAGGTATCTTTCAAAGGTTGCCATTCTGTGTTTACCGAAAATTGGCGAGCAAGCACCACACCACAAATACCAGAAGTAGTCTCTATCATCGTTTGTTTGGTTAAAACGATTTACCCATACGTTTCTTACAGTTTGTTCTAAGCAATCAAGCAACTCTTTACCTTTTACCATTTTTCCTTTATGGTTAAATTCCTTGAATTCAGTTTCGCTCTTCATCGGAATGCAACCATGAAGCATTAAAGTATTGTTACAAACAGAGTAAACGCCACCGTTAGAGAACAAGAATGAAACATCTGATTGCAATCTTCTTGAGTTAAGGAATGATTGTGCTATTTTAGTGATTACCTCATCTTCTTCTGGAGTTAGTTTGTATGGATCGTTTGGATCTATTGTTGGATAATAACCATCTTTCAATTCATAGTCTTTTCCATCAAGATGAATTGTTCCTTTTTCATAGTTGATTTTATCAAGCAATAGACGATGCGACATATCAAAGTTAGGATTACGCATAACAAGTTGTCCTTCTAATTTGAAACTTATTACAGCTATTGCTTTATGTATAACAGTCATCAAACGCACATTCGCATCTTTGTAGTTTTCTGGCTTAGTTCCTTTTGGCACGAACGGAATTGCTGGGTCGTTTTCATAGTGTGTAAGTGCGAAAGTAACAAGTGGCATTAGGTTAATACCATAATCATCTTCAATTGTATCAACCGAGCCATAACGAGCTGTTAAACGGATAACTTCTGCTACGTCAAACTTGTTTCCACATGCAGCTCCCATCCATATAATGTCGTGATTACCCCATTGAACGTCTGCTGCGTGGTGATTTTTCAAAAGTTCCATAACGTCAGCCGCTCTCGGACCACGGTCAAATATATCTCCGATAACGTGAAGTCTATCTATCAACATTCTTTTTATGAAAGTGCAAATAGATTCTATGAATTTATCGGAACGTTTCAAATCAACTATGGTTTCAACGATTGAATCGTAGTATGCTTGTTTATCAGAGGTTGTTTCATTCAAAAGCTCCTCCATGATAAATGCGTATTCGCTATCCATAGCCTTTCTTACCTTGGAGCGAGTGTATTTTTTAGCAACTTGACGTGCTACTTTAACAAGTTTATTCAATGTAAGCCTATACCATTCTTCATTTACAACGCCTTTACCCTTTAATTGACTAAGCTTATCCACTGGATAGTAGATAATTGTTGCTAATTGATTCTTTTCTGCTACTGAAATAGAGTGTCCAAACACCTCATCAATCTTTCTTTTTACTGCTCCAGAAGCGTTAGATAAGATATGATTAAAAGTATCGTATTCTCCGTGAATGTCAGTTACAAAGTGTTCTGTTCCTTTTGGCAACAATAGTATAGCTTCTAACTTAATTATTTCTGTACTTGCTGCCTGTAGTGTAGGAAATTGCTTTGCTAATTGATTATAAAACTTTAATTCTTCGTTTGAAATCGTGATATTATCTGTATTCATAATGCTTTATTATTTAATTTCTTTAACTAATTGAGAGAAAACTTCTCCTCTGTGTTCAAAATTCTTAAACATATCATAACTACTTGCAGCAGGAGATAGCAAACATATCATTCCTTTTTCTGTATTGATGCTACACCATTTTACTATTTCGGAATAGTCATCAGAAACTAAGATTTGAAATTTATTTACTTTCTCTTGCATTTCGTTTTTAATTCTTCTGCCTGCTTGACCCACAAAAACGATATTCTTTATCTTAAAGTTATCTATTTGTTCTGTTAAAGGAGAGTAATCTATCCCCCTATCCATTCCGCCAAGTATGATAGTTTGCACCTCTTTCAAAGCTTTAATAGCTTCTATACTTGCTTGTGGAATTGTACTTATAGAGTCATTATAATATTTAACTCCATTCTTTTCTGCAACAAACTCCAAACGATGAGAAAGTGGCATAAAACTTTTTGCAGTCTTTAACGCCTTTGATTTTTCTGCTCCAAAGGCTTGCGTTGCCAATAAAGCAGCATTTATATTCATTAGATTGTGTTCGCCTTTCAAGTAATCTGGCTCTATTTCCAAAGAATCGCCTTTTGAAAACGTTAATAGATTTGACTTAATTGGCGAGTTGTTTATTAGAGTCTTTATATCCAAAGAATCTAAATTGTAAACGAATGTATCATCTTTTGTTTGCAGACTTGCAATATGGTATTTTGAGTTAATATATTCCTTATAATCTGCAAAATGATCAAGATGCTCTTCAAACAAGTTAAGTAATATAGAAACCTTTGGCGAGGTGTGAATAAATTGTAATTGATGTGCTGAAAGTTCTGCAACTATTATTGTATCTTCTTTTATACTTGGCAAAATATCTAAAAGAGGCACTCCTATATTTCCTGCTAAAAGAGTATCAAAACCTTGGTCTTTTAAAATATTATAAACCAAATTACTTGTAGTACTTTTACCCTTTGTTCCGCTTATGCCGATTGTTTGCTTAGAGTAAAGTTGCAAGAAAATATCTGTTTGAGATGTTATTTTATCTCTATCGATATTTTGCAATTTTTTCATAGAAATTCCCGGTGTCTTTATATAAAGAGTACAATCTTTAAGCATTTCATCTTGCAAACCACAATTTGCAAATTCCGAATTATCATCTGCAATTATTACTTCTTTGTTTGGTAATATTTCTTTTAAGAGTTTGTGAGTTGATTGTCCCTCTCTGCCATAACCAAGTATTGCTATTTTGTGAAGTTTCAAAAGTTTGATAAGTTGAGCTTTCTTTGTAGCAAGATGAGAGTTAGAGAAAATTGCAAAATCCTTTTCAGGAAGGTTATGTTGCTTAGATAATTCAAAAAGTTTATGCGATAATGTATTGTCTAAATATTGTTTTGAAACATCAAGACTTAACCATAGTTTCAAAAGATATTCATTTTCTAAATCTGCTTTTTGATTCTTTAAACAAAGAGCCAAAGCCACATTTACTTCTGATATAGTTCCTACACATTCAAAAGGTTTAGTTTCTCTTTGTCCACAAAGTTGCAAAAAGTACTCTTCAAGTTCTTTATCTGCAAACAAATTCTTTGAGAATATTGTTTCTAATTCCTTTCTTGAAACAAAAGGAGAAAGTATTATAAAGGCGAATAAGCATTTTGGACATTTACCACACCAAATATTTTGTTTACTTCCCGCATTGCAACTTTTAAAAACTGATTGATAGTTAAGTTGTGAAAATAGTTTTGCTATATGTAGTTCACTCAAAGGGCGAAGAAAAGAAAAATAATTAAACTTTGGATTTATAAACTCTTTAACGTATGAGCGAAAATCATTTTCAAATTCAAAGCTTTTTGAATATTGATGATTTACTTCTGAGCCTTTCACTGTAGATTCTGAAGCAGAGTCTTCATTACTTAAAGCTATATTTTTTCTTTTTGTAAGTGCAGATATTAAAAGCGTAGTAAAAGCAAGCATTGCTGAAAAAGGAGTATGTCCATTCAAACAACCTTGCGAATTAAGTTCTAATAAATGAGCATCAATTACACGTTTGCAAGTAATTGTTTCACTTTCGTTAAATCCAGCTATTGAACAACACTCGGTAGTTGCTCCTCTTGGATTTATAATGAATGGTTTTATATTTCTATTTGCAGAAAGTAAAAGGTCAAGTGTTACAACAGAATCTTTACCTCCACCAATAGGTATTATGTATTCATCGTTTAAGTCAAACTCTTGTGGAATAGTATATGTTTCATTTGTATTTTCAAGAGTTAAAAAGTCGTTTTGAGAAATAGTTATGCCGTTTATGTAGAAAAACTCCCCTAATCCGTGATAATAAACCTTTGTAAAGAATTCTTTTTGCTTAGGAGTTAAAGCGTAAGGTTTGATTAAAACTTTTGGAGAACACAATGCTTTCCAATAAGATATAAGTTCTATCATTCCCATGTGGAAAACAAGCAAGTCTAATTGTTCTTTACTTAAATGAGAGAAAGTAAAGAAATCCTTTTTCTCAACAAAAAGACTTGGTTTGAAAGTATGTTCTCCGTTTATGAAAGTAAAAACAATTTTTAAGCCCTTTTCATCTATTGAATATTCAAATGATTCATAAACAAAAAGAGGATATTGCTTTCTAAAACTATTAAATTTTTCTGTATTATTCATTTTTGCTTTTTAGTAATCTTGTCCTTCTTCTATAGCTTGCACTAATTCATCATACCATTTCTGAGAAAAGCGTCTTATTAAAGGCTCTTTAAGTGTTTTATATAGAGCTTTGCTTTCATCTTTACATATTGCGTCTTTGCAAATATCCCATCTATGATAATTTAATGCACGAAATTCTCCGTAATCTTTTACTCTTATTGGATACAAATGACAAGAGATTGGTTTCATAAAGTCTATTTTACCTTCTCTATACGCCATTTCAATAGCGCATAATGAAAGCCCGTTTTCAAATTTAACAAACACACATTCCTTATTATCTATGATGTTTGTGCATAAGTCCCCATCTTCGTCTTTTAACCAAAAACCTTCTTTCTTCACGATTTCAACAGCATTAGGCTCCATATAAGGTTCTATTTGAGGTAATAGTTTTTCTATTATTTCTATTTCCTTTTTCTCCAATGGTGCTCCTGCATCTCCTTCTACACAACAGCAGCCTTTACACTTGCTTAAATCACAACAAAATTTCTCGTTATTTATATCTTCACTGACTAAACAATTACCAACTATAAGCATATTCTTTATTTTTTTTGTGCAAAATTAAAAAATAAAAAATCATTTTCGTATTTTTGCATATTAAAATCAAAGAAAAATAGTTTGACGAATGGAAATCAAGGAAGAAATCACAAAAAAACCTAGTCTTAATTTTATTGAGGAAATTATAGAAAACGATTTGAATAGTGGTAAACATAAAAGCATTATCACTCGTTTCCCTCCTGAGCCTAATGGATATTTACACATAGGACACGCAAAAAGTATTTGCCTTAATTTTGGTGTAGCAAAAAAATATGGCGGAAGAACAAATCTTCGTTTTGATGACACAAATCCTGTAAAAGAAGACACAGAATATGTAGAGTCTATCAAAGAAGATATTAAGTGGTTAGGCTTTCAATGGGCAGAAGAACACTATGCTTCTGATTATTTTGAGCAATTATATCAATGGGCAATTGAATTAATCAAAAAGGGATTGGCGTATGTTGATGACCAAACTCTTGAAGAAATGAGAGAAAATCGTGGAACAGTTCAATCTCCTGGTAAAAATTCTCCTTATAGAGACAGAAGCGTAGAAGAAAACCTTGATTTATTCCAAAGAATGCGTGCAGGTGAATTCCCTGATGGTAGCAAAACTCTTAGAGCAAAGATTGACATGGCTCACTCTAATATGCACATGAGAGACCCTATTATGTATCGTATTCTTCATACAACTCACCATAAGACTGGAGATGTTTGGCCAATCTATCCTATGTATGACTATGCTCATGGTGAGAGTGATTCTTTGGAAAACATAACTCACTCTATTTGTACTTTGGAATTTGATATTCACCGTCCACTTTACGATTGGTTTATACAACAATTAGAAATTTTCCCTTCACATCAATATGAGTTTGCACGTTTAAATCTTAACTATACCGTTATGAGCAAACGTAAACTCTTACAATTAGTAAAAGAAAACTATGTAAGCGGTTGGGATGATCCACGTATGCCAACTATTTGTGGTTTTAGAAGAAGAGGATACACGCCAGAAAGTATCAGAAACTTCTGCGAAGAAATCGGAGTTGCCAAAAGAGATAACGTAATCGACTATACACGTCTTGAAAACTCGCTAAGAGACGACCTAAACAAAAAAGCACAAAGAGTAATGGCTGTTTTAGATCCTGTAAAGGTTGTAATAGACAATTATCCTGACACAAGCGAAGAACTTGACGCAGTAAACAACCCAGAAGACGAAGCAGCAGGAACAAGAAAGGTAAGTTTCTCTAAGACAATCTTTATAGAAAGAGATGATTTCATGGAAAATCCTCCTAAAAAGTATTTTAGAATGACAGTAGGTCAAGAAGTGAGATTGCGTTATGCCTACATTGTAAAATGTACTGGCGTTGAAAAAGACGAAAACGGCAACATCACACTTATTCACTGCGAATACGACCCTGCAACACGAGGAGGAAACACACCTGATGGCAGAAAAGTAAAAGGAACTATTCATTGGGTAGATGCAAACAATCACATTGAAGCAGAAGTTCGCCTATTTGATAGATTATTCCAAAGCGAATCACCAGACAAAGTAGAAGAAGGACAAACATTCCTTGACAATCTAAATCCAAATTCATTAAAGGTGTTGAAGAATTGTAAAATGGAAAAATTCCTTGCCGATACTAAGCCATTAGATAAGTATCAATTCGAAAGACTTGGTTACTTCTCAACAGATTATGACACAAATGAAAATCAAATTGTGTTTAATCGTGCTTGTACTCTTAAAGATTCTTGGAATAAGTAATTAAAACACTTTGAATTTATGAAAAAGCAAATTTTAATATTAACGCTAATTCTCACAAGCCTTTGCTCTTTTGCACAAAGACATAGACTTGCAAGTGGAGAGCCTTACGATATATTCTTTCAAGTAAAGCCTATGGGCGGTATGGCACTTGGAGATTTTGCTAAAAATAACACTTACATTTACGGAAGCCACTTTGCGGTAGAGTTTCAATTACAAGAAACTAAGCTTGGTATAGGTTTGGAATTTGGATACAACTATTGCGTTCCAAAAGCATACAAACGTCCATTTATTCAAACAAAAAACAATTGGGCTTCTCAGCAAGTGCCTATGATTTTAAGCTTTAATTATTATATCTTTAACGAAAGAATTAAGCCTTACGTAGGTCTTGGAATTGGAACTATATGGGGACGTTACGATTATTCACTTTCTACTGAGGAAAGCACAGATGAATATTATTTAAGGGACTTTGAAGGACAAAGTGGTTGGAGATTTGGACTTACTCCTAAGGTTGGGTTAATGATAAGCATGGATCACAAACATGGCTTTGGATTAGAATTTTCTCTTCCTTACCAATTTGGATTTAATCGCCTTGAAACTCAATATTCAATCAATCTTGGCTTAAATTATACTTACATAATAGACTAATAAGTCAAAGAAATCTTAAAATAATCCTTTGTTTTATTTTCGTAAAGCAAAGGATTATTTTATTAAAACAAAGAAAAATTAGAATAAAATGAAAGGGAAAATTTACTTAATCTTTTGTTTAGTAATTTTACTTCTTGCCTACCCTTTTCAAAATACTTTTTCGCAAAAGCAAGACTCTTTTGTGTGCGTAAAAACTATTAAAACAAGTCAAAGTCGCATTCATTCCGCAGAGTTTAGTCCTGATGGGAAATACATTCTTAGCGTTGCGGAAGATAGAATGATTAAAACAAGGAACGCAAACAATTATCAACTTCGTTTAGTAATAGAAAAGCATAAGCGATTCTTTATTTCAACATCATTTAGCAATGAAGGTGCGGTTAGAAAACGCATTTGCTGGGACAAAGACCATCAAACTTTCGACCAATTCAGTCCAAACACTCTTAAAGGCAAGATGTTGTATAGTGCAGATGCAAAAACGGCATCATATAGTCCTGACGGAAAACATATAATCTCTGTTTTACGCAATGGAAACATAAAAATTTGGGACGCAATCAGCGGAAAAAGTCTCAAAACCTTAAAAGGACACACCTCCTACGTTCATTCGGCGGAATATAGCCCTTGTGGAAAATATATAGTCTCTACCTCATCGGACGAAACGCTTAAAATTTGGGACGCAAACACAGGCTCTTGCTTACAAACCTTAAAAGGACACAAAAGAAACATATATTCTGCAAAATATAGCCCTGATGGAAGGCATATTGTTTCTGCTTCACTTGATTCTACTATTAAAATTTGGGAAGCAAACACAGGAATATGCTTGCAAACCTTAGAAGGACACACAAGATGCGTTAATACAGCAGAATATAGTCCTTGCGGAAAGTATATTGTCTCTGCATCAAATGATAAAACCATCAAAATATGGGAAGCAAACACAGGAATATGCCTGCAAACCTTAAAAGGACATTCTTCTTACGTTTTTTCTGCACAATATAGTCCTGATGGCAAACAAATTATCTCTTCTTCCGTAGATAAAACCATTAAAATATGGGACGCAAACAGCGGAAATTGTCTTCAAACCTTAAAAGGACACGAAAATAGCGTAATTACCGCAAAATATAGTCCTGATGGCACAAAAATTATCAGCGGTTCAAGAGATGGAATTATTA
>JAZRCB010000014.1:0-35311 GCA_045635365.1 Candidatus Onthomorpha sp.
TATTCATCTTGACGACTTAATAAGAGGACATGTTAAAATGAATTCATCTTTGTTAGATGATAAGGTGTTATATAAATCAGATGGAATGCCAACATATCACTTGGCAAACATAGTTGATGACCATTTAATGTGTATTTCTCATGTTATTAGAGGTGAAGAATGGTTGCCTTCTTGTCCTTTACATGTTATGTTATATAAAGCATTTGGGTGGGAAGATACTATGCCTCAATTTGCACACTTGCCATTGTTGTTAAAACCAGATGGTAATGGAAAATTATCAAAAAGAGATGGTGATAGATTAGGATTTCCTGTATTCCCTTTACAATGGACTGACCCAAAATCAAAGGAAATTTCTTCAGGATATAGAGAAAGTGGATACTTACCAGAAGCTGTTATAAATATGCTAGCTTTATTAGGTTGGAATTCAGGAACTGAGCAAGAAATATTTCCATTGAATGAATTAGTTGAAATATTCTCTATAGATAGAATTTCTAAACACGGAGCTAAATTTGACTTGGAAAAAGCTAAATGGGTTAATCATCAATATTTACAAAAAGTAGATGATGAAGTTTTGGCTCAAGAGTTTATAAAAGACTTAAAAGAAAGAAATATAGACGCATCTTTGGATAAGGTGAAAAGTATTGTTTGTTTGGTGAAAGAAAGATGTAATTTCGTAAAAGACATTTGGGATAATAGCGATTATTTCTTTGTGGCTCCTGAATCATACGCTGAAAAAGCTTTAAAGAAACGTTGGAAAGAAGGAACAAGTGAAAGACTATGTATTATAGCTGAAAGAATGAGTGAAATAGAAGATAATTCTTCTTGGGCTGATAATGCAGAAGAGTTTTTGATGAAATATATATCAGAGAACGAATTGAATATGGGGCAAATCATGAACTCAATTCGTTTGGCTGTAGTTGGAGACACTAAAGGTGTTAACATGGTAGATATAATGAAAATTTTAGGTAAACAAGAAATTATATCTAGAATAAAGATAGCAGCAGAAAAGATAAACCTATAGTGAAAATAAAAACTATCAACATAATAGGAAATGGCAATGTCGCTTTTCATTATCACAAAATAATGAAAGAGAAGGGGTATGATGTTAAAATAATTCTTTCTCGAAAAGATTTTGTTTTGAATGATGTGGAAAGCGATGTTGTTATAATTGCTGTAAAAGATGATGTAATAAAAGAGGTTTTAAATAAATTGCCGAAAGTTCAAGGCTTATTGTTGCATACATCAGGATTTACTCAAACAAAAATTTTATCTGAAAAAGCAGTTAATTATGGATGTCTTTATCCTTTGCAGTCATTGAATAAGAAAAAGGATATAGATTTCTCAAAAGTTCCTTTGTGTTATTATGTAAATAATGAAGAATATTTGGAAACATTAAAAGGGTTGGCTGAAAGTCTTTCTGAATTAGCTCGTTTTGTTTCCGATGAACAAAGACAATATCTTCATATAGCAGCAGTATTTGCAAATAATTTCACAAATCATTTATTTGGTATTTCAAAAGAAATTTTGAATAGAAATAATATTCCTTTTGAAATGCTATTTCCTATTATTGATAGAACAATAGAAAACATAAAAACTTCTGATGATATTTTCTCTTTGCAAACAGGTCCAGCAGTAAGAGGGGACTTCAATATAATGAATCTTCATATTGATAAATTATCTTCAAGCGAGAGTGAATTGTATTCAGCAATGAGCAAAAGTATTCTTGATTATCATAAGGAATAATTATGAAAAAGATAGTAGTTTTAACAGGAGCAGGAATAAGTCAAGAAAGTGGCATCAAAACATTTCGAGATAGTGATGGTTTGTGGGAAAATCATAGAGTTGAAGATGTTGCAACCTTTGATGCGTGGAGAAGGAATCCTGATTTAGTTAGAAGTTTTTATAATCAAAGGAGACGAGAATTATATAATGTAGAGCCTAATGAAGGACATAAACAGTTGTTGCGATTAGAAAAAGATTTTGATTTACAGATAATAACTCAAAATGTAGATGATTTGCATGAAAGAGTTGGTTGCAAAAATGTTCTTCATTTACACGGGGAGTTAAAGAAAGTTTGTAGCGAAATAGATTCTAATGATGTAAGACTTCTTGATGGATGGGAGCTTACTGAAGAAATGAAAGATAATTATGGAAAACCATTAAGACCATATATCGTTTGGTTTGGAGAGGCTGTGCCAAATATAGAACTTGCTATATCATTATGTGAACAAGCAGACATAATGATAATAATAGGAACAAGTCTTAATGTTTATCCTGCAGCAGGGCTTTTACACTATACAAAAAAGAATTGTAAGAAATATCTTGTTGATCCAAATAATGTTAATATCACAGATAAGAATATCGTTTTTGTGAAACAAAAAGCAGGTATTGGAGTAAAACAAGTAGTAGATGAAATATTAGATACTTATTTATGAAGAAAGCATATATAGAAACCTATGGTTGTCAAATGAATCAAGCAGATAGCGAAGTAGTAGCCGCTATATTGAAAAGCGATAATTATGAAATGACTACTGATATTGCTGAAGCAGATTTGATATTGGTAAATACTTGTTCTATAAGAGAAAATGCAGAACAAAGAGTAAAAAAACGTTTAACAGAGTTTGATTATCTTAAAAAGAAGAAAAGTTGGCTTAGAGTTGGAGTTTTAGGCTGTATGGCAGAACGACTACAAAATCAATTAATTGAAGAAAACAAAGTTGATATAGTAGTTGGACCAGATTCTTATAGAGATATTCCTACGTTATTGAAAAATGTAGAGAAAAATAAACAATCGTATATATCTGCAATACTTTCCGAAGAAGAAACTTATGCAGATATTACCCCTGTTAAATTAGATACAAACGGTGTGACAGCTTTTATTTCTATAATGAGAGGTTGTGAAAATTTCTGCTCTTATTGTGTAGTACCTTACACAAGAGGAAGAGAACGTAGCAGGGAACCTCAAACTATTATTGCTGAAGCACAAGATTTATTTAACAAAGGATATAGAGAAGTTACTCTTTTAGGACAAAATGTAAATTCTTATATCTGGAATAAAGGGCAAGAAGACGAAATAAATTTTGCAAAATTAATGGCTTTGGTTGCAGAGGTAAGTCCTTTATTAAGAATAAGATTTTCAACTTCACATCCTAAAGATATTTCACAAGAACTTTTAGATACAATAGCTAAATACGATAATATTTGTAAGTTTATTCATCTTCCATTGCAATCTGGTAGTACTAGAATGTTAAAATTGATGAATAGAAAATATACAAGAGAAGATTATATGAATAAAATCACAGCTATAAAGAATACTATTAAGGATTGTGGTATTTCAACAGATATTATAGCTGGATTTTGTACAGAAACAATAGAGGATCATCAAGATACATTAGATATGATGAGTTGGGTAGGTTATGATTCTGCCTTTATGTTTAATTATTCTCAACGTTCAAATACTTTAGCAGCAAAGAAATATGAAGATGACATTGCTTATGAGGAAAAAACAAGGCGTTTAGAAGAAATAATCGACTTACAAAGAAAATTATCTCTTGAAAGTAATCAAAGAGATGTTGGAAAAGTATTTGAGGTATTGATTGAAGGAGAAAGTAAGCGTAGCAAAGAACAATTATTTGGAAGAAATTCTCAAAATAAAGTTATAATTTTTGATAGAAAAGACTTTAAAATAGGAGATTATGTACAAGTAAAAGTTATCTCTTGTACATCTGCAACTTTATTTGGAGAAAGTTTATAATCAAAAATCGTATTATTAAAATGAAAAGATTTGTATTAATATTAAGTGTTATAGTTATAGCATTGACTTCATGTACTTCTCAAAAGAATTTGATTTATTTTCAATCTCCTGAAGCACAAGATGTATATAAGCATACTTACAGAGAAGGAAATCAAAACTTTTCTCCTAACTATTATTTGGCAGTAGAGGATATGCTATATATTGATATTATAACTCATAATGAAGAGACAACAAGAATGTTTACTTCAAAAGACAATAGATATTCCCAAAATGATAATACGATATATTTGAATAGTTATGTTATAGACAAAAATGGGGAGATTAATTTGCCTGTTGCAGGTAAAGTAAAATTAGTGGGATTAACTGTAGAACAAGCTCAAAATGCAATTCAAGAAAAGGTTGATAAATATGTTCAAGGTGCAGTTGTAACTTGTAAAATGGTAAATTATAAAATATCAATATTGGGAGAAGTAAATCGTCCAGGAACATATACTTTTTATCAACCATGCGTAAGTCTATTTGAACTTTTGGCTGCTGCAGGTGACTTAACATATTATGGAAATAGAGAAAAAGTTAAAATCATAAGAAAAACTATATCAGAGGATGTTGTTTATACAATAGACTTAAGAAATATAGAAATTTTACAAGATAAAAACATGTATTTGCAACCAGGTGATGTTGTATATGTAGAACCAAATAAAAATACAAAATCATTATCTACATTAAATATTCCATTGACTACTATATCTAATTCATTGGTTGTATTAACGTCTGTTATTTCAATATTTTCATGGATTCTTTCATTAAGCAGTAAGTAAAATTAAAAGAAAAGCAATGAACGAAGAAATACAAGAGAGAGAAGATTTAAACTCCATCAATATAATGGAGTTATTATACAAAATGTTAGAAAAATGGCATTTGTTTGTTATAGCAATTGTCATAGCCATTGTTGTATGTGTTTTCATTACAAAATATTCTACTCCTCTATATGAAGCAAAAACAACATTACTGATAAAGAACAACAATAATATGATGTCTAATTTATCAGGAAATTTTGGTTTCAATTTTTATAATCAAGATGCCGTTAATTTTCAAAATGAAATAGGAACAATACAATCTGTTTCTATGGTAAAAAGAACTATTAAATCTCTTGATTTTTACGTTGATTATTTTCAAAAAAGCAATTTTAAATACCAAGATATTTATAAAGCTTCTCCATTTGAAGTTATTTTAGATAAGACGTGTACGCAAACAACAGGAGTAATTATAAATGTTGAATTATTAGATGCAAATAAATGTCTTGTTGCTTATGAAGAACAAAAAAATGCTCCAATATATGATTATTCCGAAGATAGAATATTGCAAGAATTTAAAGATGTTTTACCTTCTCGTACTATAATAAGATATGGACAATGGTACATAAAAGATGGCATGAAGTTTAAAATACTTTTGAAAAATCCTAATAATTGGGAAGAGGAGTTTTCAAATATAAGCTATGCGTTTAAAATAAATGATATGGATGCAATGGCAAATGCTTACAATTCTACAGAAATAGACTTGTTGAATAAAGAATCTTCAATTATATCTATAAAATTTAAAAATTCTAATAAGAATAAAGCAACGGATTTTGTGAATAGGTTATGTGAAGTTTATATAGCAATGACATTTGAGGAAAAAAATCACTTAAATGTGGCAACTATAGATTTCGTAAATTCACAAATAGATGCTATTTCTGACTCATTAACAATAGCTGAAGATAGAAAACAAAAGTTCCAACAAAATAATAATACTTTCAATCTAACCAGTGATGCAGAATATTTGTTTGAAAAAGCGAATGAATTTGAAACAAAAAGAGCAGAAGAAGCCACTAAAAAAGCTTATTATGATTATTTGTTAAAATATATTAATCAAACAAATTTAAACGAAGGACTTGTTGCCCCTTCAACAATGGGAGTTGATGACCCCTTGTTAAGTAAATTAGTAGTTTCTTTAACAGACCTTATACTTGAAAAACAAAGGCTATCAACAATGTTAACTCCTGAGTCTCCAAAAATGAAGGAGTTGTTAGCTCAGATGGAAACAGTTAGAGGGCAAATAAAGGAAAGCTTAAAAAATATTCAAGAAGTATCTCAAATAAATGAAAAAGAACTTAATCGCCAACAAGATGCTTTACAGTCAGAGATAGACTTATTACCATCTACTCATAGAGACATGATTAATATAGAGCGTCAATTTAAATATAATGACGAAATATATAATTTCTTATACACAAAACGAGCAGAAGCAGAAATAGCAAAAAATGCAGCTTTGCCTGACCATAAAGTAATAGATCAAGCAAAATTTGCTGTCCAGGTTTATCCTAAAATAAGTACAAATTTTCTTTTAGCAATATTGATTGGTATTGCATTGCCAGCAATTTATGTATTGATAAGATATTTATTAAAGAATACAATAGATAGTAAAGACGAACTTGAAAAGCTTTCAAAATTTCCAGTTATAGGATTTATTCCTAATATTCCTCAAACAGTTAATAGATTGGCAGTGTTTGATAAACCGAGAAGTCAAATCTCAGAAACGTTTAGATCTTTAAGAACTAATATAAAATATATATTAGGAAATGAAAAAGAAGGTGAAGGTAAAGTTATACTTATAACATCTTCTTTACCTAATGAGGGAAAAAGTTTGATAAGTATTAATGTTGCGTCAATATTTGCAATTTCTAACAAAAAAACACTATTAGTAGGATATGACTTAAGAAAACCTGCTTTACATAAAATTTTTGGACTTAATGCAACTCATGGCTTAACATCATACATGGTTGGTAGATATGAATTAGATGATGTATTGCAAGCGACAGAATTTGAAAACTTTGATGTATTAGTTGCTGGTCCAGTGCCTCCTAACCCTTCTGAGTTAATAGATTCAGAAAAGAATCGCGCATTGATAAAGGAATTAAGAAAACGTTATGATTATATCATATTAGATACTCCGCCAGTTAGTTTAATTGCAGATGCTCAATGTTTGGCAAAAGAGAGTGACATAAATCTATTTGTAGTTAGATCAGAGCAAACTAACAAACCAGCATTTAAGATAGCAGTATCAGAATTAACAGAAAGAAATGATGTAAAGATACATTTTGTATTTAATGATATAAAAACTGCTGCACAAAAGTATGGATATGGTGCAAGGTACGATAAAGGATATTATGGATATGGTTACGGTTATGGCTATTTTGACAACGACCAAATAGAAAAATAATGTTAATATGAAGCATTATAACATACCTGTTTTTATACCAGAATTAGCTTGTCCTAACCAATGTATATATTGTAATCAACGTCATATCTCTGGACAGTTACAAGCCGTAAAGCCTGAAGAAGTAAAACAAATAATAGAACAACATCTTGAGACCTTTATAAAACCATCTCAGATAGAACTTGCTTTTTTTGGAGGAAGCTTTACAGGTATAGATGAGAAGGATATGATAACATATCTTGAAACAGTACAACCCTACATAGAGCAGGGAGAAATAGAAAGTATAAGAATATCTACACGTCCAGATTATATCAACGAAAGAATATTAGATATACTAAAAAAATATAAAGTAAAAAATATAGAACTTGGAGCTCAATCTTTAGATGAAGATGTCTTAAATTTTGCAAAAAGAGGACATACCGTAAAAGATGTAGAAAATGCTTCTAAAATGATAAAATCTTATGGTTTTGCACTTGGATTACAAATGATGATAGGTCTGCCATTAGATACTGTAGAAAAGTCTAAACAAACAGCTTCCAAAATAATATCATTAGGAGCAGAAAGCACAAGAATATATCCTACACTTGTAATTGATAATACTGAACTAGCAGATTTATATAGAGAAGGGAAATATAAAGCACTTTCTCTTGAAGAAGCGGTAGAGTGGACTGCGGAAATTTACAAAATATTTTCAAAAATAGATATAACTATATTAAGAGTGGGACTTCACCCTTCAGAATCTCTAATAAAAGGTGAACACTTATTAGCGGGTCCATTTCATGTTTCGTTTAAAGAATTAGTATTATCAAGAATTTGGAGAGAGAAACTAAGTAATATTCCAATGGATTCAAGAAATGTTTTAGTAAATCCTCGAGAAATAAATTATGCTATAGGATACAATAGCTCAAATAGAAAAATGTTGCAAGAAAAAAATATTAATATAAAATTTATTGCAGATTCTAGCGTTCTAAAAGGAGAATTTGTAATACAAAATAGATAATATTTTGCTGTTTTGAAAAGATTTTCTAACTTTGCACACAAGAGGCAATTATATGAATAAAAACATAAAGAGTAATAATATAACTTCAATTATCTTTCTTAATCTAAAAGAAAGAGACTCTTTTTGTTTGTAGCAAATTTGTTGCTACATTTTGTCAAATCATAAAATAAGTTTAATCATTAAAAATAATTAATTATGGAATTACCTTTCGCAGAATCGTGGAAGATTAAGATGGTAGAACCAATCAGAAAATCTACACGTGCAGAACGTGAACAATGGCTTAAAGAAGCAAAAAACAATGTTTTCATGCTTAAATCAGAACATGTGTACATCGATTGTATCACAGACTCTGGTACAGGCTCAATGTCTGACCGTCAATGGGCAGCAATGATGATGGGAGACGAATCTTACGCAGGAGCAAGTAGTTTTTTCCGTTTAAAAGATACTATTACAGCTATCACAGGATTTGAATATGTTATCCCAACTCACCAAGGACGTGCTGCAGAAAACGTATTATTCTCACATTTAGTAAAACAAGGAGACATAATACCTGGTAACTCTCACTTTGACACAACAAAAGGGCACATTGAAAGTCGTAAAGCTACTGCATTAGATTGCACAATAGATGAAGCAAAAGACACTCAATTAGAAATACCTTTCAAAGGAAACGTTGATCCAAAGAAATTAGAAAAAGCTTTGGCTGAAAACGCAGATATCATTCCTTTTGTTATCGTTACAGTTACAAACAATACAGCAGGGGGACAACCTGTTTCAATGCAAAACCTTCGTGAAGTAAGAGCTATAGCAGATAAATACAACAAACCAGTTATACTTGACTCTGCTCGTTTCGCAGAAAACGCTTACTTCATTAAAACTCGTGAAGAAGGATATGCAGATAAAACAATCAAAGAAATCGCAAAAGAAATGTTCTCTTATGCTGACGGTATGACAATGTCTGCAAAAAAAGACGGTATCGTTAATATGGGAGGTTTCATCGCAACACGTAAAAAAGAATGGTACGAAGGTGCTAAATTATTCTGTATTCCTTTTGAAGGATTCTTAACATACGGAGGTATGAACGGAAGAGATATGGATGCTTTAGCAGTAGGATTGGACGAAAATACAGAATTTGACAATCTTGATACTCGTATCCGTCAAGTACAATACTTAGCAGCAAAATTAGATGAATATGGAATTCCTTACCAAAGACCTGTTGGAGGACACGCAATATTTGTTGATGCTGACAAAATCCTTACAAACGTACCAAAAGAAGAGTTCCCTGCTCAAACATTGACTTGCGAACTTTACTTAGAAGCAGGTATTCGTGGTTGCGAAATAGGATATATCTTAGCAGATAGAGATCCTGTTACAAGAGAAAACCGTTTCGGTGGATTAGACTTCGTTCGTTTATGTATCCCAAGAAGAGTTTACACAAACAATCACATGGACGTTATAGCAGCAGCTTTGAAAAACGTTTACGACAGAAGAAACGAAATCACAAGAGGTGTAAAAATCACTTGGGAAGCTGAATTAATGCGTCACTTCACTGTACAATTAGAAAGATTATAGTAGCTTCTACTAAATATTTGAATAGTAAAGAGTTCAGTATAATGCTGAACTCTTTATTTTTTTCTTTAAATCATTTTGCTGAAATCAAGAATCATTTTTTTCTTTTCAAGAATCAATTTTTTGTTTCTAAGTATAATTTTTTTAACTTTGTAGAAAAATATAGAAATATAATGGAGAAGAAAACTCTTTATTTAATTGATGCTATGGCGATGATATATCGCGCCTATTATGCACTGAATAAAAATCCAAGAATCAATACAAAAGGTCTTAATACTTCAGCAATATTAGGTTTTTGCAACACTTTATTTGATATAATCAAACAATACACCCCCTCTCACCTTGGTGTAGCTTTTGATTTGCAAGGACCAACTTTCAGACATCAACAATTTGAGCAATATAAAGCTAATCGCCAAGCTATGCCAGAGGAAATAAGAGAATCATTACCTTATATAAAATCTATAATAGAGGCGATGAATATTCCAATTCTTTGCAAGGAAGGTTTTGAAGCTGATGATGTTATAGGTACATTGTCAAAAAAAGCAGTAAAACAAGGTTTTGAGGTTTTTATGGTTACGCCAGATAAAGACTATGCTCAATTAGTAGAAGAAAATATCAAGATGTTGAGATTAGGAAGACTTGGAAATCCTAACGAAATATGGGGCGTAGAAGAAGTCTTACAAAGATTTGAAATAGAAAAACCTATACAAGTAATAGATATATTAGGGCTATGGGGCGATAGCTCAGATAATATTCCGGGTGTTCCAACTATTGGGGAAAAGAAAGCTAAAGCTTTAATACAACAATTTGCAAGTATAGAAAATATAATAGAGAATAGCGCACAAATTGAAAGTAAATCTATAAGAAAAGCTATTGAAGAAAATAAAGATATTGCAATACAAAGCAAACAATTAGCAACAATTATTACAGATGTTCCAATTGAATTTGATGAAGAATCTTTGAAACTTACACAGCCAAACGTTAATTTGTGTAATCAAATTTTTACAGACTTGGAGTTTAATACATTTGCTAAAAGATTTAATTCCTATTACCAACAAGTATCAACAACACCTACAGAAGGGCTTTTTTCAACAACAGATTCAGAATTCAACCTTTTTACTCAAACAACTTGTCCTACATATAAGGACGTAGAGCATGATTATATAGCAATTAATACACAAGAAGAGCTAAGAAAAATAATAGACTCATTATTGCAAACATCGCTTATAGCTTTTGATACAGAAACGACAGGACTTGAAATGGACTGTGAACTAATAGGGATATCAATAGTAAGCGAACGACATAAAGGATACTTTATATTCTTCCCTCAAGACAATGAAGAACAATCAGCTTACATAAAAATACTAAAAGAATTATTTGAAAACGAGAATATAGAAAAAATTGCTCACAATATAAAATTTGATAAAAACGTATTGCTAAACTATGGCATAGAGGTAAAAGGTAAGACTTTTGATACTCTTTTAGCACATTACCTTCTTGACCCAGAATCTCGTCATAAATTAGACATATTAAGCGAAAAGTATTTGTCTTATACAATGATAGATTTTGAAACTGTTTTTGGTAAATCAACTAAAACTCCGATAAATGTAAACTCTCTTGATAAAAAACTTTTAACAGAATATGCTGTAGAAGATGCAGATATTACATTTGCATTAAAGCCAATATTAGAGCAAGAACTAAAAGTGAACAATCTATTAGAGCTATTCTACAATATTGAAATGCCATTAGTAGATGTGCTACTTTCAATGGAAAGACAAGGAGTGAAAATAGATACAAATCAACTACATAAATTTTCAAAATCACTACAAGAACAAAAACAACAATTAGAAGAAAGAATATATGAATTAGCAGGAAAAGAGTTTAACATTTCTTCACCAAAACAATTAGGAGTAGTATTATTTGATGAGTTGCAAATAACAGGTAATCAAAAAATAAAGAAAACACAAACAAAACAATATTCTACTTCAGAAGATGTATTGCAAAAACTAATAAACCTGCACCCTATTATACCATTAATATTAGAATATCGTTCACTTACTAAACTTAAAAGCACGTATGTAGATGCACTTCCTGAAATAGTAAATACTAAAACAGGTAAAATACATACACATTATAAACAATCTACTACTTCAACAGGTAGATTAGCATCAGAAAATCCTAATTTACAAAACATACCTATTAGAACAGAATTAGGTAAACAAATAAGAGCATGTTTTATTCCTCAAGATGAAGAACATATTCTTTTAGCAGCAGATTATTCTCAAATAGAATTAAGAATTATAGCTTCTTTGAGCAAAGACCCTGCTCTATGTCAAGCATTCCTTTCTAGAGAAGATATACACCTTTCTACTGCATCAAGAATTTATATGATGCCTTCAGAAGATGTTTCTCAGGATATGAGACGTAATGCTAAAAGTGTTAATTTTGGAATTATTTACGGAATTTCAGCTTTTGGACTATCGGAGCAACTTCATATTTCAAGAAAAGAAGCTCAACAATTGATAGAACAATATTTTTCATCATATCCACAAGTCAAAGAATACATTTCAAGTTGTATAGAAACAGCAACAAATAAAGGCTATGCAGAAAGTATTTGTGGAAGAAGACGTTATTTGCCAGATTTAAAGTCTGCAAATGCCAATATAAGAAGTTTTGCACAACGTAATGCAGTTAATATGCCTATACAAGCTAGCAGTGCAGATATGATAAAGCTAGCAATGATAAACATATATAAAGAATTACAAGAAAAGAATCTTCGTAGTAAAATGATATTACAGGTTCATGACGAATTGGTATTTGATGTTTATAAACCAGAATTAGAAACTATTAAATCAATAGTAAAGCAACAAATGATAAATGCCTTACCTTTAGAAATTCCAATAGAAGTAAGTGTGAATGAAGGTGAGAATTGGTTGCAAGCGCACTAATAAAGCTATATAAATTTTGTAGAACACGATAAAAATATTATTTTCGCAAGTTCAAATGAAAATATAAATTAAATAAAAATAACAAACAAAATGAAAAAAAGATTATTATCAATTCTTATGTTGGGAGCAGTTTTATTCTCATCATGTGGAAAAAACGCAACACAAGAAGAAACAACATCAGCAATGCAACAAAAAGTAGATGAGTTTGCAATGGTACAATTAACAACCGATGTAAACAAATTAAATGACAAAGAAAAACAATTAATTAACATTTTCTTTGACATAGCAGAAATTATGGACGAATTATTCTGGATGCAATCTTATGGAGATAAAGCAGATATGGAAAAAATCCAAGATCCAGCAACAAGAGAATTCGCTATGATTAACTATGGACCATGGGAAAGACTTGATGGTATGCGTCCATTCGTAAATGGTTATGATGAAAAGCCTCTTGGAGCAAATTTCTATCCAAAAGATATGACAAAAGAAGAGTATGACGCATTACAGGACGAAAATAAAGGAAGTCTTTACACTGTAATACGCAGAGGAGAAGACGGAAAATTACAAGTTAAATGGTATAGAGAAGAATATAAAGCACAAATAGACAAAGTATGCGCTTTATTAGATAAAGCTATTCCATTAGCTGAGGATGCTGGTTTGAAAAAATACTTAGAAGAAAGAAAGAAAGCCTTCCAAACAGATGACTATTTTGCGTCAGATATGGCTTGGATGGATATGAAAAGTAGTCATTTAGACTTCGTAGTAGGCCCAATAGAAAACTATGAAGACCGTTTATTTGGAGCAAAAGCTGCATACGAAGCATTTATCTTAGTAAAAGATGAAGAAGAAAGTGCAAAACTTGCAAAATTCACAGCAATGCTTCCTCAACTTCAAAAAGAACTTCCTTGTGACCCTAAATTCAAACAAGAAGTTCCAGGAACAGAATCTGACCTTAATGTATATGATGTAATTTACTACGGAGGAGATTGTAATTCTGGTAGCAAAACAATCGCTATTAACTTGCCTAATGATGAAAGAGTGCAATTAGAAAAAGGAGCAAGACGTCTTCAGTTGAAAAATGCTATGAAAGCAAAATTTGATAAGATACTTTATCCTATTGCAGAAAACATATTATCACAAGAACAATTAGCAAAAGTAAAATTTGATGCTTTCTTCTACAACGTAACTTTCCACGAAGTAGCTCACGGCTTAGGAATTAAAAATACAATCAACGGAAAAGGTGGAGTAAGACAAGCATTAGGAAATCAATACTCTTCTTGGGAAGAAGCAAAAGCTGACATTTTAGGATTATTTATGGTTTGCTCATTGATAGATAAAGGAGAAATCACATCAATTTCAAAAGAAGATGCTGTTACAACATTCATCGCTGGAATTTTACGTTCAGTTCGTTTCGGTGCTGCTTCGGCTCACGGAGTTGCGAATATGATGTGCTTCAACTATTTTGAAGATAACAAAGCTTTCACTAAGAATGCAGAAGGTATTTATACAATTAATTACGACAATGCTTTCAAAGCAATCAACTCTTGGGCTGCTAAAATCTTAGAAATAGAAGGAACAGGAGATATAGACGGAGCAAAAGCTTATGCAGACAAAAATGGACAAATTCGTAAGAGCTTACAAGAAACTCTTGACGTAATAAATGGTAAAAGCATACCAAAAGACATAAGATACGAACAAGGAAAAAAAGTCTTAGGACTATAAAAAACAATGAACATATCAGTATTAGGAAGTGGCAGTTGGGCGACTGCAATAGTTAAAATAGCGACCCAAAACCACGACAAAGTATATTGGTGGGTTAGAGAAACAGAAATAGTAGAGGGAGTACGTCAATACGGACGTAACCCTCTCTTTTTGCGTTCTTGCCAGTTAGATACAAACAAAATAGAGATTACAACAGACATAAAAAAAGTAATATCAGCAACTGATAACATAGTCTTAGTAATCCCATCGGCCTTCGTGGAAAAATCATTGCAAGACTTAACACCATCAGACTTTGAAAACAAAATCATAATTAGTGCAACTAAAGGAATAATTCCAAGCACTAATCAAATAGTTGCCGATTATTTGCAAACTCAATTCAAGGTTGAATTAGACAAACAAGCCGTACTTAGTGGACCTTCTCACGCAGAAGAAATAGCACAAGATGGAATGACATACCTAACTTTAGGGGCGCACCAAGAAAACCTTGCACAAGAACTTGCAAATCGCTTTGCATGTCGCTTTGTCAAAACAAGAACATCTAATGATGTAAGAGGAATAGAATATTCCGCAGTATTGAAAAATATATATGCACTTGTAGCAGGTATATGCAAAGGAGCAGGTTATGGTGACAACTTCATAGCAGTTCTAATCTCCAATGCGGCACAAGAAATGCAACGATTCTTAAATGTAATTGCCCAAAGTGAGAACCGAGATACTAATAACTTTGTCTATTTAGGAGATTTATTAGTAACAGCCTACTCGCAACATAGTAGAAATCGTACTTTTGGGCAAATGATTGGCCAAGGCTATACCGTTAAATCAGCACAATTGGAAATGTCAATGGTTGCAGAAGGATATTATGCAACGGATTGCATAAATAAAACCAACGCAATTGTAGGGGTAAATATGCCAATAGCAAATTTTGCGTACAAAATATTGTATCAAGGAGCTTCTTTAACACAAGAGCTTAGTATATTGAGCGAAACGTTTAAGTAAAAAATAGAATCTCAATTTTTAAGTCCAGAATTTTTGTTCTGGACTTATTTTTTTTTGAATTCAAGAATCAATAATTTAATTCAAAGAATCAATAAATTTAATTCAAGAATAAAAATATTAAAACTTGAAAAGAAGTTTTTATTTTTGCAAAAAAATAAAAAGCTATGAAAGTAAGTAAAATTTTAGTTTTCTTTTTGTCTTTTTCTCTTTTAGTACAAAGTGGATTTGCTCAAAATAAGAAAAATGTAATATTGGTATTTGATTTTGAGAGGACATCAACTTATGCTACTAATACAAGAATAGCAGATGTATCTTTAAAGAGTGAAGATAAGCTAATTTTTTCAAAAACTATTTCTATTAATGATAGTTTAACGCAAATGAGTTGCTCATTGCCTTATTCTTCTGTAATTACTTTGTCTGCAAAGACTTACAGAGGATTTGTTTGTGAAATAAAAAATGGAGACGAGATTTTAGAAAATTTTGAAAGCAAGTCTGTTAAAGAAATTGCTGATACTATTTTCTTAAATTTCAAAGTGGATAAGTTGAATAAGTATCAATATCTTTATTATTCCTTAGATGACAAGACTAATAAACCTTACCGCATTCCTGCTTTGGCTCAAACACTTGATGGAACATTGCTTGCAGTGAGTGATCACAGACCTTGTTGGGCTGATATAGGATTTGGTGAAGTTGATATAAAGATAAGAACTTCAAAAGACTATATTAATTGGACAGAAGAAAGGTTTATAGCTGATGGAAACGGAGATGAGAGAAATGTATTCGAATGTGGTTTTGGTGATGCAGCTATTGTGGCAGACAGAGAAAGTGATGAGGTTTTGATTATGTGTGTTGCAGGCAGACAAGCTTTTCCTTCTGCAACTAAGGATAGACATAATTTTATGGCAAGGATAAGAAGTCATGATGGAGGTAAGACTTGGAATGCTGCGGAAGACGTTACTTCAATGTTTATGAATGTTGAGGGAAAGTATAAGCCAATTCTTCCAGAGGTTTATAGTATGTTTTTTGCTTCGGGTAAGATTGTTCAATCCAAAGTCTTTAAAGCAAAGGGTAGTAAGTATTATCGTTTGTATGCTTCATTGCTTGTAAATAGTGCAGAGTGGCATGATAATTATGTAGTCTATTCTGATGACTTTGGAGAGACTTGGAAATTGTTAGGAGGTATTTGCATAGATGGAGGAGATGAAGCAAAAGTTGAAGAGCTAAAAGATGGTTCTATTGTTGTGAGCAGTAGAAAGCAATATGGTAGATACTTTAATATTTTTTCTTTTACCAATATAGCGAAAGCAAAAGGTAGTTGGGCAAAACAAGTTGTAAGTAATGAAATAAAAGGAGGGATATTCGTTGGTGCTAATGCTTGCAATGGAGAATTGCTAAAGGTGAGATGTCTTAATGCAAGTAGTGGTAAAGAATGTGATGTTTTATTGCAATCTTTGCCTACAGGAGATAATCGTACTAATGTGACTATTTTCTTCAAGGAATTACAAGATGCGGTAAAATATACACCAATTAGTTTAGCTGAAAATTGGACAAAAGGTTTGGAAGTTAGTGATAGGCTTTCTGCATATTCTACAATGATTATGCAAGCTGATGGTAATATAGGATTTTTATATGAAGAAGGACCTAATGATTATTGCATAGTTTATGTACCTTTGTCTATTGAAGAAATTACAAATGGGCTTTATAAAACTTTATCTAAAGATTAATAAAAACAATACTTATTTTTTTATTTCGGTTTAAATATGTACCTTTGCCGAATTAAAATTAAAATTTTGTAGAGATGAAAAAGGTTTTTTGGAAACGAATATTTCTTGTTTTTATAAGTTTGTTTACTCTATCTCTATTTTCTTGTGTTGAAAGTGGAACAACATACAACGCAAATGATTGGGAAGGAGTTTGGAAAATAAATGAAGAAATTGTTTTCCCAAAATCTACAAAGGCTTCTTATAAGGGAAATATAAAGGCAGTAGATGACTATAATATCATAATAGGAGGAGAATTGTTTGGATTGAATTCTTCTTGTGAGATTGCAGCAACGGTGTCTTCTACAACAGCAAAGTTTGACCAAATTGTCAGTGGAAATTATCAATTAGTTGGATCTGCAACTTTAGATGGAGATTCTATTACATTTAAATTTGATGTAAAGATTGATGACAAAACAAAGGGATATACAAGAACAGCAGTAAGATTATAAACATTATATAAATTATATCAAAATGACCGAAGAATCAAAAAAAATGCTTCAAGAAGCTAATGCTTCTATGACAGATGCGGTTTCTCACTTAGAGAAATCTTTAGAAAAATTGCGCGCAGGTAAAGCAAATCCGGCTATGTTAGGAGGAGTTAAAGTTGATTATTATGGAACTCCTACTCCAATTGAAAATGTTGGAAATATTAGTACACCTGATCCAAAGCAAATCGTTATTCAACCATGGGAAAAATCTCTTTTACATGCTATAGATAAAGCTATCTTAGCTGCAAATTTAGGATTTACTCCAAAAGTTGAAGCAGATGTTGTAAGAATAGTTCTTCCTCCTCTTACAGAAGAAAGAAGAAAAGAATTATGTAAAAAAGCTAAAGCAGAAGGAGAAACAGCTAAAGTTAGTATAAGAAATATCAGAAGAAATATTCTTGAAAAAGTTAAGAAATTAAAAGATGCTGGAGTGCCTGAAGATGAAATCAAATCTGTAGAAAAAGAAATGCAAGAAGTTACAGATAAATTCATCAAAAATACAGATACTATTATAGCCGCAAAAGAAAAAGAAATAATGTCAATTTAGTTTTTCAATAGAGCCAAAGATGGATTTTAATATAAAAACTTCTTTGGCTTTATTGTTTATTGTAATAATATTCATACATTTGCATCGTTAATATTAGCGTTATGGGAACATCAAATTTAAACACAGTACGTTATTCTGACGAAGAATTGCAAGAGTTTAAAGCAATTATTTTAGAGAAATTAGCTAAAGCTAAAGAAAATCTTGAAACATTGACAGAAGCTTTTGCAAATAATGCATCTGATACGAGTGACACTTCTCCTACTTTTAAGATTTTAGAAGAAGGCTCTAGTGTTAGAAGTAAAGAAGATAATGCAAATATGGCTGCACGTCAGCAAAAATTCATAAAGGATTTGGAAGCAGCCCTTATAAGAATAGAGAATAAGACTTATGGAATTTGCAGAGCTACAGGAAAACTTATTCCTAAAGAAAGATTGAGAATTGTTCCACATGCAACTTTAAGTGTTGAAGCTAAATTAATGCAAAACAAAAAATAGTTTTTGTGAAAAAACCTATTATACTTATTTTTTTGATTTTACTTATAGACCAAATTTTAAAAGTTTGGATTAAGTTGAATTTTACTCTTGGAGAAGAAGCCTTTCTAATTGGTGATTGGTGTAGATTACACTTTATAGAGAACGAAGGAATGGCTTTTGGAATGTCTTTTGGTGAAGAAGTTGGCAAATTAATTCTTACATTGTTTAGATTGATTGCAGCTTCTCTAATATTTATTTATCTTAGAAAACTTGTTATTAAGGGAGAGAAGAAACTTATTATTTATTCTTTTGCTTTAATATTTGCAGGAGCAGTAGGAAATATAATAGATTCGTTGTTTTATGGATTGATTTTCTCTGAAAGTACTTTCTTTACTACTGCACAATTCTTACCAGAAGCAGGAGGATATGCTTCTCTTTGTATGGGTAAGGTAGTTGATATGTTTTATTTTCCATTGATAGATACTACTTTGCCACAGTGGCTTCCTTTTGTTGGAGGTAATCACTTTGAGTTCTTTAATGCTATCTTTAATGTGGCAGACATTGCAATCACAGTAGGTGTGGGATTGCTTATCGTATCTGCTTTTATGGTTAAAAAGGACAAAGAAGTTGTTATAGAAGATTCTAACAATTAAACCGATTTATTAGTGGAATTTCTTATTATTTTAGCACTTATTATTGTTAATGGGCTTTTTTCTATGTCGGAAACTGCCGTTGTTTCTTCAAGAAAGCCTAAACTTGATGCAGATTCTAAGAAAGGAAATAGGACTGCAAAAAAAATATTAAAGGTTTCTGAAAATCCAGATAATTTTATTTCAACTATTCAAATAGCAATAACGGCTATCGGATTGATTACAGGTATGTATTCTGGCGAAAGCTTAATACAACCCTTCGGTGCTTTTATTAGCAAGTTGGGTGTTGGGATAGAGTATTCTGAAATTATAGCAAGAGCAGTTATAATCCTTACTATAACTTATGTTACCTTGGTAGTAGGGGAATTGTTCCCTAAGAAGCTTGCACTTAATAGTCCTGAAAAAATAGCAAGTCTTATTATTTCTCCTATGAACTTTTTGTCTAAATTATTTTATCCTATTGTTTGGTTACTTTCTGTGTCAATAAATGGTATGATGCGTTTGTTTAGAATAAAAAAACAAGATGACAAGGTTGTTGAAGAAGAGTTTATGGGAATGATGGCCGATAGTGTTGAAGATGGAGAAGTAACAGAGGAGGAATTTGAAATGACTCAGAGGGTGCTTTCTTTAGATGATAGAGATGTCGCTTCTTTAATGACACATAGAACAGAATTTGAATGGTTGGATATTGAAGATGATTTGGATTGTGTAAAGACTAAGTTAGCTCAACATGTACATTACATATATCCTGTGGCTTCTAAGAATCTTGATAATATAGTAGGGGTTGTTTATTTAAAAGATTTGTTTAGTAAATTAGGAGAGTATAAAAATGTAGGTGAAATAATGAGAGAACCACAATACCTACATGAAGGCACAAGTGTTTATGATGCATTAGAGACTTTTAAGGAGAATAAAATACATTATGCTTTTGTTATTGATGAGTTTGGAATGGTTGTAGGAATGGTAACAATGAATAATATATTGGAGTCATTAGTAGGAAATGCTTCCGAAATGGAAACGGATGAAGATGAAAATGAGTTTGTAGAAAGAACAGATGGTACATATTTAGTGGGTGGGCAATACCCTTTTTATGATTTTTTGAGTCATTTTGATTTAGAAGAGTTATATCAAACTAATAATTTCAACACTTTAAGTGGGTTAATATTTGAACAAACAGGAGGTACTCTTCCAAAAGTTGGAGAAAAGATAATGTGGGATAGGTTTATTATTGAAATAGTAGACTTAGATGCGACAAGAATAGACAAGATTTTGGTTAGTATTAACCCCGAAAAACTGATAGAAGAAGCAGAATAAGAAAAAAAATGCAAAAAAGGTGTTATTTTTTTTCTCAAAAAATTGGATTTTGAAAATAACATTGTAACTTTGCAAGTCCATAAAAAGTGAAATTTTTAAAAAAGAAAATAATTAATAACACAATTTAAAAAAAACGCTATGAAAAAAGTATTTGCTTATTTGTCAATAGTAATGATATTGACATTAGGTTTATCGAACAACGTTTTTGCTCAAGATGCAGCGAAAACTGAAACAGAAACTGTTTCTGCTACAGAATCAGTAACATCAACAGAAACTGCAGCTGCAGTAGAAGAACCAGCAGCACCAGCAGTAGAAGAAAAATCATTCCACCAAGCTTTAAAAACAAAATACATCGAAGGTGGAGTGGGTTGGATGACTCCAATTCTTATTTGTTTGATTTTAGGTTTAGCATTGGTTATTGAACGTATCCTTTACCTTAACCTTGCAACAACAAATGCAGACAAATTATTACAAAAAGTTGAAGAAAACATAGTTGCTGGTAATGTTGAAGGAGCAAAAGATGTTTGCCGTAACACAAGAGGACCAGTTGCTTCTATATTCTTCCAAGGATTATCTAGATTAGATAATGGTTTAGAAGATGTAGAAAAATCATTAACTTCTTACGGTGGAGTTCAAATGGCAAGATTAGAAAACAACATGGTTTGGATTTCATTGTTCATCGCTATTGCACCATCATTCGGATTCTTAGGAACAGTTATTGGTATGGTTCAAGCATTTGACGATATCGAAAAAGCAGGTGATATTTCTCCAACAGTTGTTGCCGGTGGTATGAAAGTTGCCCTTTTGACAACAGTATTCGGTTTGATTACAGCATTAGTTCTTCAAATTTGCTACAACTACCTATTATCAAAAATAGAAGGATTAGTTGCAACAATGGAAGACTCTTCTATAACTTTCATGGATATCTTGGTTAAAAACAGACAAAAGTAATTTTCTTACGAAAGAAAAAAATGTCCTTGTGAAAAAGAAGGACAGAATTTAGTAATTACTTTAATAAACCAAGGAGGAAAAATGAAAAAAGATTATAGAAAAATATATTGGACTATTGCCTTAATATGGGGTGTTATAGCTTCAATTTGTGCAGTTGTCTACGCATTGTTATTTGACAAAGATGCACCACTAGATGGACAAACATCTGCAATGGCAGTATGGAATGTAGCATATTGGTCAGTTATAGCATTGCTTGGAGCAAGTTTATTAGTAGCAATATTCTTTGCTTTAGCACAAATAATAAAAGGATTAAAAGAAGATCCTAAAAAACAAATGGGTATCATTATAGCAGTTGTTGCTTTAATAGTTGTATTTGGCGCTTCATTATTACTTTCTTCTGGAACAGACGTACCACAAGAAGTATTTGAAAAGACAGGTTCAGACTATTCAAGCTCTAAATTAATCGGAGCTTGCATGTACACTGTTTACATCTTATTTGGAGGAGTAATAGCATCTGTTTTATTTGCAGAAATATCTAAAAAAATAAAATAGTTAATTATTATGGCAAGAAATAAGAAAAAGTTACCAGGTCTTAACGCTTCGTCTATGTCGGACATATCGTTTTTGCTATTGACCTTTTTCTTGTTGGTTTCTTCAATCAATACAGACATGGGTATTCAAAGACGTTTGCCACCGCCATCAGACCCTAACGTTAAACCACCAGACATTCACAGAAGAAATACTTTTGTGGTGTTGGTGAATAAGGACGATAAATTACTTTTCAATAACGAATTGGGGGATATTACAGCCCTTAAAGATAGAGCAAAAGAGTTTTTATCGAATCCAGACAACTTACCAAATTTACCAGAAAAGCAAACAAGAAATATTCCTTTGTTAGGAGACATAGAAGTATCTAAGGGAGTTATTTCTTTGCAAAACGATAGAGGAACATCATACGAAATGTACTTAATGGTACAAAATGAATTAACAGCAGCTGTAAATGAATTAAGAGATGAAATGGCAAAAGCACGTTTCGGAAGAGCATACATAGATTGCTCACAAGCACAAAGAGAAGCGATAGATAAAGCCATTCCAATCGCAATTTCAGAAGCAGAACCTAAAAATATAGGAGGAAATAAATAATGGCAAAGTTTAAACAAAAAGGCTCATCAGAAACTCCTGAACTGAACATGGGTTCAATGTCTGATATCATTTTCATGTTGATATTCTTCTTCATGGTGATTACAACAATGAGAGAAAGCTCACTTATGGTAAAAGTAACAGTACCACAAGCTTCTGAAATCCAAAAATTGGAAAAGAAATCGTTGGTAAGTTACATATACATAGGAACGCCAATCGAAGAACGTAAATTCGGTTCAGCTACACGTTTTCAATTAAACGACCAATTCGGAGAAATAAGTGATATAGCTACTTTCATAGAATCTGAAAGAGCAGCAAGAGATGAAGCGGACAAACCATTCTTAACAACAACAATCAAATGTGATAAAGAAGTTAAGATGGGAGACGTAACAGACATAAAACAAGAACTTAGAAAAGTTGGAGCATTACGTATAATGTACGCAGCATCACGAAGAGTTAAAGACACTTATTAAACCTTCGATTAAATAAAACGAAATAAGAGTTGTTCAACACTGAGCAACTCTTATTTTTTTGTGTTTACCAAAAAATTACTTTCCTAAGGTAATACTTCTACCTTCAAGAAGTAATACTATTACCTTCCCAAAGTAAAAAATCCTTTTCAAGAAATATTTTTCTAAATCAAAGAATTAATTTAATAAAACTTTGTAAATTTGCTTTGTTATGGAGTTTAAATGCAAAGAATTTTCGTTGAATCATACACTTTCTTCAATGAAAGTAGGGACAGATGCTATACTTCTTTCTTCGCTTGCAGAGAGAAATCACAAAAAACATATACTTGAAATTGGCACAGGTTGCGGAATCATTTCTCTTGCAATGGCTCAATTCAACAAAGAGGCGAAAATCGCCGCCATAGACGTAGATGAAGACTCTGTTTTGCAATCAGCAGACAATTTTCAAAAAAGTAAATGGGCAGATAGATTGTTTGCAAAACAAATATCCTTGCAAGATTTTGCTGAAATAAAAGAAGAACAAACAAAATACGACTTTATCATTTCTAATCCTCCATATTTTGTAAATTCTTTGCAGGCTAACACTGCTAAACGCACCTTTGCACGACATACCGACAAACTTCCTTTCTCTGATTTTGTAAATTGTAGCCTAAAACTTGCAACTCCTGATGCTAAGATATGCGTTATACTTCCTACTTTGCAGAGCGATGAGCTCACATCTTTGTTTGAGCAAAAACAAGTAAAGGTTGAAACTCAAATAAACATATATTCAAAACCCTCAAAGCCAATAGAGAGAATCATAAGAACATATTCGCTTTTTCCAACAAAGCAAACGCGAATAAAAAATGTCTTTATACGAGAAGATAACGGAGAATATTCCTCTCAATACAAAGACATCGTTAGCGATATTCTGCTTTAAAACTCAAAAATTAAAAATTCATTCTAATTCCAAAGCGTCTTGTGTTGTCGTTTTTATATTCTGGCAAAACATTAAAGAAGAAATCCAATCCTTTAAAGCCGAAAGATAATTCTAATTTCCAAGGATTATAGTCTGTAAGTTTGTTTGAGTTTAAGTTTAGTTTGTTTTCTGGCGTTATATTAAAGTCCCAAAGAAAACTTTTTAAAGTTCTACCAAATTTTAATCCAAAATTACAATAAAAATAATTGTTTAGTTTTAAGCGATACCTTGTAAATAGTAGTAAATTGCGATCTACAATAAATTGTGCATTGTTTTGAAGATGTGAATCACTTGATAGTAGTTGCAATTTATTGTTTAGGCATTCTACATCGTTGTTTAAATATTTAAAATCCCAAGTATATTTTAAACCGACAACAAGATCGTTGCTTTTTTTAGTAGTATGCACATATTGAAGGGTAATAAAATCAGAATTATGACTAATTAGAGAAGAGTAAGGGCTGTTGTATTGTTTTGTATTAAAATTCAAATTAGTTGAACTTAACAAAGTCCATCGTAATTCTATCATATCACTTTCTTTTTCCTCAATTTCTTGCCTTGTGTCTTTGATTGAATCAAATTGACTACTCAAAAACACTTCTTCTTTGGACGAATAAAGTGTTATTTTAACATCTTGTGGCAAGGAGTCAGTCATTATGGTCAGCGTTTTGTCTTCAAAAACACATATATTGCCCAAAACAATATTGCTGTCCTTTGTAGAAATTTCCAAAACGTCTGTTTCGCTCCTCACTAAGTTAAGATTGCTTTTTGCAGTCAAAGTTAATTTGTTGTAATCCTCCTTAATAGGTTGAGAAAACAAATAAATCTTTTCGTTTTGTGCTAAAATTATCCCTGAAATAAGGATAAAAAAACTAAATAATGCTGTCTTTTTCATATCAATCTAAGTTTTATCTTTTTGAAAAATCTATTAAAAATAATTCTTTCTTTTCTTCCCTTTTATAATTCCAAGAAAATTTAAGGTTATTCTTTTTTTCCTCTTTATAGCAAATCAATTTATCGGTTTCAATCCTTACAATCTTTGGCTCAATCACCTTTTCTTCCTCCTCAATCACCTCTTGCTTTGGCTCAGGCTCAATAATAGTGCTGTCTTGTTCAATAATAATTTCTTGTTCTATTGTGTGAGGGATTTCAATTGGCGTGATTTTCTTTTTTTCTCTTACAATAGGCTCGCTTTTCTTTGCAGGCATTGTCTCTTGCTTTTTTTCAACAATGGTTTTTGCAATAGGCTTACTTTCAATAATAATTTCGCTATTATCAATAGGAGAATAAGTCCACCACACTATGCAAAGACAGGCCGCAATAGAAGAGGCAGCAGAAAAAAACATAATAATCTTATTGCGTTTCTTTCGCTTTATACTTTCTTCTATCGTATTTAGAATCTTTTCTTGCCTTTCAATGTTTTTGTTGTGCTGTTTTATAGAATTCAACAACTCTATCAATTCTTTGTCTTCTCTTTTCATAATTTAAATTTTGATTTTATTATTAACTCTCTTAACCTCGTGTATGCACGCGAAAGAGTGGTGCGAATATTTCCTTCACTTATTCCTGTCTCTTTTGAGATTTCTTTTATTTTTTTGTTGTTAAAATATTTTTGACGTAACAATTCTTGTTGATTTTCGGGAAGTTGAGACATTAACTCTAAAAGTCTGTTGTACCTTTCTTCGCTATCTTCTTTTATTTCGCTATAATCCAAGTTTAAAATCTCATCTTCTACAACTTCTTTCTTGTGTTTTCTCAAATAATCTATACATCTACATTTTAAAATGTGTACTATATAAGCCTCAATGTTGTTTACAGAGTTGAGTTTTGAGCGATTTTCCCACAGGAAGCAAAAAACATCTTGTATAATGTCCTCACTTGCAAAATCATCTTTTAAAATAGAATTTGCAAAAGCGTGTAATCGTGGTTGATATGCAGTTATTATTTTTTTAAATTCTTCAATATTCATCACAAAATCTTGACCTACAAAAGTAAGTCGTTTTATTTAGAAAAATGTTACAAAGAAAAAATAAAATAATTCAAAGAAAGAAGAAAATAATTCAAAGAAATATTTTTCTAATTCAAAGAGATAATTTTCTTTTTGTACCTTTGCAAAATATTATTTGAAGATATGATAGAAAGACAAGTAGAAATAATGTCCCCTGTTGGGTCATACGAAGCTCTTTATGCGGCAATAGAAGCAGGAGCCGATAGTGTATATTTTGGAGTTGAAGGATTGAATATGCGTTCTCGCTCTGCAAATAATTTTACGATAGAAGACTTAAAAAATATTGCAGACATAGCAAGTCAAAATGGTGTAAAAACCTATCTAACCTTAAATACCGTTGTTTATGATGGCGAATTAGACTATATGCAAGCGATTTTGAACGCAGCAAAAGAAAGTGGAGTTTCGGCAGTCATAGCAGCAGACTTAGCAGTCATTAGTTATGCTCGCTCAATCAACTTAGAAGTACACCTTTCCACACAATGTAATATCACAAACCGCGAAGCAGTGAAATTTTTCTCACAATTTGCAGACGTAATCGTTACAGCAAGAGAGCTATCTCTTGATAAGGTGAAAGATATTACTACTTGGATAAAAGAAAACGACATAAAAGGGCCAAGCGGACGCACCTTAGAAATAGAATGCTTTGTTCACGGAGCCTTATGTATGGCAGTAAGTGGAAAATGTTACATTTCCTTAGACAATGCCAATCAATCAGCAAACCGAGGTGCTTGTTTGCAATTCTGTCGCCGTCCTTACAAGGTTACAGACTTAGATGGAGGAACAGAACTTATGATTGACAATCAATATATCATGTCTCCAAAAGATTTAAAGACCTTAGACTTTTTAGATAAAGTGCTTGACGCAGGCGTAAGAGTGTTAAAAATTGAAGGAAGAGGCAGAAGCCCAGAATATGTTAAGGTTGTAACACGAGTATATAAAGAAGCAGCGCGAGCATGGTTAAAAGGAGAATGGAGCGAAGATAAGTTAGAAAAATGGAACGAAGACTTAAAGAAAGTATATAATAGAGGATTTTGGGACGGCTACTACTTAGGACAAAGAGTTGGTGAGTGGACAAAAAAATATGGCTCACAAGCAACTACAAAAAAGACTTTCATAGGCACAGTTACCAATTACTTCAAAAATATCTCTGTTGCAGAAATCAAAATCGAAACAGGAGAATTGAATGTTGGCGATAACATTTACATAATGGGTCCAACAACAGGAGTATATGAAGACAGAGTAGAAGAAATCAGAGTAGATTTAAAGCCAACCGAAAAAACAGTTAAAGGAGAGTTTTGTTCCATTGCAACAAAAGGCGTTGTAAGAAGAGGCGATAAGCTTTACTTGATAGAAAACACAGGAGTATGCTAAAAAAATTCAATTATCATTCTCATTCTCTTTTCTGTGATGGAAAAGATACAATGGAAGATATGGTATTGTCTGCAATAGATAAAGGATTGCATTATTTTGGATTTTCTTCTCATTCACCTCTGTGTTTTGAAAGCAAGGTTGCTTTGAAAAAAGAAAGAGTTGAAGAATATCTTAGCACAGCTAAATTCTTAAAAGAAAAGTATCAAGACAAAATCAAGCTATTCATCTCCATGGAAATGGACTATATCAATTCTTTACAAGAGAATATAAGAGAGATGTCAAAGGAATATGATTTGGATTACTTCATTGGCTCGGTGCATTTTGTGAAAGGGAAAAACAACGACAAGATTTGGTTTATAGATGGTAGCGATAGAGAGGTTTACGACAAAGGTTTAGAGGAGGTTTTTGGTGGAAACATAAGAGAAGGCGTTGAAACCTATTTTGAACAAGTGATAAATATGATAAAAAATCAAAGACCTGATGTAATAGGGCACTTTGACAAAATAAAAATGCACAATAAGGAAAGATATTTTTCGCAACACGATAAATGGTTTGAGGATTTTATGATGCAGACGCTTTTAAGTATAAAGGAGAGTGGTGCAATTTGCGAAATAAACACAAGAGGTCTTTACAAAAAACGCTACGATGATTTCTATCCGGGCAAAGAATGGATAAAGAAAGCTATAGATATGAAAATACCTTTAACAGTTTCTACAGATTGTCACAAGAAAGATGAAGTTGATTTACTTTTTGATGAAACAATAGAATACTTAAGAGATGTAGGAGAAAAATACGTTTGGTACTTTGACGAAGAATGGAAAGCACAGAAAATAAGTTAATAGAAATCATAGAAACTGAAGATGGCTCAAAGTCGCTTTTGAGAAAGGATATTGGGGAGAGTTATCATTCTCACTTTGGAGCTCTAACCGAAACTAATACTATATATATTGATTATGGCTATAATTATTTTTGTAGCTTAAATAACACTCCTCAAATCAATGTTTTAGAAATAGGATTTGGCACAGGCTTGAATGCTATTGCGACTTTAAAAAATTCTAATCAAAGAAGTATTTTCTATCAAACAATAGAACTTTATCCAATCTCTGTTTCAGTTGCAGAAAGGCTTAATTATGGAGAAATACTTTCCTTAAAAAAAGAATTCGACTTGCTTCACAAATGCAATTGGGAAGAGATTGTGGAAATTACTCCTGATTTTAAAATTAAAAAGTGCAAGGCAAATGCTTGTGATTTTGATTTTGGAAAAGATGTCTTTGATGTGGTTTTTTTTGATGCTTTTTCTCCCGACAAAGACTCTGATTTATGGTCAGAGGATATGATGAAAAAGATTTATAATGCTTGCAAACAAGGAGCAGTCTTAACAACTTATTGTTGCAAAGGGGAAATCAAAAGACGAATGAAAAAAGCAGGCTTTACTATTGCTAAATTGCCAGGGCCAAAAGGTAAAAGAGAGATTTTAAGAGCAGAGAAAAAATAAAAATACTAAGATTTTTAAAAGTTTTTCATATCTTTGCAAATTAAGGTTAAAGAATAAATAGATTGGATATGATAAAGAAACATGTGCCAAATTGCATAACACTTACAAATCTCTTATGTGGAGCTTTGTCTATATATTTTCTGTACATATCTGATAATGTGTTGTTGCCTTCTATCTTTATATTACTTGGAGCTATATTTGATTTCTTTGATGGTTTGACTGCAAGATTATTAAAAGTCACCTCAGCAATAGGAAAAGAATTAGATTCTTTAGCAGATGTTGTAACATTTGGACTTGCTCCTTCTTTGATAACAGTGGAGGTTTTAAAGGGTAGCTTGATTAATAGCGGTTTCTCTATTTTTACTGCCAATATATTAGGGCTTGTTCCTTTGTTTATGGCTCTTATGTCTGCATATCGTTTAGCAAACTTTAATGTTGATGAAAGACAAACTGTAAATTTCATTGGATTACCTACACCTGCAAATGCTCTTTTATGGTTAAGCTTACCTATGTTGGAGTATTTTTCGGACAAGAAGATACATTTATGGGGTATTTATCAAGAAGGAATCTATTCGCAAATAGTAGATATCCTTTTAAACCCTTGGTTTATTATAATATTTAGTATTTTAATGGGAATAATGTTAATAGCTCCTATTAATATGTTCTCTTTTAAATTTAAGAATTTTTCATGGCAAGATAATAAGGTGAGATTTCTATTTTTAGTAATAAGTGTATTACTAATATTTATCTTTAATTGTTTTGCTATACCGTTTATAATATTAACGTATATAATTATTTCTTTAATATCAAATTTTACAAAAAATGGAATTTAGAGCAGAAATAGATGTAATGCCTTTGAAAGCATTATTAGACCCACAAGGGAAAGCAGTTGGTTCAAGTCTTAAAAATATGGGACTAGGAGTTATTTCAAATGTCAGAATAGGCAAACATATAACTTTAAGCATAGAAGCTGCAAATGAAGAAGAAGCATCTTGCAAAGTAGAACAAGCATGCAAAGAATTATTGCACAACCCTATAATGGAGTACTTTACTTTTAAAATAGAAAAGGCTTAAGAACATTATATGAATAATCCTTCTGAAATCAAAATTTGCGATTTTGATTATCACTTGCCAGAGGAAAATATAGCGAAATATCCTTTGCAAGAAAGAGATAAGGCAAAATTGCTATGTTTGGATGCAGATAAAAATATAGAGGATTGCTATTTTTATGAGATAGTAGATAAATTAGACAGCAATACTTTTTTAATCTTAAACGATACAAAGGTAGTGCACGCTCGTTTATTGTTTCAAAAAGATAGTGGTTCTACAATAGAGATATTTTGTTTGGAACCATATCCAAATAGCGATGTGCAATTGGCTTATGCTCAAAAAGGAAGGTGTATTTGGAAGTGCTTAGTTGGTAATAATAAAAGATGGAAACAAGAAACTCTTAGCTTATCCGTTACAGTTGATTCAAGACAAATTGTTCTTAATGCAAAACGTATTTGTCAAGAACAGGAAACATGGATAATAGAGTTTACTTGGGAAGAATCATTAACTTTTGCTGAGGTTCTTCAATATGCTGGACACGTTCCTTTGCCTCCTTATCTTAAAAGACAAGATGAAGAACGTGATAAGGAAGATTATCAAACTATATATGCAAATCAAGAAGGTTCAGTAGCTGCTCCAACTGCGGGCTTGCATTTTTCGGAGGATACTTTTAAAAAATTAGCAAATAAAGGCGTAAAAACATGTTTTGTTACCTTACATGTAGGAGCAGGAACATTTAAACCTGTAAGTACAGAAACGGTTAATGAACATGTAATGCACACAGAACAGATTTTTTTACAAAGAGAAAATCTGGAAGAAATATTAGAATCAATAGATAAACACATTGTGTGTGTTGGAACTACTTCTGTTAGAACAATAGAAAGTCTTTATTGGCATGGAGTAAAGCTTTTGAAAAATGATTGCAATTATTGCGATATGGATGTAAAGCAATGGAATCCATATCAAGAGCAATGCAATATAAGTGCAAAAGAGTCTTTGGAGGCAATATTGAAAAGCATGAAAGAACACAATAAAACCGTATTAATGGGACAAACACAATTGATGATTGTTCCTGGATATGAGTATAGAATTGTGGATAGTATGGTAACAAATTTTCATCAACCAAAAAGCACATTGTTATTGCTTGTTTCGGCAATGATAGGTCACAAATGGAAAGAAGTGTATCAATATGCATTGAACAATAATTATAGATTTCTTTCATTTGGTGACGCATGTATGTTCACAAAGTAAAGATAAAAGATAATATGAAATACAAAAGAATATTACTTAAGTTAAGTGGTGAATCTCTTATGGGGGAGCAAGAATATGGCATTAGCCCAGAAATGCTAACCCAATATGCGTTGGAGATAAAACAAGCTAAAGAAGAAGGAGTAGAAATTGCCGTAGTAATAGGAGGAGGAAATATCTTTAGAGGATTGCAAGGTGCAGCCAAAGGAATGGATAGAGTACAAGGAGATTACATGGGCATGTTAGCAACTATTATTAATAGTATGGCTTTACAAGCAGAATTGGAACAACAAGGCTTAAAGACTGAATTGTTGTCAGGATTAGCAATAGAACCAATCTGCCAAGAAACTTCACGTAGAAGAATAACTACAGCATTAAAAGAAGATAAAGTAGTTATAATAGCAGGAGGAACAGGAAATCCTTACTTTACAACAGATACTGCTTCAACTCTTAGAGCAATAGAAATGCAAGCAGATGTTATTTTGAAAGGAACAAGAGTTGATGGAGTTTATACAGCAGACCCTGAAAAAGATCCAACAGCTACAAAATATAGTTCATTAACATACGATGAAGCATTAAGCAAAAAATTAAAGATAATGGACTTAACTGCTTTTGCACTTTGTCAAGAAAACAAAATGCCTATATATGTTTTTGATATGAATACAAAAGGCAATCTTCAAAAAGTTGTAAAAGGAGAACATATAGGAACAGTAGTAGAAAACTAAACAAATAAGAATATGAAAAATAATAAGATTAAATTAACGGCCTTATTTATGGCAGTTGTTATGTGTTTAGCAAACAACAGTTTTGCTTGCACTAACTTCCTTATAACAAAAGGAGCCTCAAAAGATGGTTCAACAATGGTAACATACGCTGCAGACTCTCATACATTATATGGAGAACTTTACTATAATAGAGCTGCGCAATATCCAGAAGGAACAATGATTCAAGTAATAGATTGGGATTCTGGACAACCATTAATTCAAATACCACAAGTTGCTAATACCTACACAACAGTTGGAAATATGAACCAATGGGGTTTAGCAATAGCAGAAACAACTTATGGTGGTAGAGAAGAATTAGTAGATACAACAGGTGGTATAGACTATGGTAGCTTGATATATTTAACTCTTCAAAGAGCAAAAAATGCAAGAGAAGCTATCAAACAAATAGCAGAATTTGTTGATACATACGGATACTTTTCATCAGGAGAAAGTTTCTCTATCATAGATGAAAACGAAGTATGGATAATGGAATTAATAGGAAAAGGTGCTCCTGTTCTTAACGCAAAAGGAAAAGTTGATAAAAGATGGACAAAAGGAGCTGTATGGGTAGCAATGAGAGTTCCTGATGGATACATATCAGGTCACGCTAACCACGCAAGAATAACACAATTCCCTCAAGAGACAAAAGGTAGCTTCAAATCTATCTCATCTAAAAAAATGAAAGAAATATTCCGTCCAGAAGTAGAAGTAGTTTACTCTCACGATGTAATCACTTTCGCAAGATTAAAAGGTTACTACAATGGAGAAGATAAAGATTTCTCTTTCAGCGACACATACGCACCACTTGATTTCTCAGGAGCAAGAGGATGTGAAGCAAGAGTATATGCAGCATTTCTTCGTTGCAACAAAGAAATGATTAGATACGAAAAATATGCTATGGGACACGATTTAAAAAATCGTATGCCATTATGGATAAAACCAGAAAAACAATTAGACGTTAAAGACGTTATGGAATTAATGAGAGACCACTATGAAGGAACTCCTATGGATATGACAAAAGACCTTGGAGCAGGTCCATTCGCTTGTCCATATCGTTGGAGACCTATGGGATTCTCAGTAAACGGAGAAAGCTATGTACACGAAAGAGCAACATCTACACAACAAACAGGTTTTTCTTTTGTAGCTCAATCACGTTCTTGGATGCCAGATAACGCAAAAGGAATTTTATGGTTTGGAGTTGATGATACATACTCTACAGTTTACGTTCCAATGTACTGTGCAATAGAAAGAGTACCTAGATGCTTTGAAGTAGGAAACGGAAGCATGGTAGAATATTCTGAAACATCAGCATTCTGGTTATTTAACTTAGTTACAAACATGGCTTATTCAAGATATTCTGACATGATAAAGGATATCCGCAAAGAACAAAACGGTTTGGAACAAATGTTCATAAGAGAAGTTAAACACTTTGATGAAAAATTAAAGAATGCTAAAAGTGCAGAAGAAATTGCAAAACTTTCAACAAACTTCTCTTTAGAAAAAGCAGACCAAATGATGAAAGCATGGAGAAAACTAAGCCAATTCCTATTAGTTAAATACATAGACGGAAACATAAAGAAAGAAACTAACGGAAGATTTGAAGAAAGCCCATACAGAAAAGGCCAATGCGTTTTCCCAGAACAACCAAAATATCCACAACAATGGTATGAAATGATAGTAAAAGACCATGGTGATGTGATAAAAGTTCCAGCTACAAAATAGTTTTTAAAACTTAATAAAATCAAAATACCCATAACATATTGTTTGTTATGGGTATTTTTTATTGACTTAAAGAAACGCTATCCAAAATTAAGCCTACCCGAAGAGTAATCTCCACTTAATACGCTTCTTTTGCAAATATCCTCTATGTCTGCCCCTGTTCCTTTATAGGCGTAAAAGACATTTTCGCTCAAAAGCACATATTCCCATTCTCTTTCCATTCTTTTGTCTTTTGAAACAGCGTTTATACTTTTGCACCAACTTACAGCAGCAGTTTTTTTCGCTCTTACATTAGGCTGACTTATGTTGTTAGTTGCCTTAGTCTCTATAATGTAGATTTTTTCCTTTGTTTTCACAATGAAATCCGGGCTATACCAAGCAATAATTCCATCATCTCGCAAATACGAAACTTTGGAAAAACTATGTTTAAACTCATCTATTTTCAACCAACTCTCAACCTTGCCGTCTTTTTCCAAGAACTCACTAAAAGCCTTTTCAAATCCACCTTTATTACTTGGCCAAGCATATCGCTCATATATTGTTTTACAAGACGGATTAGAATAGTTTTCTCTCATTTTCAAAGTTTTTACAGAAGAAAACCAAACTTTCTCTACCTCGGCATCAGTAAAAATAGGATTTTCCGTTAAGTTGAAAATCAAACTATTCAATTGCCTTACAATATGTTGAGTAACGCTACCTTGATTAGCAAGAAGAATTTTCCAATCGTTGTTTTCAAAAGGGTCAAAATCGCAATTAAATAATCTCGTTCTTATATATTGGTCTGCAATTCTAATAATATCTGCACTAAAAACTTGTAAATTAACATTGTTTCCTTTGTTTCTTCTTCGTTTATTAACATCTGTTCTTCCAATGCTATTTACAAGTTTTTGCAAATAAATATTGTAGGATTTAGAATTAAAAAGATTAGCAGTTATTTCCAATTCTCCGAACACTGTTTTTACAGTTACTTCTGTTGCAACAAAGACCTCGTTTTTAGAAACAAGCACCGATCTTAAAGTTTCTAAACTATGCTCGGTATAGGGTTTGAGTTGATTAACATCTATTTGAGAAAAATCAATTTCTTCCTCACTATCCTTTATTATTTTAGGAATATACATATCCCATTGCGAGAAATCCTCTTTCAAACCTACCGTTATTAAATCTCCTGTTACTCGTTCGGTTTCTTCTGTTTCGCTTTCAATTTCTCCAATCTCAAAACCCTCTCCCGAAAGGTTATTCCAAAAATCAATAAATTTTGGATGTTCTATAATAAAAAGAAGATCAAGCAAAGCCTTAGGCTCAGTTTTCTTTACCAAAAGAGCATCTCTTATTTCTTTTTTAGTTTCTGCATATTCATGTTCTCGAAACATTAGCCTCAAACCACGACCTACAATTTGTTCTAAAAGAATGCTTGATTCCGCAGCACGCAAAGGAACTATTACGCAAACATTATTTACATCAAAACCTTCTCTTAACATAAGCACCGACACAATTACTTTTGGTAAAGCGTGCTTATCAATGTTGAAAAGCTTTTCTTTGATTTCTTTCCACTCTGTTTCCTTAACCTCTCCCTTAGAATCGGAATCTATTCTCAAAACAGCCTCTTTTGCTAATCCATATTCAGCACCTGTTAAGAAAGATTCCACTTCTTTTGAAACGGAAGT
>JAZRCB010000015.1:0-57885 GCA_045635365.1 Candidatus Onthomorpha sp.
AAAATGGTATAAAATCTACCTCCATATGGTATAAAATCTACCCCAATAATAAATATATAATAAATAGATAAAAAGAAAAATTAAAAATAAAAAGAAAAGAGATTATCAATAGTGTTTTAACATGTCTTTATTTAAGAAAAAATTTGATGATTTTTTGTTTCAGTTTAGTGTAAGGCTGATACTTAAAATTGAATTCAAAATTCCTATTGGTTTTCAAAACAGATTTGTAATGTGAAAAGGTTTCAAAACTCTTCTTGCCATGATATGCTCCCATGCCACTTTGTCCTATACCTCCAAAAGGAAGTTTGTGGGGAATAATGTGCATTATTGCATCATTAATACATACTCCTCCACTTATAGTTTTTTGAATTATATCTGCATTTTGTTTTCCAAAGTAATAGAGTGCCAAAGGATGTGGACGTGAATTGACAAATCGAACTACTTCTTCTATGTTTTGATATTCTATTATAGGCAACAAAGGTCCAAAAATTTCTTCTTGCATTAGTGTCGTATCAAATGAATGTGGTTTTATGAGAGTTGGAGATATGTATTTTTGAACAGCATCTGTTTTTCCACCAAAAAGGATTTCCCCTTCTTCTAATAATCCTGATAGCCTTTTGTATTGTTTTTCGTTTATTATTCTTCCATAGTTTTGCATCTTGCTTGCATCTTGTCCAAAGGTAGAAATAATTTGAGCTTTCAATAATTCTACAAATTGAGTTTTGACTTCTTTGTGTACAAATAGATAATCTGGAGCAATGCAAGTTTGTCCGCAGTTTATGAATTTTCCTAAGACTATACGCTTTGAAGCTATTTTAAGATTAGCGTCTTTATCCACTATAAGAGGAGACTTTCCGCCTAATTCAAATGTTGAAGGCACTAAATTTTCACTGCAAAGAGATTGTAGATATTTTGCTGTAGTATGACTACCTGTAAAAAACAGATGATTTACTCCTTGTTTTATTATATTGGTTGAAGCCTCCTTATTTCCATTTGTACAATAGATTTGATTAGAAGGAAAATTTTGATTGATAAGGCTTTGTAAGAGTTTATTAGTTTCAGCAGACTGTGTAGAAGGACTTAAAATTACTCTATTACCTGCAGCAATAGCACCAATGAGAGGAACAAGGCTTAATTGAAAAGGGTAATTCCAAGGAGATACAACAAGGACTACACCTTTTGCTTGAGGATATATATATGCTTTTGAAGGAAATAGTATGATTGAAGAAGCGACTCTTTTAGGTTTAGACCAAGCCTTCAAATGTTTTAAGCAATAAGTAATTTCCGAAAGCACTATTCCAATTTCAGTCATATAAGCCTCCATAGGATTTTTATGCAAATCTTTGTAAAGAGCTTTCGCTATAGCATCTTCATTGTCTTTTATTAGCGAATATAACTTTTTTAAAATACGTTTTCTTTCTCCGATTTCTATTGTTTTAACTTGGTTTATATAGTTTCTTTGTTGATGAAAAACCTCTAAATCCTTCATAGTCATAAAAATATTTTTGTACAAAAATAGTAATTTTAACAAAAAAAGCAGTACCTTTGCACCCTAATTTTGAAAAAGTAGGCTGTTGCTTACTCAACAACTGAAATTTCGAAATGTTTTTATAGTTAATTTAAGTTTAACCGCTCAGTAAGGGGCAATTAAAGAAAAAATAAATCTACTATGAGAGATTTAAAAAACGTTCAGCCATTGGCTGATTTTGATTGGGATGCAGTTGGTGAACAAGGATTCAACTACTCTGCTGATCAACACAAAGAAATGACAGATGCTTACGACAGAACTTTCAATCAAATTGGTGACCAACAAGTTGTTGAAGGTATAATCGTAGCAAAAGACAATCGTGAAGTAATTGTTAACATCGGATTCAAATCAGACGGAGTTATTCCTTTGTCAGAATTCCGTTACAATCCTGATTTAAAAGTTGGCGACAAAATAGAAGTATTTGTTGTTCAAAAAGAAGATGCAGGTGGACAATTAATTCTTTCTCACAAAAACGCAAGAATACTTAAATCTTGGGATAGAGTTAATGAAGCTTACGATTCTCAAGAAATTATCAATGGATATGTTAAGAGCAGAACTAAAGGTGGTCTTATCGTTGATGTATTTGGTATAGAAGCATTCTTACCAGGTAGCCAAATCGATGTTAAACCTATTAGAGATTACGATGTATTTGTTGATAAAGTAATGGAATTCAAAGTTGTTAAAATCAACCACGAATACAAAAACGTTGTAGTTTCTCACAAAGCTCTTATCGAAGATGAAATCGAAGCTCAAAAAGCTGAAATCATCGCTCGTTTAGAAAAAGGACAAGTATTAGAAGGAATCGTTAAAAACATCACATCTTACGGTGTATTCATCGATTTAGGTGGTGTTGATGGTTTAATTCACATTACTGACCTTTCTTGGGGTAGAATCAACCACCCTAATGAAATCGTTCAATTAGACGAAAAAATCAAAGTTGTTATCTTAGATTTCGATGAAACTAAGAAGAGAATAGCTTTAGGTTTAAAACAATTAACTCCTCACCCATGGGATGGTTTAGATGCTAACTTACAAGTTGGTGACAAAACTAAAGGTAAAGTTGTTGTTTTAGCCGATTATGGTGCTTTCGTTGAAATAGTTCCTGGTGTTGAAGGTTTGATTCACGTTACAGAAATGTCATGGAGCCAACACTTAAGAACAGCTCACGATTTCTTAAAAATAGGTGACGAAGTAGAAGCAGTTATCTTAACATTAGATAGAGAAGAAAGAAAAATGTCTTTAGGTATAAAACAACTTATACCAGATCCATGGACAAACATTTCTGAAAAATATCCTGTTGGAAGCAAACACACTGCAACAGTAAGACATTTTACTAACTTCGGAATCTTCGTTGAATTAGAAGAAGGAGTTGATGGATTAATCCACATATCAGATCTTTCTTGGAGCAAGAAAATAAAACACCCAGCTGAATTTGCTAAAGTAGGACAAACTTTAGAAGTTGTTGTTTTAGAAGTAGATGCCGACAACAGAAGATTAAGCTTAGGACACAAACAATTGGAAGAAAACCCATGGGATGTGTTTGAAAGCATATTCACTTTAAACTCTGTTCACGAAGGAACAGTAATGAATGTAAGTGAAAAAGGTGGTGCAGTAATTTCATTACCTTATGGTGTTGAAGGATTTGCTCCAAAATCGCACTTACAAAAAGAAGATAAAACAATTGCTAAAGGAGACGAAAAATTACAATTTAAAGTAATTGAATTCTCTAAAGAAAACAAAAAAATCGTTGTTTCTCACTTAAGAACTTGGCAAGCTGAAGAACCTAAAAAAGAAGAAAAAAATGAATCTTCTGCTATGAAAAAAATAAATGAAGGTTTAGAAAAAACTACTTTAGGTGACTTAGAAGTTTTAGCTACTTTAAAAGAAGAAATGGAAAAAAACGAAAAATAATCCCTTAGGTTATTATTAATTTCCTATCAGAAAGAACGTTCATTATTGGACGTTCTTTCTTTTTTTAAAATATTTGCGTAACTTTGCAGTTAATTAAGTAGTAATTTAAAATCAAAAAGAGAAATATGAAAAAAATACTTGTATTGTTGTTGTTAAGTTTACCTTACATCTTATCGGCTCAAGGTTTAAACGCAATTTATTCTTTTTACACTTTCAGCTCACAAGCTGGAAATTATGTAGAACTATGTACATCAATAGATTTAAGTAGTGTGGTTTACAATAAAGGCACTGCTGAAGTAGAATTAACTACTCTTATCTGCAATGCAGAAAACACAGAAGATGTTGCTTATGTTGATAAGAGAAACATAAAATCTAATACTGAAGAGGCTAATCAAATGATGATGGATATTCAAAGAGCAAAGCTTAATAATGGAAATTATGTTCTTTATCTATCTTTCAAAGATAAAAACTCTACTAAAAGTGCAGTAGAAGCAAGAGATGTTATTCGCATGAATTACCCTGAAAACGAATTAAGTTTATCGGACATTCAAATCATTAACCCACCCGTTAAGTCAAACAAACAAGCCTCTAACGTAAAGAATGGTTATGTTATAGAACCTTATATGTTTGATGTTATTTCTAAAGACAACAATATTTTGAATTATTATGTAGAAATCTACAATGCAGACAAATATTTTGGTAAAGACAGCTTATATGCACTTACTGCTGTTATTGAAAACTTCTCTACAAACAGAAAAGTTGAAGGAATAATGAGAGCAGAAAGAATGAAAGCTAAAGAACAAGCTGTAATCATTGGAAATATTGATTTGTCAGACTTAGAAGAAGGTAGTTATTATTTAACAATTGAAGTAAGAGATGCAAATAATATCTTACACGCTTATAAAAAAGAAACATTCTTTAAAGAAAGCGACAAAAAATCTTCTTTAGACCAAATAGGATTACCAGCAGATGCTTTCGTATTCCAACTAACAGATGAACAATTAAATGAGAATATAGAAATTCTACACCCTATTGCAAGCACAGAAATTAAAAGTTTCATAGAAAATGATTTGAATACTGCTTCAAAAGAAGTTAAGCTATATTTCCTTTACTCTTTCTGGCAAGCGAAAAATCCAAACAATCCACAAAAGGAATGGCAAGATTATAGAAATCGTTTAGACTTTGTAAACAGAAAATATAGCACAAACATCAAAAAAGGTTATGAAACCGATATGGGACGTGTTTACTTAGTTTATGGCCCGCCAACAAATATAATTGATGAAAAATTCAAAGGAAGTAGTGGTTTCAAGAAAAGAACACAAGCAGACTACGAAGCAACACCTGAATTAGAAAGAGCAGACTCTGAAGGAGTAACATACTTACCTTATCAAATGTGGAGATATGACCACACTCCTTTTGGAGAATCAAATAGAACTTTCGTATTCTATGCTCCTCAAAACGATATGGCAGAATATTTCTTACTTCACTCTAACGTAAGAGGTGAAAAACAAGATATGTATTGGGAAAGCGTTCTTTCAAGACACACTCTACCTGAAGGAGTTGAGGGAGATGCCGGCATACAATTTAGAAAAGGACACCTATAATGCTGCAAGCAGATTTAGCAATAGTTATACTTAATTATAACACTTCGCATCTTTTAAACACATATCTACCATCTGTTGTAAAACACTCTGAGGGACATAGAATAATATTTGTAGATAACGCTTCAAAAGATGATTCTCTAGAATTTGTAAAAAGAGAATTTCCTCAAATAGAAATAATCCAATTAGACAAAAACTACGGTTTCACAGGAGGATACAACAGAGCATTAAAGCAAATAGATGCAAAGTACTATTGTTTATTGAATACAGATGTAGAAGTTAGCGAAGACTGGACAAAAGACGTGCTTAGATTAATGGAAAGCGATGAAAGCATAGCTGTTTGTCAACCAAAGTTACTTTCACATTTAGAAAAAGAAAAATTTGAATACGCAGGAGCAGCAGGAGGATTTATAGACTATCTTGGATACCCTTTTTGTGCAGGAAGAATCTTTGATTCAATAGAAAAAGACAACAATCAATACGAACAAATCAAAGAAATCTTCTGGGCAAGCGGTGCAGCATTCTTTATAAGGAGTGAATTATATCATAAATTCAATGGATTAGACGAGAAATACTTTGCTCACTTTGAAGAAATAGACCTTTGTTGGCGATTAAAGAACGCTGGATACAAAATATACTACAATCCAAACTCAACAGTCTATCACTTAGGAGGAGGAACTCTTAACAAGACCTCCCCTTTCAAAACATACCTAAACTTTAGAAACAGTTTACTAACACTATACAAAAACCTACCAAGCAATAAACTTACTTCTATTCTTTTTAAACGCAGAATTTTAGACCTAATAGCAGCATTTAGTTTCTTAGCACAAGGAAAGATAGGAGAATTTAAAAGCGTATTCAAAGCTTACAAAGATTTCAAAAAGATGAAATCAGAATACGAAAAAAGCAAAGCCTTTGACTACCCTACTTGCGTCTATCACAAAAGCATAGTATTTCAACACAAACTAAAATCAATAAAACGATTTACAGACCTAAAAGGAATATAATTATGGCAATATTGGAATATGACGACAACTATTTCATGAACAAAGCCTATGAATTAGCTTTATGCGCCTTAGAAGAAGGAGAAGTACCCGTTGGAGCAGTGATAGTATGCAACAATAGAGTGATAGCATCAGCATACAATCAAACACAAAAGCTAAACGACCCAACAGCCCATGCAGAAATGCAAGCAATAACATGTGCAACAGAAGCAATAGGAGGAAAATACTTAAACGATTGCACACTTTATGTAACACTTGAACCATGCGTAATGTGTGCAGGAGCACTTTATTGGTCACAAATAAGCAGAGTAGTCTTTGGAGCAAAAGACGAAAAACGAGGAGCATCACGATTAAGCGAAAACATATACCACCCAAAAACAATAGTTACATCAGGAATATTAGAAAAAGAATGTTCCGAACTACTAAAAGATTTTTTCAAGAAAAGGAGATGATAATATGTATATAATAGACGAGAAATTAGAACGCACAGAGATTTTAAAACGTTATAAAGAACTCATAAAAATATCTCACACAAGCGACAAAGAAGAAAAGAGACTTATAAAGAAAGCCTTTGTCGTTGCTATGAATGCCCACTCTGGAGTAAGACGAAAAAACGGAGAACCATACATATATCACCCTTTAGAAGTAGCCAAAATAGCATCTTACGACCTAGGACTTGGAGCCACTGCCATAGTATGCGCTCTTTTACATGACGTTGTAGAAGATACCGAATACACAATAGAAGACATAGAAAACATATTTGGAGCAAAAGTAGCACAAATAGTAGATGGACTAACAAAGATTGATGGTGTATTTGAAAAAAACAACAATCACTCCATCCAATCAGAGAATTTCAAAAAGCTTTTCACAGCAATGGGTGACGACATGAGAGTTATACTCCTTAAACTCTGCGACCGTCTTCACAACATGAGAACACTAGACTTTATGCCAAAGCATAAACAACTCAAAATCGCATCTGAAACTCGTCAATTCTATGTACCATTAGCACATCGTTTAGGACTATACGAAGTAAAAAGCGAATTAGAGGACCTAGCAACAAAACACATCAATCCAAATGAATACCTTGACATAGAATCTCGCCTAAAAGACAGTGAAGAAGAACGAGAAGCATTCATACATACCTTTTCCGAACCAATCAAACAAAAACTCATAGAACGTTGTTACAAATTCACACTATCCGGAAGAGTAAAATCCATCACTTCAATACTAGGCAAAATAGAGAAAAAAGGAGTAAAATTTGAAGAAATCTACGACATATTTGCCATAAGAATCATATTAGACGTTCCAATAGAGGCAGAAAAAGAAAGTTGCTTTGCAGTTTATTCTATAATAAGCTCAATGTACAGACAACGCCTAGACAGATTCCGTGATTGGCTTACCGTTCCAAAAAGCAATGGCTACGAAGCACTACACTGCACCGTTATGAGTGCACAAGGAAAATGGGTAGAAATACAAATCCGTAGCCAAAGAATGGATGACATTGCCGAAAAAGGATTAGCCGCACACTACAAATACAAAGAAGTAAAAGAAGGCGACCTTGACAATAACCTTGATAACTGGCTAACAAAAGTAAGAGACATACTCGACAACGACTCATCCACAGCAGTAGATTTCGTAAACGACTTCCAATTAACAGTAGTAACCGACCAAATAACAGTATTCACACCAAAAGGCAAAGCAATAGACCTACCAGTCAACTCAACCGTTTTAGACTTTGCTTACAACGTACACACCGATTTAGGAAACCACTGCATGGGAGCAAAAGTAAACTACAAAGTAGTACCAATCGAACACCGATTAAGAGCAAGCGACCAAGTAGAAATCATAACCTCAAAAATAGTTCAACCAAAAGAAAGCTGGCTTGAATTTGTTAAAACATCCAAAGCCACAAATGAAATAAAGAACTACATAAAAGACTATCGCAAAAACTTCCTTCATCAAGGAATGGACAAACTAAAAGAACTCTTCAAATCACAAAACATAGAATACAACGACAACAACGTAGAACGACTAAGACACTTTGTAAAAATAAACAACCAAATAGACTTCTTCTTTAGGATTTATGAAGAAAACATAGGCTTGACAGAAATACGTCAATGCTTTAAAAAAGCACAAAAGAACTCAGCTTGGATGCTATTCAAAAACGGACTAGTACCAAAGAAGAAAGACGAGAAAGCAAAAACCCTAAGAGAAGAAATCGCAGAACAAACACGCAACAATCCAGAACAACTACTCATAGGTAAAGAAAATGAAAACCTACCATACATTACAGCAAAATGTTGCAATCCATTACCAGGAGACGGAATCATTGGACTATTACGCGAAGACTGTATAGAGGTTCATCGTACCTCATGCAAGAAAGCCATAGACGAAATGAGTAAATATGGCCACAGAATCATCAAAGCCAAATGGAGAGAAAACGAAAAAATCACATTCCTTGCCGGAATTAAAATAACAGGGATTGACCGTAAAGGCCTGCTTCACGATTTAACAAGAATAATATCAGAAGCATGGAATGTAAACATCAAAGGTTTAGTAATGGAAAGCAACGACGGGCTATTTGAAGGCAACCTTATGGTTTACATCTCCCACGCCGAACACCTCAATAAACTAATTCAAAACATAGAAAAAGTAGAAGGAATAGAAAGAGTCGCAAGAATGTAAAATTACAACGCATTTGTAATGGTATTCCAACAGCGTTGGAGAAGTATTCCAACGCTGTTGGAATTTTGTTTTTCTTTGAAAAAGAAAGGCAATAGCTAAAAGCAGGGTAATAAAAAAAAGGGAACGACATAGTGTCATTCCCTTTAGTGTTTATGTGTGTTTCGGATTATTTTGCTGGTTTCATTGCTTCTGGTTTCAATGATGCTCTTACGTATCCGTCGTGTTTCAAATATTTAGCTGCTACTGCTTTAATGTCTTCTATTGTTAAAGCGTTTACTGCTGCTGTATATTCTTCTAATGTTTGCATTTCGTATCCGTAGAATTTAGAACCTGTGATTTGTCCTAACCAGTATCCGTTCTTTTCTAATCTTCCTTTTCTTTCAAGTATTAATTGTTCTTTTACTTTGTTAAGGTCAGTTACTGTTGGGCCTTCTGCCATAAGCTTGTCAAATACTTCAAATGTTGCATTTGTTAATTTATCAACTGTTGTTGGGTCACATGTGTAGTAACACATTGCAGTTGTTTTTGCTTGTGGGTATTTTTCATAGCTTAATGAGAATGAAGGAGAGTAAGTTCCACCTAATTCTTCACGTATTGTTTCTGTTAATTTGATTGAACAAATGTTGTCTAATGCGCTTGTTGCTAAACGATCGTTCCAATCAAAATCGTTTTCGAAAGTAATTGTCATCAATCCCTTGTTTGCTTCACCTGCATATACTGTTTCATCAACTACACCTTGTGCAAATGCTGTTGAACGGTCTTTCCAGTTTTCTGCATTCTTACCTTTTGTTGAAGGAAGTCCACCTATGTATTTTTCAATCAAAGGAAGCATTGTTTTTTCGTCTATGTTTCCAACGAAAGTGAATGTGAAGTCAGAAGCATCTGAGAATCTTTCTTTGAATATCTTTAACATCTTGTCAGCATTCAATTGTTTTAATTGTGCTTCTGTTGGGATTAACACTGTACGTTTGTCGTTTGGATACATAGATTTTAACCATTTTTCTTGGAATGCGAACTCAGGCATGTTTTTAACCATGTTGATTTGAGTTTTCAATTTGTCGATTTCGCTTGCCAATACTTCTTTATCCATTCTTGGTGCTGTGAAGAATAAGTATATGTATTGTAATTGTGTTTCAAAGTCTTTTGGTGAACAGCTTCCTGAAAGTACATCTTGTAATTCGCCGATTGAAGGAGAGATTCCAAATGATTTTCCTTTCATGAATTTCATTAATTGGCTGTTGTCATAAGTTCCGATACCGCTTGCATCAACTATGCTTGCTGCGAAATTAACATTCATAATGTCTTTATCTTCGTACATTGAGCTACCACCGTTTGATGCTGCATGTGTAAGGATTTCATCGTTTTTGTAGTTGGTTTTCTTAACAACCACTTTTGCTCCGTTTGATAAAACGTATTCTGTGTAGTCGAATTTTTCGTTTTTAGTTGTGCTTTCTATTTTTCCACCTTTTGGTTCTTGAGCTAAGAAAGGATCTGTTTTTACGTTATCAACCCATGCTTTTGTTTTTGCTGTTTTGCATTTTTCGATAAGTTTTAAAACTTTGTCTTCTGTTGGTACTTTAACACCTTTCTTTTCTGGCATTGAGATTGTACAAATGAAGTTTTCTTCTGTCATCCATTTTCCTATCAAAGCGTTTACTTCTTCTAAGGTAATGTCTTCCATCATTGCTTTTGCCCATTTGTTTTCTATAACTGCTCCTGGCATTGGCACTTCATCAAGGAAGTAATCTACTAATTCTGCTGCGATACGGCTACTTTCTGTTTTTGATTCTTCTTTTGCTGCTCTTGCAAATCTTTCAAGTAATGATTCTTTTGCTCTGTCTAATTCAGTTTGTAAGAATCCGTGTTGTTTCAATCTTGTGTTTTCAAGCATCATTGCTTCTAATGCTTCCATTACTTTACCTTCTTTTGCTACAACATACATTTGGTATGCAGCAACTGGTCTTGCAAGGAATCCACCATAGCCTGCTCCTGCTTGCATGTAAGGACAAGATTTCTTTTCTCCAAGTTCTGTTAATCTTTCATCAAGCATTGTTTCAAACAAGCTGTAAACTAAGTATTGTTCACGGTAATCTCCCCATGTTTTAACTGTTTTTGCAGGGTGTTTGTAGAACATTTGAATTTGTGTAGAAGTTGCTTCTTTGTCTGTTGCAACACATACAAGTGGTTCTTTGTTGTTTTCGATTGTGTAAACAGGTCTTTCTGTTGGAGTACAAGGTGCTGGAGTCATTGTAAAGTAATCGATTACTTTTTGTTCCATTTCATCTGCATCAAAGTCTCCTACTACGATTACAGCCATGTTGTCTGGTTTGTACCATTTTTGATAGAAACCTCTGATGTCTTCATATTTGAATGTTTCAAGGCTTTCTAATGTTCCAATAGGAAGACGTTCTGCATATTTAGAACCTTTTAACATAGTTCCCCATGTTTTTGCTCTAAGTCTTTCGCTTCCTCCTTGGCTCATACGCCATTCTTCTATGATAACTCCTCTTTCTTTGTCGATTTCTTCTCCTGTCATTAACATTCCAGAAGCCCAACCGTCAAGAATTTTTAATCCCATATCAAACAATCTGTCGTTGTCTGTTGGAAGTGTTACCATATAAACTGTTTGGTCAAAACCAGTGTAAGCATTGATTTCTCTACCAAATACTATACCTTCTTTTTCAAGGTCATCAATCATTGTGTTACCTGGGTAATGTTTTGTTCCATTGAATCCCATGTGTTCAGTGAAGTGAGCTAAACCTTTTTCGTTTTCTTGTTCCAATACAGAACCAGCATTGATTGCTATTTGGAATTCAGCTCTGTTTGCAGGTTTGTTGTTTGCTCTTACATAATAAGTAAGTCCGTTAGCTAATTTTCCTGTACGAACTTTACCGTTTAATTTAATTTGCTCGTCAAGATTAACTGCTTTCTTGTTTTGAGCAACGCCTATTGTACTTATTAATAAGCACAAGGCTAATACTGAAAAAATTCTACTTTTCATACTCTTTTTTATTTAGTTTATTATTTTTATTTATTCGTTTACCTCGTCTGTGTATTCTAATATATCACCCGGCTGACAGTCTAATACTTTGCAAATAGCCTCAAGGGTTGAGAATCTTATCGCTTTTGCCTTCCCTGTTTTGAGATTAGACATATTTGCAGGGGTAATATTCACTTTGGCAGATAATTCACCAAGCGTTATCTTCCTTTTTGCCATCATCATGTCTAAATTCACAATTATTCCCATACCCTAAATTAGATTGTTAAGTCGTTTTCTTGTTGTAGACTTATGCCTTTTCTAAATATATCTACCATAACGTAGAACAACATACCTATTAGTATATATTCCCAAGAAATATGTGACAATCCAAATTCTGGAACTATGTTTAACTCTTGTATTTGTAGGTATGTTTTTAAGAATATCTTATCAGAGAAATATACCAAAAGCTCTAATATAGGTAATACAATAAAGCTAAATGATATATATTTCATTCTTTTTATATTTTTATCTGTAAACACACAGTGTCCTAATGAATATTCACCCGATTTGAATCCCTTATAAACCGAGTTTACTATGTTTCTTATTTGCACCATTTGAAACAAAAGAAACAAAAGACTAATATTTAATGTGATTACATAAAACAATTTCAAAATAATTGCTGAGAAGCTATTGCTATGAATATCTATATCGTAGGCAACCTTGATACCTTCAGGCTTTAAATGAATTGTTACATCTTTTAAATCAGAAGGAATCTTGCCTTGCATTTCCATAGAGGTGTTTTCGTTTTGTTCTATCAAAGCATAACCCTTTGAATATATTTCATTGTCGTTTGCAATTCCTAAAACAAAACCAAGCAACAAAACAAGCAATGATAAAGACATCAATACTATTGCTACATCGAATAGTATTTTAATACTCTTTATTGTTAATGTTTTCTTCTTTATATTCATTGATTCTTTAATTTGATGCAAAAATATAATGAATTTTAATATCTACCAAATTTTTTACGATAAATTTTTATCGTTTATCAATAAATATTTGTCTTTTTTCGGTAAAATCTATTGTAAATAAAGGTCGATTAAACCTTCAGGAGATTTTACTCTCATTTGCTTTTCAGCTCTGTTTACATCTACTATCACCTCATCTATTATTGGAAGAAGGATTTCTTTTCCTTCGCAATCTATTGAAAGCAATGACTGAGGTGCGTTTTCATAAACTCCTAATATTTTGCCTATATCTCCCCTTTCCTCATCTATAACAGAAAATCCAATGATTTCATGGAAATAGAATTTGTTACCTTCCAAAGGTGGTAATAGTTCTAAAGGCAAATAAAGTTCTCTACCGATTAATCTATCTAAATCCTCATACTCTACATCATCAAACCTTACAACTGCCTTGTTATTATTAATTCTTATACTACTTATAGTGTATAGAACTAATTTCTTATTGATTGCAACATAAACCCCATCTAATTGAGCGTAATCTTGTGGTTCATCTACATCAAGAAAAAGCACAACTTCTCCTTTATAACTAAAAGGTTTAGAGATTTTACCTAAATAAAAACAATCCTCTATCTTCATTTCTATTTCTTATTTTACAAATAAAGGCTACCTTGTTAAAAGATAGCCTTTGTTTATTTTGTTTTATTGACTGCAAATTATTCAGCTGCTGCTTCAGTTTGTTCTGCAGTTTCTTCAGTTGCAACTTCTGCTGTTTCTTCAGCTTGAGCTGCTGCTGCTTCTTCTCTCTTTTTAGCAATCGCTGCTGCTTTAGCTGCGTTTACTTCAGATTCTTTAGCTAAACGTTGTTTAGCATCTTCTTTTTGTGCATTTCTGCAAGATTCTTGTTTAGCAGCTATTTTGTTATTTTTTTCAAGTAACCAAGCTTCAAATTTCTTATCAGCCACCTCTTGAGTTATAGCTCCTTTTTCAACACCTATTTGTAAGTGTCTTTTCAATAAAGCTCCTTTGTAAGACAAGATGTTTCTTGCTGTTTCTGTTGGTTGAGCTCCATTTTTTAACCATTTGCAAGCACTATCAACATTTAATTCGATAGTTGCAGGGTTTGTCATTGGGTTGTAAGTTCCCAATTTTTCAATAAATTTTCCATCACGTGCTGCACGAGCATCCGCAACAACGATATGATAAAAAGGTGCTCCTTTTTTACCGTGACGTTGTAATCTAATTTTTACTGCCATTTTGTTTTCTTATTTTTAATTTTTAAAAGATTTGCAAAATTACTCATTTTATTTTGTTTACACAAATTATTCTGAAAGATTCCATTCTTCTTCTATCTCCCAAGACTTCTTAACTTGCAATATCTTATTGAAATTCAACACTTTTTCAGCTTCAATTTGTAAAGAAAAATTTGCTTTATCCCAAATGTTATTACAGTTTTCATCTATTGAAATCTTCAATTTATAGACTCCTTCCAATAAATTATCAAATCTTGCTTTGCTTTCTTGAGAAGAAAGACTCTTTTCTTGAATAAGCTTACCTGCTATATCATATAGATACAATATTTTACAAGTATTTTCTTCTCCATTTATATTAATAAACAATGTTCCATAGTCTTCTGGAGAGGAATAATAGAATTTATGACGATATTCTGCATTGCTTTGTTGATGTATATTAGTGATAGTAGATTTATTAATGATTATCTCATATTTATTTGCAGTATGTAATGGGATAGCAAGTGTATAAATACTGTCATTTGTCTTTTGAAAAATCACCTTATTTGTATCGCTTTGATAAACCAAAAGGGCTTCAAATTCATCTGTTAATAAGGTATCTTTAATCGTAAGTTGATAATTACCATTGTAGTAAGCAACGGTATCTTTTTGAGTTTTGCGAATTTGAAATATAGTGTCATTTGCATGCTTTGGCAAAACAGAGGTGTTTTCATTTACTTTTTCTTCTACGAAATCTGTATAGTAAAATCTTTGTTTTAACAATCTTGTATTGACTGTTGAATCTGCAAGATAAGGTTCAACAAGTGTATTGGAAAATCCTATCCCCTCATTAGGCAAGTCATATATCTTATTTTGGTTTTTATCATCTAAAATAATGACTTTATATTGCTTTGGAGCAAGATTATGAAACCTGAAAACACCATTACTATCGGTTTTTGTCAAATAGTCAGAAGGATTAGTCCTTATGTAAGTTGTATCTATGTTTGAATAAAGCAATACATACTTATTTGCAATTGGTTTAAGTTCAAAAGCGTCTAATACAACACCCTCATACCAAAGAGTATCTATGTGATTACCTGTTGAAAATGCAAAAGAAAATCCATTCAAACGATTGCCTTCATTATAATCTTTTATAGCATCTGCGAAATCTATAATGTAGGTTGTATTCTCTTTCAAAGAATCTAATCCTTTTATATATATAGATTTAAGGTTGGAAACAATCTCTGGGGCTGGTTGAATTTGAGGAGAAATCAATACTTTATTGATTGGATTTTCTAATACTATGTATTCATCAAACTCTATTTCAATTTCGTTACCCTTAAAATTGATTGCATTAGGATAAGGCTTGCTTTTAACAAAAACAGGTGGCTTATTGTCTTTTGCTCCTCCGCTTGGAGTGACAATCTTTGCACATGAAAACATCAGCAAGCTTATAAAAAATACTGCAAATACTCTATTCATAATTTGCAAAGGTAAGAAATAAATTCTGTTTTCTTTGTTTTAGAAAATTAATTCTTTGTTTTAATTTTCTAATTCTTTGAATTAAAAAAATAACTCTTAGCTTTATTCAAGCAAAATAAAGCTAAGAGATATTGAATTTATGATATAGTTTCTAAACTATGCTACGTGGAAAATGAAATTGCTCATTAAATAGAATGTTCCTGCACCTGCAAGGTATCCTATCAAAGCCCACAAAGTTATTTTTTTCAAATACCAAATGAAGTCTATTTTTTCCATTCCCATAACAGCAACTCCCGCTGCAGAACCAATGATTAATAAACTTCCTCCTGTACCTGCGCAGTATGCAAGGCCTTCCCAGAATGCTCCATCTACGGCAAATGCTCCTATTGCTTCGATTGGATACATTCCCATCGCAGCTGCAACCAACGGAACATTGTCTATAATTGATGAAAGCACACCTATAACTACGTTTATAACGTAAACGTTTCCTAATTCGTTAAGACTTTCTGCCAAAAGTGCCAAATGACCTGCTTCGTTCAAACAACTAACAGCCATAAGTATACCAAGGAAGAATAAAACTGAAGGAACGTCAACTTTTTGTATGATTGTAGTTACGTTAAGACGAGAATAATTTGTAGGATTGTTTTTGTGCATAATTTCTGTCGTAATCCACAAGATTCCTAATCCGAATAAAATTCCTAAATATGGAGGAAGGTGAGTTATTGTCTTAAATACAGGAACGAATAACAATAATCCAACTCCCATACATAAAATAAGTAGAGATTGTTTTCTTGTTACGCTTGTGCTTTCTGATGATTCTACTTTTTCAGGTCTTTCAAGTTTTCCTTTCATTGTAAGACCTATGATTGCAACTGGCACAAGTAAAGAAACCAATGAAGGAACGAATGTTTGTAATATAACGTTGCCTGCCGTAATGTTACCTTTTATCCAAAGCATAATGGTAGTTACGTCTCCAATTGGCGACCATGCTCCACCAGCGTTTGCTGCCAAGATAACCATACCCGCAAAGAACCAACGTGTGTTTTTATCCCCTACGAGTTTTCTAAGCAATGCACACATAACTATTGAAGTTGTTAAATTATCTAACACAGCCGACATAAAGAATGTCAAGATTGAGATAATCCAAAGCAACTTTCTTTTGTTTGTAGTAGTGATTTTGTCTGTGATAATTGAGAAACCATCGTGCTTGTCTATGATTTCAACAATTGTCATCGCACCTAAAAGGAAGAAAAGAATCTCTGCGGTTTCTCCTAAGTGATGAATCAATCCGCCTTCTTTCAATCCTGGTCCAAAAAGGGCGAAAACAGCCCAAATAACAGCGGCTAATAAAACAGCTGTTGCAGATTTGTTAATTTTTAACGGGTGTTCCAATGCTATCATGGCATATCCTATGACAAAGATAGCGATCATTAAACCGAAGTACATGATATTTGATTTTAGTTAATAATTAAATTTATTTTTACTTAATCTATTTTCTTCTTTGTTGTTGTTTTTTTCTTTCTTCTAAGATAGCTTGATTTTGTTTTTCAAGATTTTCTATTCTTTGTTGCCATTTTGATTTTTTCAAAGGCTTCTTTGCATTTGCTTCTAATTTTGCTAACACTTTTTTATCGTCAATTGTTTTTCTGATGATAAACATTTGTAAGAAAGTAAAGCATAATGAGATAAAGTAATAGTAGTTCAACGCTGCTGAGAAACTATTAAAGATAAACAACATCATTATTGGCATGAAGTACATCATGAATTTCATACCTGGCATTGTTTGTGTTTGTGCTTGTTGTTTCATTGAAATGTGTGTATAGACTAATTGAGCTATTGTCATCAACAAACAGAATAATGAAATGTGATTTCCGTAGAATGGAATATTGAATGGTAAGTTTAGTATTGAGTCGTATGTAGATAAGTCATCTGCCCAAAGGAAGGATTGTTGTCTTAACTCTATTGAAGCAGGGAAGAAACGGAACATAGCAATCAATATAGGGAATTGTATCAACATTGGTAAACAACCAGCCATTGGCTTAATTCCTGCTCTCTTGTAGAGATTCATTATTGCTTGTTGCTTTTGCATTGCTTGTTCTTGTTTAGGATATTTTTCGTTTATCTTTTGAACCTCAGGTGCTATAACTTTCATTTTAGCTGTTGAAGCAAATTGTTTGTATGCTAATGGGAATAATACAAGTTTTACAAGTATTGTAAGAACTAAGATAATCAATCCCATACTCCAGCCAAAGCTTTGTAGGAAGTCAAATACCGGAATAATAACGAATCTGTTTATCCATTGCAATAAGAAGAAACCCCATCCAAGTGGTATAATTTCTTCCATTTGCATATCGTATTCACTGATTACTGCATATTTATTAGGACCAAAGAAAAAGTTCATTCCGTATTCATAGTGTGGTTTTTCGTGGTCATAAGGAATACTAATGTTTGAAGACATTGTTCTTAGGTAATTGTCTTTTTGTCCTTTTTCTGTTTGAGTTTGCATTGTGCTTGAGATGAATCCATCTCCTTCTGTAGCAATCAAGGCTGTTGAGAAGAATTGTTGTTTGTAAGAAATCCATTTAATAGGAATACCATTCTCTTCTTTCTTATCATCAACTCCGTTTTCCTTTAAATATTCCACCTCATCTTTCAACAAATAATAGATAGAAGAACTTTTATTCTCTACAGCACCATCTTTTTCCTTTATTCTCAATTTTGAATCCCAAACAAATTCTAATGTATTTCTATCAGTTATTACATTATTTAGGTTGTGTGCTACAATATCAAAGCCAACTCTGTAATCGTTTCCTTTTAATGTGTAACGATATTCTAAGTATGAAACGTCTTTAACTAAAGAGTCTAATTGATTTGTATAAACACGCATTCCTACTACTACTGAATCTTCTCCACTTATTTTGATAGGAGCATTTGATGTGTAGGCTTTATTGTTTACAAATATTTCAAAATTTAAGTCTTTTGTTTGTAATAGTCTTGAACCTAATGATAGGTTTAATCCGTATTGATTTCCTCCTTTTGTAAAGAATCTTACGCTATCTTGGTGATATGTTTTGTATTCTGATAGATATACTTGTTCTATTTTACCTCCTAATGTATTTAATTCTATACGAAGTAAATCATTTTCTAAAAATAGATGTCTTTCAGGGTTCATTGCAGCATTAGAGAATATTCCAAAGTAATCATCTAATTCTCTTTGTGCATTAAGTGCTAATGAATCCTCTCCTTGTGCAGTTGCAATAGTTTGTTTTAATCTTTCTTCTTCTGTGATAGTGTTTGCAGTTGTAGTTCTAGCTTTGTCATTAGCTTTTATTTGTGCCGCTAATACAGAGTCTTGTTTTCTTTTTATTTCAGCTTTTTCTTCTGCTGATGGTTGTATCATGTACATCCACGCAGTCATAACTGCAAAAATCAACACTAATCCAATAATCGTTTTTTTATCCATGATTTATTTATTTGTTTTAATTCTTTATGTTCAAATTTATTCGCAAACAAAGTTGCAAAGGTAATGAAAAATAAATTTATGAAACAATTTTATTCGGTTTATTTTTTATTAATTAATAAAAATCTTCTTTCGACTCATTGTCATCATCAATAAACTTCGTCCTAACAAATAGATTTGAAAGGCTAACCAAAGTGCGTTATTTCCTATTATTGGTGATAAAGAGAAATATATAATAAAAAATGCTGCTGTAGAAATAAAAATAGCATTTCTCATTATTACTGATTCTGTTAGCCCTATAAGTATTCCGTCATATAAAAAGGCTATAAAGCCTGTTATAGGTATGAGTAATATCCAGAAAATATAGTTTTCTGAATATGCTATTACGTCTTTGTTGTCTGTAAATATTGTTAGGATGTTTTCTCCAAAGATTGCGTATATAATAATGAATAGAATTGATATCACTGCTCCCCAAAGTAAAAAACGTTTTACATAGTTTTGTAGTTGTTTATAGTTATTCTCTCCTTTTGCTTTTCCACATAAGGATTCTGCAGCATATGCAAAGCCATCCATAAAGTAAGAGAATAGTGTAAAGAATTGCATTAATAGTGTATTCATAGCAAGGGTTGGGTAAGGCATTTTTGTTGATGCTATGGTGAAATAGCTTGTTACTATGATTAAACAAAGTGTTCTTAGGAAGATATCTGAATTTATTTTAAAGAATTGCTGCATTTTATCTATTGATAAGGCATCTTTAAGATTGAAATATTCTGATATATATCCGTATTTACGTTTCCATATAATGAGAGTTGTAATCAATCCTCCGTATTGTGCTATTACCGTTCCCCAAGCAACTCCTTGAATAGACATATCAAAATAAAAGACAAATACAAAGCTAAAAGCAATATTCAATATATTGATGATAATAGAAATCCACATTGGATTCTTTGAATCTTGCATACCAATAAACCAACCTTTTAGAGCATACATTCCCAAAGTTGCTGGAGCTGCCCATATTCTTATTGCAAAATAGCTAAGAGCTAAGGCTCCTACTGAATTTTTGTCTTCAATCAACATTAAGGATAGCTGTCCTATTGGTTTTTGACAAATAATCAAAATCAATGCTGCCACAATTGCTATTGCAGATGCTCTTAATAGTATATTGGCTTGTTCTTTCTTATCATTTGCTCCATAAGCCTGTGCAGTAAAACCACTTGTACCCATTCTAAGAAAGCCAAAGTTCCAATATATTATATTGAATATCATAGTTCCAACAGCTATTGCTCCTATGTAATCAAGACCATTATCGCTTTTTAGGTGCCCAACAATAGCTGTATCTACCATTCCTAATAAGGGAACAGTGATATTGGTAATTATATTAGGTATTGCTAATCTTAGAATTTGCTTATCCATTACTTTTTCTTTGAAAACATTGTAATGTAATAGCGATAATGCCAAATTGCATGAATAAAGGCCACAATAGTCATTGCTATTCCAAATTCAACATGTAGTTTTAGGAAATCTCTATACCACTCCATGCAAAAGCCATAGTTTATTTGTAAGGCTAATATGAAACCTAATAAGCATGATACTAAAAATGTTATTAGCAATATTGCATTCCATATTTTTCTATGGGTAAGTTTTTTCATCTTGTTTGTTTTTACCAAAATGAATGTTGCTAAATATGTAATCAAAACAAGAACAGAAATAAGCACTACTCTATATGGCTTCTGAGTTTTCTTTACTACTGGTTTTACCTCTTCTATAGTTGTAGTTTGTGTAACTATTGTTTGCTCCTCTTCAAGTGTTTCTTCTGTTAAGTTTTTAACTGGAGTTTGAACAGCTTTTTCTTCTTTTGTTACTTCTTTAGTTTTAGGAGTATTTTGTTCTTTTATGGTTTCTGTGATAGTTTCTATTGGAGGCGCTGTAGTCTCTACTTGAATTAAAGCTTGAACTAAACCATTATCACAATAAGAATCTCCATTGTCATCAAAAAATCTTCCACATTCTCCCAAGCAATTTACTTTCTCTCCAAAAGGACATTGAGCATAAGCAGAAAAAGTTATCATAGAAACAACTATAAAACACACAAAATAAAGTAAACTTTTTGATTTACATCTTAATTTCATAATGCATTAAGTTTTTAATTTTTTTGCAAAGATAGAATTAAAAGAATTATTCTTGAATAAAACGACATTCTTTTCAAGAATTATTTTTTTGAATTCAAGAATTAGATTTTTTATTTCAACAATTAATTAACAATTTAAAAGGCTGATTATTTGACAAATAAGAAAAAGGGTAAATAAAAAAATAAAGAAAAGAACAATTTTATTCAATTAAAAAGTGTATATTCGCAAACTGAATTTAATGAATAACAAACAAAACTATGAGTAGTGTAGTAAGTAGAGGAAAAATTTCTCAAATCATCGGAGCCGTTATAGACGTTAATTTTCCGGCTGGTGAAACACTTCCAAATATTTACGACGCTTTACGCGTTGTTAAGCAAGATGGTAGCGAATTAATATTAGAATGCCAACAAGACATAGGTGAAAACACTGTCAGAACCATTGCTATGGATTCTACAGATGGTCTTCAAAGAGGTTTAGTTGTAGAAAACCTTGGTGAACCTATTTCTATGCCTGTTGGAGAAGACATAAATGGTCGTCTTTTCAATGTAATAGGTCAAACAATTGACGGAATTGAACCTGTTAAAAGAGAAAAGTCTTATCCTATTCACAGAACTCCACCAAAATTTGAAAACCTTTCTACATCAACAGAAGTTTTATATACAGGTATCAAAGTAATTGACCTTATTGAACCTTATGCAAAAGGAGGTAAAATTGGTTTGTTCGGGGGAGCTGGTGTAGGAAAAACCGTTTTCATTCAAGAAATGATTAACAACATCGCTAAAAAATACTCTGGACAATCGGTATTCGCAGGCGTTGGAGAAAGAACTCGTGAAGGTAATGACCTTTTAAGAGAAATGATTGAGAGTGGTGTTATCTCTTATGGCGATGAATTTAAAGAAGACATGCTAAAAGGAGGTTGGGATTTATCTAAAGTAGATAAAGAAGCCTTAAAAAATAGTAAATGTACTCTTGTATTCGGACAAATGAACGAGCCACCAGGAGCAAGAGCAAGAGTTGCGCTTTCAGGCTTAACTGTAGCAGAATACTACAGAGATGGAGATGAAACAACAGGAGGAAAAGACATATTGTTATTTATAGACAACATCTTCCGTTTCACACAAGCAGGTAGTGAGGTTTCTGCGTTGTTAGGACGTATGCCTTCAGCTGTAGGATACCAACCTACATTGGCATCAGAAATGGGTGTGATGCAAGAAAGAATTACTTCAACAAATAGAGGTTCTATCACATCTGTACAAGCTGTTTATGTGCCTGCAGACGACTTAACTGACCCTGCTCCAGCAACAACATTTGCTCACCTTGATGCACAAACAGTATTAAGTAGAAAGATTAGTGAATTAGGTATTTATCCAGCTGTTGACCCATTGGAATCAAGTTCAAGAATCCTTACTCCTGAAATTGTAGGTGATTTACACTATCAAACAGCTCAAAGAGTTAAGATGATACTTCAAAGATATTCTGAATTACAAGACATCATTGCAATCTTGGGTATGGAAGAATTATCAGAAGAAGACAGATTAACAGTAGCAAGAGCAAGACGTGTACAAAGATTCTTATCTCAACCATTCCACGTTGCAGAACAATTCACTGGTATTCCAGGAGCATTCGTTTCAATAGAAGATACAATCAAAGGTTTCAACATGATTATGGATGGAGAAGTTGATGAATATCCTGAAGCAGCCTTTATGATGGTTGGAACAATAGAAGAAGCTATTGAAAAAGGTAAGAAACTGATGGCAGCTGCTAAATAATAAAGTTGAAGAATATGAAACTAAGTATAGTAAGTCCAGAAGACACTCTCTATGAAGGAGAAGTAAGATCAGTGAAAATGCAAGGAATAGATGGAAAATTCCAAGTGTTAAATAATCACGCGCCTTTGATTTCTGCTCTATGCAAAGGAGAAATCAAAATAGAAGAAGAATCTGGAAATCAAGTCAGCTTTACAATAAACAGCGGATTAGTAGAATTAGCTAAGAACGAGATTCACATTTTGGCTCAATAGGCCTAGCATATAAGGATAAGCAATCCTCACAAAGACATTCAGTCCATTTAGATTGAATGTCTTTTTTATTTTCTTCACTCAAAACATACTTAGTACAAAAACAAGTTTCATCGTGTTTACAAACAAAAGTTTTTCCACAACGTGGACAAGTAACATCTCTCATAATAATTATAATTTATCGTCTTGAATTAATTTATAAATCTTAGTTTTACTAATACCTAATTTACTTGCAACTAATCTAACTTTATTGTCATACTTATCCAAAAAATGCTTTATAATCATATTCTCATAATCTTCCATAGTTCGTTCTATTTCTAAGAAGTCTCTTTTCTTTACTCTATTTGTTCTTAGAGATAGGTCTTCATAGCGAATTATATTATCATTACATAAAACTACAGCTAATTCCATTATGGATTTTAATTCTCTTACATTTCCTGGAAAATCATATTCCATTAATGCTTCTTTTGCAGAATCTGAAATACGACAAATGGCTTTTTTGTTTCTTGCACAAAAATCATTAATAAACATATCTGCTAACAGCAATACATCTCCTCCCCTTTCGTTTAGCTTTGGTATATTGATAGTCAAGCCCATTAATCTAAAAAACAAGTCTTCTCTAAATAACTCTTTTTCTATCAAAGAATTCATATCAATATGAGTTGCTATGATAATTCTTACATTAACAGGAATTTCTCCATTACCACCAAGTCTCGTTATCTTTCCTTCTTGCAGAACTCTTAACAACTTCACTTGCATTCTCAAACTCATATCTCCTATTTCATCAAGAAACAAAGTGCCATTATTCGCTTCTTCAAAATAACCTATCTTTCTAGTAACTGCACCTGTAAATGCTCCTTTTTCATGACCAAAAAATAAACTCTCGGCTAAATCTTCTGGAACTGCTGCAACATTAACTGCAACAAATGGAGATGAAGAACGTGAAGATAAATTATGAATTCTTTTTGCTATAACATCCTTTCCTGTACCTGTTTCGCCATAAATACACACATTAATATCAGAAGAAGCCGCCTTTTCAATTAAATAATTTACCTTCTCCATTTTTGGAGAATTAGTCACAAAACAAGTTTTATCCTCAATTGTGATGAGTTTTTTCTTAAGCTTACTTTCATTATGTATATTTACAACATGATTCCAAATCATATCAATAAGAATAGGAGAAGTACGAATAACATCAACCACATTACTCTCCATTAAAATATCTTTGGTATAAAGAATTAAATCTTCAGGCACCACACACACAATTTTAGAGTTACTATAATTTTTTCTCAACAACTCAATCAAATTTGATGTTGATAAACTATCGCTAAAATTGTAATATAGAATTAAAACATCTGTTGTAATATCCTTTTTAGGAGAGAATAAGATTTTTCTAGCATCTTTAAAATAATTGCAAGTCCAAGATGGATTTGCATTCAACCTATAAGCAATTCTTTCTCCATAAATTATATCCTCAGAAAGAAGTGTAATTGAAAATTTATGCTTCATAAAAACATTAATATGAGTGGCAAAAATATATCTTTAGATAAAAACTAACAAATATTTTCTTCAAAAAAAACGACAAAACAATTAATTTTTAAAACTCATACATTATTTATTTCAAAAATTAATTGGAAAGTTCAAAATAAACAAGTAATTTTGCACCCCAAATAGTCATCTAAACATGCGATGACATTGATAATGTAATAAAAAAATAAAAAACAAGTATAAATGAGACCGAATTTCACAAACATCGATTTCAAATCATTTGCACCAGCAACTGATTTTGGAGCATGGGAAAAAGAAGTTGGTAATGCAAAAAATTGGATTACAACAGAACAAATTGGAGTAAAGCCTGTCTATGGAAAAGCAGACCTAGAAGGCATGGAACACTTAAATTACGCAGCAGGTATTGCACCTAACTTACGTGGACCATACTCAACAATGTATGTAATGAGACCTTGGACAGTACGTCAATATGCAGGTTTCTCTACAGCAGAAGAAAGTAACGCTTTCTATCGTCGTAATATAGCAGCAGGACAAAAAGGACTTTCATGTGCATTTGACCTTGCTACACACAGAGGATACGATGCAGATCACGAAAGAGTAGTTGGAGACGTAGGAAAAGCTGGGGTAAGTATCTGTTCTATCGAGGATATGAAAATCCTTTTCGACCAAATTCCATTAGACAAAATGTCTGTATCTATGACAATGAACGGAGCAGTTTTACCTATCCTTTCATTCTACATTATAGCAGCAGAAGAACAAGGAGTTTCAATGGACAAACTTTCAGGAACAATCCAAAACGATATCTTGAAAGAATTTATGGTGCGTAACACATACATCTACCCACCAAAACCATCAATGAAAATAATCGCAGACATATTCGAATTCACTTCAAAGAATATGCCTAAATTCAACTCAATATCTATCTCAGGATACCACATGCAAGAAGCAGGAGCAACATGCGACATAGAAATGGCTTACACCCTTGCAGACGGTTTAGAATATTTAAGAGCAGGTATCAATGCTGGAATGAGTGTTGACCAATTCGCACCAAGATTATCTTTCTTCTGGGCGATAGGAATGAACCACTTCATGGAAATAGCTAAAATGCGTGCAGCGAGAATGCTTTGGGCTAAATTAGTAAACCAATTCAACCCAAAAAATCCAAAATCTCTTGCTTTACGTACACACAGCCAAACATCAGGTTGGTCATTAACAGAACAAGACCCATTCAACAATGTAGGAAGAACTTGTATAGAAGCATTAGGAGCAGCATTAGGACACACTCAATCATTACACACAAATGCATTAGACGAAGCTATTGCTCTTCCAACAGACTTCTCAGCACGTATTGCACGTAACACACAAATCTACTTACAAGAAGAAACAAACATTTGTAGAAGCGTTGACCCATGGGCAGGAAGCTACTATGTAGAAAGTTTAACTCACGAAATAGCTCACAAAGCTTGGGGACATATCCAAGAAGTTGAAAAACTTGGTGGTATGGCAGCAGCTATTGAAAGTGGTATTCCAAAAATGAGAATTGAAGAAGCTTCTGCAAGAAAACAAGCAAGAATAGACTCACAAAAAGATACTATCCTTGGAGTAAACAAATATCGTCTTGCAAAAGAAGACCAAATTGATACATTAGAAATTGATAACACAGCTGTAAGAGAACAACAAATCAAACGTTTAGCTGAATTAAGAGCAAACAGAAATGAAGCAGACGTACAATCAGCATTAGAAGCACTTTCTAACGTAGCAGCATCAGGAGAAGGTAACTTATTAGAATACTCTGTAGATGCAGCAAGAAAACGTGCTTCATTAGGAGAAATCTCTTACGCATTAGAAAAACATTTTGGACGTTATAAAGCAAAAATAAACTTGATTTCAGGCGTGTACTCAGCAGATGCAAAAGACAATGCAAGCTTCAAAAAAGCACAAGAACTTTGTGATGAGTTTGCAAAAGTAGAAGGTAGAAGACCTCGTATAATGATAGCAAAAATGGGACAAGACGGTCACGATAGAGGTGCAAAAGTTGTTGCAACAGGATATGCTGACTTAGGATTTGACGTAGATATGGGTCCATTGTTCCAAACTCCTGCAGAAAGTGCAAAACAAGCTGTAGAAAACGATGTTCACATCGTTGGAGTTTCTTCACTTGCAGCTGGACATAAAACATTAGTTCCTCAAATCATAGAAGAATTAAAGAAACTTGGCAGAGAAGATATCATGGTAGTTGTAGGAGGTGTTATTCCACCACAAGACTACGACTTCTTATACAAAGCTGGTGCAGCAGCAATCTTCGGACCTGGTTCTATTATATCAGAATCTGCAACTAAGATGTTAGAACTTCTTTTAGAAGCAAGAAAATAGTATTTAAATAAATACAAAATCTAAAAAGCTCGAAATTTTAATAAGTTTCGAGCTTTTTTTATGCAATTTCAATAGAACTCATTTCGCAAAAATTACTATCCTCAAAAGAACATAAAAGAACCAAAAAAAATTTGTTAAATATAAAATAATCAGCTATCTTTGCGCGATTTAATTTTCAAAAAAACAAATACATAAAATGTCTTTCAAGAAATTTTTAATACTTATTTGTACATTTTTTTGTACAAGTGTAGTTTTTGCGCAGACACCACCCATACCTCCTCGAAAACCTATAGGAGGAGTAACTGAAGGTGACAATCCGTATGAAAATACTCGTCTTAGAGGACAGAGAGCGCCTATTTCACCAGCAACATTATTGCTACTTGGGTTAAGTGGTGCTACAGTTGGTACAAGAATTTTAAGAAATACAAAAAGGAGGTAAGCGATGAAAAAAATATTATTAACACTTGTTGCAATATTATATACATCTATAGTTATAGGACAACCAGGAAACAATAATAATCAAGTAACAATAGCAGGGATAAAATATGAGAAAGAAAGAGTCACTCAAGGGCAACAAGCTACAAATGCAATAGTAAAAAAAGTTGAAGGTAATATAAGTGAAAATGTAAGTATTCTTAATAGCGTTCCAATAAATGGCACTGATTATCCTGTAACAAAGATATCAGATAAAGCATTTGAGAATCAAGCAAACATGACCTCCATAACTATTCCTACTTCTATAACAAGTATTGGAAAAGGTGCTTTTAAAAAGTGTTCAGGCTTAACTTCTATTACTATTCCTAATTCAGTAACAAGTTTAGGTGAAGAAGTTTTTGGGGAATGTTCAAGTTTAACCTCTGTAAACCTTCCTACTTCTATAACAAGTATAGGTAAAGGTGCTTTTAAAAAGTGTTCAAGCTTATCTTCTATAACTATTCCCAATTCAGTAACAAGCTTGGGAGAAAAAGTTTTTGAAGAATGTTCAAGTTTAATTTCTGTAAACCTTCCTACTTCTATAACAAGTTTGGAAAAAGAAACTTTTAAAAAATGTACAAATTTAACTAATATAACTATTCCTAATTCAGTAGAAAGTTTTGGAGAAAAAGTTTTTAGTGAATGTTCAAGTTTAACTTCAATTACTATTCCTGAGTCTGTAACAAGTATTGGAAAAGGTGCTTTTGAAAAATGCACAAGTTTAGATTCTATAATTTGCCTTGCAACTACAGCTCCTTCACTTCCTACAAACAATAATAATAACAATAATCATAATGGCCCTGGTGGAGGAAATAATGATAATATTTTCAAAGATGCAACACAAGAAAAAACTCTTACAATTCTTTTTAATTGTGATTATAGTAGCTGGATAAATTATCCTAATGCTAATATTATAATGACTTATCATTGGATACGTCCTGCGGAAAGAAAGGAACTTGAAGGTGAGTTTAAGGTTAATGATACTACAAGCTTAATAAATGAGGGTGTTTTAAAGATAAATTATGGTGGAGAGCTGATTAACGAAACTGATACTAATGTTAGCGGTATTTTTGAAGTAGAAACAGCGGATTTAACAGAGGAAAAATGGCATCTTATTGGACTTCCTTTTACTGATTATAAGTTAGAAACCCTTATTCCAAGCACTATGGAACTTTCTATCTTAGAATTTGATTATTCTTCTGGACTTTGGAGCGAGGAATGGGCTACAATAGATACAGAAATCAAAAAAGGCGAAAGTTTCATTGCTTACTCTTGGTTTACTGAACCTACAACATTTACTAACTATGGTGATGTTTGGGATTATCAAAACAACACTGTAGGAGATTACAACTTTAATCAAACTCCTTCATATAGTTTAAACAATGAAGATGATACAGTTAGTAAAACTCTTGTTTATTCCAATGAGGGATATTGGTTGGCTCTTGCAAACCCTTATACTTTTAAATTAAATGTTGCAACATTCCTTTCCGACCAAACTAATCTTCAAGGTCAAGTTTATTATAGATTAAATAATGATAATGAAACTTGGACAGTTGTTACTTCAGGCGAAATAAACGTAACAGAAGGTTTTTTTGTAAACTTTACAAGTGGAGGAGAAAAGTCTGCAATATTTAAGAAATCACAACGACTTGTCAATTCTGCAAAATCTTCTAACGTAAGAGAGTTTGTAAAACTTGCAATGATAGATGGAGAAAGAGAGGTTGAAGTTTTGTTTGCTCATAATGAAGAAGCAGAGCAAGGTTATGATATATTTGATGCAAACAAATTATTCGCTCTTGTAGAGGTTGCTGAGCCTTATTTCGTAACTGAGGGCAAAGCATTAGTGAAAGAAGAGGCTAAAACCTTGCCTTACTATGCTACAATGAATGTTCGTAGTTTTGAAAACAAACAAGTTTCTTTCAAGGCAAATAACATACCTGAGGGTATTGCAGTGAGTTTAATAGACGGCGAAGAAATAATTGATTTAAACGAAGAAACAATTTACACAACGACTGTTTCAGCTGGCGAAAACGCTGAAAGATTTAAGGTGTTGTTTAAGAAATCGGTTGGTTTGGCAGATGCAGAAGATTTGAATATAGAAATCTCTAATAACAATCGTATTGTTAACGTATCAAGTACAGAAAACAATCTTCAAATAGAGGTTTATAACGCATTAGGACAAAGAGTTTATGAGACTAAAGCTCGTAATTTCTCTCTAAATAACCTTACTGCTGGAGCTTATGTAGTAAAAGCGTTTAACAAGTCTGCAAGCAAAACTACTAAAATAGTGATTCAATAAAATAATTCTTGATTTCATTAAATTAAAACAAAGAATTATTAAAATAAAACAAAGAAAAAATTCAAAAAAACAAAGAATTATTCCAAAAATTCTTTGTTTTTTTTATTGCTTACTTTTCTTATCCAAATATCAATAGGGAGGAATAAAAAAATGAGCAGCAAGAAAACGAATTTCTTACTGCTCTTACCATCATTAAAATTATGAAAAAGTTGTTTTTATTCTTCTGAGCAAACTTTTGCACAAAGGAATTCTCTATTCATACGAGCAATATTGCTACGTTTGATTTGTTTTGGACATTCTGCTTCACAAGCGTATGTGTTTGTACAGTTACCAAAACCTAACTCATCCATTTTTGCAACCATAGCTTGTACTCTTCTTGCTGCTTCAGGTCTTCCTTGAGGAAGAAGTGCAAGTTGAGATACTTTTGCAGAAACGAATAACATTGCTGATGCGTTTTTACATGCTGCAACACAAGCTCCACATCCGATACATGCAGCTGCGTCCATAGCTTCGTCTGCATTTTTCTTTGGAATTGGAATTGCGTTTCCGTCAGGCACACCTCCTGTTGTTACTGATACATAACCACCTTCTTGAATTATTTTATCAAAAGCAGTTCTATCAACAACTAAGTCACGAATTACAGGGAAAGGTCTTGCTCTCCATGGTTCTATAACAATAGTATCACCATCTTTGAATCTACGCATGTGTAATTGGCAAGTAGTTACACCATCGTCTGGTCCGTGAGGACGTCCGTTGATGTATAAACCACACATTCCGCATATACCTTCACGACAGTCATTGTCAAAACATACTGGGTGTGATAATTTATCTACTAATTGTTCGTTTAATATGTCCAACATTTCTAAGAAAGAACAGTCGGGCGAAATATTTTCTACTTTATATGTTTCAAAGCGTCCTTTTGCTCTTGCGTTTTCTTGACGCCAAATTTTCAATGTTAAATTCATTTTACTTGTAATTTCTTTGTTGAACTTTAATAAACTCGTAATTTAATTCTTCTTTGTGTAATTGAGGTTCTGCTCCTTCTCCTTGGTATTCCCAAGCTGCCACATACATAAATTGTTCGTCATTACGTTTTGCTTCACCTTCTTCTGTTTGGTGTTCTTCACGGAAGTGTCCTCCACAACTTTCTTCTCTGTGTAAAGCATCTTTAGCCATTAATTGTGCTAATTCGATGTGGTCAGATAATCTTAAGGCTTTTTCTAATTCAGGGTTCATTGAATTTGTATCTCCTGTGATACGAACGTTTGCCCAGAAGTCTTCTCTCAATGCTTTTAACATTGGTATTGCTTCTTGTAAGCCTTGAGCAGTTCTTCCCATTCCAACTTTATTCCACATTATGTGTCCTAATTCTTTTTGGAATGTATCTACGCTCTTTGTTCCTTTGATAGACATTAATTTTTCTATCTTTTCTGCAACTGCTTTTTCTGCTGCTTCGAATTCTGGAACTGTTGTAGGTATTGGTTGAGAATAGATTTCTGATGATAAGTAGTTTTGAATTGTGTAAGGAAGTACGAAATATCCGTCTGCTAATCCTTGCATCAAAGCAGAAGCTCCTAAACGGTTTGCACCGTGGTCAGAGAAGTTTGCTTCACCTGCTGCGAACAATCCTTCAATTGTTGTTTGTAATTCATAGTCAACCCATAATCCACCCATTGTGTAGTGAACAGCTGGATAAATCATCATTGGAGTTTCGTAAGGATTTTGAGCAGTGATTTTTTCGTACATTTGGAATAAGTTTCCGTATCTTGCTTCTACTTTTTCTTTTCCTAAACGTTTTATCGCTGAAGAGAAATCTAAGTAAACAGCTTGTCCTGTTCCTACCCCATATCCTGCATCACATCTTTCTTTTGCTGCTCTTGATGCTATATCTCTTGGTACTAAGTTACCGAATGCAGGATAACGTCTTTCTAAGTAGTAATCTCTATTTTCTTCTGCTATATCAGTTGGTTTTAATCTTCCTTCTCTTATAGCTACTGAATCTTCTATGTTTTTAGGAACCCAAATTCTTCCGTCATTACGTAAACTTTCACTCATCAAAGTAAGTTTTGATTGATAGTCTCCGTGTACTGGAATACATGTTGGGTGGATTTGAACGTAGCAAGGGTTTGCAAAACATGCTCCTTTTTTGTAGCATTGCCATGCTGCAGAACCGTTTGAGTTCATTGCGTTTGTAGATAAGAAGTAAACATTTCCGTATCCTCCTGTTGCAACTACAACTGCGTGACCAAACCAACGTTCTAATTTTCCTGTTTGTAAGTCTCTTGTGATGATACCTCTTGCTTTTCCATCAACAAGAACTACATCCATCATTTCTTTTCTTTCGTACATTTTAACTGTACCTGCTTTGATTTCTTTTGATAAAGCAGAGTAAGCTCCTAACAATAATTGTTGACCAGTTTGTCCTTTTGCGTAGAATGTACGGCTTACTTGTGCTCCTCCGAATGAACGATTGTCAAGCATTCCAGCATAATCTCTTGCGAAAGGAACTCCTTGTGCAACACATTGGTCTATAATATTGTTACTTACTTCTGCTAATCTATATACGTTTGCTTCTCTTGCTCTGTAGTCTCCACCTTTGATTGTGTCATAGAAAAGTCTTCCTACGCTATCACCATCATTTGGATAGTTCTTTGCAGCGTTTACTCCACCTTGTGCTGCGATAGAGTGAGCTCTTCTTGGAGAGTCAGATATACAAAAGATTTTTACATTGAAGCCTAATGCTCCTAATGAAGCTGCAGCAGATGCTCCTGCTAATCCTGTTCCTACTACGATTACGTCTAATTTTCTTTTGTTAGCAGGATTTACTAATTTTTGGTCAGCTTTATATTTTGTCCATTTCTCGCTAAGTGGTCCTTGCGGAATTTTGGAATTTAATGTTACCATTTTTTTCTTTGTTTAATTGTTGTTTTTAAAATTATTTACAGAATAGTACAAACAATGGTACTAAAGCAAATCCTAATGGAATGATTAGTGCATAACCTGCAGCTAAGTATTCTATTGCTTTGTTGTATTTTCTGTGGTTTAATCCAAATGTTTGGAATATTGAGTTGATTGCATGGAATAAGTGAATTCCTAAAATAACTAACGCAAACAAATAGATTATTGAATAAGTTGGATTTGCAAATAATTTTTTACACATTGTGTAGAAGTCAGGTTCATATTCTGTGAAATCTTCTCCTACATATTGTTTTAATTCTTCTTTGCTTAGGTTGATTAACTCTTCACCATCTTTAGATATTTTATCAGATGGTTGTCCAGTTTGTGCTATTTGTAAGAACGGCATGTATTCTAATTGTAAAGCCATCATTTGTTCTTGAGCTTGTTCTTGGCTTAAAGTACCGTTCATCATTTGTTCTTGTAGGTCTGTTACTTTTTCGTTCAAGTGTTTTTGTATATCTTCCACCTCAACAGTGTAAGTATCGCTATCATCTGCTACTACTATGCCGAATTTTACAAAGTAGAAGTTAATGAAGTGAATTACTAAAAACACAAAAACAATAACACCTGTGTAAATCATCCATTTTGAACCTGCATGTGTCTTGGATTTTGAAGGCACTGCATATCCTACAGGTCTTGCTTTTTTGTTTTCAATTGTTAACAAAATTGCCACAACTACGTGTACTAAAACACTTAACATAAGAACTATTTCCATGATTTTTACAATCCAGTTAGTTCCCATGAAATGGCAAACATTTCTGTACCATTCTCCGCCATCTTCTCTAAGAATGCAGAGATTTAAACCCATGTGCATAGGTAAAAATACAAGCAAGAATGCTCCAACCGATGCAATGGTCATCTTCTTTGTGATAGATGCTAATTTAACTAAACTCATTTTTTTATTGTTTTTTATTATTACTTATTTTTCTCTTGGAATGATTTAAAAATAATTTGCAAAAGTATGAATTTTTCTACTAAAAACGAAAATATTATGAATAAACTTCCATTAAACAGTCTTTACAATTAAATTTTAATCTATATTGATGATTGTTATCTCTTAATATTAAGTCGCTTTGATAGTCTTTTTTCAAGGCATGTCTTTGTAAACATTGACCTAAATTATATCTTATGCAATTACGCGAACGCATCAAACAAATCTCTGTTTGTGTCATCTCTTTTTCCAAAGCATATTCTTTTACTTTTACGCCTTTTGATTCATAGAATTTTCGAGATTGTTCATTGCTTATATTTTCTGTGTAATCTACCTCCTCTTTTGGATATGATATATCAAAATTTAATGGCTTTTGTTCAAGAGTTTTATAGTTAGAAAGTATTTTTTGCTCCAATAATTCTAATACTTGACGGCGTAAGGAATTGAGAAATGAGATTGGAAAGAAGTATTTTTCTTCTGAATCGTATGTAAATTGATTTAATTCAAAAGGTGTATTACCCATTTTAGCTATTTGTTCTTTTAGCTTATTGTAATAGTTATCCGTATTAGTTGCTAATTGTTCTGGTTGAGTGAATGTGAATTCTGCTTCATAACCCCTTTCTTCTATTGCCTTGATTTTATTAGATGTAAGTATAACATCTACCTTTAATTTACGAAGTGATGGCAATAATATCTTCTTTTCAAATTCTGAATCTTTGTTTCGATAAATTTTTACGCCGTTTCGTAATTTTAATTCTTTGTTTGGCTGAATTAATTCTTTGAAATAATTATTCACTAGAAAGCCTTCACTTATCCCCCTCTCATCTATGGCAATTAATCCATCAGATGGATAAAGCATTTCCTTACTATCTATCTTTATCCCTACACTTGTACAGCCTTTTACTTCACCTATGTATTTTCCTATACTTTTCGTAGTGTGTATATTGCCTGTTTGTTCTTTCCTTCCTTGCAAATAGAAATTTGTATAGCCTCTATTGAAAGTCTTTTCTAAGTCTGTTTCAATTTCTGTAATGATTCGTCCTACAGAAGAGCGTTGATATTGTGGATTATTAGCAACAAATTCATTCAAAAGTCTATTGTAATGAGTTGTTACATTTTTAACGTATGTTATATCTTTAAGCCTACCTTCTATTTTAAAACTACAAACTCCTGCTTTTATCATTTCAGCAAGGTGTAATGAAGCATTAAAATCCTTAGTTGAAAGAAGATATTTATCTTTTTGAAGAATCTTACCCTCAGAATTTAGCAAATCATATCTCGAACGACAAGATTGAGAACAAACTCCCCTATTGCCACTTCGCCCTGTTTGATAGAGCGAAAGATAACATTGTCCACTTATAGAGCAACAAAGAGCTCCGTGAATAAATGCTTCTAACTCTACTTCGGGACAATAATTATGCATTTCCTTTATTTGTTCTAAGGAAAACTCTCTTGGTAAAACGACTCTACTTATCCCTGTGTCATAGAGAAATTTTAATTTCTCTTTTGTAAAAACATTCATCTGAGTAGATGCGTGCAGTTGCATTGGCACATTATGAGTTTGCAAATATGCCATATCTTGTACTATTATGGCGTCTGCATTAATTGAATTAAGTTCCTCAACAGCCTTTTGAGCCATATCTAATTCCTCATCAAGCAAAAGAGTATTCATAGTAATATATACCCTGACGCCAAAAGTATGAGCATAATCTATTACTTGCTTTAAGTCTTCAAGACTATTAGTTGCAACACTTCTTGCACCAAATCTTTCATAACCCATATAGACTGCGTCAGCGCCACAATCAATTGCAGCTTTTGCTATTTCTGGATTTCTTGCAGGAGATAATAATTCTAAAAACTGTTTTTCCACTTTAAGACAAACCTATTATAAGTAGTAATTGTATTGTTAAAACCCTTAAAAACATTGTAAGAGGATAAACAGTTGCATAAACTACAGAAGGAGTTGAATATTGCGATTGAGAATTTGCAAAAGCAAGTGCAGGAGGGTTTGTAGTACTTCCTGATAATAATCCTATTATTGTAAAGTAATCCATTTTGTATTTTACTCTTGCAAAAATACCTACAAGTAATGTTGGAACAACCGTAATAATCAATCCATAAAGTAACCACATATATCCACCATTTACTATAGATGAAATAAATTCTTGTCCTGCCGATAAACCAACAGCTGCAAGGAAAAGAGAAATTCCTATTTCCCTTATCATCATATTAGCAGAAGTTGTAGTGAATGTTACTATTTTGTAATGCGGACCAAACTTACCCATAAGGATTGCTATAATTAATGGTCCACCTGCCAAACCTAACTTAACAGATTGAGGTAGCCCAGGAATTGCAATCGGAATTGAACCCAATACAATTCCTAACACAACTCCAATGAATATAGGAATCAAATTAGGTATTTCTAATCTCTTCAAAGAATTACCTAACATCTCCGTAACCTTTTCTATTTTCTCTAAACTACCTACAAGAGTTACTCTATCTCCTATTTGAAGAGTAACACTTCTATCAGCAATAAGCTCTACCCCACTCCTATTTATTCTTGTTATATTAACACCATATAGCGCTCTTATATTCAAAGAACCTATTGTCTTGCCATTTAACTCTGGTTTTGTCACAACTACTTTACGAGAAACCAAGTCGTGAGTTGGGGTTTCCCATTCTTTTGATGGCAATTCGTGTTCTTTTCCTAATAACATCACTATAGCTTTTTCGTTATCTTGGGTTGTAACCAATCTTAGTATATCTCCTGCTTGTAATATGGTATCATCAGTAGCTATTTCCACCATTCCATCAGAGTGTTTCACTCTTGAAACCACCAATGTAGATTTAAAGTTTTCTACAACTTCACTTAACTTCTTGCCTACTACACATTGATTTTCTACAACAATGTTTAATCTTAATGTTTGAGGGGCTTGATGTTGTTGAATCTTCGCTTCTTCTTCACGTAAGTCTATTTTGAAGATTTTTTTCAGCAATAGCATCACTATTATTACTCCAACTACTCCTAAAGGATAAGCAACCGCATAACCCAATGCAATAGATGTATTTTGTCCACCAATAGTGTCACTATAGGTTTGTTGAGCTGCTCCAAGCGATGGGGTATTTGTTGTAGCCCCTGCTAAGACTCCACTCATTGTTACAATGTCTTCTCCACTTATTAAGTGAATAACAAATGTTGTTACAACACCTAACAAAACTATACTCAAAGCAAGTATATTTAATTTTATTCCTCCACTCTTAAATGATGCAAAAAAACCTGGCCCAACTTGCAAACCTATTGAATAAACAAAAAGAATCAATCCAAATTCTTTTACAAAATGGAGAACATCATGATGTATTGTCAATCCAAAATGACTAAATATTATACCGACAAAAAGAATCCAGGTAATACCCAACGAAATATTGGCTATTTTCAACTTACCTAAATAATGTCCTAAGCCGATACAAAGCGAAAGAAGAAGTATTGAATGAGCTACTCCTTCTTCAAAAAGCAATTTAAATAACCATTCCATTATTCTAATTCTTTTCTATATAGTTCTATTGTTCTTTCCAATCCATAATATAAAGCATCGCTGATTAGAGCATGCCCAATAGAAACCTCTAAAAGTTGAGGAATGTTTTGTTGAAAATACTTAAGATTATCTAAATTCAAATCATGTCCAGCATTCAACCCTAATCCTACCTCTTTGGCTGTTTGTGCTGCTACAATGAATTTTGCTATAGCCTGTTCTCTATCTTCGCTATATTGTGCAGCATAACTTTCTGTATATAATTCTACTCTGTCTGCACCACAAGCTTTTGCACCTTTAACCATTTCCGAATCTGCTTCCACAAAAACAGAAACACGACATACTTTTTTTAATCGAGATATTATTTGTGTTAATTCCTCTTTATGTTTTATTGTATCCCAACCAGCATTTGATGTTAATACATCTGGTGCATCTGGAACCAAAGTTACTTGAGCAGGTTTCACTTCTTCTATAAGTTTCATAAAAGTTTCAGATGGATAACCCTCTATATTAAATTCTGTAGTCAAGACTTCTTTTAAATCATATACATCTTTATATCTAATATGTCTTTCATCTGGTCGTGGATGAACAGTTATTCCTTGCGCTCCAAACTTTTCACAATCTATCGCAACTTGAATCAAATTTGGCATATTACCACCTCTTGCATTTCTTATAGTTGCTACTTTATTAATATTAACGCTTAATTTTGTCATAATAACACATTATTTTTACGTTTGCAAAATTACAATAAAAAGCGAGTGTACTATAATTTTGTGTATTAAAAATTTATTAAACTCTATTTTTATTCGGTGTTTAGGTAATTATTATTAACTTTGCAAGAAATTTTAAAACAATTGTAATGACTTTTGAGGAAATAGGTTTATCTCCCGAATTGCTGAAAGGTGTAAAGGATTTGGGTTTTGAATCAGCAATGCCAGTTCAAGAGGAGGTTATTCCTACATTGTTGGAAAGCGACTGCAATTTAATCGCTCTTGCACAAACCGGCACAGGTAAAACAGCCGCTTTTGGTTTACCAATAATACAAAAAATAGATTTATATAGTAAGAATACAAAAGCTCTTATTATTTGTCCAACAAGAGAGCTTTGTATTCAAATTGCCAACGATTGCAAAAAGTTTGCCAAGTACATTCCTGAATGTAGTGTTGTTCCTGTATATGGAGGAGCAAGCATAGAAGTACAAATCAAGGAATTAAAAAAAGGTGCTAAAATAATAGTTGCAACACCTGGACGTATTAATGATTTACTTGATAGAGGAAAAGTGGATTTATCTTCTATTAAATATCTTGTACTTGACGAAGCAGACGAAATGCTTAATATGGGATTCAAAGAAGACTTAGATTCTATATTAGAGCAAACTCCTACCGATAAGTACACTCTTCTTTTCTCTGCAACAATGCCTGATGAAGTAGAAGAAATAGCAGGTAACTACATAGAAAATCCAATAAGAATACAAATCGGCAGCAAAAATCAAGGCTCAAATAACGTAAGACATTTTTATTACTTGGTGCATGCAAAGGATAGATACCTTGCATTAAAAAGAATAGCTGACTATTATCCAGATATATATGCTATTATCTTTTGTCGTACGAAGGTAGAGACTCAAGAGGTTGCCGATATGTTAATAAGAGATGGTTACAATGCCGATTCTCTTCACGGAGACCTTTCACAAGCACAACGCGACCATGTAATGAGTCGTTTTAGACTTAGAAATATACAAATGCTTGTTGCAACTGACGTAGCCGCAAGAGGATTAGACGTAAGCAATCTAACTCACGTAATAAATTATAACCTACCTGATGAATTAGAACAATATGTTCATCGTTCAGGACGTACAGGTAGAGCCGATAAACAAGGAATTTCTATTGCAATCTTAAACCTTAGAGAAAAGCATAAAATCAAAAATATTGAAAAGCTAATTCAAAAAACCTTTGAAAAAGCAGAAATTCCTACAGGAAAACAAGTTTGCAGAAAGCAATTATTCAATATGATTAACAAATTAGAAAATGTAATTGTTAATGAAGAAGAAATAGAAGACTTTATACCTGAAGTAATTGCTAAATTAAGTTGGTTAGACAGAGAAGAATTAATCAAAAAGTTTGTTTCCGTTGAATTTAATCGCTTTTTAGAATACTATAAAGACGCTCCAGACTTAAATGTCGATGAGAAAAAAGAAGAAAAGGAAAACAAAAAACAATCTAAGAACAAAACAGAATCTAAAAAAGGAGAATTCACACGATTATTCCTTTCACTTGGCAGAAAAGACAGAATAGTTCCACAAAGAATAATTGGATTAATCAATGATTATTGCCCTAACACAAGAGTAGAAATAGGAAAAATAGACATACTTGACAATTTCTCTTATGTAGAAATAGGTTCTAACGATGTTGATGACGTACTTTTTGCCTTTGAAGACAAGTTCTATAAAGGCAGAGCTTTAACATTTGAACTTGCACAAGCAAAAAAGCCAACTAAAACAAAGAGACGAGATTCTAAAACAAAGAATCAAGAATTTAAAACGAAGAATCAAAATAATAAAACAAAGAATAAAAACAGAAAATCATAATGGCACATTTAATTTCTCCTTCAATGCTTTCTGCAGATTTTTGCAATTTAGCGAAAGACATTGAAATGATTAACGAAAGTCAAGCAGATTGGTTTCACATTGACGTAATGGACGGAGTGTTTGTTCCAAACATTTCTTTTGGACAACCAGTTATCAAACACATTAAAAAATTAGCTAAAAAGCCTCTTGATGTTCACTTAATGATTGTTGAACCAGACAAATTCTTTGAAGACTACAAGAATTGTGGAGCAGACATCATAACAGTACATTACGAAGCCTGCACACACCTTCATCGTTCACTTAGCAGAATTAAGCAATTAGGAATGAAAGCAGGAGTAGTTCTTAACCCTCATACACCTGTTTGTGTTTTAGAAGACATAATTGACATGTGTGATTTAGTGTTATTAATGAGCGTTAATCCAGGATTTGGAGGACAATCATTCATAGAAAACACATACAACAAAATAAAAGACTTAAAAGAACTAATAAACAGAAAAAATCCTTCTTGTTTAATAGAAATAGATGGAGGAGTAAACACAGCAAATCATAAAGCCCTTGTAGAAGCAGGAGCAGACGTTTTAGTAGCAGGTTCTGCCGTTTTCGCCTCAGAAAATCCTATTGAAACAATAAAAGAATTAAAAACAATCTAAAATGGGATTATTTAATTGGTTTAGTAAAGACAAAGGATTTTCTAAAGGAATAGATTTATCTATTCTTCACACAGACATTCACTCTCACTTAATTCCAGGCATTGACGACGGCTCGCCTGACATGGAAACCTCTTTAGCTTTATTAAAAGAATTAGAATCCCTTGGATATAAAAAAGTAATAACAACCCCACACGTTAAAACAGAGTTATTTCAAAACGATGTAACACGTTTAGACGATTTATGTGCAAGTTTACAAAGAGCTGCAAAATTTGAAGGCATCAAATTAGACATAGAAGTCGGTGCAGAACATCTTTTAGACGAAGGAGTAACTGACAGAATAGAAAAAGGCTTATTCAAAACCTTTGGGCAAAACTATCTTTTAGTTGAAATACCTTTCGTTGCACCACCCTTTGGTTTAGACAGTTACATATTTGAACTACAATTAGCAGGATACAAACTTATCCTTGCCCACCCCGAAAGATATTTATATTGGGCAAGTGATTTCAATCAATTTGTTAGATTAAAAGACAGTGGCGTTTTGTTTCAATTAAACATTATGTCCCTATCCTCGTACTTTGGCAAAGACGTATTACATTTAGCCAAAAAATTAATAGACAACAATATGATTGAGCTATTAGGAACAGACACCCATGCAATGAGACATATTGAAGCAACTAAAAAAGCGTGTAACAGTCCATTACTTAAAAAATTAATAGAATCAGGTAGAATTATAAATAAAGAATTTTAACAATATGACAGCATTAGAAGCCATATCACCAATTGATGGTAGATATTCAAGACAAACAAAAGAGCTTGCAAATTATTTTTCAGAAGCATCTTTAATTAAATATAGAGTAAAAGTTGAAATAGAATACTTTATTGCTTTATGCGAATTAGGATTGCCACAACTAAAAAGTTTTGACAAAGCAAAATATCCTGCATTAAGAGAAATATATTCAAACTTCACTGTTGAACAAGCAGAAGAAGTAAAAGAAATAGAAAAAATAACTAATCACGATGTTAAAGCCGTTGAATACTTTATCAAAAAGCGCTTTGACGAAATGGGAATTGTTGAATACAAAGAATTTATCCATTTCGGTTTAACCTCACAAGACATCAACAACACTTCAGTACCTTTAACACTAAAAGACTGTCACGAAGAAACATTCATGCCTTTATTAAATCAAGTTGTTGAATTACTTTCAGAAAAAGCACAAGAATGGAAAAAGATTCCTATGCTTGCACACACACACGGACAACCTGCATCACCAACATTATTAGGAAAAGAAATGCAAGTATTCGTTTACAGACTTGAACAACAACTTGCATACTTTGCATTCATTCCATTCGCAGCAAAATTTGGAGGAGCAACAGGAAACTTTAATGCACACAACATAGCATTCCCTGAATATAATTGGGTAGATTTCGCAAACAACTTCTGTTCTTCAATCGGATTAGAACGTTCACTTTACACAACACAAATAGAAAACTACGACCATCTTGCAGCATACTTTGACAACATCAGAAGAATAAACATAATACTTATGGACTTCTGCAAAGACATGTGGCAATACATCTCAATGGAATACTTCAAACAAAAAATCAAAGAAGGAGAAGTTGGTTCAAGTGCAATGCCTCATAAAGTTAATCCAATAGACTTTGAAAACGCAGAAGGAAATCTTGGAATAGCAAATGCCATACTAGACCATCTTTCAATGAAACTTCCTATCTCAAGACTACAAAGAGACTTAACCGACTCAACCGTAAGCCGTAACGTAGGAGTTCCTTTAGCTCACACAATAATTGCCCTAAACTCTATATTAAAAGGTATGAATAAACTAATCTTGAATCAAGAAGCATTAGAAAGAGACTTGGAAAATAACTGGGCAGTAGTTGCTGAAGCACTACAAACAATCTTAAGAAGCATCAATTATCCTAACCCATACGAAACACTTAAAGCATTAACAAGAACAAATGCTAAGATAAATCATCAAACTATGATAGAATTCATAGACACACTTGATGTAGAAGAATCTATCAAAGAAAGAATGCGCCAAATCACACCTTCAAACTATGTAGGTGTTTACGGAAAAGATGAATAACAAAAACTTCACAAAACATATTCTAAAGCCATACACATGGAGCTTTGTTTTATTCTTTGCTCTTATGTGTATGGCAACTTTATTCTCCATTGCCTCCATACTTTCTGTAAGTAATTTCTTACAAATACTCTTTGACACCAACACAGAAATTACAGAAAATCCATCACAATTAGAAATCATTTTAAACAAAGTTTATGACTATTGCCTATCCTTTGGCAAACACAAAGCACTATGGTTATTTGCAGCCATAATATTTGTAATCTATTTCCTAAAAGACTTATTCACCTACCTTGGCTCATACTTTATGGGCTCAACTCGCAACAAAATAATAAGGAATATAAGAAACTCTCTCTTTGAACAATTCTCCACACAAACCATTGGCTTTATCGCAAAATTCAAAAAAGGAGATTTGCTATCAAGAGTAAGTAACGACATAACAGAATACGAACAAAACGTTTTGCAATCAATACAAACCCTTATAGTAAACCTCATCAGCGTATTGATGTACTTTGCAGTTTTACTATATATTGATTACAAAATAACCCTTCTTGTACTAGTAGTCTTCCCTCCTGTTGCCGGAATAGTATCTTTCTTTTCTCGTAAACTGAAAAGAAGCTCTAAACACATGCAACAAAAATCCTCACTTCTAACCTCCATATTAGAAGAAACCATATCGTCACTACGAATAATCAAATCCTTTAACGCAATTGACGAAATGAACACACGCTTCCAAAACTTCAACACCTCTTACACCCGACTACGCAACAAAATCAATAGAAGAGTAAACTTAGCCTCACCTCAAAGCGAATTCTTTGGAAACTGCTTGGTAATAGGCATACTATTAGTAGGTGCTCGCAACGTAATCTGCTCTCCTGTTCTTATGAGCGCAGATATGTTTATTGTCTATCTGATTATCTTCTCTTTGATAATCAAACCCGCAAAAGACATTTCAACATCCTTCTATAACATAAAAAAAGCCGATGCAGCCAAAAACCGAATTTGTGAAATCATATACGCAAACAACACCATAATTGAACCAGAAAACCCAATAGAATTAGAAGAAATAAAAAATGGCATTTCTATCAACAATTTGAATTTTTCTTACGATGCAAAGACTCCCGTATTAAAAAACATCAATCTTTTCTTCAAAAAAGGAGAAAACACAGCCATTGTAGGAGCTTCAGGTTCAGGCAAAAGCACTCTTATAGATTTGATAATGAAATTCTATAACACAGAAGAAAACTCAATACTCTTTGATGACATTCCACTTTGCAAAATGCACTCACAACAAGTGCGTAAACACATTGCAATCGTTACCCAAGAAACAATACTATTCAACGACTCTGTAAAAAACAATATATCATTTGGAGATAACTCTTATAGCGATGAAGAGATAATCCAAACTGCCAAAATAGCCAATGCACACGAATTTATCAGCAATCTACCACAAGGATACGACACCATAATTGGAGATAGAGGGAATACACTTTCCGGAGGACAAAGACAAAGACTCGCAATCGCAAGAGCCATTCTTCGTAAATGTGAAATATTGATTTTAGACGAAGCAACCTCTGCCCTTGATACCATTTCCGAACACAGTGTTCAAGAAGCAATAAACAAACTATCAAAAGAAAAAACCATAATCACCATAGCACACAGACTTTCTACAATAAAAAACTGTGACAAAATCATAGTTATGGATAATGGTTGCGTAAAAGAAATAGGAAAACACTCCGAACTAATTGCCCAAAACGGCATTTATCACAAGCTCTGCAAAATGCAAGAAATCAATTAGCCTTTTCGCTTTTTTATTGTTTCTTTTGTTTATATAAAATTTATTTTTATCTTTGTAACATATTATAAACAATAAAAAAAGTGTCATGAAGAGGTTTTTATTATCTATTAGTGCAATACTATGTATCAATATACTTTTTGCACAACAAGGAGTAAGCTTTTGGTTAGATTCTATACAATATGAAGTGGACCCAGTATCTCAAGTGGATGTATCCATATATAGTTCTAACAACGATATTACAGTAGCAAATATTCCTGAAACAGTAACATACAATGGAAATACTTATAATGTTGTTAGTATAGAAGATTATGCATTCCAAGGACGTCAAAACTTAGTTTCTGCAAGCATTCCTAATAGCGTTATAACAATCGGAATAGGAGCCTTTCGTGGCAGTCGCAACTTAACTACTGTTACTATGGGAAACAATGTTGTTACAATTGGTTGGGCAGCTTTTGAATGGTGTAATAGCTTAAGCTCTATTAACATTTCAACTTCTCTTACAATTCTTGAAAAGTTGCTATTTGATGAATGCACAAGTTTAACATCTATTACTATTCCTGATAATATTACAACTCTTGAAAATGGAGTATTTAAAAAATGTACTGCTTTAACCTCAGTTACTATAGGCAATGGCGTTACCGAAATTGGTTGGGACGTTTTTAGTGATTGTTATTCATTACAATCTGTAGATATTCCTAATAGTGTAACAACTATTAATGGATGGGCGTTTAGTAATTGTTGGGGTTTAAACACTCTTACAATAGGAGAAAACGTAAATACTATTGGAGAATATGCCTTTTTTAATTGCATCAACTTACATACATTAAATTTCAATATCATAAATTGTGCAGATTTTAATAGTATTGATAATCACCCTTTCAAAAATGCACCAATACAAACTATTAATATAGGAGAAAATGTTCAAAGAATACCAGCTAATTTTGCCTATGGCTTTAATCAATTAAGCTCTGTTAGTCTTCCAAATAATCTTACCGAAATAGGAGAACAAGCCTTTTATGGTTGCAGTAGTTTAAGCTCTGTTACTATTCCTGACAATATAACTTCTATTAAAGACAAAACTTTCCAATATTGCACCTCTTTAAGCTCTGTAACAATAGGAAGTGGGGTTGATTCCCTTGGAAGCAGTGCCTTTAGAAACTGCAATGCTTTGCAAACTATTAATTGTTTAGCATCAACTCCTCCTGCATTTAAAGACAATACAGTTTTTGCTTATCCTAATTCTATTAACGTGAAAGTACCTTGTGGTAGTTTAGATGCTTACATTGCAGATTACTATTGGTGTAGTTTCTTTACAGGAAGAATGACTGAAGATTGTGAATCAAGCCTTGCAGATATTGAAGAAGATAACCTTACTTTCTATCCTAATCCTGCAACAAATAGAGTAACTTTTAGTGAAATGATTGAAAGAGTTGAGCTAATGGATTTGACAGGAAAGCTTATCAAGAGTTTTGAAAATGCAAATGAAATTAATATTGAAGGCATTTCAAGCGGAGTTTATTTCCTTAAACTTCACTCATTTGATAAGACAATTATGCGAAAGCTAATTAAGAAATAACACAATTACTTTTTTATTAAACTTTATTACAACAGCGTTGGAATGGTGTTACAATGCTGTTGTAATAGTTTTACAAAGCCGTTGGAATAGTATTACAACAGCGTTGTAATTTCTTTAATCTATGATATAAGATAGGGTCTGGCTTGTTTGCGATGTGCAAAGTCTGACTCTATCTTCTCTTATGCCACTTTTCAAAAGGTATTCTTGCACTTGCTTTGTTTCTTCTTGCATACCGAGAAGTTGTATGCGTAAACGTGCGTTTTCTTTTAGGTATTGCACAAATTCATCAAGAAACATCTTGTTGTTTTGCAATGTATAGACTTCTCCACTTTGTAAAACCTTAATTTCTATTGACATTGTTTCTATATCTTTTGGAGAATTCAAGGCTGTGCAAGAGAATGCGTATGATGGTTTTTCTATTTTGATAAGATATTTATCATAAGGTTTTAAAGCAAGACAAGTTCTCTCGCTGTCAAAGGCTGTATAGTAGCTAATATTTGTGTTATCTGTCAAATTATATACATCTATTTTGCAGTTATATGCAGGAATCTCCTTGTCTACTATTTGAAGGTTTAATAAATGTATTTCGGAAGCTCTGCATTTTTCGGGCAATTCGTATGTAACTATATTGTAGTTTCTTTTAATGCTATCAAATTCGGTGCGATAGGCTGTTTTACCATCTTTTTGCAAAGCTATTTCGTTTTCATTTTTTTCTGAATTTATGCTTTGTCCTATGTTGTGTGGCTCTTTCATGTTTATATCTTGCAAATTGATATAAAACAAATCGCATTGTCCAAAGCCTTTCCAACCATTTGAGGCAAAATAAAAGCTTTCGTTATCGGGATAAAGACAAGGGGAATATTCATCTAAAGGTGTATTTATTCTCTTTCCTGCGTTTGTAGGTTTGAGCCAAGATCCGTTTTTACTCTTATGCGTAACCCAAATATCATATCCTCCTTGCCCTCCTGTCCTATCAGATACAAAATAAAGTGTATTGCCATCTGCTGATATGAAAGGTTCTATTTGATTGGCTGTTGTTTGATTTACTATATTGCCAATGTTTTCGGGCTCTGTCCATACTCCGTCTACATTTTTTGAAGAGTAAATTTGATATTTACCACTTGCCTTGTCCATTGATGAAAAATACATTAGTTTATTGTCGGCAGTAAGAGATACTTTAGTGGGTTTATGCAAGATGTTTTCTAATTCACTTATTGGAAAGCCTTCGTCATATTCCCATTGTCCCAAGTCTTCATTGAATTCTTTATTGGCTTGACACAATACATCTTTTGTGATAAAAGATGTTTGTTGATAAAAGCTTTCTTCGTTTTTAGAACGTTGTTTTATTTTTCTTACAAACAAAACAGTGTTTTCATCTAAGGATATAAAGGGTTTTGATTCGTCTTGTTCGGTTGATACATTCCCTATTTTATTTGGAAGAAATGGATATTGATTTTTCTCTCCTTCACTTAAAAATTCGCTCCATTTGATATAATTTATAGCAGTTAGTTGCATTTGAGAATATTTGTTGTCATGCATAGTTTCATTTAAGAATTTCTCAAATTGAACGACTGATTTGTCGTAACGTTCATAGGAATATTCTATCATTCCTAAATAATAAAACAAAAGTGGGTGGGAAAATTCAGGACAAAGCTCAACAACTAAAGGGAAATACTTTTCTATCATTTTTGTATTATCCCTTTTCACTCCTATCATTCCTAGTAAGAAATGAGGGCTTGCAAAGTCTGGCTCTGCTTCTACAAGTTCTCGTAATATTACAAAGCTTTTTTCGGATTTACCGTCTTTGTAATATGAGTATGCTTTATTGAATTGTTTTTTTGCTTCCTCACTTACTTCCTCTGCGCACACATCATAATCCTCAATAAAGTTCTTTTGAGAATAAGTAATGCTTGTTGCAATTAAAAGGAAGAATAAAATGAGAAATCTTTTCATCTTAAATCATTGTCTCCATTGCCATTTTCATTCCGTCAGCCAATGAATTAACAAATTTTTCTAATGGTTTCTTTACCATCATTGCAATCATTGGATTAGCGTCAAGTTCCATTTTTACAAGAACTCTTGAAACGTATGGTTCTACTTTCTCAAATTGAAAAATTATTAGAAAGTTTAAAGGCATTGAACTTGGGATATCTGTGTCGTTTGTTATGGTGATTGATTCGTTAGGCATTCTTGAGATAATTTTCAATCCCATATCTGTCATTCCTTTAATTGTGAATGAACATTTGTCTTGTGTAGCTTTAAAGTTTTCTATTTTATCGTTTGCTACCATAGAAAAGTGTGTGAAATCTGATAAATACTCATACACAAACTCCACATTTCTTTTTATTTCTACTTTTTTACTTTCTATCTTTACCATATCTTTTTTAATATAAAAAAGGCGTTATTCCTTATATAACGCCTACTATTATAATCAAAAACAATTAATTTATCCGTTAATTCTTTTCTCACTCCATGCTTCTGGATTCTTTCTCCATTCTGACAAAGAATCTAATTCATCTGTTCTGATGAAGTTTTCTTCTGCTGCTAACTCTATTAGAGTGTGATAATCTGTAATTGTGCTTAATTTTACTCCTGCTTCTTCAAAGGCTTTTTGAGCAACTTCCAAATTGTATGTGAATATTGCTGCCATTCCTTTTACTTGGCAACCGCTTGCTCTTAATGCTTCAACTGCTTGTAAACTGCTCTTACCTGTTGAAACTAAGTCTTCAATAACTACAACAGTTTGTCCTTCTTTTATGTCTCCTTCTATCTTATTTTGTAATCCGTGAGCCTTTTCGCTTGGACGAACATAAACAAAAGGTTTTCCTAAATCTTGTGCAACTAAAACTCCTTGTGGAATTCCTCCTGTTGCAACTCCTGCAATTACATCTACGTCTGCAAATAACTCATTTACAATAGCTACGAATTGTTGACGAAGAAATGTTCTTATCTCAGGGTGTGATAAAGTTACCCTGTTATCGCAATAAATTGGGCTCTTTCTGCCCGATGCCCATGTGAAAGGATTTTCATTATTCAATTTTATTGCTTTAATTTGCAATAAAAATCGGGCTGCTTGTATGGCTGTCTCTTTATTCATAATCATAATGCAAAGATACGACATTTTCAACAAACACAACAACATTTGTATAATAAATGATTGTTTTGACAAAAAAAACTTCCCTCAAAGGGAAGTAATAGAGTGTGATAAATCAAGCATAAACTCTATGAATTTTGCACCTTTTTTCAGCGATAGTTACAGAAAAAACATCTTAATTGTCATTAAAAATGATGTAGATTTTGAATATGCTTTCAAAAAAATCATAGAAAAGCTAATTTTTGTTCCTGCCGCTGGTGGTTTAGTCAAAAATAATAAGGATGAATACTTGTTTATTTACAGAAATAAACACTGGGATTTGCCTAAAGGACATCAAGAAGAGGGTGAAGATATTGAATTGACTGCTGTAAGAGAGGTTCAAGAAGAAACAGGCTTGGAAAACATCACTCTAAAAGATAAGTTAGATATTACATATCATACTTACATGAGAGATGGAAAAAGAGAATTAAAGGTTACTCATTGGTATAATATGCTTGCTGATAGTAATGAAAAATTAATTCCTCAATTGGAAGAGGGCATAGAGAGAGTGGAATGGTTGAGTAAAGAGGCTATTGCTATGAATAAAAACAAAATTTATCCTTCTCTTTATCATTTCTTAGAAAAAGCAATAAACCTATAAATTAAAACAAAGCTTTAGAAAACTGAAACGAAGAAACAATTTTTTAATTCTTCGTTTCAGTAAATTTATTCTTGATTTTATTCTGCGTTAGGTTCTATTAGACATTGCAGAGTCACTCTATTTTTTTGTTCTATAAGGATTCTGCCTTTTTTATTGATATTTGCTATAGATTCTTCGTTGTAATGTCTTATCGTAATAAGTTGTAAGTCATTATTATATTTAACATTATAAGATTGTTGCAGTCTTTCTATCAATCGTGGTAAGATATAGTCATTTTGTTCAAAACAAACAGAGAATGTTAATGCAGAGTTTTGAATTAAATTTACCTTTACACCAAAATAAGATAGTTCCGAAAATATGTTAGCTAAGTTATCCTCTGCAATGAAAGAGAAATCCTTTGCAGAAACTGAAAGAAGTGTTTGTTTATCTTTGAAGATGTAATTTGGGACTAATGGTTTTACTTCATCGCAATGAGTGATTACGCTTCCTTGTTTGTTTACATCAACAAAAGACTTCACATAAAGAGGAATAGACTTATTTTCAAGAGGTTTTATCGTCTTTGGGTGAATTACAGAGGCTCCATAATAAGACAATTCTATTGCTTCACGATAAGGAACTGTTTCTAACTTTTGTGCATTAGGCATTCGCTTTGGGTCAGCTGACATAAGCCCATCAACATCTTTCCATATTGTTAAAGAATTTGCGTTTGTACAATAAGCAAGTATTGCTGCAGAGTAGTCAGAGCCCTCTCTACCAAGCGTAGTTGTATATCCCTCACGCGTAGAACCCAAAAATCCTTGTGTAATTATCAAATCGGTTTCTAAAAACAAGCTTTTAAACTTTTCTTCTACTGCTTTTTCTGTTTGTTTCCAATCTACTTGAGCTCCCCTATAGGAATTGTCTGTTTTTATTAATTCTTGAGCAGGGACAAGTCTATGATTCAAATCTAGGCTTGTCATATATAGTGAAATTATTGCTGTAGAAAGCCTTTCACCATAGGAAACTATTTTATCGTAAAGGAAATCATAATCATTAGGATTTAATCCAAAAAGAACTTGTTTTAGTTCATCAAAAATACTCTCTAACATATTGAGAGCAATATCTATGCAAGCATTATTTTCAAACAAGTCTTGAATTATTGACTTATGATAATTTTTGCTCAACAAGAACTCTTCTTCATTGAATTTGTTGTAACGATGCCACAAATCTACTATTTTCTCTAAAGAATTTGTTGTTTTACCCATTGCAGAGACTACAACTATTTTAAGTTTTTCTTCTCTTTGTAAAATAGAAATGACATTTCTAACAGCAGAAGCGCTATTAACTGAAGCACCTCCAAATTTTTCTACATAAACCTCAAGCATAAAATGAGTATTAAGTTGTTTTCAAGTTACAAAAATAAGTATTTTTGAGTTTATTTCAGTCTTTTTATGTATTTTTGCCACAAAATACGAAATAAAACAATGAGCAATAATCATAACAACAAATCTCACGGTTTATGGAGTGCGAGTTTTTCAACTACATTAAGCATTTCATTAGTAATGTTCCTACTTGGTTTTATATTTCTTTTCATTTATCATGCTTATAGCGTTTCAAATGAAATAAAAGAACAAGTTTCATTTACTGTATATTTGAATTCAGGAACAACAGCAGAAGAGGCAGCTAATTTAGAACAAGAAATAAAACAAAATTCAAAAGTAAAATCTACTAAATTTGTTTCTCCAGAAGAAGCCGCTCAAATGATGAATAAAATAATGGGCGACAATCACTTAGTAGTTTTAGATAGCGTAAACCCTTATCAACCTTCAATAGAGGTAAACCTTAAAGCACAATCATTAAACATTTCTGAAATTAGACAGTTTATCTTAAACGTAGAGTCAAAAGACATTGTTGACGTTGTGGATTACAGACACGATTTAATAACTGATATAAACGACATAATTTATAATATAAGTGCATTTATATTTGTGTTATTCCTATGCTTATTGTTTATCGCTATTACTTTGATTAACCACACAATACGCCTATCAATAAGAAACAAAAGATTGCAAATACGTTCAATGGAATTAGTTGGTGCAAAACCAAGTTTCATAAGACGTCCTTTCATTGCAAAAGGATTTACACTTGGATTGAGTGGAAGTATAATTGCAGACGTACTTTTAGCAGGTGTATTATTCTGGGCTTATTCAAGCATTTCAGGACTTAATATTTTAGAACACATAAAAGTTTACATAATAATTGGAGCTGCAATAATAATATTAGGAACTCTTCTTACCCTAATATTTACAAGCAATTCTATTAGAAGAAGTATGAATTTAAAAAGTCATAAACTTTACGAATAAACAAAGAAAATGAAAAATAATTCTGAAGAACAACAAAACTTTGCTTTCGGAAAGCAAAACTATATTTGGATGATAATAGGAGTAGCAGTTATCATATTAGGTTACATCTTGCTTTCAGGAGGAGGAAGCGATGATCCAGACAAATTTAACTATGCTCTTTTCAACACAAGACGCTTATTAATCGCTCCATTGCTTATCGTTGGAGGATTAGTTATAGAGGTGTATGCAATAATGAAAAAATCCAAAGAATAGGAAATGGAAATCTTTCAAGCAATCATTATAGCCATAGTAGAAGGACTTACAGAGTTTCTTCCCGTGTCTTCAACAGGGCACATGATAATCACACAAGGTGTACTTGGAATGGAAAGTACAGATTTCGTAAAATTATTTACAATCTGCATTCAATTTGGTGCTATTCTTTCTGTACTTGTTATCTATTGGAAAAGATTTTTCCAAACTATGAATTTCTATTGGAAGCTCTTGGTGGCTTTTCTTCCTGCCGCAATCATAGGATTTCTTGCAGGAGATTACATAGATGCAGTTTTAGAAAACGTATGGGTTGTTTCCATCATGTTAATCATAGGAGGAGTATTTATGCTCTTTGTAGATAAATGGTTTAACAAACCTGCAGAAAATCAGACTATAACTTACAAAAAGAGTTTTCTTATAGGACTTGCTCAATGTATTGCAATGATACCGGGAGTCAGCCGCTCAATGGCAACAATAGTTGGAGGTATGACACAAAAGCTTTCAAGAGAAACAGCAGCAGAGTTTTCTTTCTTCTTGGCTGTTCCTACTATGCTTGCAGCCTCAGGATACAAACTCCTACAAGCCTTATTGGAACCGAGTGGAGTGCAAATGCTAACAGACAACTTAGTTCCTTTGATTGTAGGTAATGTTGTTGCATTCATAGTTGCAATACTTGCAATTAAATTCTTTATAAGTTTCTTAACAAAACACGGATTCAAAGCATTTGGTTATTATAGAATAATTATAGGTTCACTAATAATTGTTCTTATGCTTTGTGGTGTAAATCTTTCTGTAGCATAATGGTAGATTTAGAAAAAGGAGGAGTAATTCTTCTAAACAAACCATACGAATGGACTTCTTTTCAAGCAGTCAATAAGGTTAAATACTTACTAAAACACTATTACGATTTAAAGAAAGTAAAGATAGGACACGCAGGAACACTAGACCCGTTAGCGACAGGTTTACTTATACTTTGCGTTGGTAAATACACAAAAAAGATTGAGGAGTATCAAGCCCAAGAAAAAGAATACACAGGAACTTTTTACCTTGGTGCAACAACTCCATGTTTTGATAAAGAAAAAGAAATTGACAACTACTACCCTACTGAGCATATAACAGAAGAAGATATTTACAAAGCGGCAAAGAATTTCTTAGGAGAACAAGAACAAATCCCTCCTGTGTTTTCTGCACTGAAAGTAAACGGAGTTAGAGCCTATGCCTTTGCAAGAGAAAACAAAGATGTAGAGTTGAAATCAAGAAAAATCACAATCAAAGAATTTGAAATCACACGCATTGCTATGCCAGAGGTTGATTTTAGAATAGTTTGCTCAAAAGGAACCTACATAAGAAGCATCGCAAGAGACTTTGGCAGTTATCTAAATTCAGGAGCCTACCTAACAGCCCTTTGCCGTACAAGAATAGGCGACTACAAACTAAGCGATGCACAAACAATAGAAGACATTATTTCCGAATACAGAAAAGGCGAATAAAGAATTTTAAAATTTTTTCTTTGTTTTTTTCGCATAAAATAAATACACGCAATAGGGATTAAACTATTGCGTGTATTTAGTATTTTATTTATTGTTTTATCAAACTATTTCACTTCCTCAAAAATAAACACGCCTGAATATCAAATAGATAAACACTTTATGATACAAATATGGTTTCTAAAATTCATCAAAAGCATCTTGGATGTTATCTCTATGATGTTTTCAAGTATATTTAATTGCTTTAAAATATGACTTTTACCTTTTTAATTACTTCTATTATATTATAATGGAGCTTACTTGTTAAATAGTTACAAGTTATTATCCATTGCTTAAAACTGTGTACACCAATATGCTCAATGTCGTTCCAAACGAATTTTAATATATATCCATGTTCAATAAGCTCTTTTCGTTTCATTTGGCGGAAAGTTCTATCTAAAAATTCATTAGGACTTAAATAAAACGCTTCATAGTTCTGAACTATAGGTATATATCGCCATTCTCGTTCTGTATAAAATAGTGACTTTTGCTCAGGCCATCGAGATTTTTTATCATTCCAATAGTATCCTTCATATTGCTTGAAATATGCCATCATCAAACTAGTGAATCTTATTTCATTGGATAATTCATCTTTCTTGGGGTTAGTACGTTTTATAATCTCTTTAATAATGTTTCTGAACAATGCAGCTACAACAGATATTTTATTATAGTATATTACATTTGAAAGACCGTTTTTCTTGGCCCATTCCTTATTAATATGCAAGAGCAGTCCTTGACAGATATTTTATTAAATGTGGTTTAATTTCAACATCTAAAAGATCAGCAAAGCATACCATTGCAAAAGCAAAATCCTCTGGAATCTCTAGATATTCAGCTCTCTCATAACAATAAGATGGCCAAAACGCTTGTGAATTTAAGATATTTAAAAGACTCTCAAAATCGGTGCAGTGGTATAATCCTGTCATATTCATGAGGTGTCTAAAATGCAACTATTAAAGCATAGTTAACTCCATTAGCTGTACTCGTTTAAAATAAATGTTTAAATTCATCTTGTAATGCTTTATCTGCTAGTAGAGCAAGTTTTTCATCACTCACATCTAAATGATTTAATAGATGTAACATAGTATCGTAAGTGAGAGGAAAACGGAATCCTTTTTCCATCATTAATTTCATTACTTTAGATCTATTAACTCTAAATAGACTTTTAGCAACAGTTTTGTTATCATTTAAGTAATTTATAGTTTCTTCAGAAAGTGACTTGTCTGCAAATCTAATTCGCATTTTATTACGCATCATACAATTCCAGTTTTCTTTTTTGTAATGAGAGTATGCCAATCTATCAAATAAGGTTAGCATAGACCATTCTGCGCTTTCTAATGTTGCATAAATACCATTTAACAATCTAGACTCTTCATTAAAATCCTCCCACTCTTCTTTACATTTATATCGTAAATCATGTTCTACTTCATGCCATCCTTCTGATAAAATTGTTCTAATCTGAATTTCATAGGTATCATCAATTAAATCTTTGTATTCTGTTTGAGAAATTGCGAGATTCATTTCTTTCTTAAATTTTTCAGGAACACGAAGAATTAAATTAAGTCGCTTTGGACAGAATCTGTCAACTTCTGCAGTATCAACGGATTCATCTAGGAAATTGGGCATGCTTTTCAAATGCTGATGAACGATTTCAACATCATCACTAAAATAAAGTGTTATACGAAGAGCTAGAAAATCTTGCATTTTCTTACCTTCTTGTCTATATAATTCTGCTTTTTTGCTAAGTTTAATATTTATGGATTCCGTACTTTTAACGCGAGAGAAAATATGGAACATAAACCCACAATGAGATAGATTATCTTTGAGTCTATTTTCTATTTCTTTTATGATAAGTTCTGCTGCACTCATAATTTACAATTTTTGTGATAATAATTTATACCTGTTTGAGTAATGAAAGAGTTGTTTCCTCTGGTATTAATATATCCTTGTTTTTTCAGTTTGTTAAAGGTCTGAAACATTTCATCAATTCTTGCAGGGTCAAATTCTGATTTTAGATATGATATGTACCTCATTTTTGTTGATTTTCCATCAACTTTAAAATATTTGTTTAAAATTTGCATTTCTGTTTCTTGTTGTTTTACTTCAGAGACATAGAAATGGGATTTAGCCTCAAATAATTCAATAAAATTACTTGAATAATCTTCGCATCCATAGCAATGAATATGGTGTTCTGCAATGTTGGTTTTATCTCCGTCAATATTGCAGTTTTTGAACTTGCAACCAGTAAATGTAACTTTATGAAATGCGTTAAGGTCAAATTTACATTTTTCGAAAACGACATCAACAAAGGATACGTCTGTAAATTTGCATATATCTTTCGAAAATATCACGCCGTCAAAATTTAATGAATTAATTCCGATATTATTGAATTCATTATAAATAGCATTCTTTAAGGTACTGTCAAGTAATAAAGAGTGTTCTATGGACATTCTGCGTTTATAGACAGATAACTTTTCCCATAATTTATTGCGATCTTCTATATCTGAATAGCGAAATGCTAAAATAGCAAGTTCTAACAAATCTTCTGGAAGTATTGTGTATTTTTGTAAAAAAGAAGAATTGTCCTTAACAATAGCTTTCCCTAATAAATATCCAAAAACAAATTCATTTACAAAACCCACGTAATCATTATTGTTAATTCTGTCTAATAGAGCATGGTTTGTAAGTGTATCTGCCAATTCTTCTATGGTTTGTTTTGTTGGGGTTAATTCTCTATAGTATAGAAGTTTAGATTTGTTGTATTCTATAATAAGTTCCTTAATAAAGCTCCTTGTGTCTCCTGTTATATTAAATTCCAGAAACATTTTTGCTAGGTTTTCAAAAATTGCTAACTGATCTTCATAAGGTATTATCAATCCTTGTCTTTCTTGCTCACGCCTTAATAAATACTCAAAATATTTTTCAGTAATACTTTCTGGTTGATTAATTAAGTCAATAAAATCACTTTCTGGAACATTTCTCAAATATGTTAATAATACAGGATTTGAGATATGCTCTAAAGGAACATTGTTGGAATTTATTATTTCATATCTTTCTGGTTTTAACCACTGTTTTATATTGGGTTTGTCAATTTGAAAACGTACAACATTGAAATTTCCATTGTAAGACTCTACCCATTCAGAAAATTCTGTGCCAGCAAAAATGGCTGTACGTCGAGATGTCAATATTATTTTAGCGTTTTCTGTTAGTAAATCTCCAATGGTTGATAACATGGTTTCAACTTGTTCAAATTCATTTAACATACCAACTTTACCAGGGTCTATATCTTTTGATAATAGCTCATCAAAACCGTCTATAATTAATGGTATACGTCCTTTACGAATGTTATATATGACTAAATCATTGCTAATAGTTGATTTGTACTCGTTGTCTATTTCAGATAATAGTACATACTTAAATAGCTTTGCTTCTCGATTCCTTGACAATTCAGTGAACAAAGGTTTTGCCTTTTCACTAAATCGTTGAAACGAGTTGTATAATTCAAAAGCGGTGCATGTCTTACCAAAACCAGCAGCAGCTTCAACAATAATTAGCTGTGCACCGGGTTTATTAATGAAATTATTTATAGAGTCAATAATATGAGCCCCCTCATTCCCTTCATCATCATTTTCTGAATACATAACAAATGGTACGTCAATATATTCATATTTGATATCCGGATTAGCATAATGCTTTATTTGTTTTTGTGAAAATTCTTCATATCGTCGTTGGATAGAAAGTGTTGTGAATTCGGTCTTAAAAAAGCCTTTAAATAGATAATCTTCTGCTTGATTTATATCAGAGAAGTGCTGTACCTTTGTTGAATACCCTAACTTAGAATATCTCTTCTGTAGTTCATTAGAGTCTGTTTCATCCAACATGAGAATTTCCGCACCAAAATACATTCCTTGGTGTAAAAGATAAATTCTATAAGAATCGTTTTGCTCTTTTAATTCATATCCATATTGCTTAAACAGGATATCTATTTCATTTATATTCATATAATCTTTGTTTATCTGTTGACAAAATATTGGCAGCCAATGTTGAACACTCAATTTACTATCCAACGGCCATCTTTACGGCCACCTTCACGATATAGTATTCCTTTTTCGTGGAGGAGCGCCAAATCTCTTTGAATAGTTCTAGATGTCATTCCGGTCTTTTGCGACATTTCATTAGCACTTAATGAAGGGTTCTCTTTGATGAGATTAAGTATAACCTGTTGTCGTTCTGTAAGTTCCTTTACGACATCTTTTACGACATCT